>JALHQB010000081.1 GCA_022842185.1 Acetobacteraceae bacterium
GGCCGGCCGCCGCCGGAACCGCCTCCCGCCCCGCCGCAGACGGCCGCGGCGGCGGCCATGGGTGGCGCTTCCCGCGTCATGCCGGTGTCGGGCCGGGTGGTGCGCGGCTTCGGGGATGAAGGGGAAGGCGGGGCGGCGCGCGGGCAGACCGTGGCGGCGCCGGCGGGGGCCCGGGTGGTCAGCCCGTGCAGCGGGCGCGCGGTGTTCAGCGGTCCTTTCCGAAGTTATGGCCTGTTGCTGATTGTCGATTGCGCCGAAGGCCACCATGTCGTGATGGCCGGGTTCGGCCGGCTGGATGCGGCGGCCGGGACGCGGCTGCTGGCCGGGGAACCGGTGGGCGTGATGGGTGATGGCGATGGTGGGCGCGACCGGCTGTATCTGGAATTGCGCCGCGACGGGCGGGCGGTGGACCCGCGGCCGTGGCTGGCCGGGGCACGCGGCGGGGCAGGATGATGCGGCAGGCGTGCCGTGCGGTGACCGCTGCCTTGCCGATCGGTAAGCGCCGGGGTTGCCGATCGGTAAGGCTGGTAACGGCAATGTTTCAGCGCGGTTTCGGGCTGACCCCGGGGGCGCGTTGCGGTACAGATTGATGCAACTCGCCGGGCGCGCTGTCGCTCCGCGGTGCTGATGGAAGGATTTCGAATGCGGCGCAGGAGCGGGACTTACGCGGCGGTTGGCGCGGCCTTCGCGGCCGGCGTGATCGTCGGGCCGATGGTCGCGGCCTGGGCCCAGGATCCCGGCGGACGGGCGGAAACTTACCGCCTGCTGAACCTGTTCGGCGACGTGTTCGAGCGCATCCGCGCCGAATACGTCGAACCGGTGAATGATCGCGATGCCATCGAGAACGCCATCAACGGCATGCTGACCGGGCTGGACCCGCATTCGTCCTACATGAACCCACGCATGTACCGCGACATGCAGGTGCAGACGCGGGGCGAGTTCGGCGGACTCGGCATCGAGGTGTCGCAGGAAGGCGGCTACATCAAGGTCATCAGCCCGATCGACGAGACGCCGGCGGCCCGCGCCGGGGTCAAGCCGGGCGACCTGATCACGCATCTGAACGGCAATTCCGTGCAGGGCCTGTCGCTGCAGGAAGCGGTAGAGCAGATGCGCGGCGAACGCGGCAGCACCATCCGCATCACCATCCGCCGCGAAGGCGCGGAGCGGCCGATCGAATTGTCCATCACGCGCGACGTGATCCGCCCGCAGGTGGTGCGCTTCCGGCTGGAAAACGACATCGGCTACATCCGCCTGTCGTCCTTCAACGAGCAGACCGAGACGGCGCTGCGCCGCGCCATGCAGACGCTGCGCCAGCAGGCCGGCGGCAACCTCAAGGGGCTGGTGCTCGACCTGCGCAACAATCCGGGCGGGCTGCTCGACCAGGCGGTCCAGGTCTCGGACGACTTCCTCGACCAGGGGGAGATCGTGTCCACCCGCGCCCGCCGGCCCGAGGACGCGCAGCGCTGGAACGCCCGCGGCGGCGACATCGCGCAGAACCTGCCGGTGGTGGTGCTGATCAATGCCGGTTCGGCCAGCGCGTCCGAGATCGTCGCCGGTGCGCTGCAGGACCATCGCCGCGCCATCGTCATGGGCGTGAAGTCCTTCGGCAAGGGCAGCGTGCAGACCGTGATGCCCATTCCGGGCAACGGCGCGATGCGGCTGACGACGGCGCGGTACTACACGCCGTCGGGCCGTTCGATCCAGGCGACCGGCATCGAACCGGACATCGAGGTGCTGGCCCAGCGCGAGGATGCCGCGCAGACGGCCGCCGCACGGCGCGACCGGGAAGCCGACCTGCGCCGGGCGCTGCGCAACGACAATGGCAGCCAGCCCCAGGCCGCGCCGCCGCTGCCGCCGATGCACCTGCCGGCCGGCTTGCTTGAGCGCGTGCAGCGGATGCCCGCCGAAGGGGCCGCCGCCTTCGATCCGACCAAGCCCGAGACCGACCACCAGTTGCAGCAGGCCCTGCAGTTGCTGCGTGGCATCGCCGCGGCGCCGAATCCGCAGCGCCGCGCCGCGCGCTGATACCGACCGGGACCGGCCGGTCGATGCGCGTTCCCGGTTGGCCGGCCCTGGGTGTCTTCTGGATCGTGGTGGCCGGCGTGGGGCTGGGCGGGGCGTGGTGGCTGGAACAGCTCGGCCCGCCCGAGGCTCCGGTTGTCGCCGCCGATGTGAAGCCGGCACCCGCGGAGCCGACGCCACCGCAGGGCCGGGCCGACGACGCTACCGCCGCGGTGCCGAAGCCTCCGCAGATGGTCCAGACAGCGCCGCCGCCGCCGTCGGCGCCACCTGCCGCCGTGCCCCCACCGGCGCCGCCAAGCGCGCCCGAACCGCCGCCGCTTGCCGCCGCCGCGGCGCCACGCATCGCTGTCCGCCCGATCGCCGCGCCTGATCCCGCCCTGCTGGAACAAGGCCGCCACGGGATGGTGCCGCGCGCGGGGGCGGATGGGCGGACCTCGATTCGCGTCTATGGCCGGGAGTTCGACCGGCGCGACACCCGCCCGCGCATCGGCATCGTGGTGGCCGATATCGGCCAGATCGCCACCCAGACCGATGAGGCGATCCGCCGGCTGCCGCCGGCCGTCGCCCTGGCGCTGTCGCCCTATGCCGTCCGGCCCGGGCTGGCGGCCGACCGGGCGCGCGAACGCGGGATGGAGACCCTGATCTCCCTGCCGATGGAACCGGCCGGGTATCCGAACAACCATCCCGGCGACCACGCGCTGCTGACCGGGCGTTCGATGCCCGAGAACATGGACCAGTTGGACTGGGTGCTGTCGCGCGCGCAGGGCTATGTGGGTGCGATCGGCGCGATCGGCGGAATGCGCGGCGAACGTTTCGCCGCGATGCCCGATGCGATGGCGACGGTGCAGGACGCCTTGCGGCAGCGCGGCCTGCTGTACCTGGACCCCCGGCCGGGCGCGCCGCCGCCGACCCATGCCTGGGGCCGCAGCGTCGATGTGCTGCTGGATGAACCGGCCGGCACGCGGGGGGAGATTGACCGGCGCCTCGCTGAACTGGAGGCCGTGGCGCGGCAGCGTGGCGCGGCGCTTGGCCTGGCTGGCGCGGCGACGCCGGTGCTGGTCGAACGCATCGCCGCCTGGGCGCCGGGGCTGGAGGCGCGCGGGCTGGTGCTCGCCCCGGTCTCGGCCATGATCCGCCGGCCTGATGCCGCGACCGCCGATGGCGCCGCCACCCCCATCCGTCCGGCGAGCACGCCATGACCAGCCCCCTGCCCTATCGGCCCAATGTCGGCGCCGTGCTGTTCAACGCCGCCGGGCTGGTGCTGGTGGCGCGGCGCGCCGACCTGCCCAATGCGGAAGGCGCGGCGGGCGGCTGGCAGTTGCCCCAGGGTGGGATGGATGACGGCGAGGATCCCGCCATCGCCGTGTTCCGCGAATTGGAGGAGGAGGTCGGCACCGCGCGGGCCGACATCCTCGCCGAGCATCCGGACTGGATGGTCTATGACCTGCCGCCGGAGTTGCTGGGCAAGGCATTGGGCGGACGGTATCGCGGCCAGCGGCAGAAGTGGTTCGCCCTGCGCTTCACGGGGGTGGATGCGGATATCCGGCTGGACCTCGACCCGCACCCGGAATTCGACGCCTGGCGCTGGGCCAGGCTGGCGGACCTGCCGGGGATGGCGGTGCCGTTCAAGCGGGAGATCTATGAGCGGCTGGCGCGGGATTTCGCGCCATACGCCGCCGCCTGAGCGTTACAGCAGATCGCGCCTGACTGGAATCAGTCAGGCGCGTGAGGATGCTCGCTCTAACAATGACATAGAGCGCCTTGCGCCAGTACGGTCTGGTGCAAAGCGCTCTACGGCCGCACCGGAGCGCCTTCCGCCACCTGCGGGCGCGCGCGACGGACATAGATGTCCGTCGTGATCACCTCGTTGTTCAGATAAAACTCGTCGCGCGGGAACACATCACTGAGTGGCGCTTCGCCGCGCGGCGTGTCGGGGTTCCAGACCAGGGCGGGCGCGGCGAACAGCGCGCTCCAGTCGCGGAAGGCGGGGTTGCCGCGGCGCAGATGGGCCGTAGCCGTGTCGGTTTCGAAGGCGCCTGCTAGGCGGCCGGCATCGAAGGGGATCGGGTCGTTCGATCCGACCAGCACCGCCACCGGCATCAGCAGCATCGTGTGCGGGAAGACGGTGGCGAAGGTCTCCGCCGCACGCTGCGTCGGCGCCCATTGGACATAGATGCCGCCGGGGGCCAGGCGCGCGCGCACCTGTTCGAGGAACTCGGCGCTGTAGAGCAGGCCCGAATGCGAGGATTGCGGCAGGATCGCATCGGCCTCGATGATGTCGTAGCGGCGGTCTTCCTTGGCCAGCAGCCGGCGGCCGTCGCCATATTCCATCTGCCAGCGGGGGTCGTCGAACAGTTGCGCCATCGCGCTGCCGGGGTGGCGCCGGCCGACTTCCTCGAGCGACGTCAGCACTGGCCCGACCAGTTCGATCGCGCGGACGCGGCTTTCCGGCCGGACGCCCGCGGCCCAGGGCGTGCCGCCACTGCCCACGCCGATCACCAGCACTTCCCGCGGATCGGGGTGGATCAGCGGCCCGACCGCGCCGAGGAACTGGTGGATCGGCAGGAAGGGGATCCGCCCCTGGCTGAAACCCTGGATGAAGAATGGGCCGTCGGCGCGGTTGTCGTCGGCGCGCTCGTCGCGGAAATAGGCGACGCCGGACCGGTCCTCGGCCCAGGCGGCGGCCTGGCCGGGGCGTTCGCCGTGCAGGCGCGTCCACCACGTGGCGTTGCCGGGCAATGCCACGAACAACACCGCGCAGGCGGCGGCCAGCGCGACTTCGATGCGGCGCTTCACCCACCCGGCGCGCCAGATCCAGAACAGGACAAGCAGCAGCGAGAGCACCGCGAGCAGCTTCAGCGTCCCGGCCATGCCCAGGATATGGAAGGTGACGAGGCCGGTCACGATCGACCCGGCGGCATTGCCGGCGATATTCGCCAATTGCACCCAGCCCACCCGCGCGCCGACCGAGGACAGGTCCCGCTGCACAGCACGCTGCACGAAGGGAAAGGTCATGCCGATCAGGAAGGATGGCGGCGCGACCACCAGGATGGTCAGCCCGATCGTCGTCAGCAGCGTCAGCCCATGCATGCGGTTGAAATCGACCGCCATGACGCCGGCCAGCGGCGGGTATGGCAGCGCGAACCACACGCCCAGCAACAGCACCGTGGCCACCACGAAGCCGGCCGATTGGGTGATGAAGAAGGCCGGGCGCGGATCCTCGATCCGGCGCAGCATGCGTGATGCCATCGCCATGCCCGCCCCGTCGGCCAGCAGGAAGATGCCGAGCACGGTCGGGAACAGATAGGCGTGGAACTGCCCGACCTGGCCCATGAAGCGGACCCAGATGATCTCCAGCGCGACGATGACGTAGCCCGACAGAAACACCAGCAGGCACCACAGCGGCAAGCTGCCGTAGCGGCCATCATCGTCCGCCCGGGTTGCGTCCGCGGCCGGCGCCGGCGTGTCGCCCAGTTGGCGCAACAGCGTGAAGGCCAGGGCGGCGGCGAAGAACTCCAACCCGGCCGCCAGCCAAAGCGTCGCCACGAAACCCAGTTGCCCGACCAGCAACCACCCGCCCAGCAGCGCGCCGATGCCAGCGCCGAGCGTGTTCAGGCCATAGAGCATGCCGATCCGCTCGGCGATGTTGTCGCGGCTGGTGGCGACCGCGCGGGCCAGCAGCGGCAGCGATGCGCCCATCAGCGTGGTCGGCAGCACCAGCCCGGCGAAACACAACGCGAAGATCGCCGGCGCGGCATCGACCACGCCGGCCATGTCGGTGGCGAGCCAATCATACAGGAAGGGCTTGGACAGCAGCGCGAAGAGGCCGACGCCGACCTCGGCCAGCGCGAAACCGGCGAGTGCCCGCACCGGGGTCAGCCGGTCGGCGACCTTCGCGCCGATGATCGACCCCAGGCCCAGCCCCGCAAGGAAGGCGCCCACCACCAGCGCGGCGGAGACGGTATCGGAGCCGGCGAAGATGCCCAGCATGCGCTGCCAGACGATTTGACACAGCAAGGCGGCAAAGCCCGTCGCGAAGAACGCGACGGCAAGGCGAGACATCATCCCCTGAAACCCCCGAACGCAGCGGTCACCGCCCCCCTGGCTGGCCCGCTTGCCTTTTCGTGAAACATGTCGCCGAAATTACGGCCTGTCCATTCGGGAGTCACATTGCTGCAAAAATGTGGCGATCAGATTCGCCGCGCTTGCCGCGCGCCCCACAGGAACACGCCGACCCCCAGCCCGAAGGCGCCGTTGATCGCCACGCTGCGCCACCAGCGGCTGGGGTCCATCCCCGCCAGCATCGGCTGGCCGCGGATCCCCGCGACCACGGTGAAGCCCACCAGCACGCAGGCGACCGCGCCGACGACCAGCCCGACCAGGATCGGCGACCAGCCCGGCCGCGCCGCGACGATGGCTGCCGCCACGATGCCCCAGACCCCGCCCCAGAAGCAGGCCGAGACGAGTTGCGGCACGCCAAGGGGCGGCACCGGCCGCAGTTGGAAGGGCGGATTGGGCAGGGCGCCGGCCATGTGCAGCAGCGCCACCATGCCCTGGTGGAACACCAGCACCGCCAGCACGCCGGCAACGAATCCGACAGGGATCACGCGCCTGGCGATCATGGCCGTCGGCCATCGGTATGAGGATCAGCGGATCGCAGGCTGGCATGCATGGAATTGGGCCCACCGTTGGCGCTGCCAGCATGCAGCCAAGTACGGCCGCCCCGCAACGGACGCGCCCCTGCCCACCTTGCCCGATCGGCCCGGCCCGCGCAGGGTGCGCCAACCTTGATACGGGAGAGACGCGGTGAACGGTGCAGAGAGCCTGGTCCACACACTTCTGGGCGCCGGCGTGGATGTTTGTTTCGCCAACCCAGGCACCAGCGAGATGCATTTCGTCGCCGCGCTGGACCGCATCCCCGGCATGAAATGCGTGCTGGGCCTGCAGGAGAACGTCGTCACCGGCATGGCCGATGGGTATTGGCGCATGCAGGACAAGCCGGCGGTCACGCTGCTGCATTGCGGCCCGGGCCTCGCGAACGGCCTTGCGAACCTGCACAATGCGCGGCGCGCGCGGTCAGGCATCGTCAATTGCGTGGGCGACCAGGCGACGTATCACCGCCCCTTCGATGCGCCGCTGACGGCCGATACCGAAGGCCTCGCGCGCAGCGTGTCGCAATGGATGCGGACATCGACCAAGGCGACGGATGTCGGCGCGGATGTCGCCGCCGCGGTGCAGGCGGCGCGCACCGCGCCGGGGCAGGTCGCCACGCTGATCCTGCCGTCCGACACCTGCTGGGATGAAGGTGGCGTGGTGGCCAAGCCACTGCCCGTGCCGGTGGCGCAGGCCGCCGACCCGCTGGCGGTCCGCAACGCCGCGCGCATCCTGCGCGAGAAGAAGAACGTGCTGATCCTGCTCGGCGGCACCGCCCTGCGCGAAGGGGCGCAGGCGCTGGCTTGGCGCGCATCCCAGGCGACTGGCGCGAAGCTGCTGGCGGAAGGGTCCAACGGGCGGGTGCAGCGCGGACAGGGGCGGCTGCCGCTGGAACGCGTGCCGTATCCGGCCGATGTCGCGATCGGCGCGCTGGCCTGGGTGGAACACCTGATCCTGGTCAATTCCAAGGCGCCGGTCGGCTTCTTCGCCTATCCGGGCAAGCCGTCGAAGCATTACCCCGAGACCGCCGAAGTCCATGTACTGTCCCGCTTCGAGCAGGACCCCGAAGCCGCGCTGCGCGCGCTGTGCGAGGAACTGAACGCCCCTGCGGCGGCGATGCCCGATGTCGGCCCGCGCCCCGAACGTGCCCGCGGCGGGCCGACGCCCGAAGGCCTGGCGCGCACCGTCGCCGCCGTGATGCCCGAAGGGGCGATCATCGCGGATGAAAGCGTGTCATTCGGGCGCGGCTTCTATTCCGAGACCTTTGCCGCGCCGCAGCATGACTGGCTGCACATCACCGGCGGGGCCATCGGCTGCGGGCTGCCGCTGGCCACCGGGGCGGCGATCGGCGGCGGCGGGCGGCGGGTGATCAACCTGCAGGCCGACGGGTCGGCGATGTACACGGTACAGGCGCTGTGGACCCAGGCGCGGGAGAACCTGCCGGTGACGACCGTCATCCTGGCGAACCGCAAATACCAGATCCTGCTCGGCGAATATCAGAATGTCGGCGCCAATCCCGGGCGCACGGCGATGGACATGCTCGACCTGGGCAACCCCGACATGGATTGGGTGAAGATCGCCGGCGGCATGGGGGTGGACGGAGCGCGGGTGACGACGATGGAACAGGTCGGCGACCTGATGGAGCAGTCGTTCTCGCGGCCGGGGCCGTTCGTGATCGAGCTGGTGATCTGAGGCGTTGGGGCGGTCGCTCGGGGAGGGGCATTGCCCCTCCCCGGACCCCCCCCCCCACCAAAGGCTTAAGGCCTTTGGATACCTCGAGTTGGCACCAGGCATCATAAACAGGAAGAGTGCCCGGATTCAGCATCGTGCAGGAGCAGATTTCCCCGGGCGCCGAACCTGCCCGGCCTGCACCAATTGTGGGGTGGCTTGGAGGGGCGACGCCCCTCCAACCTTTAACGCGAACAACGAAACCCTCGGGGAGAGCGCGACATGGACATGCAGCTTCAGGGCAAGCGCGTATTGGTCACCGGTGGATCGAAGGGCATCGGCCTTGCCTGCGCCGAGGCTTTCGCCGCCGAGGGTTGCGACGTCATCCTGGTGTCGCGCGATGCCACGACGCTCGCCACCGCGGCTGACCAGCTACGCGCGGCGCGGCAGGTGCGCGTGGAGACCTTCGCCGCCGACCTGTCCCAGGACGCCGAGCGCGAGCGCCTGCATGCCACCTACCCGGACATCGACATCCTGGTGAACAATGCCGGCGCGATCCCGTCGGGCCGATTGCAGGACATCCCGATCGCCCGGTGGAAGCAGGCCTGGGACCTGAAGGTCATCGGCTATGTGCATATGTGCCAGCTGTACCTGCCGGTGATGGAGGCGCGGAAGGCCGGCACGATCGTCAACATCATCGGCATGGCCGGCCGCGCGCCGCGCGCGGGGTATATCGCGGGCGGCGCGGGCAATGCGGCGCTGATCGCCTTCACATCGGCGATCGGCGCGGCGGCGCAGGCCTCCGGCGTGAAGGTGGTGGGCATCAACCCGGCGGTCACCAAGACCGACCGCATGCTGTCCCAGGCAAAGGTGAACGCCAAGCTGAAGTTCGGCGACGAGGATCGCTGGGCCGAGACGCTGACCAACCTGCCCTTCGGCCGGGCGATCGAGGCGAGCGAGATCGCCGACCTCGCGGTGTTCCTCGCCTCTCCGCGCGGGCACTACGTCAATGGCACTGTGGTCGATGTCGATGGCGGGGGGATGTTCCGCGCTTAGAGCAGATCGCGGCTGACTGGTATCAGGCAGTCGCCTGAACATGATTACTCAAACGACGGGATGGTGCGTTTTGCGCCGGTACGGTCCGGGGCAAAACGCTCGCGCGGCTGCGTGTCAGTGCCCGGTTGAGGACGGGCCGCCGGGCACGTCCTGAGATCCCGCACCGATCGCAACCACCGCAGAAGCGACCGAGGATTCGCGCTCCACACCGACCACCACCGCGGCCACTCCTGCCCGGCGCAGCAGGTGGCGCACGCGGGCATGGGCACCAACCAGCCACAGTTGGATGCCCTGGGCAGCCAGCGTGTCGTGCAGTTTGCGCAACATGTCCGCCCCGGCCAGGTCCATCGCCGGCGTCGCCGACAGGTCGCATACCAGGTGGCGCAACGACCCCGCCGGAGCGGCGGCGACCGCGGCGCGGATCGCCTCCTGCACATGATCGACGCCGGTATAGACCAGCACCGCCTCCGGCCGGACCAGCAGCACGCCAGGGACGGGCTCGTTCTCCGGATGATGTTCGCGGTCACCGAAGACCTGCGTGGCCGGAATGCGGCCGAGGATGGCGACATGCGGCGTGGTGCCGTGCAGGAGGAGCATCAGCACGGACGCCAATGCCGCCAGCAAGACTCCTTGCAGGATTCCGAGCAGCAGCACACCCGCCAGCGCACAGGCGGCGGCGGCGAAGTCGAAGCGGCTGACGCGCCACAGCCGCAGCATGGCCGCCACGTCGATCAGCCCCGCCACCGCGGTCAGCACGATGGCCGCCAGCGCCGCCTTGGGCAGGTTGGCCAGCAGCCCGGTCAGGAACAGCAGGCATAGCGCCAGGGTCGCCGAGGCAAAGATCAGCGAACACGGCGATTTCGCGCCCGCCGCTTCATTCACCGCCGATTGCGACAACCCGCCCGCCACCGGGTAGCCATGCCCGAGCCCCGCCATGACATTCGCCGCGCCGAGGCCGAGCAGTTCCTGCCGCGGGTTGATGGCGTACCCATGCTTGGCGGCGAAGCCGCGCGCGGCTGAGACGCCTTCGATATAGGCGAGCAGCACGCAGCCGGCGGCGACCGGGAACAGGTCCGGCACGTCGCGGAAGGTCAGGCTGGGCAGGCCGATCGCCGGCAGGCCGGGCGGGATCGCGCCGGTGACGACGACGCCGTGGGCGGCCAGCCCGAAGACCGCCACCACAAGGATCGACAGGGCGACCACCGCCAGGCTGACCGGCCGGCCCGGCAGCATACGCGCGCCGGCGACCAGCAGGACGATGGCGGTCACGCCGATCGCCAGGGTGACCGGGTTGAAGTCGCCGATCTGGCCGAGCAGCAGCCAGAGCCGCTCGACGAAAGTGTGGCCTCCACCGGCCACGCCGAACAGGCTCGGCAGCTGGGTCATCGCGATGGTCACCCCGGCCCCGAAGCGGAAGCCCACCAGCACGCTGTCGCTGATCAGCTTCACCAGCACGCTGAGCCGCGCGGCCCAGGCGATGAGGCAGATCAGAGCAACCATGAAGGCGGCCAACGAGGCGATGGCCAGTTGCTTGCCCGGATCGCCCCCGGCCAGCACCGCGACGTTGGCGCCCACCATCAGCGAGATGGCCGAGGTCGGCCCGATCGCGAGGTGCCGGGAGGACCCGAACAGCGCATAGCCCAGCCCGCCCAGCAGGTAGCCGTAGATGCCGACCTGTGGCGGCAGGCCCGCCAAGGTGGCATAGGCCAGCGCCACCGGGATGCCGTAGGCCGCCAGCGTGATGCCGGCGACAAGGTCCGCGCCGATCCAGCCCGGCCGGTAGCCACGCAGCCAGCCGAGCACCGGGAAGCCGGCGCCTGGCCTCGGCTCCACGGGGGCGGATGACGGTGCTTCGGTCATCGTGGCGGCGTGCTCCGGCGGCGCGGCCACGGCGCCCGTGGCGTGAGAGCCAGGGTCAGGGAACGACACCTGGCACCGCGCACTGTTGATGCAGCGCAAGGCCGACCCGTGGCGACGTCTCCGCATCCCCACTTGATCGGCATCAATGCGCGCCGGCGCATCGCAGCGCTTTCATTGCCATCAAATCGTAATGTGGGCCGAATGAACGGGCCAGGGAGCAAACCCATGAAGAAGTCCGCCAAGCCTCGTCAGCCAGCGCCCGCGGCGCCGTCGCCGAAGGCGGCACCCCCCGCCCCCAGGGCCACGGACAGCCACGGTTCCTCGATTGATGAACGCTTCGAGGCCGGCAAGGCGTTGCGCGACACCGTCGCCCGCGCGTCGCATGCGCCCTGGAAGCGCCCGGCCGACCGTGGCGACCCGATTGCCCTGCTACAGGAATCCGACGCGGATCGCCTGCCGGAGCTGGTGCCGATCCGCTACGGACGCATGCTGCAATCGCCCTTCGCTTTCTATCGGGGGTCGGCGGCGGTGATGGCGGCCGACCTGGCGCGGACGCCGAATACCGGGATCCGGGTGCAGGCCTGCGGCGACTGCCACCTGGTGAATTTCGGCGGCTTCGCCTCCCCCGAACGCAACGTGCTGTTCGACATCAACGACTTTGACGAGACGCTGCCCGCGCCATGGGAATGGGACGTGAAGCGCCTTGTCGCGTCCTTCGTGCTGGCGTCACGCGCGAATGGGCATTCGGCCAAGGATGGGCGGACGGCTGCGGTGGCGGCGGCACGCAGCTACCGCAAGCGGCTGCGCGACTTCGCGCGGATGCAGCCGCTCGATGTCTGGTACGCGCGCATCACCGCCGAGGACGTGGCGGACGCGGTTCCGCCGGAGGTGGCGGACCGCCTGCGCGCGCGCGTGAACAAGGCGATGGTGGGCAACAGTTCGGAATACGACTTCCCACGTTTGGCCGGCGTGGTGGGCGGGCGCACCACGATCCGCGATGCCCCGCCGCTGATCTTCCACCCCGAAGGCGCGCACGGGCCGGATTTCGCGCTCATGATGGATCAGGTCTTCGAATCCTACCGCAAGACGCTGGCCGATGACCGGCGCGTGTTGCTCGACCGCTATCGCGTGGTGGATGCCGCGATCAAGGTGGTGGGCGTGGGCAGCGTCGGGCGGCGTTGCTGGATCGTGCTGATGATGTCCGCCGCCAATGACCCGCTGTTCCTGCAAGTCAAGGAGGCCGCGGCCTCTGTTCTCGAACCCTTCGCCGGCGTCAGCGAATACGCGCATCACGGCCAGCGCGTGGTGATGGGCCAGCGGCTGATGCAGCCGGCCTCGGACTTGTTCCTCGGCTGGGTGACGGCGCCGAACGGCCGGCAGTTCTACTTGCGGCAGTTGCGCGACGCGAAGATCAAGCCGCTGGTCGAGACCTTCGACGAAGAGACCATGAACGTCTACGGCAAGCTGTGCGGCTGGTCGCTCGCCCGCGCCCATGCACGCAGTGCCGATGTCGTCGGCATCACCGGCTACCTCGGTTCAGGCGACCAGTTCGACGAGGCCATGGGCGAGTTCGCGCTGGCCTATGCCGATCAGGCGGAACTCGACCACGCCGCGCTGAAGGCGGCCGTGCGAAAGGGTACGGTGACCGTCACGACGGACGCATGACTTACCGGCGCAGGGGCTGGTGCGCCACATCTCGCTGTCTTCGCGCACCGTGTCATCGACGAAGCGCGTCATGGTCGGTCGGTCCATGAGCCACGATCAGGTCGTCGTGTTCCACCAGAGCACCGACCGCATGCTGTCCCAGGCAAGGTGAACGCCAAGCCGAAGTTCGGCGACGAGGATCGCTGGGTCGAGACGCTGACCAACCTGCCCTTCAGGCGAGCGAGACCGAGGACATCGCGGTGTTCCTCGCCTCCCCGTGCGGACACTACGTCAATGGCACCGTGGTCCATGTCGACGGGGTCGTGTTCCGCGCGTGAGGCCGGCGGGCGTCACGCCCCCATCGGGTCGGCCAGGGGCCGCAACACCATGATCATGTCGTTGTAGTCGAAATCCGACCCCTGCGCCGCGGTCAGATCCTCGAAGCCGAAGGTGTTGGCGCCATAGGTACGGATGTGGGTGTTGCCGTCGTCTCGCTCCTGGCCAAAGACGAACACTTCGCCTGACTGGGTGATCAGGACGGGCGCGTAGTAGCCGGTGCCGCCGGAGACGGTCCAGAAGGCCGTCTCGGCGAAGTCGGCCGCGCCGGCTGTCACGCGGTAGCCGGTGTCGAGCGCGCTGCGCACGGCATCGAGGAAGCCGGCATCGCCCGATGCCACGCCATCGATGCTGGCCTGCCCGGATGCCGGATCGATGTCGAGCCGCACGAAGCCCAGCGTGTTGCGGTTCGCGGTGCTGCCGCTCGCCGCGACTTCGACCACGGCGCCTTGTTCCAGATGCAGCAAGGGCTGGCCGTAGATACGTTGCACGGACGCGGCCTGCATCGCCCCGGACAGGGTGTTGCCCACCGCGGCATCCAACGCGATGTCTCCCAGCCCGAGCGTGAAGCGGCCGCCGCCATTTTCCTGCATGGCAACGGCGCCGGCATCGACGACGACGCCGCTGTCATCCGCCATGCCGAAGCGCAGATGCTGGCCGACCGGCAGGTAGATGGCCTGGGTGCCATCGACGAGGATCGTGCCGGCATCGGTGCCCACGGACCCGACCCAGCCCAGCACCGCCTGACCGATCCCGGCCACCGGCAGGCCTTCAGGCCCCACCGGGGTCCCGGCCGCATCGGTCGCGTACAGGGCGATCGCCACGCCCTGCGGCAGGGTCTGCGCGGATGCGGCGAACTGGATCCAGTTGCCGTCGGTGCCGTTGCCATCCGCCAGCAGTTCCAGCGCCTGCCCCGCATCGGCGCTGCGCAGGTCGAGTTCGGCCAGTTGCACGGTGACCGTCAGCGTGGCGCTTTCGGGCGTGAGGGGTACATCCAGGTCCGGCTGCAACGGCGCCCTGGGCCGCATGGCATAGGCGGTCATGGTCACGTCATAGACGCCGTTGCCCAGCTGGGCCGCGAATGGCGTATGCCAGCCGCCCGCCAGGTCGGCCTTGGCGTGCAGCGGCGCGATGTGGCCGGCGCTGCCGTGCCTGGCGATGTCGATGACGGCGATCGACTTGCCCTGCACCAGGTTGGTGTAGGTCTCGATCCAGGTCGGGGTTTCGGTGACGCTGTTGAGGCCGGTCCAGCCGAAGGCCAGCCGGCCGCTCAAGGCGGTGAAGGACAGGTCCAAGGCATCGCCTCCGGCGCCATGAACATCGTTGTCCTGCCCGGCCAGCGCGACGAAGTCGCCGCCTTGCAGCAAGCCCAGCACCGGCACGGTGGCGGCTTGCAGCCCCGCCAGGAATGCACTGTCGGTGTTGGGCTGCATCAGCGCCAGGTCGATCGTCGGGGTCGGGCCTGTCACGCCGACCGAGAAGGTCAGCAGGCCTCCCCCGGTCTGCAACGGGCCGGGGGTCAGGGTGGCGAGGCCGTCGATCCCGAACAGCGCCGGATCCGTGGCGAAATTTGAGAATTGCGGGATCGGGTTCGGATCGTCGGATGTCGGCGCGGGGGTGAAGCTGGTGGTGTAGAGGTTGAAGGCCTTCTCGAACCCCGGGGCGGCGACGACGATCTGGTACCAGCCGGTGCCGCTTGGTGCGATCGGCAGGCCGGTCAGCACCAGGCTCTGCGAGGTCTGCCCGGCGGCGCCGCTGCCGCTGACCGAATAGGTCCCGCCGGCATTGGCGAAGGTCCAGTTCTGCCATGGCGAGGCGCCGTCCCCGCCCAGCTTCACCGACTGCCATTGTGGCTCATCGTGCACATAGCCGGTGAGGATGCGGAAGGAGATGTCCACATCGTCGCGCAGCACCAGCGACTGCGCCAGGCTGACGCCGGGGTTGAAGTCGATGGTGACGTTGGTGGGGTTGAGGTCATGCCACACGGCCGGGGCGTACCGCCCGCCGGCCTCGCTGCCCGCGACGTAGTTGTAGATGATCGGGGGCGTATAGGCATCGGCCGGTGGCGTCTCCCCATCGGCGAACAGCGTCACCGTCATGGCCGAGACGTTCTGCCCGTCCGCATAGGTGGGCAATTGCGGGAAGCCCTGCGCGAAGGCGGCCGTCAGCGCATCGCCATATTGCGTGCCGTAGGAATTGGAATGACGGAACACCTGCTCGGCATAGGGATCCCAGCGCACCGTCACGTCGCTGCCCAGCGACGAATGGGTGTTGGTCCCATAGGCATAGACCGGGGACCAGTTCATGTTGGCGTTGAGGTCGATCGGCGCGGTCACCGCCGCATTGGCCGAATGGCCCTTCGATTCCAGATATCCCGCCGTCATCCCGATCGTAAGCTGCTGGAGCACCTGCCCCCAGGCATTGTTGGCGCCGACGCTCATCACGCTGCTGCCGGTGTACAGCTCGAACGGCGTGCCCACGCCGGGCGCCTCGTACAGCTCGACGGTGCCGAGCGTGGAATAGATGCTGTTGGTCAGCGCGTCCGGCGTCAGCTTGATGGCGCCCTGGATCTGGCTGCCTTCCGTCGGCGCCAGCCAGAAGGTGCCCTCCGCTGCGCGCCATTCCAGCGCGTAGCTGAAGAATCCGGCATTGCGCCAGACCCCCGGCCCGGTGCTTCCGGCCTGGAGGTCCGCCGCGCCGTTGAAATACCCGCTGAGAACGATGCGCGAGTCGGGGGCCTTCAAGGCATCGACGTAGTTGGTCCAGTCCGCGCTGGCATAGAGCGGATAGTCGTTGTCCGCCACGACGGCGACTGCCGGCGAGACCACCATCCGGTTGTCGCCCGCCAGCGCGCCGGCCGTGAAGGTGGTCACCGGCGGGCTGCCGCTGACGGTCTGAGTCGCGGCATCGGACAGCGCGCCGAACATCGTGTCGGCAGGCACGGCATAACCGCGCGACCCGGTCGAGGCCGACAGCGCCATGCCGATGCCGAAGCCCTCGATCGAGGTCAGGTTCGCCGCATCGCCCGACGCACCGGTCAGGCTGACCTCGATGCTGTCGTAGCGGTAGTTGAGCGCCGCCGCGTTGGTCCAGGTGATGGCATCCTGCGTCAGCGTCGTGGGGTCGATTGCCCCGGCCGTTCCATCCAGGCTCTGGATGATGAAATAGACCTTGCCGCCATACAGGTTCGGCTGCGTGTCGGTGGTCAGGTCGAGCGTGACCGTGCCGCCGGACTGAACCACGCCGTCTTTGACCAGGGATGCCCAGCCCAGCGGTGTCGAAGCGACCGCATCCACGCTGCCGGTACCGAACAGGATGGCATAGGCCGACACCCCATTGCCGGACCCGCCATCGTCCAGCCAGTCCTGCATCTGCTGGCTGAGATTGATCTGCAATGTCGTCGTCATCGCCGCGCCCCGGTAAGGAAGCGCCATCAAGCCACGTGCATAACTTTTATTCAATGAACGCAGTACGCGAACCCAATCAGCGGGTCGGGGCCGGTGCCGGTCGTCGGAATGCGCCGACCGGCGCGCCTGCGCCAAGCGCCTGACAGGAATCCGTCAGGCGCTTGGAAAGCGTTCGGTCAAAGACGGTCAGACCGATTCTAGAGCCGCCAAGGCGCGGTGCGCCACAGCGCGCCGTATTCGCGCGCATTGTCCTCGACGAAGCGGGTCATGGTGGCACGGTCCATGTGCCGCACGATCAGGTAGTCGCGTTCGGCGATGGCACGGAATTCCGGATCGTTGGCGGTCTTGCGGATTGCCTCCTGCCAGCGGTCGATGATGGCGACCGGCGTGGCCGCCGGCAGGGCAAAGCCGCGCGCCGACCCGGCGGCGACATTCACCCCCTGCTCGATCCCCGTCGGCAGGTCGGGCGCTTTCTCCCACCGCTCGCGTTCCATGATGGCGACAACACGCAGCGTGCCCTGCATATGCGCACGCACCGTCAGGCTGACGGTCGAGATCGAGCCCGCGACATGCCCGCCCTGCACCAGTTGCATCGCCTGGCCCGCGCCCTGTGTGGGGACCCAGGTGAACTTCACCCCCGCGGCACGCTCGATGGCCATCAATGCGAGATGCGGGGCGCCGCCGACACCCGCGCCGGCGATGTTGATCTGCTCCGGCCGCGCGCGCGCGGCTTCGACCAGGTCGCGCAGGGATCGGTACGGCGTGTCGGTGCCGACGAACACCGTATAGGGCTCATCCGTCAGCAGCCCGACATAGGCGAAGCTGTCGGTGCGGTAGCGCGGCGTGTTGTCGAACAGTGCAGTGACCAGCGCGGGGAACGACACCAGCGCGACGTGACGCCCATCGGGCGCGGCGGCCGCGACCTCGTTCAGCATCAGCATGCCGCCGGCGCCGGGCTTGTTGACGACGATGATCTGCGTGCCGCCGCCCAGATGCTTTTCGAGGAACGGTGCCGCCATGCGCGCGGCGAGATCGATGTTCCCCCCAGGCGCGAAGCCGACATAGATCTGCACCGGCCGGTCCTGTGCGCGGGCGGCGACGGCGGGCATGGCGAGCCCGCCGGCAAGGATGATGCGACGCGTCGTCATCAGGAACTCCCGGCAATGTGCTTGCAACGCTGCATCGCAAGCGCCCGGTGTGCAAGTGCGAAGGTTGCGCGATCGTGCGGTTCGGCTAGGCTCGATTGGTCCATAACGGAGCAATCCGGATGCTGCGCTTCAGCAATTTCCTGTTTCCCGAGAGCCGCGACCCCGCGCGCGATGCCGATGTGATCGCCGATTGCATCGCCGAGGCGAAGCTGTGCGACGCACTTGGCGTCGAGGTGCTGTGGCTCGCCGAGCATCATTTCGATGGCAACTGCGCCTATGTCGATCCGGTCACCTTCGCCGCCGCGGTGCTGTCGGCGACGAAGCGCATCAAGGTCGGCTTCGCGGTGGCGCAGGTGTCGCTGCACCATCCGATGCGGCTGGCGGAACAGATGTCGCTGCTCGACAATCTCGGGCGCGGGCGCGTCATCGTCGGGCTGGGTCGCGGCACCGCCTACAACGTCTATGAATACCAGGGCTACGGCATACCGCATGAGGAAGCGCTTGAACGGTATGAGGAAGCCGAGGGCATCATGCTCCAGGCCTGGACCAGCCCGGATGGCTTCACCCATGCGGGAAAGCACTGGACCCTGAAGGTGCCGCGGCTGCGGCCCACGCCCTTCACGCAACCGCACCCCACGATGATCCGCGCGGCATCGTCGGAAGATGGCGCGCTGCATCTTGCGCGCCGTGGCGTGCCGTTCCTGATGAACGTGCAGACCAATGAGACGACGGCCAAGCGCCTGGCGCTGTATTCCGCCGCGATGACCGAAGCCGGCTTCGATGCCACGCATGTCGCGCGCTGCCTCGATGAATCCTGGGTGTGGCGCAACGTTGTGGTCGCGCCGACCGATGAGGAAGCGCGCCGCATCGGCATCCCCGCCTTCGAGGCGATGCAGGAACACCGCAAGACGCTGCGCGAGAAGATCTATGCCGAGCAGGGCATCATCATGAAGCGCGAGACGGCACCGCCGGCGCGCGTGGGCATCGACAGCGGGCTGGTCGTGGGATCGCCCGAGACGGTCGCCGCGAAGATGGCCGAGATCGAGGCGACCGGCGTGGGCGGGGTGATCTGTTCCTTCCGGCTTGGGCCGATGCCGGCCGCCGTCGCGGCTGGGTCGATCCGGCTGTTCATGGAGGAAGTGGCGCCGCGCTTCGCCGATCGGGTCGCCGCGGCGGCGGAGTAGGGATAAGGGCCGCGCCGGAGGTCTAATTCACGATTCAGGCTTGGAGGGCCGCTGCCTCCTTTACTGAACCTGAAGTCAAAGCGTCGAGATAGCCGCTGACAGCGGCGTCGTCCGGCGCGAGGGCGGCACCGCCGGCGCGCAGCATCTCGACACTACCATGGCCTCGAGCACGCGCCTTGGGCCGCGCCGGGAAGTTACCTCGGCCTTGTCACGACCGTTGAGGCTTTCAGCCAAGGCGGTGTCGTAGCTGTCGCCCACGCTACCGACGGAGGGCTCGATGCCGGCCTGGGCCAGGCGCTCGGCGTTGTGGATGGAGACGTGCTGGCCACCCCTGTCGCTGTGATGCACGAGGCCGCCGCGATGCAGCGGGCGCTTCTCGTTCAGGGCCGGTTCCAACGCATCCAGCACGAAGCCCGTATGCGCCGTTCGCGACACGCGCCAGCCGACGATCCGCCGCTCATAGGCATCTATGATCAAGGCAACGCAGGCGAACCCTGACCACGTCTCGACCTAGGTCAAGTCGGCGACCCACAGCGCGTTCGGGCGTAGTGCCTTAACCGCCGGTTCACATGGTACAGCGGGCAAGGAGCGGCCTTGTCGCTGATCGTGGCCCTGACCGGCTTGCCACGGATCACGTCCCGCAGGCCCATGCCGCATATCAGGCGCGCCACGGTGCAGCGCGCCGAGTCATGGCCCTCGCATTGGCTCTGAGAGCCCATCCGGAAAGGAATTGAGTCGGCTGAATCGGATGTGATTCGCTGTTCCTGCGGACGATTCGCGGGGGTGGAGAATGGCGTGGACGGCAGAGCATCGGCGTGCGGCGGACCGG
>JALHQB010000082.1 GCA_022842185.1 Acetobacteraceae bacterium
ACGAACGCCAGGCCCTCGGCGGGTGCGGCCAGCAGGGCCGCGGCGCGGATGCGTTCCTCGGGCGGCGGGCCGTCCCAGATCAGCCGCGCGAAACCTTCCATCTGGTCCGGCAGGGACATCGACAAGCGGCCGGATTCATCGATGCGCAGCGGTACGTCCCGCAGCAGCGTGGCCAGCGCCGGCTGGCGCTGCAGCGTGCCGATCACGATCAGGTCGCGATCCGCCATCTGCGGCAATTGGCCGGGCCGCACCACCACGAGCCCGGTGGCCGGCACGCCCACGATGTTGGACAGCCCGCCGACGATACCCAGGAACGCGCTGACCTCCACCGGCGAAGGACGGTCCGGCAGCACCACCGCGGTCTCCGACAGGTCGGCCAGCCGCGTGAAGGGGAAGCCCGCGCTGGCGAAAAAAGCAAGGTTCGGCATCGTCGCGAAGCGATGCGCGCGCGACAGGTCGATGGTGCTGCCCGGTTCCACGATGGCCTGCACATCGGCCGGCACGGCCGCGCATTCGCCGCGATGCATCGGGCGCATGTCGAAACGCAGCTGCATTTCGTTGCGGCCGGACACGAGCCATGGCGGCACGCGCATCGAGGTTTCACGCGGCAGCTGCTCGATGCCGACCTGACGCAGCATCCAGGTCCAGGGCCAGCTTTCCTGGTCGCGCAGCGGCACCGCGCGCAGGAAGGTGCCGCTGACGCCCACATCCAACCGCGAGACCTCGAGATCAAGGATCGGTCCCGGCGGGGCGCGATACCGCAAGTTCAGCGGGAAGCCATGCTGGCGCCAGGTGGCGAGATCCGGCGCGGTGCGCAGCGGTATCCTGATCGCCCCGGGCGCATAGCCGCTGACCTGCAATTCGCCGCGCTCGACCAATTCGCCAAGGCTGACCGGACGGTCCGTCGGCAGCCAGCGCGGCGCTTCATAGGGCTGCCGCTGCGGCGGGCGGGGCATCGCCACCGTCGCGCTGGTGCCCGACAGCAATTGCGGCGCGAGCGACATCGCCATCGCCGCGGTCGCCGCTTCCGCGGCATTGCGACCCGCCAGCAGCAGGATCTGGCCGGCCGGGTCGCGCGGGTTGGCCAACAGCGCCACGGTCGGTCCGGCAAGCGTGGGCAGCGTCAGCCCGTCCGGCACATCCTGCGGCGTCGCGATGACGACGGCGTTGCCGCTGTTCGGCAGGCCCGCCGAGACCGGGAAGCGCGCACCGCGATATTCCGCCTGCAAGGCGAACCAGGATGCCGCGACGGCCGCGCCGCGCAGCATGTCGTTGCCGGCCGCCTCGGGAAGCACGAAGGGCAGCACGAGCGCTTCGCGCAGGTCACGCGGGTCGAAGAACGGTTCGGGCAGCCGAGTGAGGTCCGGCGGCAGCGGCAGTCGTTCGACCGTCAAATGAAGCGAGGAACTGTCCGCCACCGTCATCCACAGCAGGTCGGAAAGCGGATCGACGCATTCGGCGCGGTAGCGGCCGGTGAAGCCGAAGTTCAGCCGGTTCATCTCGGTGAAGAAGTCCGGGCTGATCGGATATTCGACAGGGCCGAAGGTCGGCCGCGCCGGGTCGGGCTGGATCACGCCGAGCAACTGGTCGTTCAGCGTGATGGTCAGCTGGCTGAGTTCGGGAACGAGCGCCGGGGATGACGCGCCAGAAAGGACCAGGCGGGCATCGGTCACGACCTCATCGGTGCGAATACCGAACTGGACGCCCTGCAGCGGTGAAACGCCACGCAGTTGCATCGGTCCGCCCAGGCCCAGCTGGCGCAGGGTGCGCACGATGCGGCGATTCGGCGCGGCGGCCGGCGGCGGCGGTGTGGCAACCGGGACGGGATCCAGGCCCAGGACCGATGGCGGCGGCAAGGCGAAGGACGGTGGCGGCTCCGGCGCCACGACCGGGGGCGGTGCCGGGGCGGGTCGCGGCGCCGGGCGTTGCGCCATCGCCGGTCCGGCGAGGGCGAGCAATCCAAGCAACGCCACACTGCCGAGGGTGGCCGTCGTGCTGCGCGGCGCCAGCACTTCCGTGCGGCGTTCCGCTACCACGGCGGCGACCGGCCGGCGCAGATCCTCGCGACGCTGCCGCCGGGCGCGCCACCAGGCGAAGGACAATTGCGACCGGCCGGTGAACACCGAGCCCATGGTCGCCACGACCTCCAGCAACGAACGCAGCGGCCGATCGGGGCGCTGACGGTCCCAGCCGATCCAGGCATCGGCGCGGCCGAACACCGCGCGCACGATCGTGGCTTCCTGCTCGATCGTCGCGGGGCGGAACAGCAGCTGCGCGGCGTCACCTTCGAGGCGCAGGAAGGTCGCCGGGATCGCCAGCGTTTCCTGACCCAGCGGGAGTTCCAGGATCACGGCGGCATCCGCTGCGATGGTGGGCCGTTCGCCGAGCACCAGGCCGGCGCCGCCGAGCGACAGGTCCTGCGTCCGCGCATCGATGCGCCGCCCATCCGGCAGCGTCAGCACCGCAGGCAGAGCCACATCGACGCGCGCGCGCATCCGCACCTGCCGCCGTTCCCGCCCGGCCGCGACCGAGGCCAGGGTGGGCACCAGGCACAGCAGCGCCCAGATGCCGTTCAGCAGGAATGCCTGCGCTTCGAGGCTGCCCCAGGGATTGGTCGCCACGCCATGCGCGCCGGCTGCGACACCGACGGCCAGCAGCGCCGCCAGCACCGCGCTCGGCCACACGGCGCGCCAGTCGAAATACCCCTCGGGCAGCAGGCCCCCTTTCTCCGTCACGTTGAACTTTCCCTTTTTGGGGTCGAGCAGCGTCGCGATCGTCACCGGCAGCAGCCACAGTGCGAGCACGGTCTCGTAGATTTCCGACCAGAAGGAATGGCGCACCGAACCGGCGACGCGGCTGCCGGTGGCCACGGCGTGGAAGATGTGCGGCCCGGCATAGGCGACGATGGCCAGCGGCGAGGCCGCGATGACGCTGTGCCCGAGCAGCAGGAAGGCGAGCGGTGCCGACAGGAACACCACGCGCGGCAGCGCGAACAGGAAGTGGAACATCGCGCTGAAATAACAAAGCCGCTGCGGCAGGCTCAGGCCCGGCCCGAACAGCGGATTGTCCACCCGCATGATCTGCAGCATGCCGCGCGCCCAGCGCATGCGCTGCCCGATATGAATCATCAGCCGTTCCGTCGCGAGGCCGGCAGCCAATGGCACGCGAAGATAGGCGGTGTTCCAGCCCAGCCGCTGCATCCGCAGCGACGCGTGGCAATCCTCGGTGACGGTTTCGGTCGGCACGCCGCCGGCCTCGAGGATGGCGGACCGGCGCAGCACCGCACAGGACCCGCAGAAGAAGGTGGCGTTCCACAGGTCGTTGCCCGGCTGCACCAGGCCGTAGAACATCAGCCCTTCATTCGGCACGTCGCGCCCGTTCGACAGGTTCCGCTCGAACGGGTCGAGCGAATAGAAGTGATGCGGCGTCTGGATCATGCCGAGCTTCGGGTCGACCAGCATCCAGCCCAGCGTCATCTGCAGGAAGGCGCGGGTGGGGACGTGGTCGCAATCGAAGATGGCGATGTATTCGCCATCGGTATGCGCCATGGCGTGGTTGAGGTTGCCCGCCTTCGCACCCTTGTTGTCCGGACGGATCATGTAGCCGGCGCCGCATTCCTCGGCGAAATCGCGGAAGGCCGGGCGGCGCCCGTCATCGAGGATCCAGACGCGCATCTTTTCCGGCGGCCAGTCCATCGCCAGCGCGGCGAGGACAGTCGCGCGGACGATCTCCAGATCCTCATTGTAGGTGGGGATATAGACATCGACGGTCGGCCAGGTGTCGGGATCGGCAGGCATCGGCACCGGCCGGCGTTCCAGCGGCCAGAGCGTCTGGAAATAGCCGAGCAGCAGCGCGAGCACGGCATAGGCTTCGGCCAACACCAGGCCGATCATGAAGAAGCCCTGCCAGAAGGTGTCCGGTTCCAGCGTGTCGGCGACGCGCCAATGCAGGTAGCGCAGCGACACGACGCAGGACAGCATCGCGAGCACCACCGTCACGCGGCGCCCGGAAAACCGATTGAGCACCAGGAAGATGGCGATGCCGCCCAATGCGAGCACCGCCTGGTCCTCGGGGTTCAGCGGCGTGACGATGACAACCAGCGCCAGCACTAGACCCGTCAGCGCGATGCCGCTGCGCAGAAGCCAGGACGCGGCGGTCATGGACGTGCCCAGGGAAACAGTGGCGACGACAGGGGTGTCGGGTCAGGCGGCGCGACGACGGGGGGCGGCAGGTCGCGCAGCACCGCGGCGGCAAGGTCGGCAATGTCGTTCGCCGCCCTGCTGCCCGGCGCATGCATCCCGACCGGCCGCTGGCAGGCGAGTGCCTCCGCCACCGCATCATCGCGACACACCGCGCCGGCCAGGCGCGGACCCAGATGCGCCGCGACACCCTCCGCCGCGGCGATCGACAGGCGCGAGTGGCGATCGACCTGGTTGAGCACGACCAGCAGCTTCGGCCCGAGCAGGGAACCCAGGGTGCCGCGGCCGAGGAAGCGCCCACTGTCGATGTCGGGGATCAGGGCGGTGCTCGCCGCATCGGCCAGCAGCACGGCGAGCACGAGCGTTGCAAGCGGTGCCAGCACCGACAGCGCCCCCGAAGCGCCCGGCGGCGTGTCCGCGAGGACGATCAATGCGGGATCGGCAAGCATCGCCCGCAGCGGACCCGCCAGCAATTCAGGGTCCCTGTCGAGCGCAGAGGCGGTCGCCAGGGCGCCGCGCATGTCAGTCTCGCCATAGGGCAGCAGCGCAATGCCGGCGGGCGTGGTGCGGATGCTTGCCCGCCAATCCGGCCTGTCCTGCAGCCGGGCGAAGAAGCCCGCACCGTCGGCGATCGGCAGGCCCAGATGCAGACGCAGCGCGTTCTGCGGGTCGCAGTCGATCGCGAGCACCTGCCGGCCAGCCTGGCGCAGCGCATGCGCCAGCCCGGCGGCAAGCGACGTCTTGCCAACGCCGCCCTTGGGTGAAGTGAGGCAAAGCAGCGGCATACTCGTCAGTGCCCCGTATCGTCGCCGGCGCCCGTGACGGCGCGTCGGAGGTTCAGAAAGGTCTGCGCCGCGCCGGCCGATGCGGCCGGCACCGGCTGTGCCTCCCGCGGCGCCAGGGCCTGGGACAGCAAAGGGAAATGCATGGGGGGCTGGGGTGCGCGCGGGATTGACGCGACGGCGACGAGCGGCGCCGGGAAGGCGGGCGCGCTTGTCACTGCCACGATGGCGGCCGGTGCGGGGGGCTCGAAGGCGGTTGCCACTGCGACCGATTCAACCGGCGCCGGGTCCGCTGGCGGTTCGGGTCGTGCGGGACGTGACACGATGGGCGGCCGGCTGAAGGTCCGGTAGGTCAGGCCCCGCAGCCCCAGTTGCTTGGTGAGGGCAAGGATATCCGGGTCACTTTCGCTCACGTCCATCCCCCCGCCGATCCAACTGCACCGGTCGCCACGCGATCCCGCTGCCCCGCCGCGGAAACGGCCAATAGCAGGCGGTGCGTCAAGCGATTCTGGTCCCCGTGGCACCGCAGGCCACCCGAACCAACAAGGTGAGCGACGCCGAGTAATAATCACGCGATGCGTTTACGGACGGTAACGTCACCGCCGCCCCGGCGCCGGCGATGCGCGCGGCCGCGAAGGCGGAGATGGCCCGCACGCCGGGCGAGATCGCGAATTCGGCGGTGCCGCCGGTCACCAGATCGACCCAGGCCGGCGGCTCCGTCCAGCGCGGGTCGGACCAGAAGGCGCGCGCGCCGAGCAGTGCGGGATGCGTGACATGCCCGGCCCAGGCAAGCATCAGCGGGGCGCGCACCGCGTCGAACGAAAAGCGCGGTGGCCAGGCTCTCGGCAGCGCCAGTGGCCCGCGCGGCGGCAGCAGCACCCAGTCCGGATTGAGTCCCCAGGCGCCGAAGCGAGCGCGCCGCAGCCATTCCACGCCGCCCTGCGCGAGGCGAGTCCAGCCTGCGCCAGGCATCACTTGGCCCAGCGCCGCATAGGCGGGAAGCGCGATGTAGGACGGGTTCACCACGATGCCGGCGGCCGATTCGAAGCCCGACACCCCCGGCAGCAGGAAGGACAGGCCATCGCGCTGCCGCAACGTCAGGCGCAGGAGGTCGCGGCCGATCGCTAGGGCGAGGTCCCGGTGGCTATCCTGCCGCCAGCGCTGATGCGCCATGAGAAGGCCCATGGCGATATAAAGGTCGCCATCGGTTGCGTTGTTCGGGTCGGCGACGGCGGGCGTGGCGCCGGGCCGGAAGCGCCAGGCATGAAGTTGGTCGTTGGGGCGCTTGAGGACGCGCTGCGTCCAGGACAGGATGAGGTCGAAGGCCGCGCGGTCGTCGAACGCTGCGGCGAACATGAGGCCCCAGCCCTGGCCTTCGCTGTGGGAGACGCCGTCATTCGCGGTGTCGATCAGGCGGCCTTCGCCGGTGAGAAACCGAGTACGGAATTCACGCCATTCCGCAGCCGGTTCCGCAGCGACCGCGGCCGTGGCGAAAAGTGCGGGCGCGGCGGCGAGAAGTGTCCTGCGGCTCCCCGCATACTCACCCACTGTCCGGCACCGGTGATGCTCGCTGTCGATCGGTTCCAATCGGCCACTCGTCTATCGGCATCGGTGCGAATCAATTGGGTAGGAGGCGCCGAGCGCAACCATCCTGACAAGATGCGCAGGCGCATGCAACCCTGGGTGGCCAGAACCGTGTTCTTCTGTTGCAACGAGTCCATGAAATCAATGGTCAGTTGTCTGCTGATCAACGCCCATTCCGGACCCCTTCGCGATCCGCGGGTCCGGCGCGTCTTCAGCGCCAGCGTTCCAATTCGTCGAAATGCATCTTGATGACATTGAATGCATTCAGCAGGCCGAACAGGACAAGGCCCCACCCGAAGATGCCGATGCCCATATCCCGCGCCGCCGCGGCCATGAACAGGCCCAACAGCGCCAGCACGAGGTAGGTCACGAGGAAGAACACGCGGGCACCGGTCATTTCGGTGTCTCCTTGCCGGGTTTGTCGTCGAACAGGATGCGTGCGGCCGCACCATCAAGGTCTTCGTACTGGCGCGACCGCAGCGCCCAGAGGAATCCCGCCAGCCCGACCAGGCCGAGCAGCAGCGAGACGGGGATCAGGAAGATCAGCGCGTCCATCGCGATCAGTCCTTCGCCGCGCGCAGCGCGTTCAGCACCACGACCAGGGAGGACGACGCCATCACCACCGCGGCGATCAAGGGTGTGACAAGCCCGAGGACCGCCATCGGCACCGCGACGATGTTGTAGAGCAGCGAGAAGCCGATGTTCTGTCGCGCGATCGCCTGCGCCCGCCGCGCGATGCGGATGGCCGCTGGCAAGGTCGCCAGCCCGTCCCGCTGCAGCACCAGGTCGGAGGCGGTCTGCGCCAGATCCGTCGCCCCCGCCGGGCTGGCCGAGACATGCGCGGCGGCGAGTGCGGCCGCGTCGTTGATGCCGTCGCCCACCATCAGCGGATGGCGGCCGGCGTCGCGCAATTCGGCGATGCGCGCCTGCTTGGTGATCGGGTTGGCGCCGGATTCCCATGTGTCGATGCCGGCCTGCCGGGCGGCGGCGGCCACCGCGCCCTCCCCGTCACCCGACAGCACTTCCGTCGTCAGGCCGAGCTCGCGCAGCGAGGCGATGGAAGCCGCGGCGTCCTCGCGCATCCTGTCGGCAAAGCGGAAGGCGACCGGTGCGGCGTCGCCGTCGCGCAGCACCAGCATCATGCCGTCCATCGCGGCGCCCAGGCCGCAGAAGGACGGCGAGCCCAGCCGCGCGGCACCCTGGAACAGGCCCTGGCCAGGGACCTCCCGCACCCCATCGGCGATCGGCGCGCCGGGGCAGGCGCGCACCAGGGCTTGCGCCAAGGGATGGCGCGATGCGCGGGCGATCGATGCGGCGCGCCGCAGCGCGGCAGGGTCCTGCCCCTGAAGGATCAGCACCGGCCGTCCCTCGGTCAGCGTGCCGGTCTTGTCGAACACGACGTGGTCGGCGCCGGCCAGGCGTTCCAGCGCGGTCGCCGATGTCACCAATACGCCACGGCGGAACAAGGCCCCCACCGCGACGACCTGCACCGCCGGCACCGCCAGCGCAAGCGCGCAGGGACAGGTGATCAGCAGCACGCAGACGGCATTCACCAGCGCGCCCTGCCACGGCGCATCCAGCACGCCCCACCATGCCAGGAATGTCAGCGCCGCAACGGCATGGACAACCGGGACATAGAACCGCGAGGCGCGGTCGGCGATGGCGACGAAGCGACCCTTGGCCTGCTCGGCGCGTTCCAGCAGCCGCGCCATGGCGGCAAGCGAGCCATCCCGTGCGGCTGCACTGACGGCCATGGTGAAGGCCGCGCCCATGTTCACCGCACCGGCCGGCAACGCCTGCCCGGCCGCGAAGCTGCGCGGCACGCTCTCCCCCGTGGTCGCGGCGGCATCGAGCAAGGTCTCCACCGCCGCGACGCCGTCCAGGCGCAGGCGTTCGCCGGCCGCGACCAGCACGCGGTCGCCGGCCGCAACCGCTTCCGCCGGCACGGCCTCCATGTGGCCGTCGTCCAGCACCCGGCTGACCAGCCCTTCCTGCAAGGCCAGCAGTTCCGCCATCGATTGCCGTGCACGCCGCCGCGCCGCACGGTCGAACACGCGACCTGCCAGCAGCAGCGCCAGCAGCATCGTCGCCCCGTCGAACCAGGTGTAGGGACCGTTGCGGACGGTCTCGGACAGCGACATCGCCGCCGTGGCCAGCACGCCGAGGGAGACGGCAAGGTCCATCGAAGGCCGCCCAGCACGGATCGCGCGCCAGGCGGAGACATAGAATGGCATGCCCGCCACCAGCACCACCGGCAGCCCGATCAGCGCGGCCAGCCAATGCAGCCCATGCCGCAGCGACGGCCCCATATCCCCGCCGACCCAGACGGCGACGGAGATCAGCATGATGTTCATCGACCCGAAGGCCGCGAGGCCGAGCGCCCGGACCAGCGCACGCCCTTCGGCATCCTCGGTCGCGCGCAGGCAGGCCGGCGACCAGGGTGCGACGCGGAAGCCGAGCCGGCCCAGCGTTGCCGCGACGTCGTTCGCCCGCGATGCATCCCCGCGCCACGTCACCGCCAGCCGGCGCGCGGACAACGATGCGCGGGCCGACAGCACATCGGCCTCCGCGGCAAGCGCCTGTTCCACCAGCCAGATGCACGCCCCGCAGGCCAGGCCAGAGACGACCAGTTCCAGACGTCGCGTGCCGTCCCGCCGCAGCGTGACGAAGGGCGCGAGGTCGAGCGCCGGCGGCATCGCCTCCGGACGCAGCGCGCCCGCTTCGGTATCGCGGCGGCCGTAGAAGGCGGACAGGCCGAGCCCGGCGACCAGCGCATGCGCACCGGCACATCCCGTGCAGCAGAAGCGATCCTGCCCTGGCGCCAGCCGCGCCCCACAATGCGTGCAGGCGGCGGTCGAGACAGCATCGGATGCAACCGGCCGTGCGCGACCGAGGACGCTCACGGCATCACCACGCGACGGCGAATGTCGAAGGGCATGCCGTCCGGACCGAACAGGGTCAGCCGCGCATCCCATTGGCCGGGCCGCGGCGGTGACGCCTCGGCCGTCCAGAGCCCGGAGCCGCGCGGTGTGAAGGCAAGGGGCAGCTCGACGCCTTCGAGCGGGCGCAGCAGCACGCCAAGCATGTGCCCCTGCAGCGGGAGGCCGTCGCGGTCCGTGGCGGCGACGGTCAGCATCCCATCCACGAGCGTGACCTCCGCCCGCCAGCCCAGCGCATCCTGTCGTGCCGCCTCGGCGAGCACCGCATCATAGCCGCGGCCGCGTTCGTAGGACCGCGGGACGGTGACGCCGGTGAAGGTGGAGACGGCGTAGTAGATCATCAGCATGTTGACGGCGAAGACCACCGCGAAGGCGCCGACGAAGGCCCAGGGGATCCAGCGGCTGCGGTTCAGTTCGTTGGGAACGGTCATGGTCATGGCTTCGGCGCCAGGAAGATGGTCGATTGGCTGGCGACGGTGCGGCCTTGCGCATCGACAAGGCGGAAGGCCAGGGGGGTTTCCTGGTCCAGCCGGCGGCCCGCCGGGGTTACAACGAACACCCGGTATTGCGCGATGCCATCGGCGCGGCGGGCGAGCAGCGGGCGGCCCTGGGCGTCGTCCTCGACATCCTGCACGGTCATGCGGAAGCCGTCCGGCGCGGCGAGCGCCAGCGCGAGCGGTGCGTCGTCATGCGTCTTGTTCACGATCTTGATGGTGTAGCCGTTGCGGATGGCGCCATCGGACAGGCGCACATACAGCGGCGCGCGGTCACGCAGCACGGTCACATCCAAGGTCGAGCGCATCAGGAAGGCGCCCAGCATCACGAGTGCGACGATCGACAGCGCGCCGGCATAGAACAACGTCCGCGGGCGCACGAAACGCGGCACCTGGCGCGCCGCCATGCCGGCCTTGAACCGGGCGGCGCCGGCGGGCATCGTTGCCGTGGCCGCCGCGCTGGCCGATAGATTCTTCAGCGTCTCGAAGGCGATGAGGCCCTTGGGGCGACCCAGCTTGCCCATCACGCTGTCGCAGGCATCGACGCACAAGCCGCAGCCGATGCATTCCAACTGCTGCCCGTCGCGGATGTCGATGCCGGTGGGGCAGACATGCACGCAGGCGAAGCAATCCACGCAATCGCCCACGCCATCGGCCTTCGCCTTGCCGCGCGGTTCGCCGCGCCAGTCGCGATAGGTGACGACGAGCGAATTCTCATCGAGCATCGCCGCCTGGAAGCGCGGCCAGGGGCACATGTAGGTGCAGACCTGTTCCCGCGCCCAGCCGGCCAGCAGGTAAGTGAAACCCGCGAAGAGGGCGAAGAAGAAATAGACCTGCACGCTCGCCTGGCCGGTCAGGATATCCATCGTCACGGTCGGCGCATCGTTGAAGTACATGATCCACGCGCCGCCGGTCGCCGCCGCGATCACCAGCCAGACGCCATGGGTCAGCACCTTGCGGAACCAGTAGTTCGCGCCGTGCGGCCCCTGGTCCAGCTTCATCCTTGCATTGCGGTCGCCCTGGATCCAGCGTTCGACGAGCATGAACAGATCCGTCCAGACCGTCTGCGGGCAGGTGAAGCCGCACCACATCCGCCCGAACAGCGACGACACCGCGAACAGCGCGAAGGCGCCGAGGATCATCGCGCCGGCGAGGAAATAGATCTCCTGCGGCCACAACTCGATCCAGAAGAAGAAGATGCGGGCATTGGCGATATCGACCAGCACCGCCTGGTCGGGCACGCCCGCGCCGCGGTCCCAGCGCAGCCAGGGCACGACGTAGTACAGCCCGAGGCACAACATCAGCACGGCCCATTTGACCGAGCGGACCCGCCCGAAGACGCGCCTGGGATAGACGTGCTTCCGTGGCGCGTACATCGGCTGTGCGGCGGCGGCGATCGGGTCCGCCGGCCGGTCCGCCTTCGCGCGGTGCAGAGCCTCGACGCTGGTCATGGCATTCGTCCTGGCGGGCCCGGCTACTCGCCGCCACCCAGCGCATGCACATAGACCGTCAGCATGTTGACGATCGCCGGATCGAGCCGCCCCTGCCAGGACGGCATGACGCCCAGCCGTGGATTGCGGATCATCGCCATGATCTCGGGCTTGGAGCCGCCATGCAGCCAGACCTGGTCTGACAGGCGCGGGGCGCCAATCTCGCGGTTACCCTCCCCGCGATCGCCATGGCAGGCAGCGCAGTTCTCGGCATAGAGCACCTGTCCACGTGCGGCGGCCGCCGCGTCGGTCGAACGCCCGACCATCGACAGCACGTGTTCCGCCACGTCGCTGATCTGCGCGTTGGTCAGCATGCCATCGGCGCCGAAGCGCGGCATCAGGCTGGTGCGCGCGTCGTCATCCTCGGTGTTGCGGATGCCGTGGCGGATGGTGTGCTGGATCGCGTCGAGCGAGCCGCCCCAGAGCCAATCGTCATCGACCAGCGCGGGAAAGCCGCCCTGTGCCCCCTGCCCGCCCGCGCCATGGCAGGCGGCGCAATTATTGGCGAAGGCGCCGCGCCCGCCGGCCAGCGCGAAGGCGCGCATGTCGGGGTCGGCGGCGATCTGCGCGGGCGTCGCGTCACGCAACCGCGCCATCATCGGCGCATTGGCGGCCTGGGCGGCGGCGACATCGGCCACCACGGCTTCCCGCGCGATCCAACCCGAGGTTCCGCGCCATCCGGGCAGCGACGGATAAATCAGCATCCAGGCCAGGCCGAAGGCAATGCAGGCATAGAAGGTCCACAGCCACCAACTCGGCAGCGGGTTGTTCAACTCGCGAATGCCATCCCAGACATGCCCGGTGGTCTCCTGCCCGGTCACGCTGTCCTTTTCGATCTTCGTCGGCATCTGGCGATGCTCCTCAGCGAACCGGTTGGTCATCGCGCAGGGGGATGTCCGCCTGGGCCTGGAAGTACGCCTTCCTCGACGGCCGCAGCACGAGCCACAGCATCCCCAGGAACAGCAGCAGGAACCACACCACCCACAGAGAGCGCAGGACCGGCAGGTATTCGATCAGGGTGTCCATCGCGGCGTCCTCACGGCTGGCGTAGCTGCGCGGGGGTCACGTCGCGGAAATCCACCAGCGTGCCGAGCATCTGCATGTAGGCGATGACCGCATCCATCTCGGTGACCATCGCCGGATTGCTGTCGAAGGCGCCCTGGCGGGCGCGGGCGTAGCGGGATTGGAAGCCGGATGGGTCGGCATCGGGCGTCGCCTGCGCAGCAAGATCGGCGGCGGCATTGGCGATCATCTCATCGCTGTAGGGCACGCCGACGATGCGCAATGCACGCATGCGGTCCTGGATATCCGACACGTCCAGCCGACGGTCGAGAAACGCATAGGGCGGCATCACCGAAGCCGGGACCAGCGCGCGCGGGGATCGCAGATGCGCCGCGTGCCAGTCATCCGAATACCGACCACCGACGCGCGCGAGGTCAGGGCCCGTTCGCTTCGATCCCCACTGGAACGGGTGGTCGTACATGCTCTCGGCCGCCAGCGAGTAATGGCCGTAGCGTTCCAGTTCGTCGCGGAACGGGCGGATCATCTGCGAATGGCAGTTGTAGCAGCCTTCCCGCACATAGATGTCGCGGCCGCGCAGTTCGAGCGGCGTGTAGGGACGGATGCCCGCCACGCGTTCGATCGTGGTCTCGACGGCGAAGAGGGGCACGATCTGCACCAGCCCGCCGATCGAGATGGTGATGAGGGTGAGCACGGCCATGAGGATGACGTTGCGCTCGATGATGCCGTGGTCGCGAAGCCAGCCGAACATCCCGGTGCCTCCCTATTCCGCTGCGACGGGAATGGCCGAGGCGGCCGGCGCGACGATCGCGGTCTCGCTGACGGTGACGGTCTTCCACAGGTTGAAGCACATGATCAGCGCGCCAGTCAGGTAGAGCAGCCCGCCCAGCATGCGGATGACGTAGTAGGGGTGCATCGCCTCGACCGTCTCCACGAAGGAGTATTGGAGGAAGCCGAGTTCGTCATAGGCGCGCCACATCAGCCCCTGCATGATGCCCGACACCCACATCGCGGTGATGTAGAGAACGATGCCCAGTGTCGCGAGCCAGAAGTGCCACGCGATGAGCTTCTCGCTCCACATCGACGTCTTCTTCCACAGCGCGGGGAACAGGTAGTACATCGCGCCGAAGGTGATGAAGCCGTTCCAGCCCAGCGCGCCGGAATGCACGTGCCCGATGGTCCAATCGGTGTAGTGCGACAGGCCATTCACCGCCTTGATGGACATCAACGGACCTTCGAAGGTCGCCATCGCATAGAAGCCGACGGCGACGACCGAAAAGCGCAGCGCGGCATTGGTGCGCAGCTTGTCCCACGCGCCAGACAGCGTCATCAGCCCGTTGATCATGCCGCCCCAGGACGGCATCCACAGGATGATGGAGAACACCATCCCCAGCGTCTGCGCCCAATCCGGCAGCGCGGTGTAGTGCAGGTGGTGCGGCCCCGCCCAGATATACAGGAAGATCAGCGTCCAGAAATGCACGATCGACAGCCGGTAGGAATAGATCGGGCGATCGGCCTGCTTGGGGATGAAGTAGTACATCATCCCCAGGAACCCGGCGGTCAGGAAGAAGCCGACCGCGTTGTGGCCATACCACCACTGGATCATCGCCCCCTGCACGCCGGCCGGCGCGGAATACGACGCCGATGAGGAGAAACTGACCGGGATCGAGATGTTGTTGCCGACATGCAGTACGGCGACGGTGATGATGAAGGCGAGGAAGAACCAGTTGGCCACATAGATGTGCGGTTCCCGGCGCTTCATGATGGTGCCGACGAAGACCACCAGGTAGGCGACCCACACGATGGTCAGCCAGATGTCCACATACCATTCGGGTTCGGCATATTCCTTCGACTGCGTGATGCCGAGCACGTAGCCCAGCGCCGCCATCACGATGAAGAACTGGTAGCCCCAGAACAGGAACCAGATCGCATCATCCCCGCCGAACAGCCGCGCGTGGCAGGTGCGCTGGACGATGTACAGGCTGGTGCACAGCAGCGCATTGCCGCCAAAGGCGAAGATCACCGCCGAGGTGTGCAGCGGGCGCAGCCGCCCAAAGGTGGTCCATTCGAGATCGAGGTTGAGCAGCGGAAACGCGAGCTGCGCCGCGATCACCACGCCCACAAGGAAGCCGACCACGCCCCAGACCATCGTGATGGCCGCGAAGGCGCGCAGCGGTGCCTCCACATAGGATGTATCCCGCGCCTCCGACGCCTGCCCCGGAACCAGGGCGGCCATTGCCGTTGCTGCTGCCACGAGCAGTTCTCTCCTCAGTCGGCGGCGCAGCGGAGTCGCCGTGCGCGCCATGGCCGCCAAGGAAGCGCCGGCGCCGGTCTGCGTCCTTGATCCGGATCAAGTCTGCACAATCGGCGCGACGGTATTGTCCGCCGGTGTTCCGGGGCCAGGCGCCCAACGGGGAAATGCGAGCCATGCCGATCGACGCGCAAACCGCCGCCGCCCGCCTGCCCGCCATTCGCGTGGTGCGGCCCGACCGCCCCTGGGCCTGGCTCACCGCCGGCTGGCGCGACCTGATGGCCAATCCGCAGATCGGCTTCTTCTACGGTGGTGGCTTGACCGTGATCGGCTGGGTGATGGCGTTGCTGCTGCTGTGGGCACAGGCGCCCTGGTTCATCCTGCCGGCATCGGCGGGATTCTTCATCGTCGCACCGCTCGCTGCGGCCGGGCTGTATGAGGCATCGCGCCTGCGCGAAGGCGGGGAACCGGTGACGTTTGCCGCCTGCATGGGCGGCTTCACCCGCAACGGGGCGCAGCTTGCCTTCATGGGTGTCGCGCTGCTGCTGCTGCACCTGTTCTGGGTGCGCGTGGCGGCGCTGATCTTCATGCTGATGTTCGGCATCAATTTCGGCACGGCGATCGAGAATGTCCCGATGGCGATGCTGCGGTCACCGATGCTGTTGCCGTTCCTGGTCGTGGGCACCGCCGTGGGCGCATTGTTCGCCGCGGCGGCCTTCGCCATTTCGGCGGTGTCCATCCCGATGCTGGTGGATCGGGATGTCTCGGCGCTGGAAGCGATCGTCGTATCGGTCCGTGTGGTTGCGGCCAATCCCGGGGCGATGGTCTTCTGGGCCGGGCTGATCGTGGTGTTCACCGCGATGGCGATGGTGCCGTTCTTCCTGGGCCTCGCGCTGGTGGTGCCGTTGATCGGGCATGCGACATGGCATGCGTATCGGGACCTGGTGGAGTAGAGCGGGTCGCGGCTGACTGAAATCAATCAGCCGCGCGACGATGCTCGATCAGACACAGGCGCCGGGACGCCGCTGGTGGCTGGTGACCAGTTGCGGGCCCACGGGGATGGCGTGGAGGCTACGCCTTCCGTCCCGTGCCTGGCACCGTTGGCCCGGGCCCGCCGGGCGCTTCATGCCCACCGCGCGATTCATCCTCGGGGCCGACGGCGCGGCGTGTGCTTTCCTCCGCAGGGTGGTCGTCCTCCTCCGCTTCAGGCGAAGCCTGCAGGCTCAGATCCGCGATCCGACACAGAGCCTTGGCGAATTGGTGGTGCAATTCGGGGTCCGACCCGTGGAGGATGTTGTTCTCGGCCGCCGCGGCGGCCTGGCGCAGTTCGCCAGCCGTCCAGCCGAGCGGCAGGGCGCCACTTCGCTCCATATGCGCCGTCAGTCGCGTCAGCAGTGTCACGCACACCATGCCGAGAAGCTTCGCGTCGATCTTTTCCATCGCTGACCCCCATTTCCCGCCTTTCACTTACAGCACTTCAGTGAAGGGGAAACCAGTCAGCAGGATGGAAGCGCAGCCGTCGCTTCCGCCTGCTTCATCCAGCGTTTGGACGTGGTCAGGCTGGGGACGCGGTCGGCGACGTCACGAATTCGGGTATGCGGACCTTTGCGCAGCGAAGCGCCCGGCATTTCGGGGCGTGACCAAGGTTCGGATGCGAGAGGGTCACCGGTCGGCGCATCCGCCCGTCTCCGCGTCATCAGCGGTGGTTCGGCCCTCACTTCATGGAGGGTATGCGATGATCGAAGCAATCGCGCGGCCGTTCGCGTTGCGGCGACATTGGCAGGTCCAGCGGTGTGCCTCCTGGCTGCTTCCTGCCCGACGCCCAAGGGATTTGCTGGTGCGATGGCGCGCCCGGCCTGGCGCCGCGCGCCGACCGTCACATGGGTTACCTGTGTGAGATCACATCTAATTCAGCAGCGTGGGCAGCCACAATGCGCCGACGAGCGCGATCGAGACGATGACCAGCACGGTTTCGGATCGGCGGAACAGCTGCACCATGCGTCCGGCGTCGCGCCGCCACTGGGGCTTGCGCTGACCAAAGGTTCCGCGCCGTTCCGGCGGGAGCTGACCCGCAGAGTCTGGCTTCAGTCGGCCTTCCACCCATCGCCTCCGTCGCTGACCCGCCGGGATCATGACGGCGAATATCTTGTTGTCTTCTCAACTTATGGTGATGAATGACGACCCAAGGTTGCGTCGTTGGTTCGTCCGTCATTCTGGGTGGGCGACCTGCCCGGCAAAGGGGAGGTTTGCATCCTGTCGACGGGCGGAATGGGGTGCGGGCCGTGACCGGCGCGACAGTCCCTTAGGGCTGCCCCCCGCCGAGGAGGATGTGATGGAACATCGTCAGGGGGCGCGGCGCAGCGCTTGGTCCCTGCGGCTGCGTGTGATCGTTGACCCAGAGCCTGCTTGGCGCAGCGAATTCTCTCAGAATATGATGAGCGACGATCGCGCTACTGCTTTGAAACCCGATCCAGGATCGCGACGACGCCGTGAAGCCGCGCCAGCGCTTCCGGCTGCGGATCCTCATATGCGGCGGTCAGCATCCGGCCCATCGCGCGCACGGACAAAGCCAACTGCGTCGCATTGCTGCCGGTCGGTTCCCAGGGCGCTGCCGTGCGGTCCATGACAATGTTCTCCTCGAACCAGGAGACTAGCCAGGAAGTTGATTAGTGTCGCGTTAGAACACCGTCAAAGCGGGCGGAGTGCAACGCCCGCGCGCGTCAGTTGCGCAGCGGAAACAGTCGGGCGAGTGACCAATGCGCGCCACCACCCGTCACAGCCAGAGCCGATCACGGGTCAACGCATGCAATAGTCGCTTGAAGAATGGGAAAGTCCCGGCCGAATCCTGCCAATCCATTGAAAAGATTGGCGTCCCCTAGGGGATTCGAACCCCTGTTACCGCCGTGAGAGGGCGGTAATTCGACGCAGATTGGACAGCCTGGGACGGCTCGGAACGAGCCTAATCCTTTGTTCTACATAACATCCTGTCCCCATTGATACCACACTGTCCCAACCTGTACGTTGGAGAAGCGTTGGAGAAGTTGGAGAGACGGATGGCGGCGAGGACCGAAGCGAAGCTAGACACTCGGAACGCCAGGCGCGCCCTGCCCCACCGGGCCAAGCCATATTTCAGGCTCGCCCGGCGCGGTGCCTTCCCCGTCCATCTTGGCTACTACCGCGGCAAGGATCGGCCCGGGACGTGGATCGGCCGGCGCTACCTCGGCGGGAAGGAATATGAGACCGCGGCACTAGGCACGGCCGACGACGATCCCCGGTTGCCGGCTGATGGCGTGGCCGTGCTCGACTTCGACCAAGCGCAGCGAGCGGTGATTAGCTGGGCAGACGGGAAGATGCAGGCCGCGCGAGCCGCTGTAGCGGCCGAAGGCAGTCCTACCGTTCGCGCGGCGGTTGAGGCTTACATCACGTCCCGAAAGGCCCGCCAGGCACGCGCGGGACGCGATGCGGAACTGCGGCTAGGCCATCATGTCCTGAAGTCTCCGCTCGCCGATCTGTTGCTGCTCGCCCTCACAGACGCGGATCTGGCGAAGTGGCGAAAGGCCATTGGTCGTGGAGGGCGAGGCCGCGCTGCCGAGTCCATCACCCCCCTCGCCTCCTCCACCATCGCCCGGCTGTTGAACGACCTGCGGGCGGCCCTCACCGCCAGCGCCCGCGCTGCGAAAGCGCCAGCCGACCTGCACACCACCATCCGCGATGGTCTGCGCGCACCGGAGCGGTCAGGCCGCGCCCGCGCCAAGCAGGTATTACCCGACGGTGACGTGCGGAAGCTGGTAGAGGCTGCCGCGGCGCATGATGCCGACTTCGGCGCCCTCGTGCTGGTGCTGGCGTCCACCGGCGCGCGGTTCGACCAGGCAGCGCGGCTGACCGTAGGCGATTTCCAGCCGCGTGCGCGCCGGCTGATGATCCCCGTCAGCCACAAAGGCAAGGGCGAGAAGCAGATCACGCATATCGCTGTGCCGGTGCCCGATGACGTGGTGGCGCGGCTGAAACCCCTCGCCACCGGTCGCGCCGGGCATGAGCCGCTTTTGACGAGGTGGCACCATCGCCAGGTGGCAGGCGACAAGGAAGCCGGCGTGCTTCCGGGGTGGGAGCGCGACAGGCGGCGCGCGTGGTCAGTCTCGGCGGAGATCGCCCGCCCATGGCATGCAACGGTCGAGGCCGCGCACCTGAGCCCCAGCCTAATCCCCTACTGCCTTCGCCACAGCAGCATCGTCAGGGGCCTCCGCGCCGGCCTGCCGGTGCGCTTGGTCGCTGCGGCGCACGACACCAGCGTGGCGATGATCGAAAAGCACTACGGGGCCTTCATCGTGGACGCGACCGAGGATCTGCTGCGGCGCGCAATGGTGCCGATGGCGGGGGTGGAGGTGATGGTCGTTACGAAGGTGCCGGCAAAGGGCGACTAGGCTCGCCATTCGGCACAGGACTACCCCTCGCATGCCAGGGGATGCCGTTTCTGAGAGGGGTGCAGTTAGAAGGTAAGCGTGCACTGACGGCTACGGCGTCGGCGGCTTGACGGTGGTCAGGCGGCGTCGGGCCGCAGGTTCCACGGCGCGAGTTCGCCGATGCGGTTGATCGGGTGGTCGGCGATGCGG
>JALHQB010000083.1 GCA_022842185.1 Acetobacteraceae bacterium
GCGGCGGCCACACCTTCGAGAATGCCCATGATGTCGGACTCCTTCATGATCAGGAGCTCCTCGCCATCGAGCTTCACTTCGGTGCCGGACCACTTGCCGAACAGGATGCGGTCGCCGGCTTTCACGTCGAGCGGGCGGATCTCGCCCTTCTCGTTGATGATGCCCGCGCCGACGGAGACGACTTCGCCTTCCTGCGGCTTTTCCTTGGCGGTGTCGGGGATGATGATGCCGCCGGCAGTCTTTTCTTCCGCGGTGACGCGGCGAACGAGAACGCGGTCGTGCAGGGGACGAAAGGTCATGAGTGTCCTCTCCTGAGCCTCGGGTTGATGAGCGCTCGCCCTGGGAAGCCTTTGACCGATCGCCAGGAGGCGCGCCGGTCGTTAGCACTCCCCCCAGAGGAGTGCCAGCGGTCTACCTCTCGGGTCGCCTTGCGTCAAGCATTTGGCAGCACTCATCGATCGAGAGTGCTAATGATTTGAATATACAAGATTTTTCTTGCGCTGCGCTGCACCGCACATGTCATTCTGATGACGCCGACGCAGCCCAGGACGGTGCTGGCGCGTTGGAATGCACGTCTCACCACCCTCAAGGGAAAGGCAGACCACGGTGCTACAGGGACTGGAACCGATCCTTCGAATGCCAGATTGGCGGATGACAACTGCCGAGTTGCTGTACCACATGCCCGACCACCCTCACCTGCTGCAGGCCTTCGTCTGGCAGAAGGTGGATCTGGCGCCAGAATTCCCGGAACTGACCCGCTTCCTGGATTTCTGGAAGCGCGAGATCGAAGGCCCACTGCATTCCGTGCGCGTCGCCTCCGCCGCGCTGACCCGGCCAGCGGAACTGCGCTACGCGAACGGCGTGTTCGTTCTTCACTGATTTTTGCCCCTCAAGCGGCGGGCGGCCGGCATCCGCCGGCCTTGCCTTCGCGCCCCGCGCTCGTGCTCCGGGGCCGAATGTCAGTCCGGGCGCGGTCGCGCCGTGCGCTCCTGGATCGCGGCGATGCCTTGGTCCGGTGACTTGCCCTCAGAACGCGGGCGGCCCGCATCCGCCGGCCTTGCCTTCGCGCTCCACGCCGGTTCGCCGGGGCCGGAAGTCAGTCTGGGCGCGCTCGCGCCGTGCGCTCCTGGATCGCGGCGATGCCTTGGTCCGAACGTGTCTCGCCGCGCTCAGCCCCGCGCTGTCGCACGCGGCGCATCCATCAGCCCCGCCACGATCACCCGCCGCACCGGCGCCAGCACCGCGCCGGCGCCGATGAGCGCCGCCCGCGCCAGACGCGCCGGCGCCCTGTCATCCGAATACAGCCGCGCGACGGCATTGGTCGCAAGGAACAGCGGCAGCGTCGCCCGCCGGTGCGCGGACGCGTAGCGCAGCAGGCCGGCCGCCGCGCCGGGGTCACTCGCGCGCCGGATTTCGCCCGCCAGCATCTCCGCGCCCGACAGGCCGAAATTGAAGCCATGGGCGGTGACCGGATGCATCCCCACCGCCGCATCCCCCAACAGCGCGAAGCGCCGCCCGGCGAAGCGATGGGCATAGGTCGCGACCAGCGGATAGGCATGCCGTGTCCCGACCGCGCGCATCGGCCCCAGGCGGGACTGATAACGCCCCGTCACCTCCGCGGCGAAATCCTCGGGCGGCAGGGCCATCGCCGCATCGGCCTCGGCCGGCGGCAGGGTCAGCACCACCGACGACATCGCACCATTCAGCGGCAGCATCGCGATGGTCTGGCCGTGGCCGAACCATTCGGTGGCGATGCCGCCATGCGGCGCGTCATGCGCCATGCGAGCCACGATCATGGTGCGCCCGAAATCGAGCATCTCCGCCCCGATCCCGGCCCGGCGCCGCGCCTCGGAAAACCGCGAATCGGCCGCGACGACGACGCGCGCCGACACCACCTCCCCGCCATCAAGGGTCACGCGCGCACCCTCGGGCGCCAGCGCCAGCGCGGTCACGGCGCGGCCGCCGACCAGCCGGGCCTGCGTGCCGGACGCGGTCTCGAACAGCGCACGGCGGATCAGGTGGTTCGGCACCAGCCGCCCCAGCGGTTCGCCATCCCCGCCCGGCGCGAAACGCAGCGCCAAGGGCGAGGCGCCATTCACCACCTTCGCCTCACGCAGGGGCGCGGTCTGCTCGGCCGGGATGCGGTCCCAGGCACCCAGGCCGCGCAGGATCGCCTGGGACCGGTGCGTCAGCGCGATCTCCCGCCCATCGAAGGCGGGGTCGGCGACCGCGGCGTCCGGCGCGCGTTCCAGCAGCGTGACGCGCAGCCCGCTGCCATCCAGCGCGCAGGCGAGCGCCAGGCCCGCCGGCCCGGCCCCGATGATGGCGACATCCGTATCCATGCCGTCGCGTCTCCTCCGGGCGTCGAATACCGCCCATGATCCAACATCAGTGTGGGGTGTCGGGTGTCATCCGGCACCCCCCGCCGGGTCATACCATCTTGCCACGGGACCGCCGGGCGTTCCGAAGCCAAGGTCATCCGCGCGCCGCGCGATCGGTAGCCCCCCGCGCGAGACGCCCGAGCCATGCCCACAACATGCACGGCTTCACCACCACAAGACCGGCGACCCAGCCATGGCGGCGGGCGTCAGCCTTCGTCTTCCAGCGCCCGCCCCGCCTGATGCCGCCGCAGCAAGGCGAAGCCGATCGCCGCCGAGACCACGAACAGCCCCACCGCCAGCCCGACCTGCCACGCGCCATCCACCCGCACACCCTTGCCGAGCAACGCGAAGACCACCGTCTGCGGCAGATACCCGATCGCCGAGGCCGCGAGGAACGGCAGCAGCCCGATGCCCGCCATCCCGGCCAGCAGGTTCAACGCGAGGTTGTTGCCCACCGGCAGCAACCGCAGCGCCAGGGTGGTGCCGAAGGGGCTGCCTGCCAGCACATCCCGCAACGGCCGCAGCCGGTGCCCGAACCGCCCATCCAGCCGCCGCTGCGCCCAGCCCCACCCGACCGCCCGCGCCCACAGATAGGACAGCGCGCAACCCGCGACCTGCGCCGCCAGTGACAACGCAACCCCCTGCACCGTGCCGAATGCGTAGCCGCCGAGGAACGCGACCCCCTGGCGCGGCGCGCCGGCCGCCGTCGCCGCCGCGCCGATCGCCACGAACACCAGGTCCCCGGCTAGGCCCTGCCCCAGCACCCAGCGATCCACCCAGGCGGTGCCGGGCGCCAGCCCGACCTCACGCAACAGCAGCCCCGCCACCGCCAGCCCCACGGCCAGCAACGCCAGTTTCAGCACCGCCGCGCGGCGCCGACCGGACGCCGCCGCGTTGTTCATGGATGCGGGTCTCGTTCGATGACGGGCCGCCGGCCCCGTCGCTGCAGCCAGGCCATGCCGACCAGATCGAACAGGCTGACCAGCAGCCGGTCGAGCGTGCCGTAGTTCGACACGCCGCGCACCCGCGGGCGGTGGTTGACCGCCTCGCTGACCACCGCCCCGCCCTGGCGCAGGGTGAGCGCCGGCAGGAAGCGGTGCATGTGGTCGAAATGCGGAAGGTCGAGGAACAGGTCGCGCGGGAACACCTTCAGGCCGCAGCCGGTATCCGGCGTCCTGTCGCGCAGCAGGCGGGAGCGCACCGCGTTGGCGATCCGGCTGGAATACCGCTTCACGCCGCTGTCGCGCCGGTTCACCCGATGCCCGGCGACCATGGTGCGGCGGCCGGCCGATGCCTCGGCTTCCGCGCGGGCCAGCAGGCGGGGGATGTCGGCGGGGTCGTTCTGCCCGTCGCCGTCCAAGGTCGCGATCCAGCGGCCGCGCGCCGCCTTCACCCCGGTGATGATCGCCGCCGACTGGCCGCAGGATGCGGCATGGCGGATGGCGACCAGCGGTGCCCCCGCGTCACGCGCGGCGCGCAGGGCCGCTGGCGTGTCGTCGGTGGACCCGTCATCGACATAGACGATCTCATGCGCCACGCCGGCCAGCGCGGCCTCGATCTCGGCCACCAGGGGCGCGATGTTCGGCGCCTCGTTGCGAACGGGGATGACGACGGACAGGATGGGTGGCGCGCCGGTCGCCGGACCCACCGCGGCGGGTCCGGTCGCGGCGCTGTGCTCGGGGACCATGGGCGGGCGGTAGCAGCCCCGCCCCGCCCCGGCAAGCAACCCCCTCCCCTGGCACCGAACGGCAGCCAACCGCCCACGGGGAGGCGGATGATCCCGTGACCGCGGCGCGGCCCGCGCGGCCACCGGGCCGGCCGGCGGCTTTGCGGCATCACCCACCCCAGGTGCAGCCTGGCCGAACCTCCCCTATATCGCGCCCATGCCCTTCGATTCACGCGGCCCCACCGGCCATGACCAAGTCGCCCACGCCCGCGCCGTCGCCCGCTGGCTGTTGTTCGTCGCAGCGCTGGTCTGGATCATGGTGGCGATCGGCGGTGCCACGCGGCTGACCGGATCGGGGCTGTCGATCATGGAATGGGCGCCCATCAGCGGCATGCTGCCGCCGCTGAGCGATGCGGAATGGAACCGCCTTTACGATCTGTATCGCACCATCCCGCAGTATCAGCTGGTCAACCAGGGTTTCGGCCTCGAAGGGTTCAAGCAGATCTTCTGGCTCGAATGGATCCATCGCTTCTGGGGCCGGCTGATCGGGCTGGCCTATGTGGCCGGCCTCGCCTGGTTCTGGGCGCGCGGGCGCATCCCGGCCGGATACAAGCCGCGCCTGCTGCTTCTGCTGGCGCTGGGCGGGCTGCAGGGCGCGGTGGGCTGGTTCATGGTCGCCTCGGGCTTCGAGGCCGACCGCACCGCCGTCTCCCCCTATCGTCTTGTGATCCATCTGGGCCTCGCCTTCCTGCTGTTCGGCGTGCTGGTGTGGACCGCGATGACGCTGCTGCGCCCCAGGCCCGACACTGCGCCGGTCCCCCCCGCCCTGCGGCCGCTGGTGCATGCGACGGCCGGGCTTGCGGTCCTGGCGATGCTGGCGGGCGGCTTCGTTGCGGGCATCCGCGCCGGTTTCGACTACAATACCTTTCCGTTGATGGAGGGTCGCCTCGTGCCGCAGGGCTACTGGGTGCTGGAACCGGGCTGGAGGAACCTCACCGCCAATATCGCGGCGGTGCAGTTCAACCACCGTCTGCTGGCCACCCTGACGCTGGCCGTCGCCGCCTGGGCGAGCGTGGTGGCGGTGCGCGGGCTGCCGCGCGGGCGGGTGCGCGGGGCGGTGACGGGCCTGGCCATCGCGATCGGCCTGCAATACGGCCTTGGGGTCGCGACCCTGCTGGCGGTCGTGCCGCCCTGGCTGGGCACGCTGCACCAGGGCGTCGCGGTGCTGGTGCTGGCCGGGGCGCTGCTCGCCATCCATGCGCTGCGCCGCGCGCCGCCGCAGGTCGCCCCCGGTTGACCCCGCCGGACGCCGCGCTGCGGGCGATCGAGGCGCTCCCGCACGCCATCCTGGTGGTGGACGAATCCGATCGCCTCGTCTTCGCCAACACAGCCCTGTGGGGGGAAGCCGGGGCGGACCCGGCGCGCTTCCCGCCGGGCACGCCGCTGCGCGACATGCTGCGCCTGCTCGCATTCCGCGGCCTGCTCGGCCCCGGGGACCCGGCCAGGCTGGCGGCCGAGTCCCTGGCCCAGGACCGCAGCATCTTTCATCTGCGCCACCTGCGCAGCGCCGATGGCCAGCGCCTGTCGGAGGTGGCGAGCCTGCCGCTGGCCGGCGGCGGCTTCGCACTGTTCTCGATCGACATCACCGCCCTGCACCGGGCCGAGGCCGCGGCCCGAGCCCGTGCCGCGCTGCTCGACCATGTGCTGAACAGGCAGCGCGGCGGCGTCGCGCTGTTCGATGCGGCGCAGCGCCTGGTGGTCCACAACCCCGCCTATCGCCGCCACATCGGCGCGACGCCCGAAATGCTCGCCGGCCGGCCCACCCTGCCCGAGGTGATGGACGCGCTGTCCAACGGCGGCGAATACTCGACCAGCCGCGACCGCGACTATATCCGCCGCGTGACCACCGCCGATCGCCGCCGCATGCTGCACGGCCAGCGCGAACGCATGGACGGCACCGTGGTGCGCTTCCACAGCACGCCCGAGCCCGATGGCGGCTTCCTGATCGAATCCGACGAGGTCACCGACCTGCGCCAGGCCGAGGACGAGGCGCGCCGCCGTGCCGCCATTCTCGACGGCGTGCTGGAAGCCCTGCCGCATGGCATCTGCGTCTGGGGGCCGGACCGCCGCGTCGCGATGTTCAACGATGCCTATACGCGGCTGATGGAAGGCGCCCCGCTGCAGGTCGGGGACTCGCTCGAGGACGTCATCCGCCGCCGGTCGGCCGCCGGCGAATACGGCACGGGCGAGGCCGAGGCGGTGTATCGCCAGGAACTCGCCCGCGACGTGTCCCGCCCGCAGGAACGCCGGCGGCTGCGCGCCAACGGCACCGCCCTGGGTATCCGCACCGCGCCGCTGCCCGATGGCGGGCACATCTCCGTCGTCACCGAGATCACCGCGCTGTGGCGTGCCGAGGAGGAAGCGCGCCACCGCGCGCAGTTGCTCGAGACCGCGATGGGATCGATGCGCCACGGCCTGGTGGTCTATGGGGCCGACCGTCGGGTGATCGCCGGCAATGCCCTGGCGGGGGACCTCGCGGGGCACGATCCCGGCAGCATCCGCGAGGGCGCGCTGCTGGATGACCTGGTGCAGGATCTGTACGCGAAGGGGCGCCTGGGGCCGGAACCCGAAGCCAGCGAAGTCCTGCGAACCGCCATCGCGCTCGACCGCGCGATGCCGCATCGGTCCGTGCGCCGGACGCCGGCGGGCCAGGTGCTGGAGGTCTCGTCGGACCCGACGCCGGGTGGCGGCTTCGTCGTCACGCATATCGACATCACCGCCCGCGCCGAGGCCGAGCGCGCGGCACGCGAACGCGCCGCCATCCTGCAGGTGATGCTCGAGAACATGCGCCACGGCATCGCGCTGTTCGACGGCAACGGCGTGCTGGTCGCATCCAACGGCCTGGCCGCATCCATGTGCGGGCTCCCGCCCGACCTGATGGCGCCTGGCACCACGCTGGTCGCGATGCGCCGCGCCCAGACCGAAGCCGGCGAATTCGCCATGCCGCAGGAAGACCTGCGCGCCGACGCGTCGCTGTGGACCCGCCCGCTCGCCGCGCCCGACCGCTATATCCGCCGCCGCCCCAATGGCCGGATCATCGAGGTGACGACCGACCGGACGCCCGCTGGCGGCTATGTGCGGACCTACACCGACGTGACCGACGACCGCCAGGTGCGCGACGAGCTGGAACGCGCCCGCGCCGCGGCCGAGGCGGCGAGCGAGGCGAAATCCCGCTTCCTGGCCACCATGAGCCACGAGCTGCGTACGCCGCTCTCGGCCGTGATCGGGTATGCCGAGGCGCTGATCGCCGACCCCGCCCCCGAGAGCATCGGTGATTATGCCGGGGCGGTGCGCGAAGCCGGGCGCCACCTGCTGTCGCTGATCGACGACATCCTGGATGTGGCGCGCGCCGGCGGTGGCGAACCGACGCCCGGGGCGGTGCCGGTCGATCCCGCCGCGCTGCTGGCCAGCCTTGCCGCGACGCTTGCCTCGCAAGCCGAGGCGGCGGGGGTGTCGCTGGGCACCACCGTGGCGGAGGGCCTGCCCTGCGCGACCTGCGACGAACGCCGGCTGCGCCGCATCCTGCAGGTGCTGGCCGGCAATGCGGTGAAGTTCACCCCCGCCGGCGGCAGCGTCAGCCTGGAAGCCTTGGCCGATGGCGACGGTGGCCTGGTGTTCCGCGTGGCGGATACCGGGATCGGCATGGCGGAGGCGGATATTCCGCGCGCCTTCGAACCCTTCACCCAGCTCGAATCCACCCTGGCCCGGCGTTATCCCGGGTCCGGGCTGGGGCTGCACCTGGCCAGACTGCTCGCCGAAGCCATCGGCGCTTCGCTGGCGCTCGACAGCCATCCAGGCCGCGGCACCACCGCGACCCTTCGCTTGCCGCGCGCCATCACCATGTCTGGGTCAGCCTCACGCCAAGACATCGCGGCGCCACAGGAGACGATATGACGGCACTTGCCACCACCGATGCCCTGTTCTTCGGCCTGCTCGACCGCGCCGCCGCCGAGGCCCGCCTGCGCGAGGCGACCGAAGGCTGCGAGGATGGCGAGCTGTTCCTCGAATATCGCGAAAGCGAGGGCATCTCGATCGACGATGGCCGCATCCGTACGGCGTCGTATGACGCGACGCGCGGCTTCGGGCTGCGTGCCGTGTCCGGGGAGGCCGCCGGCTACGCCCATGCCGGCGAATTGTCCGACGCCGCGCTGGCGCGTGCCGCCGATACCGTGAAGGCGGTGCGGCAGGGGCGTTCGGGCGTGATGGAGGCCGGGCCGCGCGCGACCAATGCGCGGCTGTATGTCGATGCGAACCCGCTCACGCAGATGGATTTCGCCGCCAAAACGGCCCTGTTGCAGGAGATCGACGCCTTCGCTCGCGCCCGCGACCCGCGCGTGGTGCAGGTGATGGCCTCCATCTTCGGCGAATGGCAGGCGGTGCAGATCATCCGCCCGGATGGTCAGCGCGTGGCCGATCTGCGGCCTCTGGTGCGGGTCAACATCTCGGTTGTGGTGGAACAGGATGGCCGGCGGGAGACCGGGTCCTTCGGGACCGGTGGCCGCTTCGCCTATGACCGCGTGTTGACCGAGGCGATCTGGAAGGGCGGCGTCGAGGAAGCGCTGCGCCAGGCGTTGGTGAACCTCGACAGCGTGCCCGCCCCGGCCGGCGAGATGGAGGTGGTGCTGGGGTCGGGCTGGCCCGGCATCCTGCTGCATGAAGCGATCGGTCACGGGCTGGAAGGTGACTTCAACCGCAAGAAGACCTCGGCCTTCGCGGGGCTGATGGGGCAGCGGATCGCCTCCCCGGGCGTGACGGTGGTGGATGACGGCACCATCCCCGACCGGCGCGGTTCGCTGACCGTGGATGATGAGGGCACGCCGACCAACCGCACCGTGCTGATCGAGGACGGCATCCTGACCGGCTTCCTGCAGGACCGGCAGAATGCCCGGCTGATGGGGGTCGCGCCGACCGGCAATGGCCGCCGGCAATCCTATGCCCATATCCCGATGCCCCGCATGACCAACACGGTGATGCTGGGCGGCGCGCATGAACCGGGCGAGGTGATCGCCTCGGTCAAGCGCGGGCTGTATGCGGTGAATTTCGGCGGCGGGCAGGTGGACATCACCTCCGGCAAGTTCGTGTTCAGCGCGTCGGAAGCCTATCTGATCGAGAACGGCAGGATCGGCGCGCCGGTGAAGGGCGCGACGCTGATCGGCAACGGGCCGGATGCGCTGACCAAGGTGACCATGGTGGCCAACGACATGGCGCTGGATCCCGGCATCGGGACCTGCGGCAAGCAGGGCCAGGGCGTGCCGGTGGGCGTCGGTCAGCCGACGCTGAAGATGGCGGGGCTGACGGTGGGGGGGACGGCAGTGGGGTGAAGCCCTTCGGGGTGAAGCCCTTCGTCGCCAGCCTCACGCACCATCAGCGACGATGATCCCATGACCCAGCTCCCCCAGGACGACATCCGCCGTGAGGCGGAGCGGCAGCACGGCAGCACGGTCGGCGATGTGCTCGATGTTGCCGGCACGGCGCTCGACCTTGGCTTCACCGCCGTGGAGATCGTCGCATCCGGCGCCGGCCAGGCCATCATCGGCGCCGCGGGCGCGGCGGCCGAAGGCACCGTGACGGTCGCCAAGGTCTCCCTGGAGATCGTCGGCGGCGCGCTGGGCGGCCTCGGCGATCTCTGAGCCGCCGCCGCCCATCACATGCCCTGCCGCAATGGCCAGACCACGGGGATGATGAGCGTCGCCACGGCCAGCACGATGAACGACAGCGGCAGGCCGAGCTTCCAATAATCGCCGAAGCGATAGCCGCCCGGACCGAGCACCAGCGTGTTGCACTGGTGCCCGATGGGCGTGAGGAAGTCGCAGGCGCACCCCACCGCGACCGCCATCAGGAACGGATCCGGGTTCAGTTCGAGCCGCCCCGCCAGGTCGGCGGCGACCGGGGCCAGGATCAGCGCCGTCGCCGCGTTGTTGAGAAACGGCGTCAGCGCCATCGCCAGCACGATGACGAGTGCGAGCGCGCCGGTTGCCGGCACCAGCCGCGCCACCTCCGCCAGCCCGGCGCCAATGAGCTGCGCCCCCCCTGTGCTGGACACCGCATCGCTGATCGGCAGCAGGCAGGCCAGCAGGATGAGGATCGGCGTGTCCACCGCGTTGTAGGCCTCGCGCAGCGTCAGTACGCGCAGCAGCACCGTCAGCACCGCGGCGCCGAAGAAGGCCGGCGCCACGGGCACCACGCCGAAGCCCACCAGCACCATGGTGACGGCCAGGATCGCGACGGGCATGAAGTCGTGCCGCTTTTCCCCCAGGCCCGTGGCGCGATCCACCAGCGGCAGGCAATCGAGCGTCCGCAGCACGTCGGGCATCGAGATCGACGGTCCCTGCAAGGCCAGCACGTCGCCTGCCCGGATGCGAACCTTGCGAAGTTCGGTGCTGATGGTCTCGCCGCGCCGGGCGATGCCCAGCAGGTTCAGGCCATAGGCATCGCGCAGCCGCACCTGTCGTGCCGTCAACCCGACCAGCCGCGAATCCGGCGTGACGACCGCTTCCACGACGCCCACCTCCTCGGTCGGCAGTTCCTTGGCCGGACCTTCTTTCGCGCCGACGAGTTCGAGGCCCGCCGCGGCGACCAGTTCGGTCAGCCGGTGCGGGTCGCCCTGCAGGATCACCACATCGCCGGCGAACAGCCGCCAGGCGCCGCTCGGCACATAACGCCGCCCATCCTCCCGCAGCAGGGCGACAGCGATGATCTCGCCTTCCGAGAGCGCCTCAAGGTCGCCCACGGTCTTGCCGATCATGGCGCTGTCTTCGGGCACCTCGGCCTCGGACATGTAGGGGCCGACCTCGAAGGCCTCATCGGCGCCGGCCTGGCCTTTGCGATTGAGCGGCAGCAGCCGCCAGCCGAAGGCGAGGAACACCAGCGAGACCGCGGCGATGGTGAGACCCACCGGGGCGAAGTCGAACATCGAGAAGGGTTCGCCGCCCAGGTCCTGCCGCACGCGCGAGACCAGGATGTTGGGCGAGGTGCCCACCAGCGTCACCAACCCGCCGACCAGCGACCCGAAGGCCATCGGCATCAGCAATGCCGCGACCGGCGTGTCGCTGCGGCGCGCCAACTGCACGGCCATCGGCAGGAAGATCGCCAGCGCGCCGACATTCTTCATCAGCGCGGACATCACCGTGACCCCGAAGGTCAGGGCGGCGACCCGCGCGCCGGTGCTGCGCAAATACGGTTCGACCTGACGCAGCGCGCTGCCGACGAGCACCGATTTCCCGATGCCGGCGCTGATGATGAGCGCGGAGGCGACGATGATGACGACATCGTCGCTGAAGCCCTTGAAGGCATCCGCAGCCGGCACGACGCCGCAGGCCAGCGCGGCCAGCAGCGCCGACAGCGCGACCAGGTCGTAGCGGAACTTATCCCAGACAAAGAAGAAAAGGGTGGCACCAAGAATGGCGAACACCAGCATCTGGTCGAGATTCGGCACGGACACCGCCATTCATGAGCGCGGGTAGAACGGCTGTTCCCCCGTCGGGTTGCCTAAGATCACGGACCGGAGGCGGCCTCATGGCGCGCTTCGTTTGATCGGGCATCTTCACCCGCCAGGCCGATTCGGGTCAGGCGCGATCCGCCCTATTGCACGCAGCCGAGCAGCGGCCGCACCTGGCGCATGCGCCGTTCAATGACGCCCGCGCGCTGAAGGACATAGGGTCCCGGCTCGCCGGCCGACCAGGACAGCGGGTTGGGCAGGACCGCGGCGAGCAGCGCCGCCTCCCGTGACGAAAGTCGCGCCGCCGGCTTGCCGAAGAAGCGCTGCGCCGCTGCCTCGGCACCATAGATGCCGGGGCCGAACTCGACGATGTTGAGATAGACTTCGAGCACTCGCCCGCGGGGCCACAACAGCGCGATCTGCGGCGTGAGCCATGCCTCCAACACCTTGCGGACCGGATCGCGGCCCGGCCAGAGGAACAGGTTCTTGGCCGTCTGCATCGTGATGGTGCTGGCGCCGCGCGGCCGCTCGCCGTCCGACCACGCATCCACCTGCTCGCGCAGCGCCCCGAAGTCAAAGCCCAGCCACTGGTCGCAGAACAGATTGTCCTCCGCGGCGATGACCGCCGCGGCCAGCACGGGCGCGATGTCGTCGCGGGGGACCCAGTCGCGCTGCCAGCCGTGACCCTCGATCAGGCGGATGACCATCAACGGCGTTGCGGGCGGCGGCACGATCCGAAACAGCAGGATCAGCGCGAGGGGCACCGCGATGAACAGCAAGGCCGTCCGAAGGATGATGCGACGCAAGGGCGGGCCTCCTTTGCGGGATCATCCGCGGATTGTCCCGAGCGCGACCCACGGCGAACCGCCCCGGCAGTGATGGGCGATCCGCGGCGACGCCCGACATCATGAAATCGGCGCCCATTCCCGGCAATCATGGCGCCGGTTCCACGGATCGGGGTGGCGCGCCTGGTGATCGCCGCCGGCTACACCGCCGCTTCGCCGAACACCTTCGACACGTCGCCGCCCCAGACCGTCGCGCAGCGTTCCAGCCACCGATCCGCCTGGGTCTGTCCTGTCGCGACAATCGCATCCACCGGGTCGAGGTGCATCTCCTCCCCCAACCCCCGCGCCTTCAGCCCATCCCGCGCGATGGCCAGCACGTCACGCGCCACATCCTGCAAGGACCGACCGGCGATCGACGCCGTCAGGGCCTGCGCCGGCACGGCATTGCGCAGCGCGCGCATCTCCTCGACCGACCAGCCCTTCGTCAGCGCCCGCGCCGCCTTCTGCGCCGCATCGTCATACAGCAGACCGACCCAGAAGGCCGGCAGCCCGGTCAGGTAGGCCGGCGCGCCGGCATCGCCACCGCGCATCTCCAGGAACCGCTTCAGCCGCACATCGGTGAAGACGGTGGTGACATGGTCGGCCCAGTCGCCCATCGTCGCCGTGTGGCCCTTCAACTTCTCCGCGCGGCCTTCAAGAAACGCGCGGAACGACATCCCCGCCGCATCGATCCACTGGCCGTCCCGCATGATGAAATACATCGGCACGTCGAGCACCCAATCGGCGAAGCGCTCGAAGCCGAAGCCGTCCTCGAACGCCACGGCGGGGATGCCGGTGCGGTCGGGGTCGGTGTCCGTCCAGACCTTGCCGCGCAGGGTGCGATACCCGTTCGGCTTGCCCTCGGTGAAGGGCGAATTGGCGAAGATCGCGGTCGCCAGCGGCTGCAACGCCAGCGAGACGCGCAGCTTCTCGACCATGTCGGCCTCGTCGCCGAAATCGAGGTTCACCTGCACCGTGCAGGTGCGCAGCATCATGTCGAGGCCCATATGCCCGACCCGCGGCATGTATTCCCGCATGATCGCATAGCGACCCTTCGGCATCCACGGCATGTCCTCGCGCTTCGCCAGCGGATGGAAGCCGAGCGGCGCGAAGCCGAGGCCGAGCGGTTCGGCCACCGCGCGCACCTCCCGCAGATGATCGGCGGTCTCGGCATGCGTCTCATGCAACGTCAGCAGAGGCGCACCGGACAGCTCGAACTGCCCGCCCGGTTCCAGGCTGACCGACGCATCGCCGCGCTTCAGCCCGATCGGATTGCCGCGGTCGAGGATCGGTTCCCAGCCGAACGCCATCAGCCCTTCGAGCATGGCGCGGATGCCGCCCGGTTCGTAGGGCGGGGGTGCAAGATTGTCGCGGCGGAAGCCGAACTTCTCGTGCTCCGTGCCGATGCGCCATGCGTCGCGCGGCTTGGACCCGGCGGCGAACCACCCGGCAAGTTGTCGCGCCGAACTGATCGGCGTGGGGTCCGACTCGCCAGGATTAGACATGCAGCCCTTCCGCCAACGCCGCAGGACGCGGCGCTTCAGGTGTCGGTCCAGTCGCCCGCCAGTGCCTGAAGCACGGAAAGGCCCGCCACTGCCGCCGTCTCCGCCCGCAGGATGCGGGGGCCGAGGGCGACGGGAGTAACAAAGGCACGACTGGTTGCGTCGTCAAGTTCACCCCCCTCGAAGCCCCCTTCGGGCCCGACCAGCCAACCGCAAGGCAGCCTCCGTCCGTGGGCGGCGTGGCCGAGCGGCAACGCGCCGCGACGTTCTGCCGCCACCAGCAGCGGCGCGCCGTCCCACCGGTCGAGTGCCGCATGCAGCGGCACGGCGGGATGGACCACCGGGATGGACAATCGTTCACATTGTTCTGCCGCACCGCGCGCGATGGCCGACAGCCGGTCCAGGTTGACCCGGTCCACCACCGTGCGCCGCGTGGTGACGGGATGGATCGCCGACACGCCCAGTTCCGTCGCCTTCTCCACCAGCCAGTCGAAGGCATCCCGCTTCAGCACCGCGACGACCAGGCGCAGGTCGGGTTCGGGCGCGGGGGGGCGCCGGCGTCCGGCCAGCGCGAAGCTGCAGCGGTCCTTGCGCAGGGTGGCGATGGTGGCGGCGAATTCGCCGTCGCGCGGATTGAACACCATGACCGCATCGCCCGGCCCACGCCGCAACACGGTGCCGAGGTGATGCGCCTGGGCCGGCGTGCCGGGGATTTCCGCCCCTTCTGACAGGGGCGCGTCGAGGAAGTTTCGCGGGGTGGACATGCAGGGTCTCCGCAGCCTCTATACCGCGCGTGAGCACCTATTCCGATATCCGCGCCGATGGCTGGGTGGCACGCCTGCCGCAGGGCTGGCGGCCCTATGCGCTGCTGATGCGGCTGGATCGCCCGATCGGGTCGTGGCTGCTGTTCCTCCCCGGCCTCTGGGCCTTCGCCCTGGCCGCGCCGTCCTGGGGTCGCGGACTTTGGCTGACGGCGTTGTTCGGGTTGGGTGCGGTGCTGATGCGTGGCGCCGGCTGCGTCGTGAACGATCTGTGGGACCGCGACCTGGACCGGCAGGTCGAACGCACGGCCGGCCGGCCGCTGGCCTCGGGCGCCGTGCGGCCGAAGCAGGCGCTGGCTTTCCTGGCCGGGCTGCTGCTGGTGTCCTGCGTCATCCTGTTGCTGCTGCCGCCGGTGGCGATCCTGCTCGGCGTGTTGTCGCTGGTGCCGATCGCGCTGTATCCGCTCGCCAAGCGCGTGACGGATTATCCGCAGGCGGTCCTCGGGCTGGTGTTCTCCTGGGCGGCGCCGACCGGCTACGCCGCCGCGACCGGCGGCCTGGACGCGGCGGCCATCGCGCTGTGGGCGGCGGGGTTCTGCTGGATCCTCGGCTATGACACGATCTACGCGCATCAGGACCGCGAGGATGATGCGCTGGTCGGCATCCGCTCCACCGCGCTGCATTTCGGCGATCGCACGCGGCCCTTCCTGATCGGCTGCTACGCGGCGACGGTCGCGCTGCTGGCATTGGCGGGCGCGCTGGCCGGCCTGTCCTGGTGGTTCATCCCGGCCCTGCTGGTCCCGGCGGGGCTGCTGGCGCGGCAGGTCGTGGCGCTCGACATCCGCGACCCGGCGTTGTGCCTGACGCTGTTCAAGGCGAACCGCGAGGTCGGTTTGGCGGTCGCCCTCGCCTTCCTGATCGGCCGGCTTTGACCCCCGAGGATTTCGTCCGCACCCATACCATCGTCGCCCGGCCGCCACTGGTGCCCGAGATCGCGCTGCACCTGGCGACCGAGATCACGCCGATCTGGCAGGCAACCGAATCCTGGCTGGCCGAGCGCAATATCGAACCGCCCTTCTGGGCCTTTGCCTGGCCCGGCGGCGTGGCCACGGCGCGGTTGCTACTGGATGACCCGTCGCTGGTCGCCGGGCGTCGCGTGCTGGATTTCGCCGCCGGCTGCGGCATCGCATCCATTGCCGCCGCCCTGGCCGGCGCGGCGTCGGTCGAAGCCGCCGAGATCGACCCGCTCGCGCTGGCCGCCGTGCGCGTGAACGCCGCCCTGAACGGCGTGACGGTCGCGACACCGGATGGCGACATCGTCGGCGCGCCCTGCCGCTGGGACGTCATCCTGGCCGGCGATGTCTGCTACGAGGCGCCGATGACCGCCCATATCCTGCCCTGGCTGCGTGGCCTCGCGGCGCAGGGTGCGGTGGTGCTGCTGGCCGATCCGGGCCGCGCCTACCTGCCGGCAGTCGGGCTTGAACCGGTCTTTCACCTGACCGTGCCGACGACGCTGGAACTGGAGGATCGCCCGACGCGGGACGTCACCATCCACCGCCTGATGCCCTGACGGATTTCGCTGGCCCCTGGGACGTCGTCCATGCGAGGTCTTGCCGTCCAGGAAAGGATCCGCCGCCATGCGATACCTCGCCGGGCTGCTCCTCCTCCCGCTCCTGTCGGCTGCCCCTGCCGCGGCACAGACGCAGTATCACTACGACGCGCAGGGTCGCATCGCCGGATCATCGGTGCGCAGCGGGGACACGATCCATCGCTTTGACGCGGCTGGTCGCCTGGTCGGGTCCAGCCAGGTCTCGGGCAATGGCACCGCCCAGCATTACAATCAGCGCGGCTTGACCGGCAGCAGCGAGCGCGGAGCGAATGGCACGGTGCGTCACTACAACCAGCAGGGCCTGTCCGGCACCACCGAGCGCGGCGCCAATGGCACGGTGCGGCAGTACGACCAGCGGGGTCGGCTGTCGGGCACGGTCGAACGCACGCCGGGCGGGACGCGGCGCTACGACGGGACGGGGAAGTTCACGGGCAGCACGCCGCGCTGACAGAATCGCCTGGTCCGGGGCGGGGGGTGGTCAGGGCCAGGCTTGTCGGCAGGAGAAGGTGGCGGCCGCGGAGTGAAGGGGCGCTGCCCCTCCAAGCCACCCCGCCAGGGACCGGCGGGTCCCTGGACCGCGGGTTTTTTTGGCGCCTTGCGCCTGTCGGCACAGGGCACAAACATCACACCACAACCCCGCCGCTCACATGCAGCATCTGCCCCGTGACATACGCCGCCGCCGGTGACGCCAGGAACGCGATCCCCGCCGCCACGTCATCCGGCGTGCCCAGCCGCTTCAGCGGAATCCGCGCGGCGATCGCATCCCACTGCGCCTGCGTCATCGCCGCATGCGCGCCGGGGTCCTTGCGGGTGTAGCCGGGCACCACCGCATTCACCGTCACATCCGGCGCCCATTCCAACGCCAGCGCCTTGACCAGCGCCTCCACCGCCGCCTTGGCCGCGGCGGAAGCGGGAAACGCCGTCACGTCGTTGCGGAACAGATGCGCGACGAAGGACGACACCGCGACCAGCCGCGGGTCCCTGCCCTGCCGCAGGATCGGCCCCGCCTCCCGCGCCAGCCGCAGGAAGCCCAGCGCGATGGCGTCATGGCTTTTCGCGAAACCGGCATCGGTCAGCGTGGCGATCGGCGTGCGATCGGCGAAGCCGGCATTGGACACCACGACATCCAGCCCACCCAACAACCCCGCCGCGTCCTGCACCGCGCGTTCCGGCGCGCCGGGTTCGGACAGGTCGCAGAAGATCTCGAAGGCCTCCCCCCCACGGGCCCGCACCGCTTCGGCCGTGCGGGCGGACCCGTCGCGGTTGCCGCGCGTGTGCACGGCGATCGCCACGCCGGGTGCCGCCAGCGCCCGGCAGGCCGCGGCGCCTATGCCACTTGCAGCGCCAGTGACCAGGATGTTGCGTTGCGCCATGCCGCTTGCCTCATGCCATTGCAGGATGCCGGCGCCACACAGCCGGCGCGACGAAGCATAGGCCGCCACCCCTCGGCTGACGACGTCGCCCAGCGACCCGGGTGCGTGCCGGACTGCGGATCGTCGCAAGCGTCACGCGAATGTTTCGATGTCCGGTCGCATTGGCCGTGTGGGCCGTGCCATGGTCTCGCGGCGACGCAGATCGCCATGAAACACTATAACACCAAGGGAACCGCCATGAAGACACTCTCCCGCCGCGGCCTGTTCGGGGTGGCCTGCGGCTGCGCCGCGCATATGGGGCTGACCGCCACGCCGGTTCAGGCCCAGCAGAACTGGTCCCCGCCCGCCGCCGCGCAGCGCTGCCCGTCCCGCTGGGGTCCGAATGACCGGCGCGGTTCGATGAACCTGATGACCCCCGCCCGCGCGCAATCCGCCGCCAGGCTGATCCGGACCGGGGAGATGGTGGAACTTGGCCACACGCTCGCACCCACCATGCCGTTCTTCGGCACGCGGCGCTTCGACCTGCACACCAAGCGCACCTTCATGAACCCCGAGGCGAACCGGCGCGGGTCGAATGAGGAGATCGTCATCACCGAGATCGGCCAGGTCGGCACGCAGCTCGATGCCTTCCCACACCAGACGATCGGCGACGAGGTTTACAACTGCGTCAACCAGCCCTCGATCACCGGCCGTGCCGGCTTCACCGAAATGGGGGTGCACACCATCGGCACCATCTTCACCCGCGGCCTGCTGATCGATGTCGCCGCGCTGAAGGGCGTGCCCGTGCTGCCCGACGACTACGAGATCACCGTACCGGACCTCGAACAGGCGCTCACCCGCCAGAACAGCCAGATCCAGGAAGGCGATGCCGTCATCATCCACACCGGCTGGGGCACGCTGTGGGGGCGCGACAATGCGCGCTACGTCCGCACCTGCCCGGGCATCGGCGTGGCCGCAGCCGAATGGATCATCGCGCGCAACCCGATCCTGATGGGGGCGGACAATTGGCCGGTGGAATGCGCGCCATCCAAGACCATGCCCGCGGCATCGCTGCCGGTGCACCAGATCGCACTGGTGGTGAACGGCGTGCATCTGCTGGAGAACATGAAGCTCGACGAGCTGGCGCAGCGGCCGCAGAAGGAATTCGCCTTCATGCTCCAGCCGCTGAAGGTGCAGGGCGGGTCGGGCTCCACCGTGGCGCCGACGGCGATGTTCTGAGGCGCGGTGCCGGACAGGCCAGGGAGGGGCATTGCCCCTTGTGTGTAGAGACGGCGAGCGGCCAAGCTTGGCCGCTCGCCGTCGTGCGGCGGGGCGGATCCTGATTGCCCCTGGATCGTTTGAGATCGCCGGAGAGCCAAAGGACCGCCC
>JALHQB010000084.1 GCA_022842185.1 Acetobacteraceae bacterium
GGCGCGCCCCCACGCCGGCCCCCCCCCCGTCTCTACACACAAGGGGCAAAGCCCCTCTCCGAAGGCACCACCGCCCCCCGAACCTCACCCCCCGAACATCGCGCGGATCGCGACCGGGTCCACATCCTCGACCCGGGCCGGCTGCCATTTCGGCGTGCCGTCCTTGTCCACCAGCACGGACCTCACGCCCTCGGCAAAGTCGGGATGGATGTTCACCACCACGCGCGTCAGCGCCAATTCCGTCGCAAGGCATGCCGCGAGATCCTGCTGCGCACCACGCCGCAGCAGTTCCAGGGAAACGCAGAGCGAGGTCGGCGACATCCGTCGCAGGATCTTTGACTGCGCCGCCGCCCATTCGGTGCCTTCGGCATCCAGCGCGGCAATGATGCCCGCGATGCTGTCCTTGCCGAAGCAACGGTCGATCGCGTCACGATGCGCCGCGAAGGATGCCTCGGGCGGCGCGGTGGCGAAGCGGGCGATGGCATCCCCGCCTTCGCTGACCAGCGCGGCGCGCAGCGCGGCGAGGTTCTCCCGCTGCACGAAATGCGTCGCCAACCCGGCATGCACGGAATCACCACCGGTCAGCCGCGCCCCGGTCAGCGCCAGCCAGGTGCCGACCGCGCCGGGCAGGCGCGGCAGGACATAGGATGTGCCGACATCCGGGAACAACGCGATCGCGGTCTCGGGCATGGCGACCAGGGCGTGTTCGGTGACGACGACCGGGCCGTTATGGACCGCCACGCCAATCCCGCCGCCCATGCAGACACCGTCGATCAGACTGACCCACGGCTTGGGGAACGCCGCGATGCCGGTGTTGACGGCATATTCTTCCGAGAAGAAGGCTTCGACCGCGGCGGCGTCGCCGGATATCGCGGCCTCGCGCACCGCCCGCACGTCGCCACCCGCGCAGAAGGCGCGGCCACCGGCCCCTTCCAGCACCACCAACTTCACGGACGCGTCGTCTTTCCATGCGTCGATGGCCTCGGCGAAGGCCCGGATCATCGGCAGCGTCAGGGCGTTGAGCGCCTTCGGGCGGTTCATCACCAGGGTGCCGGCGATCCCTTCGCGCGCAGTGACCAGGGTGGGTTCGGCGGTCTCGCTCATTCTCGTCGGCTCCCTCGGGACAGGCCTCGGCGTTACCGGGGTGGCCGGGCGTTGACAAGGCGCCCCGGGCGCCGGATGCAATGCCATGACCGATACGCTGGTGCGCTTCGAGGGCGTGCGGAAGACCTATGGCACGGGTGGGGCGGCCGCGGTGGTCGGGCTCGACCTCGATATCGCCCGCGGCGAGCTGATGACGCTGCTCGGCCCGTCCGGGTCGGGCAAGACCACCACGCTGATGATGCTGGCCGGCTTCGAGATGCCCAGCGCGGGGCGTATCCTGCTCGAAGGCCGCGACATCGCGCATACGGCGCCGCACCGGCGCGGCATCGGCGTGGTGTTCCAATCCTATGCCTTGTTCCCGCACATGACGGTCGCGGAGAATGTCGGTTTCCCTCTGTCCGTGCGCGGTGTCGGCCGGGCCGATCGCGACGCGCGGGTGGCCAAGGCGCTCGCGATGGTTCGCCTGGATGGCTATGCGGATCGGCGCCCGCTGCAATTGTCGGGCGGGCAGCAGCAACGTGTCGCGCTGGCTCGGGCCCTGGTGTTCGAACCGCCGATCGTGCTGCTCGACGAACCGCTCGGCGCGCTGGACAAGGCGCTGCGGGAGGAGATGCAGCTCGAGATCCGTCACATCCATCAGCGGCTGGGCGTGACGATGATGTATGTCACCCATGATCAGGCGGAGGCGCTGACGCTGTCGGACCGCATCGCGGTGTTCGAGGGCGGGCGCATCCGCCAGGTGGCCGACCCGAAGCGGCTGTATGACCGCCCGGCAGATGCCTTCGTCGCCGGCTTCGTCGGTGAGAACAACCTGCTGCCCGGCATGATCGAAGCGCGCGACGGCGAAGACTGCACGGTGCGGCTGCGCTGCGGACCCGTGGTCGAAGCCCAGGCGGTGGATTGCGGTGGCGTCGGCCAGTCCTGCCTCGTCGCGATCCGCCCGGAACGCATCGCGGTCGCTGGCGTGACGGCTTCGGACCTGGGCGAAGGCGCGCTGCCGGCCACTCTCCAGGAGGCGATCTTCCTGGGCGACTATGTCCGGCTGCGCTTGTCGGTCGGCGATGGCGGGGACATCCTGGTCAAACGTCCCGCCGGAATCGGCGCCCTGCCCGAACCCGGCGGCCCGGCGGCGATCGCCTGGCCCGAGGGCGCGGCCTTCGCCTTCAGCGACGCCGTCTGACAGGATGTCGTGACGAGGGTCACACGCCGGCGAAGGCCGATGACCAGCGGGCGCACTGCGCCGCTGCAATCGGGATCAAAAGCACCATTCCGGCGATGACCTTTGGCCTTTGGCCGATTACGTCCCGGGCGATCACGTTCTAAGGTTTTGCCACCGCGCCGGAAGAAGGAGACGACCGCCATGCTGCATCGCCGTACCGTCCTCAAGGGGGCGCTGGCCGCCAGCGCCTTGCCGTCCGTCGCCGACGCCCAGGGCCGGGACCTGACCGTCGTCTCCTGGGGCGGTGCATACCAGGACGCCCAGCGGGAGGTTTATTTCCGCCCCTTCCAACAGGCCACCCGTACCCGGCTGCTCGAAGAAACCTGGGATGGCGGCATCGGCGTGCTGCGGTCGCGTATCGCATCGGGCGCCAACACCTGGGACGTCGTGCAGGTGGAATCCGAGGAACTGCTGATCGGCGCGGATGAAGGCCTGTTCGAACCGATGGACTGGGCCGCGATCGGCGGCCGAGACGCCTATATCCCCGAGGCGGTGAACGATTTCGGCGTCGGCGCCATCCTGTATTCCTTCATCATTGCCTATGACCGCGCGCGCACGCCAACCGGCCCGACCAACTGGGCGGATTTCTTCGACACTGCGCGCTTCCCGGGCAAGCGCGGCATGCGCAAGGGCCCCAAGACCACGCTGGAAATGGCGCTGATGGCTGATGGGGTGCCGCCGGCGCAGGTGTACCAGCTGCTCGGCACGCCGGCGGGGGTCGATCGCGCCTTCCGCAAGCTCGATGGCATGAAGGCCGACATCGCCTGGTTCGAACGCGGGTCGCAGCCGCCGCAATGGCTGGCGTCCGGCGAGGTTGCCCTGACGGTGGCCTATAATGGCCGCATCTCGGCGGCGAACGCGTCGGATGGGCGCAATTTCGCGATCGTCTGGACCAACAACATCTTCACCCTGGATTCCTGGGTGATCATGAAAGGTAGCCCGAACCGGGCCCGCGCGCTCGAGTTCCTGAAATTCGTCGGGCAGCCGGACATCCAGGCGACGCTGCCGCCGAAGATCCCCTATGGCGTCACGGCCAAGGGCGTGAACGAGAAACTGTCGCCCGAATTGCTGGCCAACCTGCCGACGGCGCCGCAGAACATCGGGACGGCGTTGCATCTGTCGGATCGGTTTTGGTTGGATAACCTCGACCGGCTGACGCAGCGGTTCAATACGTGGGTGTCGCGGTGAAGGTGAAGGCCGGCGGGGCGCTGCCCTCCCGGACCTCCCCGCCAAAGGCTTAAGGCCCTTGGATACCCCCGTTTGGTGCCGAGCCGCGACCCATCCGCGCCGCCACCTTGTGGCCCCGCGCCAAGTCGAGGTTTCCAAAGGCCTTAAGCCTTTGGTGGGGTGGCTTGGAGGGGCAAAGCCCCTCCAACCTGACTGGACCGAAGCCCCGCCATGGGGAAGCCAGCCATGAACCGCCCCGCGCTGCTGACCGCGCCCCTCCTGCTATTCCTCCTCATAACCTTCGTCGCCCCGATCGGCGCCTTCCTGTGGCGCGGCGTGACGGATGCCGAGGTCGCCCCCGTCCTGCCCCGCACCGTCGCCGCGCTGGTGTCCTGGGACGGAGCCGCCACGCCGGACGAAGCCGCCTTCGCCGCCCTGGTCGCCGACCTGCGGGATGCACGGGCGCGCGACCGGGAAACGGGCATCGGTTCCATCCCCCGCGCCGCCGCGCGGCTGAATGCCGACCGACCCGGCTTCCGCGGCCTGCTGCCCATGACGGCGCGGCGCGTCGAGGCATCCATCGAGGGCAGCATGCGCGATGCCGTGCTGGCGATCAGCGAGGAATGGCGCGATGCCGAGACCTGGGGTGCGATCCGTCGTGCCGGCGGGCCGCTCTCGGCATTCCATGGGTTGATGGCGCTGGACCTGCGGCAGGACGCGGCGGGCAGCATCCGGGCCGTACCGGACGACCAGGCGGTGTTCCGCGCCGTGTTGATGCGCAGCCTGTGGATCAGCCTGACCGTGACGGCGGCTTGCCTGCTGCTGGGTTGGCCGATCGCCTGGATGATCGCCACCGCGAAGGGACTGCCGGCGACGCTGCTGCTGGCGGCGGTGATGCTGCCCTTCTGGATTTCGCTGATCGTGCGCACGGCGGCCTGGATGGTGCTTCTGCAACGGGAAGGCGTGGTGAACGCAGCACTCGGCGCGGTCGGGGTCGGACCGCTTGCGCTGATGATGAACCGCTTCGCCGTGGTGCTGGCGATGGTCCACATCCTGCTGCCCTTCATGGTGCTGCCGCTGGTCGCAGCCTTCCGGGGGCTGGACCCGCGGCTGCCGCGTGCCGCCGCATCCCTGGGGGCCGCGCCGTGGCGGGTGTTCCTGCGGGTGACGCTGCCGCTGTGCCTGCCGGGCATCGGGGCCGGCTGCGTCCTGGTCTTCATCCAAGCGCTGGGCTTCTACGTGACCCCGGCGCTGCTGGGCGGACCGAACGACCAGATGCTGGCCTGGTTCGTCGGCTTCTACGCGACGCGGTCGGTGAATTGGGGGCTGGCGGCGGCGCTGTCGGTGATGCTGCTGGCGGCGGTGGGGCTGTGCGTGGCGCTGTATGGCAAGCTGGCCGGCTTCCGCCGACCGGGTGCAGCGTGATGACGCGCGGGCTGTTGTGGGTCGTCGCGGTCCTGGTGGCGCTGTTCCTGCTGGCGCCGATCATCGCCATCCTGCCGTTGTCGTTCTCGTCCGGATCGTTCCTGTTCTATCCGCTGCCGGGGCTCTCGCTGCGCTGGTATGCGGATTTCTTCACCTCCGACTTCTGGCTGCCCGCGCTGTGGAACTCGCTGGGCATCGGCGTCGCAGCGGCCGGCTTGGCGACGCTGCTCGGCACGCCGGCGGCTTTCGGGCTGTGGCGGATGAAGGGTGCCTTCCGTGCCATCGCGATGGGCGTGGTGCTGGCGCCGATGGTGGTGCCGGTGATCGTGGTCGCGGTAGCACTGCTGCTGGCCTTCGGGCCGATCGGACTGGTCGCGACCTACACCGGGCTGGTCATCGCCCATGCCGCCCTGGGCGTACCCTTCGTGGTGGTGACCGTTCTGGCGGCGCTGGAAGGATTCGACCCGGTGCAACTGCGCGCCGCTTCGGCCTGCGGGGCGGGACCATTGCGGGCTTTCTTCCGGGTGTGCCTGCCGCAGATCGCCCCTGGCGTTGCCGCGGGGGCGATCTTTGCCTTCGCCACCTCCTTGGATGAGGTGGTGATCGCCCTGTTCATCGCCGGCCCAGCGCAGCGGACGCTGCCGCGGCAGATGTTCGCCGGCCTGAATGATTCGATCAGCCTGACGACCGCGGCAGCGGCGGCGGTGCTGGTCGGCCTGTCGGTGGTGCTGCTGCTCGTGGTGATGTGGTTGCAGCGGCGCGGGCAAGCCGCGCGATGACCGCGGAGGTCACTCCTCGGCCATCCGTTCAATAAGGCCACGCAGCAGCCCCGCCCCTTCGGCCAGCGCTTCGAGTGTCCCCGGCCGTCCCTCCGCGCTGCCGGTGCCCGGCGCGAAAACCAGCCGGTCCTGGCCAATTTCGGCAGGCGACAGCCGTCCGTCATCATCGTAGTCGAGGCTGCCGACGATCAGCCGCGCCGCCGCCAGCGCCGCGATGCTGCCGACCCCGCCGGCCGCGGCGATGCCATCCGGCTCGCTGCCCTGCTGCACCGCCAGCGCCCAGGCGGCGCCTCGCAGCAGCCGCGCCAGTTCGGAGACCGACAACAGCCCGTCGCCGGACACGTCCGCCACGCCGACCAGCCCGCTGACGCAAGCCGGCATCGGCCCGGCCTGGCACGCCTGCTCCAATCGTTCGAGCGCCCCGAGAAAGGCGAAGCCTTCGCCGTGCAACAGGGCCAGGGCGACAGGTCCGGACGGGCAGCGCGACCAGCGCGTCACCGGCGTCGCACCCGGCAGGCGGTCGTCGCGCAGTTTCACATCCGGTTCGGCGAGGTCGAGCGCCTCCCCATCGGCCCGCAGCAGGATGCGCGGCGCTTCGGGCCCCTCGCCGGTTCCCAACAGCCAGCCATCCTGGTCCCGCATGGCGCGGAAACGCACCAGGCGCGACGGGCCATCCGCCGGCAGCCGCGCGATGCCGCGCGCGGTGACATGCAGCAGGGCCCCGGGCGCGGCGCAGGACCCGGCGGCCCAGGTGCCGCGCAGCGCCTCGGGCACGCCTTGGGCCGCCACCGGCGTCGCCGCCAGCAGGAACGCCAGCAGAAGCCCTCTCATCGCAGCGTCAGCTCCACCCCGGCACACAGGTCGAGCCCGGTCAGGATCATCTCCCGCCCGTCACGGAACACCACCGCCATATCGGCCTGACAGCCGACGCCTTCGGGCGGCGCGAAGTCGAGTGTCTCCGCCACGCCCAGCACGGTGCGGCCCAGCCGGTCCGGCCCGCGATCCTGGCCCGATGGATAGGCATACAATTCAGCGACCGGCACTTCGGCCGCGTTGCGCAGGCGAACGCTTCCCGGGCGCGGGCCGGAATCCTGCGCTTCGTCCTCATCCAGCCGGTCGGCCAGCGTCCAACCGGGACGCAACACGATGACGGGCGTCTCGCACAGGTTGATCGAAGCGCGTTCCTCAGCGGCGCGGCGCTCCTCGAAGACGATGCGAAGGTCGGCCTCGCATTCGCGCAGCCGCGCGGCCACCTCCCGGCGCTGGCCCTGGGGCAGCACCTCCTCGCCCAGCCGGTCGAGGCCCCAATCCTCCTCGGCACTGCCGGAGATATAGACCTCCTGCACCGCCGCGCCGTGGCGGTTGACCAGCGTGACACGCCGTTCCGGCGGCCGCGGCGCGCCCGATCCATCGAACACGACGTCGCGGCTTCGGCACAGATCGACGCCCTGCTTCACCTCCTCCCCATCATCCTCATAGACCGCGCGCAAATCCCACAGGCACGGTGCGCCGCGCACGCGCAGGGTGAAGTCGCCGCCGCCGGGCAGGATATCGGTGCCCAGACGATCGGGACCCCAGGCGAGCGGCGCGCGGGTCGAGGCGTAGAATTCCCGGATCGATCGATCATCGGTGTTGCGGATGCGCGCTTCGCGCCGCGGCGCGTTGGGGTCGCCGAACATCACACGCTGCTCGCGGCACAGGTTGAGCGCCGGGCGCGTCTCTTCCTCGCCATCCTCGAACACCGCGGTGACGTCGAAGATGCAGTCCCGCGTGCGGCCCAGGCGGACGCGCCATTCGCGGCCGGCGGGGATGATGTTCTCACCCAGGCGGTCTGGCCCGCGGCCGGCGGCGTTGGGAGGCGCGGCAAAGACCTGCAGGAGTATGGCGTCGGTCTCGTTGCGGACGGTCATTTCCCGCAAGGGAACAGCGGGGTCGCCGAACTGCACGCGGCGGTTCTGGCAGATGTTCTGCCGGCGCCGGTCCTCGGTGCCATCCTGGAAGATGGCGCGGAATTCGAGGTCGCAGGCCGCCCCCTGGATACGCGCGCGGAAATTGCCGCGGTCGGGCACGGTGTCGGACCCCAGCAGGTCCGGGCCGAAATCGGCCGCGCCCGGCGGCGCCGCGTAAAGCTCCCGCAACGTCTGCCCGAATTGATTGGTGATGGTGGCTTCACGTTCGCGTGGTTGGGCTTGGGGGGCGGGGGTAGCGGAACGTGGTGCGGGCTGGGCCAGGGCCGCGAGAGGGGCCACGGCGAGGCAGAGGGCCATCGCCAGGGAAGGCAGGCGCATGAAGGGCCTTTCGGGGGGGAATGTCGTGCCTGCGAGAATGACGGGTGCGCCAGGGACTGCGCAAGCGCAGCCACGACACGGTCGGCCGGAAAACGCAAGCGAATGGCCGGTTTGCGAGAGGTTCGCAGATGCCCGCAGCCGGCAGCCGCCGGATGGTCAGCGCGCCGGCAGCACCACCACCGTGACTGTGCGCGACGGCGGCACCGCCGCACGGACGCGCGGACTGAACTGCGCGCTGCGCGCTTCCGACCGCAGCCTGTCGCGCGGCACGCCCCGGGTGGCCAGGGCATCGGTTACCGCGCGGGCGCGTTCGGCCGCCAGGCGGATGGATGTCGTCGCCCCACCCTCCTGCCCGGCATGGCCCAGGACGCAGGCGACGCGGGCGGGGTCGGTGCCGAGCGCCTCGACGATCGCATCGATCGGCGAGCGGGCGGCATCACCCAGGCGCGCGGATCCGCGCGCGAAGGGCACGGAGAAGACATCATCCTCGATCTGTTCGGCGCCGACGCAGTTGAAGGCAGGCGCCTGCGCCATGGCCGGGGCGGCGCCCAGGAGAATCGCGACGGCCCACACCATGGCACCGCCCACCCGACTCATCGGGCGGGGGGGCAGGCTGTTGCCGCAAGTGCCAGGAAGCATCTGCATCGTCACTGAGCCAATACCCCCGCCTTGCACAGCCGTTCAATCAGGCCGGCGGCGTCGATCGCCGGCCAGGCCGCGGCGAGATCGGTCTCCGTCACCGCCGGCTGGGCGAGCACCCAGGCCGCGGCCTCGACCTCGGGAAAGGAGAGCGGGATGACGCCCGATTGCGACTTCAGCCCGAACTCGCTGCCGCGCTTCACGGGCTTGGCCCCCGGTTCGGCGACGCGATAGCGCGGGCCGGCTTCCGGCGGGGCCGCCGGCGCCGCGCCGTCGCGCGCGCCCAGCAGGTTGAAACCGCCGCGCTGATACCGGTAGTCGCGAACGAAGCCGTCGAGCACCTCGCCGACCTTGGGGTCGCGGGCCAGTTCGGCCAGTCGTGCGCCGAGCGACGCCAGGTGCTGCGACAGCGCCTGCTTCGCCGCCGCCGACCCATCCTGCCGGGGCAACGGCTTGCGGAACGCGGCATCGTACAGCGCCCGTTCCGACAGGATGTTCAGCACATCCATCCCGAGCGGCGCATGCACGCCATAGGCGATGTGGACCGAGTTCGGCGCCTCGGCCAGCGCGTCGTGATACCAGCCGCGCGGCAGGTACAGCACGTCACCCTTCTTCAGCGTCACCTGGCTGCGCAGGGCGCCCTTGGCCCGGTCGTGATGGTCCTGCTTCTGGCCGCGGAAAATGGGATGCGGGATCGGGTATTCCGCCCGGCCTTCCCAGATGTTCCAAACCTTTTCCCCTTCGACCTGCACGGCCCAGACATCATGGGTGTCGTAGTGGGAATGGAACGCCTTGTGCGCCTGGAAGGAGATATAGACGTTGGCCTGGGCCTTCCCCAGCCCCGCCCCCTCCAGCGCGGCGGATACGGCGGCAAGGCCGGGCGACAGGCTGTCCACGTCGTTCATCACGATGGACGCACCGCGCCGCACCCAATCCTGAACCTTGGCCGCGACAGGCTGCAGCACCGGTGCGCCGTCGCGCGATGTCGCCTTCACGCTGTACTGCACCGGGGGCACCGGCGCGCTGTCCAGCACCAGCTTCAGGCTGGTCTCGGTCCAGATATGCGACATGTCGAGCAGCCGGTTGATGCCGGCCCAGTCCAGCACGCCTTCGAAGCGGGCCGGATGGCCCTGGATGTGCAGCGGCTGCCGGTCATGAAACTCGGCGAAGAAGCGCTCCGGCGCGATCGGGGCGAGCAGGTCTTGCAACGTCATCTTCATGCCCCGGACACTAGCCTGGATCACAGGATCACGTCAGCGTCGGGCTGGACGACGGGGCGCCCCCCGGCGCAGGCTCCGCGCGGGCCAAGATTTCTGGAGGAACTGCCATGGCGGACGACGTTCGCGCCCTGCCCGACACGACGCGGGAGGAAGTGCTGCGCGCGGCCTCGGAAGCCCTGACGGCACTTGCGCCCGCCTTGCCGCCGGACGCGGCGGAGCTGCTGCGCCAACTGCACGCCGCCGTGCCCACCGCCGAACTCGCCGACACGCCGCCCGAGGCACTCGCCGCCGCCGCGGCCAGCCTCTATGGCTTCGCCACGGATCGCGCGCCCGGCACGGCGAAGGTCCGCGTCCTGCCGGCCGGGCCCGGCACCGGGCCCCGCCCGGTGGCGGAGATCGTCACCGACGACATGCCGTTCCTGGTCGATTCGGTGCTGGCGGCGCTGGCCCTGCATGGCCGCGCCGTCGCGTCCCTGCTGCATCCGGTGCTGCGCGTCAGCCGCGACGGGGCTGGGCATCTGCTCGGCCTCGACCCCGCCGCCGCGGCGCGCGAGAGCATGATGCGCGTCACCCTGGGCGCCGCCGGCCCGGTGCTGTCGGGCACGCCGTCCCGCCCGGCCGAGGCGCTGGAGGCACTGGAAGCCGCGATCGCCCGCGCCCTGGCCGATGTGCGCGTCGCCACCTCCGACTTCCCGACCATGCTCGGCCTGCTGAACGGTGCGGAAGCCGAAGTCGCTGCCCCGGGCGGCGCGGATGCCGAGGAGGCCGTCGCCTTCCTGCGCTGGCTGTCGGAAGACAATTTCGTGCTGCTTGGCCATCGCCGTTTCAGCGCGGGTGAGGGCGGCACCCTGGCGATCGTGCCGGAGGAGAATCTCGGCCTGCTCCGCGACCCGGCCGTGCCGGTGTTCGATGCGCTGCGCGACCTGTCGGCCATCCCCGCCGCCGTGCGCGCGACGCTGACGCTGCCGACGCCGGTGGCCGTCGCCAAGGCGAACATGCGGTCCACCGTGCACCGCCCGCAGCATGCCGATGTGGTGGCGACGCGCATCTTCGACGCGACCGGGCGGGTGGTCGGGGGGCGGCTGTTCCTCGGGCTGTTCGCGGCCGCGGCTTATAACCGCAATCCGCGTTCCATCCCGCTGCTGCGGCGCAAGGTGGACCACATCCTGGCGATCGCCGGCGTCGAGGCCGACAGCCATGACGGCCGCGCGCTGCGCAACATCCTCGACACCTGGCCGCGCGACGAATTGTTCCAGGCGCCGGCCGAGGCTGTGCTGGAAGGCGCGCGCCGCGCGCTCGACCTGTCCATCCGCCCGCGCGCGGCGCTCGTGGTGCGCCCCGACCCCTTCGAGCGCTTCGTGTCCGCCATTGCCTGGCTGCCGCGCGATACCTTCGACACCAGGCTGCGCGAGCGTGTCGGGCACATGATCGCCCGCGCCTTCGGGGGGCGACTGTCGGCCTTCTACATCGCGCTGGGCGACGCGCCCCTGGCGCGCCTGCACTGCATCATCGCGACCAAGCCAGGCGAGGTGCCGGTGGTCGATGTCGCCGCGCTGGAAGCGGCGATTGCCCAGGCCGCGCGCGGCTTCGGCGAAAGGCTGGCCGAGGCGCTGACCGCCACGGAAGGCGAGGCCGAGGCCGCCGCGCGCCTTGCCCGCTGGCGGGACGCATTCCCCGGTGCGTATCGGGATGGCGCGACGGCAGCGCAGGGGGTGTCCGACATCCTGCTGGCCGAACGCGCCATAGCCGCCGCGCGGCCGCGTGCGGACCTGTATCGCCCGCCGGGCAGCGGCCCACGCGTATTGACGCTGCGGCTGGCCAATCCGGGTGGGCCGCTTCCGCTGGCCGATGCGCTGCCGCTGTTCGAAAGCCTCGACCTGCGGGCCATCGAGGAACAGCCCTATCACCTGGCGCCGGTGGATGGACCGCCGGTGGCACTGCATGTCTATCGCCTGGAAGCGGGCGCGGATTGCCCGGAGGATCGGTTCGACGAATTGCTCGGCGCGCTTTCAGCGCTGCTGGATGGCGCGGCGGAGGCCGATGGCTTCAATCGGCTGGTGCTGCGGGCCGGATTGGACTGGCGCGAATGCTGGTTGCTGCGGGCGATGTTCCGCTGGGCCAAGCAGGTCGGCTTCCCCTTCGCGCAGGCTTCGGTGGAAACGGCGCTTGCTGCCCAGCCCGAGGCGGCGCGCCTGCTGATCGATATATTCCGCCGCCGCTTCGACCCCGGCGCCGCCGATCGCGACACCTCCACCGCCGAAGCCGCCTGGACGACGCTGCTCGAGGGCATCGAGAATCCGGATGAGGACCGCATCCTGACGCGGCTGCGCGTGCTGCTCGATGCCATGCTGCGGACCACCTTCTTCCAAGGCAAGGACACCATCGCCTTCAAGCTGGACAGTGCGCTGGCCGGCGACATGCCGCTGCCGCGCCCCTGGCGCGAGATCTTCGTCCATGGCGTGCGGATGGAAGGCTGCCATCTGCGCGCCGGCCCCGTGGCGCGCGGCGGCATCCGCTGGTCGGACAGGCGGGAGGATTTCCGCACCGAGATCCTCGGGCTGATGAAGGCGCAGCGGCTGAAGAACGTCATCATCGTCCCCACCGGCGCGAAGGGCGGCTTCGTGCTGAAGCATCCGCCGCCGATGTCCAACCGGGAAGCGTTCCAGGCCGAGGGCATCGCCTGCTACAAGCTGCTGGTCCGCGGCATGCTCGACCTCGCCGACAACTACCAGGGCACGGCGGTGGTCACGCCGCCGGGCATCGTCCGTCGGGACGGCGAAGACCCCTATATCGTCGCGGCCGCCGACAAGGGCACCGCGACCTTCTCCGACATCGCCAATGGGCTGTCCGCCGAATACGGCTTCTGGCTGGGCGATGCCTTCGCCAGCGGTGGCAGCGCCGGCTACGACCATAAGGGCATGGGCATCACCGCGCGTGGTGCCTGGGTGATGATCGACCGGCATTTCCAGGAGAAGCTGGGCCGGTCGGTGCAGGATGCGCCCTTCGACATGGTCGGCGTCGGTGACATGTCGGGCGACGTGTTCGGCAACGGCCTGCTGGTGTCGCGCCAGACGCGGCTACGTGCGGCCTTCGATCACCGGCACATCTTCCTGGACCCCGACCCGATCCCGGAGACGTCGTTCATCGAGCGGGAGCGGCTGTTTGCGCTGCCGCGGTCGTCCTGGGCGGATTACACGCCGTCGCTGATCAGCGAAGGCGGCGGCGTCTTTCCCCGCAATGCGAAGACCATTCCGCTGAGCACGCAGGCGCGCGCGATGCTGGGCATCGAGGCCGAGCGCGCCGAGCCCGCCGCCATCATGCAGGCGATCCTGCGGATGGAGGTCGATCTGCTGTATTTCGGCGGTATCGGCACCTATCTGAAGGCAACCACCGAATCCCAGGCGGATGCCGGCGACCGCGCCAATGACAGCATCCGCATCAACGGCGCCGAGCTACGTGTGAAGGTGGTGGGCGAGGGCGCCAATCTCGGCGTCACGCAGGCCGGCCGGATCGAGGCGGCACGGCAGGGCATCCGCATCAACACCGATGCGCTCGACAATTCGGCCGGCGTGTCCACCTCCGACCATGAGGTGAACATCAAGATCCTGCTCACCGACGCCGAAGGCGAAGGGGTGCTGACGCGGCGCAATCGCGACGAATTGCTGCGGGAGATGACCGACGAGGTCGCCGGCCTGGTCCTGCGCGACAATCACCAGCAATCCCTTGCCGTCACGCTGGAACAGATGGGCGGGGCGGATGACCTGTCCGCCCAGGCGGCGCTGATGGACACGCTGGAGCATGCCGGCCTCCTCGACCGCGCGGTGGCGGGGCTGCCGGATGCGGCGGCGATGGCGCGGCGGATCGGCGCCGGGGATGCGCTGACGCGCCCCGAGATTGCCGCGCTGCTGCCCTTCGCCAAGCTGTGGCTGACCGACGCGTTGGCGGATTCCGATCTGCCGGACGACACTGCGCTGCTACCGGCGCTGGTCGCCTATTTCCCGCATCCGCTGCGCGAAGCCTATGCGCGGTATATCGAGCGGCATCGGCTGCGGCGCGACCTGGTGGCAACCATCGTTGCCAATGCGGTGGCCAACCGTCTGGGCTGCGCGGCGCTGGCGCGGTTGACCACGGCCGCCACGCCCGTCGCCGCCTGTCGCGCCGCCTTGCTCGCCGCCGAAGCCTTCGGGCTGGAAGCGGCGAGCGACGCGATCGACGCCGCGCCGGCAACGGCTGACATACGGCTGACCGCGCTGCTGTCCCTGCGGCGCTTGCAGGAAGCGGCGGCGCAGCAGCTTCTTGCGGCGCCGCCGCAACCGCTGGAACAGGCGCTGGCGTCGCTTCGCCCGGGTATCGCGGCGCTGGCGGCGGAAGCGGCCTCCAGCGCCGCCGAACTGCCCGCAGGCCTTCCGATGGAGGCCGGCGCGCTCGCCGCCGCAGCGCCGCGGCTTGCCGCAGCACCCGCGGTGGTGCGCTTGGCGGGGCAGGCCGGCGTCAATGCAACGGCGGCAGCCGCAGCCTGGGCGACGGTCGAAGGCGTCTATGCCCTTGATGCACTGCGCGGGGCGATTGCCGCCGCACCAGCGCGCGGGGCCTTCGGGGCGCGGGCGCGCGCCGCGCTGGCCGAGGATCTGGGCGCCAGCCAGATGCGGCTCGCGGCGCAGCTTCTGGCGGGCGGGGCACCGGATGGCGCGCGCTCGGCGGCGACCGCGGCCCTGGTGCAGGAAGCGGTTGCCGCGCGGGAACTGGCGGCGGTGACGGTGGCGGTGCGTGGGCTGGCGACACTGGTGGGGTGACACGGCGAAGAACGGCCCGGCGCCTGCGCGGATCGCACCGCGGCGCCGGGCCGCATCCCGCGTGAGGCGAGCTGTCGGTCGGGCCGATGGGTGCGGTCACGCATCGGTCGTCGCGGCGCCGAAGCAACATCAGCGCACGGCGCTGCGCGTTGCTCCATGCACTGCGAGCGCCGCTATTCCACCCGCGCCCCCGAGGCCCGGATGATTGGCGCCAGCCTTCGTTCTTCCGCTGCCCGGAAGTCGGCAATCTGTTCGGGCGCGGTCCACCAGGCGGTGGCCCCCTGTTCCAGGTATTGCCGCTTCAGCTCCTCCGATGCCAGGGCACGGCGGGACAGGTCCGACAGGCGTTGGACGACCGGGCGCGGCAACCCCGCCGGGCCGCAGACGCAGGTCCAGGACGACATGTCATAGCCCGGCAGCGTCTCGGCGATCGAAGGCGTGTCCGGCACCACGGGGCTGCGTTCGGCGGAGGTGACGCCGAGTGCGCGCACCCGGTTCTCCCGCGCCTGGGCGAGCGCGCCGGGGATGTTGTCGAAGATCATGTGCACACGCCCGGCGATGATGTCCGGGTAAGCCGCCGCACTGCCGCGATACGGCACATGGGTCATCTCGACGCCCGCCATGGTGGCGAACATCGCGCCGGCGATATGCAGCGTGGTCCCCGCCCCGGCCGAGGCATATGAATACTTCCCCGGATTGGCCTTCAGGAATGCGATCAGTTCCGGCACCGAACGCGCAGGCAGGTCGTTGTTCACCACCAGCAGGTTGGGCAGCCGCCAGATGCCGGTGACGAAGGTGAAATCCTTCTGCGCGTCGAACGGCATCCGGGCGTACAGCGTGGGCGATATGGCATGGGATGCGATGCCGCCGAGGCCGATCGTGTACCCGTCCGGCGGGGCCTGCGCGATGGCCTGGTTGCCGACCAGGCCGCCCGACCCGGTGCGGTTCTCGACCACGAATTGCTGGCCCGACAGTTCCGACATCTTCTGGCAGAATTGTCGCGACAGCGTGTCCGTCGGCCCGCCGGCGGTATAGGGGTTGATGTAGCGCACGGCCCGGTTCGGCCAGGCATCCTGCGCGGCGGCGATGCGCGGCGTGGCAAGGGCCGCGGTGACGGCCAAAAGGACGCGGCGGCCCGCGTTGCAAGGCAGCATGTGTTGTTCCTCCCTCGGCCGTCATTGCGGCCGGTTGGCGTGAAGCCTAGGGCATGGGCCGGGCGACATGCGAGACGAAATGCGGCCGGTTTGCCCGCCCCGCCCCCGCGTGCTAACCGCGCCGCCATCCTTCCGGCGCGCCCTGCGCGCCCGATCCGAGAGGCCCCGACATGTCCGACCAGCAAATCCCGCCCAATGGCGCCAATGGGGGCGTCAACGGGGATGCCAACCCGGCCACCGGTCCCGTGGTGCTGAACCTGCAATTCACCAAGGACCTGTCCTTCGAAGTGCCGGGCGCGCCGGAGATCTACCTGAACATGCGCGACGCACCGCGGATCGACATCGCGCTGGATGTCCAGGCGCGCCGGCTGCAGGAAGGGCAGGAGAGCTACGAAATCTCCCTGCAGATCCGCGCCGATGCCAAGACGACCGACGACAAGACCGCCTTCATCGCGGAACTGGTCTATTGCGGCATCTTCACCCTGAACGGCGTGCCCGCCGAGATGCTGGAACCGGTGCTGCTGGTCGAATGCCCGCGCCTGCTGTTCCCCTTCGCCCGCAACATCCTGGCCGATGTCACGCGCGATGGCGGCTTCCCGCCCGTGCTGCTGGCGCCGATCGACTTCGTCCAGCTGTGGCAGTCGCGCCGGGGCCAGGCATCCTCGGTGCCGATGGCCACCGCGTGAAGCAAGGCCCGGCCTTGACGCGGCCCAGCACCGCGTCATCTGGGCGAGCACCATGACAAAGCGCCGCGTCGCCATCGTGCTGTTCAACCTGGGCGGACCCGACCGCCCGGAGAGCGTGCAGCCGTTCCTGACCAACCTGTTCACCGACCCCGCGATCCTGCGCGTGCCGGGCTTCATCCGGCCGTGGCTCGGGCGGCTCGTTGCATGGCGGCGAACGCGCGCGGCGCAGGCCAATTACGCGATCATCGGCGGCGGTTCGCCGCTGCGCGAATTGACCGAGGAACAGGGCCGCGCGCTGGATGCCGTCCTGGCCGACGATCCGGCGATGGAGGCACGCTGCTTCGTCGCCATGCGCTACTGGCATCCGATGAGCGACGAGGTCGCACGCGACGTGCAGGGTTGGGCACCCGATGAAGTGCTGCTGCTGCCGCTGTACCCGCAATTCTCGACCACCACGACCGGCAGTTCGATCACCGCCTGGCATGACGCCTGCCGCGCCATCGGCCTGTCGGTGCCGACCACGACCCTGTGTTGCTGGCATTCGCAGGGCGGGTTCGCCACGGCGACTGCGGCGCTGGTGCGCGACGCCTACACGAAGGCTCGCGAAACCCTGCCGGCCGATGTCCCGCTTCGTGTGTTGTTTTCCGCCCACGGCCTTCCGGAGGCGATCGTGAAGGCGGGCGACCCGTACCAATGGCAGGTCGAACAGACCGTCGCCGCCGTGGTCGGCGAATTGGGCGACATCACGGGGCTGGACCATACCGTCTGCTATCAGTCCCGCGTCACGCCGCAGAAGTGGATTGGCCCATCCACCGAGGCCGAGATCGAGCGCGCCGCGCACGACAAGGTGGCGCTGCTCGTCTGCCCGATCGCGTTTGTCTCCGAACATTCCGAAACCCTGGTCGAGTTGGACGTGGAATACCGGGAGGTCGCGGAGAAGGTCGGCGTGCCGGGGTATTTCCGTGTGCCGGCGCAGAACAGCGACCCGGCCTTCATCGCCGCCCTGGCGGATATCGCGCGCAGCGCGCTGGCATCCGGGCGGTCGCTGTGTTCCTTCGCCGGCGCGCGGCAATGTCCCCGCCAGCATGGCGATTGCCCCCACGCCAAGGCGCGCGTGATGGCTGCCGCGGCATGACGTCGCGTCCGGGCGCGCGAGGCATCACGCCGCGCCCAGGCGCGCGAGGGATGACACCGCGCGCCGTCCTGTTCGATTGCGACGGCGTGCTTGCCGATACCGAGATGGTGGTGAACGCGCTGGTGGCGGACCAGCTCACCGCGCTCGGTTGGCCGATGACCGCGGTGCAGTCGCGGGAGACCTTCCTTGGCCTCGCCCTGCCCGACATGGCCCCGCGCATCGAAGCCCGCATCGGCCCGCTGCCGCCCGGCTGGGCGGAGGAGATTTCGACCCTGATCGCGCTTGAGATGACCGAGCGCACGCCGTCGATGCCCGGCGCGATCGAAGCCGTACACCGCGTCGCGGCGGCCGGCATCGCGGTGGCGGTCGCATCGAATTCCGGGCGCGCCGAACTCGCGGCGAAGATGCGCTCACTTGGCCTCACGACCGTGTTCGGCGCGCGCATCTTCTCCTTCGAGGATGTCGACCGGCCGAAGCCCTATCCGGACATCTACCTGGCCGCGGCGGCGGCGTGCGATGCCGCGCCACAGGATTGCGTGGTCGTCGAGGACAGCGTGCCCGGCGTGCGCGCCGGCATCGCCGCCGGCTGCCGCGTGCTGGGCTTCGCGCGGGAAACGCCGCCGGGCGTGCTGGCCGCGCATGGGGCGGAGCCATTCGGCGACATGGCCGAGCTCGCCAGGCTGCTGGGGATCTGATTGCCAGCGGCGCTGGAACAGCACGGCTACGGGTTCACCCCTCCGGGCACCCCACCACCACCCGCTGCAACGTCCGCACCCCTTCCGCGGTCTGTGTCCAACGTGCTTCGGGCTGCGGCGGGCTGAGCAGCCGCGCCGCCTGCCCCAGTTCGGCGCAGCGCTGGTCATCCGCCCCGCAGGACACCGAAACGCCCAGCATGCGCGCGCTGGCGCCATGGAAGCGCGCCGAGGTGTTGCCCGGCGCATCCCGCAGCAGCGTGTCCGCTTCGGACCGCATCAGGTCGTTGTCCGGGCAGACGCTCGCACGCGGGGTGCCGGCGCGGCGGTCGTACAGCGCAGCCAGCAATTCTTCCCGCCAGGTGTTGCGCTCGGCCTGGGTGTTGGCGCCGCCGGCGGCGAGCGCCGCCTGGCCAGCCGTGACCGCGCAGTTGAGATACCCGCTGCGCTGGTCGGCCGGCGCCGCGCCAGCCTGGCGGCGGCAGGCGCGGGCGCGCAGGGCCTGGGCCTCGGC
>JALHQB010000085.1 GCA_022842185.1 Acetobacteraceae bacterium
ACGAACCCGCGAGGCTCTCTGGCAGGCCATCGCTACCATCATCGATGGCTGCTCGCCCACCGAATGCTCCCACTATCTCTCCCATCAAGGATACGGACAGTCTGGGTGAAAACGCTCTAAGGCCTTTGGAAACCTCGACTTGGTGCTGAACGCCGTCGGTCGGTGCCAAGATCAGTGCCCTGTTCCTGGTATTGGACCGGTGCGGAACGCCCTGACTGAGGAACGCCAAGGTCCCGCGGTCTAGCGATGGTTTGGAGGGGCAGCGCCCCTGCAGTCTTCGCGCCTGTTGGGCAAAGCTCATCCCCGTCGCAGTTCTCGCTTCACCAGCCGTTCCCCAACCGCCCGTTCCGGCCTAGCGTCCTGCCAATGTCTCGGGAGGACACCACCATGCGGCGCCGCACCACCCTGGCGGGAATCGCAGCACTTGCAGCCATCCCCGCCCGCGCCCAGGACAGCTGGCCGGCCCGCCCGGTGCGCGTCATCGTCCCCTTCGCCCCCGGCGCATCTTCCGATACCCTCGCGCGGCTGATCACGGCCAAGGCCGCCGCCCCGCTCGGCGGGACCTTCGTGATCGACAACCGCGCCGGGGCGGGGGGCCTGATTGCCGCGCAGGCCGTCGCCCGCGCCGCGCCGGATGGCTACACCCTGTTGTGGACCGGCGGCACCGCCATCACCCATGCCGTGATGCAGGCCAATCCCGGCTACGACATTTTCCGCGACTTCACCCCGGTCACCGAAATCGCCGAGAACCCGGCCGTGCTCGCCGTGCGCACCGCCTCTCCGTTCCAGGACATCGCGGCGTTGCTGGACGCGGCGCGGCGCACCAGCGGCGGGTTGCGCTACGGGTCGGGCGGGGTCGGCACCCCGGCGCACATGGCCGGGGCGGCGCTGTTGAAGACCATCGGCGCCGAGGGCATCCATGTCCCCTATCGCGGCGCCAACCAGGCGACGCTGGCGGTCGAACAGGGGGAGGTCGATTTCGCCTTCGCCATCAGCAACATCGCCGTGCCGCGCCAGCAGCAGGGCGCGGTGCGCATCCTGTGCACCGCCGGATCGCAGCGCATGGCGGCGCTGCCCGCGGTGCCGACGCTGGCCGAGGTGGCTCCAGGCGTCCCGCCGGTGACCAGCACATCCTCCGTCATCGGCCCGGCCGGCCTGCCGGATGCCGTGGTGCAGCGCCTGCATGCCGCCTTCCGCGATGCGGTGCAGGCCGATGCCGCGCTGCGGGCGGCGCTGGAGGCCGAGGGCGGCGCGATCATCCTGTCCGAAAGCCCGGCCGCCTATGCCGCCGCCTGGCCCGCCCAGGTGCAGCGGCTGCGCGACCTGGTGCGAATTTCCGGGGCGACCATCGAATGAATCCCGCCACCTTCTTTGCCGATTACGACGCCTTCGGAGACCGCCGCACCGGCGGGGAGGGCGATGCCGCCGCCGCCGCCTGGCTGCGCGACAAGGCCGAAGCGACGGGAGCGGAGGCACGCTTGCTGCCCGCCGGCTTCACCCGCCTGACCCCGGGCCGCGCCGTTCTGGAAGCGGCGGCCTTCGCCTTCGAGGGCCTGCCGCTGTTCGATGGCGGCCTGACCGGGGATGAGGGCATCACCGGCCGGCTTGGCCCGCTGGGGTCCGACGCGCCGATCGGCGTGGCGGAGATGGACCCCGCCGCCGCCAGCCTGCCGGGCAACGCCTTCGCGCGGGCGCGCGCCGAAAGCCGCCATGCCGGCATCGTCATTGCGTTGCGCACCAAGCCGAATGGGCTGGCGCCGCTGAACGCGCATGACCTGGAATCCCCCTTCGGCCCACCAGTGCTGCAACTGGCCGGGCGGGACGCGCCGCGCCTGCTGGCCCTGGCGGAAGCCGGGGTCGAGGCGCGACTGGTCGCCGCGGGCACGCGCGCGCCGGGGCTGTCGCATTCCATCCGCGCCGAACTGCCGGGCGCCGGGCCACCGATCCTGTTGCTGACGCCGCGCACATCATGGTGGACCAGCACCGCCGAACGCGGGGGCGGGGTGCTGGCCTGGCTGGAGGCGCTGAAGGCGCTAGCGGCGGCGCCGCGGTCGCGCGGCGTGGTGGCGCTGGCGACCTGCGGGCATGAACTCGGCCATATCGGGGCGCACCAGGCCTTCGCGGCGGAACCGGGTCTGGCGACCGCCGCGCCGCTGGTCATCCATCTCGGCGCCAACCTGGGTGCGGCCGAGGATGAGACTCTGACGGTGCGGTCCAACGTGCCAGGCATGGCCGAGCGCTTGGCGGCGTTGCTGGAGGCCGCCGGACACCCCCGCCCGCCGCTGGAGGTCGTGACCGGCGGGAAGGCGAATGGGGAGGCCCATGAGATCGAGGCGCGCGGGGGACGATACCTGTCCCTGATCGGCAAGAACCCTTGGTTCCACGCGCCGGAGGATCGCTGGCCGATCAGCGTGGATTGCGCCCGCGCCGGCGCCATAACGCGGGCGGTGGCGACGATGGCGACGCAGCTGGCGCGGTAGCGACGTTCGGGCCAGTGCTGCCGATCGCCGGGAAGACGGCCGCGCCGTTCGCGACCGGCCCCCGATGCGGGAACCGCGCGTCGAGGGCCTAGCCCTCCCCGGTGTTCCGGCTGCCCTGGATCATCGACAGGAATTCACGCCGGGTGGACGGGTCGTCGCGGAACGCCCCGAGCATCCGGCTGGTCACCATCGACACGCCGGTCTTGTGCACGCCGCGCGTGGTCATGCACTGGTGCACGGCCTCGATCACCACGGCGACGCCCTTGGGCTGCAGCACGTCCTGCAGCGTATTGGCGATCTGCGCCGTCATCTTCTCCTGGATCTGCAACCGCTTGCCATAGGCCTCGACGACGCGGGCAAGCTTGCTGATGCCGACGACGCGCCCGGATGGCAGGTACGCGACATGCACCCGGCCGATGATGGGGCACATGTGGTGCTCGCACATCGATTCCAGGCGGATGTCGCGCAACACGACCATCTCGTCATAGCCCTCGACTTCCTCGAAGGACCGGGCGAGCAGTTCGACGGGGTCTTCCTCATACCCGCAGAACCATTCGCGATAGGCATTGGCGACCCGCTTGGGCGTATCGAGCAGGCCTTCGCGCTTGGGGTCGTCACCGGCCCAGAGCAACAGCGTGCGGATGGCATCCTCCGCTTCGGCCTGCGTCGGGCGGGGCGGGGCGGTGGGGGGCTCGGCTGGAAGGACGGCGGCGGGTCGGAGAATGTTCACGGCGGATCGGACTTCCCGGCGCCGCCCCACTCTCGGGGCGACTTCATGTGACAGCGCAGATAGGGCCATGGCCGCGGAACGCAAGCCAAGCGTCGGAGCGTGATCGCCCACCGACTGCGGTCAAACAAACGCGCATCACCGCAACGACGCAACCCAGGAGCGCACGGTGCGACCGCGCCCAGGCCATCCGCCAGCGCCGGTAAGGCAGTGAAGGGCGCGAAGGCAAGGTGGCCGGATGGCCACCGCCCGCCGACTGAGGGAAACAGAAAACGAGCGCACGGCGCGACCGCGCCCAGACCATCCGCCGGCGCCGGTAGGCAGTGAAGGGCGCGAAGGCAAGATGGCCAGATGGCCACCGCCCGCCGACTGAGGGCAGACAGAAAACTAATGCACCCCCGCCGAAGGCGCGTGCGGGCTGTCCAGGCTGAACGGCGGGATCGCCACGTCGAAGGCTTCGCCGCTATCGGCCACCACCATGTGGTAGGCCCCCTGCATGAAGCCCGATGGCGTCGCCAGCGGCGTACCGGATGTGTATTCGAAGCGTCCGCCAGGTTCGAGCGTCGGCTGTTCGCCGATCACCCCGGCGCCCTGGACTGTCTGGGTATGGCCGCGGCCATCCGTGATGTGCCAGGTGCGGCGCAGCAGCTTCACCGTCTCCGGTCCGCCATTGGCGATCTCCACGCGATAGGCCCAGACGAATTGGCCCTTCTCCGGCTCCGACTGGTCCTCGAGGTAGAATGCGCGGACCGAGACGCGGATGTGGCGCGTGATCGCGCTGAACTCGTCCTTCTTGCCCATGGCTTTCCTCATCCCTGTGCGGTCATCAAACGTCCGGCGGCTGTGATTGTCCATGGCGGCACGGGCGCGCGGCTTCCCCGTGGGTGGGCCCGCGCGCCGCCGATTTTCGGCGCGCACCGTCGCGCGCCTGGGCCTGTCGGCAGTCGTTCAGCTTCGCATGGATGCGGTCGCCACGCCGGCACCGACCAGCATGGTGCCGCCGCAACGGTTGAAGGCGCGGCGCACGCCTGGCCGGCGCACCGCGCCCGACAGGCGCGACGCCAGCAGCGCGTAGATCCCGGCATTGACCGCGGCCAGCCCGACGAAGGTCGCCACCAGCACGACCGCCTGTGGCAGGAAAGCGATGGAGGCATCGACGAACAGCGGCACGAAGGCCACGAAGAAGGCGATGCCCTTCGGGTTCAGCGCGGTGACGACATAGGCATCGCGCATCGCCCGCCGCGCGCTGACTGGTGCGGCGGCCTCGGCGGCCACCGGGGCGCGCCACAGCTTCACGCCCAGCCACACCAGATACGCCGCACCGGCGAATTTCAGCACGGTGAACAGCGTGGCCGAGGCCGCCAACAGCGCCCCCAGCCCCGCCAGCGACAGCGTCATCGCCGTCAAATCCCCCAGCGCGACACCCGCCACCAGCGGCAGCGCGGACCGGCTGCCGGCACCCAACGATTGCCCGATCACCAGCAGGATGGTCGGCCCCGGGATCGCCAGCATCACCACTGTGGCGGCGACGAAGCCGAGCCAGGTCTCGATCGCCATGGCGCGTTATTCCGCCGCGCGCGCCGCGGGTTCGGCGGCCGCGTCCAGGGCTTCGGACAGGTCGTCGATGATGTCGGCCACATCCTCCAGCCCGACCGACAGCCGCACCGTGCCGTCGGTGATACCCAGCCGGGTGCGTTCCTCGGCGCCCACGCGCATATGCGTGGTCGTCGCCGGATGCGTCGCCAGGGACTTGGAATCACCGAGGTTGTTGGAGATGTCGATCAGCCGCATCGCGTCCATGAAGCGGAAGCAGGCATCCTTGCCGCCCTTCAGGTCGAAGGTGACCAGCGTGCCGCCGGCGGACATCTGCGCCATCGCCAGTTTCTGCTGCGGATGGTCGGCGCGGAACGGGTACAGCACGCGGGACACCTCGGCACGTTCGGCCAGCATGTCGGCCACCGCGGCGGCGGACCGGCACATCGCGGGCACGCGCAGGTGCAGCGTCTCCAGCCCCTTCAGGATGGTCCAGGCATTGAACGGGCTGATCGACGGGCCGGTGTTGCGGATGAAGGGCTGCAGCGTGTCCTCGACCCACTTCTTCGAACCGAGCACGGCACCGCCGAGTACGCGCCCCTGGCCATCGAAATGCTTGGTGGCGGAATAGACGACCACATCGGCGCCGAACTGCATGGGCTTCTGCAGCAGCGGCGTGGCAAATACGTTGTCCACGACGACGATCGCGCCGGCCTTATGCGCCAAGTCGCAAACCGCCTTCATGTCCACGATTTCAAGCATCGGGTTGGAAGGTGTCTCCAGCAGCACCAGCGCGGCCGGTGTGGACAGCGCGGTGGCCCACTGACCCAGATCCGCGCCATCGACGAATTCAGTCGCGATGCCATAGCGCGGCAGCAGCGTGGACACGATCCAGTGGCACGACCCGAACAGCGCACGGGATGCGACGACGCGATCGCCGGTCTTCAGATGCGACAGCATCGCGGCATGCACCGCGGCCATGCCGGTGGCGGTGGCGCGGCAGGCCTCCGCCCCTTCCAGCGCCGCGATGCGCCCTTCCAGCATCGCCACCGTCGGGTTGCCGAAGCGCGAATACTGGTAGTGCTGGACGGAGCCGGCGAAGGTCGCCTCCGCCTGCGCCGCGGATTCATAGACGAAGCCGGAGGTGAGGTAGAGCGCCTCGGCCGTCTCGTCGAAATCCGAGCGCATCTGCCCACCGCGGACCAGCAGCGTGGCGGGGCGGAGCGGACGGTCTGAGCGGGACTTGGCCATGGGACGGAACCTTCACGGGATAAGGGCGTCCGGCCCTTTGCGGGGCGGCGGACGCGATGCGCCCGCACGGCCGTTTAGCGCGCTTGTTTTCCGCATCGTTGCCGATGCGCCCCCGGTCGGGGACCTCGCCGCAAGCTGGCCGGACAAATCGCGAGGGGCGTTTCCGCCGGCATCGTGGTTACGCCCGCGCGGGGCGGCGGGTCAAGCGGGTGGCTTGCAGGGCGGTGGCCCGCCCGACTATACGGGGGCATCGCGGGCGTAGCTCAATGGTAGAGCTCTTGGTTCCCAACCAAGTGACGAGGGTTCGATTCCCTTCGCCCGCTCCAGCCGCCCTGGCCTCACCCCTCCAGCTCGCTGTCCCAATACAGATAGTCGCGCCAGGATTGATGCAGGTAGTTCGGCGGAAACCCCCGCCCATTATCCTGCAATTCCCACGATGTCGGCTGGCGCGGTTCCTGTCGTGGCAGCATGCGGATCTCGCGCGGCAGGTGGCTGCCCTTGCGCAGGTTGCACGGCCCGCAGGCGGTCACGACGTTGTCCCAACTGGTGCGCCCACCGCGCGACCGCGGGATCACGTGGTCGAAGGTCAGGTCCGGTGTCGGCCTGCCTTCGCCGCAATACTGGCATTCGAAGCGGTCGCGCAGGAACACGTTGAACCGCGTGAAGGCCGGCCGCCGCGTCGCCGGGATGAATTCCTTCAAGGCGATCACCGACGGCAGCCGGAAGGCGAGGGAGGGCGAATGCACCTCCACATCATATTCGTTCAGCACCGAGACGCGGTCGAGGAACACCGCCTTCACCGCATCCTGCCAGGACCAGATGGAGAGCGGGAAATAGGAAAGCGGGCGAAAATCCGCATTCAGCACAAGGGCTGGATAGGACTGGCCGATGGAGAACTGTCCGCCGTCAGGCAAGCGTCGCTCCTTCCAGCGGAGCGCCAACAACACCTTGGGGCCAGACCGGCGGAAAGGCCCCAGATGGTGTGGCGCCGCCGCGTATCGGCACAATGCATGGCACGCAGCGCGGGGGGCCGCAAGCCTCGGCCAAAAGGTTTCAACGCGCTGTCATGGACCGCCCAGCACGCGGCGCAGCACCTCCGCCCCGGCAGCCAACCCGACCTCGTCCAACCCATGGTCGAGACCCGGCCGGTACAATGCGCGCACCGGCACGCCGGCCTCTTGCAGGGCGGCTTCGGCCATGCGGGATGCGGCGACGGGCACCACGCCATCAGCCTCCCCATGCACCAACAGCACGGCGGGCTTCGCGGCCAGCCGATCGGCCAACGCGGCGGTGCCGATCATGCCGCCCGAATAGGCGAGGATGCAGGCAGGATCAGGCACCGCGCCGCGCAACCCGGCCTCCAGCACCGTCATCGCGCCCTGGCTGAAGCCCATCAGCGCGACACGATCATGCGCCAGCCCGAGCCGCGCGGATTCCGCCGCCACGAAACGCCCCAACGCCGTGGCCGCGCCGGCAACCCCGGCTTCCAGATGCGCGGCCGACCGATCCCACAGCGGGAACCATTGCCGCCCGAACGGCGCCCCGTCGCAAGGTTCGGGCGCATGGGGGGCGACGAACAACGCATCGGGCAGCACCTCCGCCCAGACGGCGGCGAGGTCGATCAGGTCGTTCCCATCTGCACCGAAGCCGTGCACCAGAACCACCAGCGCATCGGGCGTCGCCCCGCTTGCCGGGCCGAAGCGCGGCCCATCCTGCACATCCATGCGCGATCCCCCTTGCCGATTGCCGCCCCCGCCCGCTACCGGCTGTGCCGCATGGGCGCAACCGCCATCGTCACCCGCTTCGCACCAAGCCCGACCGGGCACCTGCATCTCGGCCATGTCCATGCGGCGGCAATGGCGCATCGTCTCGCCCGGCAGGCCGGCGGGCACTTCCTGCTGCGCATCGAGGATATCGACCCGACACGCTGCCGGCCGGAATTCACCGCCGCGATCCAGGACGACCTCGCCTGGCTCGGCCTCGACTGGGATGGCCCCGTCCGCGTGCAGTCGGAACACCTGGCCGAGTATCGCACCGTGCTGGATACGCTGTCGGCGCGCGGGCTGCTGTACCCCTGCTTCTGCACCCGCGCCGATATCGCGCGGGAGATCGCCGCCAGCGCGAGTGCGCCGCACGGCCCCGATGGACCGCTGTATCCCGGCACGTGCCGGCGGCTGCCTGCGGATCAACGGGCAGCGCGGATCGCCGGGGGTGAGGCTCACGCGCTGCGGCTCGACATGCAGGCGGCGCTGGCGGCGCTCGCCGCGCCGCTGACCTTCGACGAAGCCGGGCAGGGCCGCCTGCGCTGCGACCCGGCACGCTTCGGCGACACGGTCCTCGCGCGCAAGGACGTGCCGGCCTCCTACCATCTCTGCGTGACGCATGACGATGCGGCGCAGGGCGTCTCGCTGGTGACGCGCGGCGAGGACCTGAAGCCCGCGACCGACCTGCATCGCCTGATGCAAACGCTGCTGGGCTGGCCGGAACCGCGCTACGCGCATCATGCCCTGCTGACGGACGCGCAAGGCCGTCGCCTGGCCAAGCGCGACCGCGCCGCGACAATCCGCGACCTGCGCGCCGCCGGCGTCAGCGCGGCGGAGGTACTGAGACGGGCTGTGCCGTAGCGGCGGGCGCGGCACTGGCCCGGCCCAGCGCGGCGAGCGCTGCGTCACGGCCATGCTGTGCCACGCCGAGGTTCGGCACCTCCCGCAGGGCCTGGTCGAACACCGCCAGCGCGGCCTCCGCCTCCTCCAGGCGCAACAGCGCCTCACCCAGCGCGACCAGTGCCGGCGCGTGGTTTGGGTCCAACGTCAATGCGCGCCGGGCATGCGCGGCCGCATCGGCATGGCGCGACATCGCCCGCAGCACATGGGATTCCTCGATCAGTCCCGGCCGGTCGTCATCATCCAGCTCCTGCGCCCGCCGCGCTGCCGTCAGCGCGGCATCATACTGGCCGGCCTGCCGCAGCAGCGCCGCCGCGACCAGATGCGCCCAGGCACTCTCCGGGTCGAGCGCAAGCCCGGTCTGATGCGCCGCCAAAGCCTCCTCCGGCCGCTGCAACGCCAGCAACGCCTGCGCCCGGCCGTAATGTCCGGCGGAATAGCCCGGCCGCTCGGCAACCAGGGTGTCCATCATGGCGAGACCCTCCTCGGCCTGGCCGCCGCGGATCAGCGATCGCGCGATCAGGTAGGTCAAGGTGGCCTGGACCTCCGGGTCGCGCGCCCGGCGCCGCAGCGTCATGAGCCGCTCGCGGGTCTCCGACTCATCGGCTTCGAGCAAAGCGATGTGCCATGCGTACAGCCGCGGCGAGACGACGCGCCATACCTGCGGCGCGGCCAGCGACAGCAACCGGTCCGCCCCGTCCCGGACGGGCACCGAGACATCGGCGATCGCCCCCTGGCCGGACAGGCGCAGGCGCAGATGCAGCATGCCGCCCGTCTCGGTCACCTCGCCTGTCAGCCGCCGCTCATGCCAGCCGAGCAGCTTGCGCGTCAGGGACGCAAGCGCATGCAATGATAGCCCGACGATCGGCAGGTTGAGATCCGGGGTCGAGTTCTCCAGTTCCGCGGCCGGGCGATGCAGCGTCTCCGCCAGGGTCTGCAAGGCGGTGCCGTCGATCGCATCCAGCAGCCGCGCCGCCATCACCTCGGGCGTCAGCCCCTGTGCGCTGAAGCTGGCGGGCACCGACAGCGGCGTCACCTCGATCGGGTCGTTCAGCGCTTCCCGCAGCACAAGCCCGAGCATGACCAGGGCGATCACCGTCGGCACGGCGCCGAAGACCAGGCGCGACCATAATTGCCACATGCGGGCCAGCAGGCCCGGTCGCTTCTCGGCGAGGCGGTGGGACTCCGTGGCTTCCGCGGATGGCATGATGGCACCTAGCCGCATGGCCGAGGCGGCGGCAAGCAGATGTGTGTGCGGTGTCCCGGCGGGATCTGCGTCGCATTGGCGGCGCGATCATGGCAGCGAGACCGGCGGCGGCGCGCCATGGGACAGGGTCGCTTGAGGTGCGGGCACGGCGCGCGGGTGATTTCGCCCGGCGCCGATCTGCTCTAACCTTCGCGCCAAGCCCCTTCGGCAGGGGCATGAGGAAACCCAACCATGCTGACACGACGCCTGATCGGCGCCTCCGCCCTGGGCCTGCTGGCCCGCCCCGCCCTGGCGCAATGGCAGCCGACGCGGCCCATCCGGGTGCTCGTGGGCTTCGCCCCCGGCGGCGGGACTGACATCACCACACGCACGATCAGCGCGAAGCTGCAAACCCTGCTCGGCCAGTCCATCGTGGTGGAAAACCGCCCTGGCGCGGGCGGCAATATCGCATCCGAAGCGACGGTGAACGCGGTGGCCGACGGCACCGCGCTGATGATGGGCACCATCTCCTCGCTCGTGATGAACCCGCTGATGGTGCGCCTGCCCTTCGACGTCCTGACGGACCTGACCGCCATCGGCCGGACGGTCGAGGTGACGAACTTTCTCGTTGTCGCGCCGGAAAAGCCGTGGCGCACGCTGCCCGAACTGATAGCCGCGGCGAAGGCCAAGCCGGGCGAATTGTCGTACGGTTCCTCAGGCGTCGGCGGCGCCGGGCATCTGGGTGGCGCGCTGCTCGATTCCATGGCGGGGATCGAGACGATCCACGTCCCCTATCGCGGCGGCGGGCAGCTGATCACCGACATCCTTTCCGGCAAAGTGGATTTTTCCATCGCCACGGCGGCGACCGTGCTGCCGCATATCGAGGCTGGGCGTCTGCGCGCCCTGGCGGTGCCCTCGCCGCGCCGAAGCGCGCTGTTGCCGGACGTGCCGACAGTCGCGGAAGCGGCCAACCTGCCGGGCTACGAAGTGGCGAACTGGTACGCTATGATGGGGCCGCGCAACTTGCCGCGCCCGATCGTCGATCGCGTCAACGCCACCTTGAACGAGTCCATGCGCGACCCGAACGTGGCGTCGAATCTGGAGAAGCATGGGCTGGAACCCGCGCCGAGCACGCCCGAGGAACTGACCGGCTTCATCCGGTCCGAGACGGCCAAGTGGCGCCCGATCATCGAACGGGCGGGCGCGAGCGCGAACTGAACGCCCTGCGGCGGGCGCCGGCCATCCGGCCGTCGTGCCTTCGAGCCGCGCCATGAAGCGCAGCCTGCCTGGCCCGATGCACCGCATCGGGCCAGAGCGCTGTCACCGCCCCTTGAACACCGGCTTGCGCTTCTCATTGAAGGACGCGATGCCCTCGTGGCGGTCCTCGGTGCCGACCAGCTGGTTGTAGCATTCGACCTCGAAGCGCAGCGCCGAGCGCAGGTCCATCTGCAACCCGAAATGCATCGACCGCTTGGCCTGGCGTACCGACAGCGGCGCATTGCGCGCGATGGTACGCGCGGTCTCCATCACCGCCTCCATCAGCGCCTCCCGCGTATCGAGCACGCGGTTGAGGATGCCCCAGTCGCAGGCATCCTGCGCCGTGAACGGCCGCCCGGTCAGGATGATCTCCTTCGCGCGCCGTTCGCCCACGATGCGCGGCAGGGTCTGGGTGCCGCCCGCGCCGGGCATGATGCCGATGGTCACTTCCGTCAGTGCGAAGCGCGCGGCCGCGACGCCATAGGCGAAGTCCGAGGCGAGGATCATCTCCAGCCCGCCCGCATAGGCATGCCCGGTGACGGCGGCGACGATCGGGATGGGGCAATCGAGCTGCGACCAATACGCACGCTCGAAGATCTCATGCTGGTGGCGCCACTGGGCGTCCGTCATGCCGAGGCGTTCCTTCAGGTCGCCGCCGCCGCAGAACGCCTTTTCCCCCGCCGCGGTGAACACCACGCAGCGGGTGTCGCCGGGTTCGGCGGTCAAATGGGTCCACAGCGCATGCAGGTCACGCCCCATCTGGGTGTTCAGCGCATTCGACAGCTGTGGCCGGTTCAGCCGCACCACCAGCAGATGCGGCTCGGCGGCTTCGAGTTGCAGGGTCTCGTACTGGGGCAGGTCCATGGGCGCGATACTCCGGATTCGATGACCGGCGCAGACTGCGCCGGCGGCGCGACGATGTCAGCGTACCCGCCCCATCCTTGATAGCGTGGTTCCTGCTGTAGGCGTCCACCCCCGGCGCGTGGCATCCTTCACCACAACCGGAGGACGCCATGCCTGAGACAAACCTGCAGATCCTGCTTCGCCGCCGCCCCGTGGGCGCGCCCGTGCTCGATGATTTCGAGATCGTGGAGACCGCGGTCCCCGAACCCGGCGAAGGCCAGGTGCTGGTGCGCGCGCAGTTCCTCTCGCTCGACCCCTACATGCGCGGGCGGATGTCGGATGCGAAATCCTACTCGAAGCCAGTCGAGATCGGCGCGGTGATGGAAGGCCAGACGGCCGGCGTGGTCGTCGCATCCCGTGCGGCTGGCTTCGCGCCGGGCGACGTGGTGCTGGGCGGCTATGGCTGGCAACGCTTTTCCGTCGTGGCGCCGGAACGGCTGTTCAAGGTCCCGGCCGACAATCCGCCGCTGTCGGCGAGCCTGGGCGTGCTCGGCATGCCGGGCCTGACCGCCTGGAGCGGCCTGGAGGATATCGGCCAGCCCAAGGCCGGAGAGACGGTCGTGGTGTCCGCGGCATCCGGGGCGGTCGGCCAGGTGGTCGGCCAGATCGCGAAGATCCGCGGCTGCAAGGTCGTGGGCATCGCCGGCGGCGCGGCGAAATGCGATTTCGTGGTGAAGGAACTCGGCTTCGACGCCTGCCTGGACCATCACGGCGACCTCGATGCGCAGCTCGATTCCGCCGTGCCCGAAGGCATCGACGTCTATTGGGAAAATGTCGGCGGCAAGGTCCAGGCGGCGGTCTTCCCGCGCTTCCGCGATTTCGGCCGCATGGTGATGTGCGGCATGGTCGCGCAGTACAATGAGGCACCCGGCGCCGATGCCACCGGTGCGCCGCCCGGCCCCAATCTCGGCCCGGTGGTGCGCAAGCGGCTGCGCATCCAGGGCTTCATCGTCTCCGACACCGGCTGGGGCCGCTACGGCACCTTCCGCGCCCAGATGGAAGGCTGGATCGCCGAAGGCCGGCTGCGCTGGCGGGAGGATGTCGTGGATGGCCTGCGCCTCGCACCCCAGGCGTTTATCGGCCTGCTCAAGGGCGCGAATTTCGGCAAACTCGTCGTCCGGGTGGATTGACGTGCGGGCGCCCGCCAAGGCGTTCAGGATCACGTGACTTGCCATGGGGAGCCGTCGCGGCAACAACCGATGGTTGCGCGTGGATGACCGACCGACGCTGGGGTTGCCGACAGGCCCCGCCCGGGCGGGGATCGCCCGGCGCGTGACGCGCGCCGGCCCGGCGCGATCCGCTGGAGCGGTTCCGATGGGGAACCGTCGTCGCTCCCTTCGAGCAAGCCGCTTCACCGGCCCGGGTCGCACCACCCGGGCCGGACATTTTTCAGCCGGATGACCATGGACGACGCATCCACCCCCCTCCGTTCGATCGGCGACGAGGCCACGCCGGCCCCCCGGCGCGTCCGCTGGCGGCTGTGGATGCCGCTTGCCGCGGCGCTGCTGCTGCCGGCAGCCATCCTGGGCACCGGCGCCTGGGGCGCGTGGCACCTCACCTGGACGGAAACCGAGCGCGACCTGGTCCGCAGCGCAGCGGTCAGCGCCGACGACGTCAGCCGAAGGATTGACAGCCTTGCCCGGATCGCCAGGCGGATCGCCGTGGCGGGGGAGGATATGCCGCAGGACCGTGTGCTGGACATGGTGCGCGAGCAGCCGCTCCTGCGGTCGGTGATCGTGCTGGACGCGGACGGTCGCAGGACGCTGCGGGTGGATGTGCCGCCGCGCGGCAACACCGCGCCTGCCGCGCCGGGGGGCGACATCCGCGAGGCGCTGGACCGCGTGCCGGCGGACCGCATCGCGATCGGGGAGGCCTATGCTGCGGCCAGCGGCCCGCTGTTCACCATCGGATTGCGCCGCCGGTCCGGCGGTCCGGCGACGATCCTGGTCCTCGACGCGACCAAGACCGCCGCGGCGCTGGGGCGGCTTGCCGACACTGCCTCGGACACCATGACGCTGATGCGCAGCGATGGGCAGATCCTGGCCCGCCGGCCCGGCTTCATCGACCCGCCGCCGCCGCTCCCACCGGCGCGACCTCTCATGCGGGCGATCATGGAGGGCAAGGACAGCGGCAGCCTGATGGGCGTCATGCCGCGCGATGGCTATCCGGTCGCACTCGCCTTCAGCCGTGTCGACGACATTCCCGACCTGGTCGTGGTCGCGGGCCGCCGCCGCTCGGACATCCTTGATCGCTGGCGGCTGGTCATGGTGCCGCTGATCCTGGTCGGCCTGCCGGCGGTACTCGCTTTGATGGGCCTGGCACTGGTGGTCCGCCGCCAGCAGAACGTGCTGGAAGCCGCGATGGACGGTCTCGAGCAACGGGTGGCCGAACGCACCAATTCCTTGCGCGAGGGAGAGGAGCGGTTGCGCCTGGCGGTCGAGGCCGGCGAACTCGGCACCTGGGAGACCGATCTGCACAGCGGCCTGTCCACCCGTTCGCCGCGCACCATCGACATGGCGGGCCTCACGCCGGACCACGCCTCCTCGCCGCTGACGGATTGGAGCAGCCGAATCCATCCTGCCGATCGTCGCCGCGTGCTCGACAACTGGGAAAGGCTGGCCTCCGGCCGTGCATCGACCTATCGCGCCGAATACCGATTCCAGCGCGCCGATGGCTGGCGATGGTTCGAAAGCACCGGGACCGTGGTGCGCACCGACCCGGCGACCGGCGCGCCACTGCGCCTGGCCGGCACCCTGCAGGACATCACCGAGCGGCGCGAAGCCGAGGAACGGCGCGACCTGCTGACGCAGGAGGTGAACCACCGCGCGCGCAACACGCTGGCCATCGTGCAGGCGATCCTGCGCCTGACGCGGGCCGACACCGCGGCGGAATTCGCCAGGCTGGTCGAAGGGCGCATCGCCGCGCTGGCGCGCGCGCAATCGCTGCTCGCCGCCGAACACTGGACAGGGGCGCCGCTCGCGACGCTCATCACCGATGAATTGACGCCGTTCGGCGCGGTGCCGGCCCCCGGCGACCCCGGCGATGGCCGGCTGCGCCTGGATGGCCCGGTCTTCCGCATCCGGGCCGAGGCGGTGCAGGCGATGGGCATGGTGTTCCACGAATTGGCGACCAACGCGGCTAAGCACGGCGCGCTGTCGGTCCCCGGCGGGCGCGTGACGGTAGGCTGGAGGGTCGATGATGACGCCGCGGTGCTGCGCATCCGCTGGACCGAGACCGGCGGCCCGGCGCCGGGCCTTCCGACCCGCCGCGGCGTCGGATCACGGGTGATCGAAGCCACGGTGCATGGCCAACTCGGCGGCAGCGTCGAACGTCGCTGGCCCGATGAAGGCCTGACCTGCGACGTGGTCCTGCCGCTGGCGAAGGCCCGCGCTGGCCCAGGGTGAAGGGCCGGCGGGCAGGTTCGCGCCAATACGCAGAGTCCTGTCCACGATTGCCGGTGCCAAAAGGAGGTTTCCAAAGGCCCTTTGGCCTTGGGGGGGTGAGGTTCGGAGGAAACGACGCCCCATCTGCGCGGAGATTGGAGGGGCGCTGCCCCTCCAAGCCACCCCGCCAGGGACCAGCGGGTCCCTGGACCACGGATTTTTGGCGCTATGTCGCCGGGCGTGCTCGCAGGGTCAGAGGCCAGCAATACCCTGTGGGCCACCGCCCAGGGCGTGTACCAAAATTTGAGGTTTCCAAAGGCCTTAAGCCTTTGGTGGGGTGGTTTGGAGGGGCAAAGCCCCTCCAACCTTCCGCCGATATGGGGCGATGTCGCTCTCGAGACATCAGTGCCCCCCGCCAAGATAGGCGTCGCGCACCTCCGGCATCGCCAGCAATTCCCGCCCCGGCCCGGCCAGCGTGATCCGCCCGTTCACCAGCACATACCCCCGATGCGCCAGCCGCAGCGCCTGATTGGCGTTCTGTTCGACCAGCAGCACGGTCAGCCCTTCCTTTTCGTTCAGATCCCGGATGGCGGCGAAGATCTGCCGCACGATCAGCGGGGCCAGACCCAGCGATGGTTCATCCAACAGCAGCAACCGCGGCCTGGACATCAACGCCCGCCCGATGGCCAGCATTTGCTGTTCCCCGCCCGACAGCGTGCCGCCGCGCTGGGCCTCCCGTTCCTTCAGCCGCGGGAACAGGGTGAAGACCTGGTCGAGCAGCGGCGCGGGGTCATGCCCGGCGACCTGCGCGCCCATCAGCAGGTTTTCCATCACCGACATGCGCGGGAAGACGCGGCGGCCTTCGGGCACCTGCGCCAGGCCCAGGCGCATGATCTGGTGCGTCGGCATCTGCGTGATGTCCTGGCCTTCGAACACCACGCGGCCGGACCGCGCGCGCGGGTCGCCGCACACCGTCATCAGCAGCGTGGATTTGCCGGCGCCATTCGCACCGACCAGGGTGACGATCTCGCCCTGCGCGACCTCGATCGACACATCGCGCAGCGCCTGGACGGCACCATAGGCGGTGGAGACGGCCTCGACGCTCAGCATTCCTCATCGCCCTCCCCGAGATAGGCGGCAATGACGCGCGGGTCCGCGCGCACCTGGGCTGGCGTGCCGTCGGCGATCTTGCGGCCATGGTCGAGCACCACGACGCGGTCGGAGATACCCATCACCACGCCCATGTCATGTTCGATCAGCAGCAGCGAACAGCCACCGTCGCGGATGGTCCGCAGCAGGGTGGAGAGTTCCTCGGATTCCCGCGGGTTCAGCCCGGCTGCCGGTTCATCGAGGCACAGCAGAAGCGGGTCGGTGCACATGGCGCGGGCGATTTCCAGCCGCCGCTGCTGGCCATAGGGCAGGGCGCCGGCCGGGTCGTCGGCACGGTCGATCAGCGCGGTCGCTTCCAGCCACTGCACCGCCTTTTCGACAGCCGCCTTCTGCGCCCGCCGGTATCGCGGGGCACCCAGCAGCGCGCCGATGCCGAAGCCGGTCGAGGCCATCAGCGTGTTGTGCTGCGCGACCAGCAGGTTCTCGAGTGCCGTCATGCCGGGGAACAGCCGGATGTTCTGGAAGGTGCGTGCCACGCCGGCCCGCGCGATCCGATGTCCGGCCAGCCGCTGCAATGCGACCGGCGCGCCGTCGCGGAACAGGTTCAGCGTGCCCGCGGATGGCCGGTAGAAGCCGGTGATGCAGTTGAACAGCGTGGTCTTGCCCGCGCCGTTCGGCCCGATGATGGCGGTGATGTCGCCGCGCGCGGCGGTGAAGGACACGGCATCCACGGCAACCAGCCCGCCGAAGCGCATCGTCAGGTCCTGGGTCTGGAGGATCGGCCCCACTCAGCCGCGCCCCTCGGCGACGACGCTGCGCGATGGCCGCAGCAGGATCGATGGCGTTCGGTGGCCGACCAGGCCGCGCGGGCGCACCACCATGATCAGCACCATCGCGCCACCGAACACCAGCATCCGCCATTCATCGAGGTCGCGGAACACCTCGAACCCGCCGATCATCACCAACGCGGCGATGGCGATGCCGATCTGGCTGCCCATCCCCCCCAGCACGACGATGGCGAGGATGATGGCGCTTTCGATGAAGGTGAAGGATTCCGGGCTGATGAAGCCCTGCCGCGTGGCGAAGAACGACCCGGCGAAGCCGGCGAACATCGCCCCCAGCGCGAAGGCCGTCAGCTTGGTGGTGGTGACGTTGATGCCCAATGCGCGGCAGGCGATCTCATCCTCCCGCAGGGCTTCCCAGGCGCGGCCCAGGGGCTGGCGCCGCAGGCGGATGCTAACCCAGTTGGTGAGCAGCGCGAGCAGCAGGATCAGATAGTACAGGAACAGCACGCGATGCGTCGGCGATGGTTCAAGGCCGAAGAAACCCGCGAAGGTGTCCGGTTCGCCGGACATGGAAAACGGCAGCCCGAAGAAGGTCGGTCGCGGGATGGAGCTGATGCCGTTCGGCCCGTTGGTCAGGCTGACCCAGTTGAGCAGCACGACGCGGATGATCTCGCCGAAGGCGAGCGTGACGATCGCCAGATAGTCCCCGCGCAGCCGCAGCACCGGGAAGCCGAGCAGCACGCCGGCGAAGGCGGCCAGGATTCCGGCCAGCGGCAGGCAGATCCAGAACGACAGCCCGAAGGTCGTCGCCAGCAGCGCATAGGAATAGGCGCCGACCGCGTAGAAGGCGACGTAGCCAAGGTCGAGCAGCCCGGCCAGCCCGACAACGATGTTCAACCCCCAGCCGAGCATCACATAGGTCAGCACCAGGATGCCGAGGTCGAGTTCATATCGCCCGGTGCCGGGGATGAAGGGCAGCAGCAGGGCGATGGCCAGCAGCACGGGGGCGACGAGCCGCCCGGCGCGGCGCATCACCTCGGCGCGGGCCGCGCTGGCGGGCGCGGGGTC
>JALHQB010000086.1 GCA_022842185.1 Acetobacteraceae bacterium
CCCGACTTCGCAAGGATCTTGGTGATCGCCGCCGTCAGCGACGTCTTGCCATGATCCACATGGCCAATCGTGCCAATGTTGCAGTGCGGCTTGTTCCGCTCAAATTTCGCCTTCGCCATCGTCGTAATTCCCGACCGGGGGTTTCGTTACCAGCGGTAGTGGCTGAAAGCCTTGTTGGCTTCGGCCATCCGGTGCGTGTCTTCGCGCTTCTTGACAGCCGAACCGCGGTTGTTCGCCGCGTCCATCAGCTCGCCGGAGAGGCGTTCTTCCATCGTGTGTTCGCCGCGCTTGCGGGCGGACTCGATGAGCCAGCGGATCGCCAGCGCCTGGCGGCGCTCGGTGCGAACCTCGACCGGCACCTGGTAGGTCGCACCACCAACGCGGCGGCTGCGGACCTCGACGGCCGGCTTCACGTTGTCCATGGCTTCATGGAACACGCGCAGCGGGTCGCTGTTCGGGCCGCCACGCTTCTTCAGCGTGTCCATGGCGGCATAAACGATCCGTTCGGCGGTGCTCTTCTTGCCGTCATACATGAGCACGTTCATGAAACGGCTCAGGACGATATCACCGAACTTCGGATCGGGCAGGACTTCGCGCTTTTCGGCGCTGTGGCGACGGGACATGTCTCAGTGCCTCACTTCGGACGCTTCGCGCCGTAGAGCGAACGCCGCTTGCGCCGCTTCGGCAGGCCCTGCGTGTCGAGAACGCCGCGCAGGATGTGGTAGCGGACGCCCGGAAGATCCTTCACGCGGCCGCCACGGATCAGGACCACGGAGTGTTCCTGCAGGTTGTGGCCTTCGCCCGGGATATAGCTGACGACCTCGAAGCCATTCGTCAGGCGCACCTTGGCAACCTTACGAAGGGCCGAGTTCGGCTTCTTCGGCGTCGTCGTATAGACGCGCGTGCAGACGCCGCGCTTCTGCGGGCTGCCCTTCAGTGCCGGAACTTTGTTCCGGACCGGCTTCGTCTCACGCCCCTGGGCGATGAGCTGGTTGATCGTCGGCATGACGCCCCTTCAAAACCTTCCTATCCCCAGCCCTGCCCTTGCAAAGAGCGACCGCCCGGCGGGCGCGCGTCAGCGCACCTTCCGGGCATTCGTCCCGCTGCCGGCCTCAGCCCCGGTAATCGGGGCGGCGCCGGCGGCGCAGTGATGTGGACCAAAACCTGACGGGGCACCGTTGCCGGGGCCCTGCCGAGGGGGGGCTTCTACGCGGGGGGCATGGGTGAGTCAAGCGCGTCGGTGGGTGATTCGCACGCCACCGTCATTGCCGTTGCGTGGCGCGCCCGGAAGCTTGCTCGGCTGGCGCCGATTGGCAGGATCACGACCGGCAGATGAAAGGCAGAAACGTCCCCGACATTCCGGCGTTCAGCGCCAGGACGGTCATCAGGTCGGCCATGGCCACCTCCGCCCGCGAACGGGGACACACGGCGCGGTCCTGGCACCCGCTGGCCAGGAACGTGCCGTGGGCGGCCAGGAAGGACGCCGACAGGCCTTCGGTGCCTTGGTGCCGCTCGGCCTGCGTCCAGGCATTGCCGTAGCGCTGGCACTTCTCCTCGGACCACGTCCGTGATGACGCAGCGTGGCTTCCCAGCAACAGCACCACCACGATGAATTTAAGCATCGCAGGCCCCTTCATAAGAAAAAGGCCGGCACCCTCCTGGATGCCGGCCCCTTCGCGATTCGCGCCGCGGTGGCGATCACTCGGCCGCGTGCGGTTCCGGCAGGGCCGCCGCGTTCGACGGCAGGCGCCCCTTGTCGCGCTGGGCGGCCAGTGCCCGCAGCCGGTTCATCACGGAACCCGTGCCCGCCGGGATCAGCCGCCCGACGATCACATTCTCCTTCAGGCCGGCCAGGTAATCGACCTTGCCCGCCGTGGCGGCCTCGGTCAGCACCCGCGTCGTCTCCTGGAACGACGCCGCCGAGATGAAGGAGGTCGTCTGCAGCGATGCCTTGGTGATGCCCTGGAGCACCGGCTCGGCGACCGCCGGGCGTTCCTTGGCGGCGATCCGCGCCTCGTTCTCGATGTCGAACTCGATGCGGTCCACCTGCTCGCCGATTAGGTAGGTGGTTTCGCCTGGATCGGTGACCTCCACCTTCTGCAGCATCTGCCGGACGATGACCTCGATGTGCTTGTCGTTGATCTTCACGCCCTGGAGTCGATAGACCTCCTGGATCTGTTCAACGAGGTAGTCGGCCAGCTTCTCGACGCCGAGCACGCGCAGGATGTCGTGCGGCACGCGCGGCCCATCGACCAACGGGTCGCCACGCTTCACATAGTCGCCTTCCTGCACCGAGACGTGCTTGCCCTTGGGCACCAGGTATTCGCGTGCCACGGGCGTCTCGTCGCCGACCTGCTCCGGCACCACCAGGATGCGGCGCTTGGCCTTGTAGTCCTTGCCGAATTCGACGCGGCCATCGATCTCGCTGATGATCGCGTGGTCCTTCGGGCGCCGCGCCTCGAACAATTCCGCGACGCGCGGCAGACCGCCGGTGATGTCGCGCGTCTTGGACGATTCACGCGGCAGGCGGGCCAGCACGTCGCCGGCTGCCACGATCGCACCGTTGTCGATCGAGAGAATCGTACCGGGGGTGAGGAAGTAGATCGCCTCCGTCCCGTTCTCACGCTTGACGACGTTGTTCTTCTCGTCGCGCAGGATCAGGCGCGGCCGCAGGTCGGCGGCCTTGCCCGGGGCCTTGTATTCAACGACCTCCTTGAAGGACAGGCCGGTCACGTCATCCTGGCGATCGACCAGGGTAACGTTCTCGATCAGGTCCGAGAACTCCACGCGGCCGTTGCGCTCGGTGATGATCGGCAGGGTGAAGGGGTCCCATTCGGCCAGCTTCTGGGCCCGTGTCACCGTCGCGCCATCCTCGGTCAACAGGCGGGCACCGTAGGGTACGCGCTGGCGCGTACGCTCCCGGCCCTGCGCATCGATCAGGATGATCTCGCAGTTGCGCGACATGACGATCGGGTGGTTCTGGCTGTTGGCCACCACCACACGGTTCAGCACCTTGATGGTGCCGTCGCCCGAAGCCTCCACCGCCGACTGTTCCGCGCCACGCTGCGCGGCACCGCCGATGTGGAAGGTACGCATGGTCAGCTGCGTGCCGGGTTCACCGATCGACTGCGCGGCAATGACGCCGACAGCCTCACCCATGTTGACGGGCGTGCCGCGCGCGAGGTCACGGCCGTAGCAGCGGCCGCACACGCCCTGGCGCGCATCGCAGGTCAGCACGGAGCGGATCTTCATCTGCTCCACGCCGGACTTCTCGATGCGCTCGGCGGCAACTTCGTCGATCAGGTCGTTGCGGCTGACCAGGCGTTCACCCGTGGTCGGATCCGACACGTCTTCCTGCGAAGTCCGGCCGAGGATGCGCTCGGAGAGCGAGGAGACGACCTCCGCGCCATCCATCGCCGCGCCCACGGTCAGGCCACGCTCGGTGCCGCAATCCTGCTCGACGATGATGCAGTCCTGCGCCACGTCAACCAGACGGCGGGTGAGGTACCCGGAGTTCGCGGTCTTCAGCGCCGTATCCGCGAGGCCCTTGCGGGCGCCGTGGGTGGAGTTGAAGTATTCAAGGACGGACAGGCCTTCCTTGAAGTTCGCGATGATCGGCTGCTCGATGATCTCACCGGACGGCTTGGCCATCAGGCCGCGCATGCCTGCCAGCTGACGCATCTGCGCCGGCGAACCACGCGCACCGGAATGCGACATCATCCAGACGGAGTTGGTCGGGCGACCGATCTCCTGCTTCTGGATCTCCTTCATCATCGCGCCGGCGACTTCATCCGTGCAGCGCGACCAGGCATCGACGACCTTGTTGTAGCGTTCGCCGGCGGTGATGAGGCCATCGAGATACTGCTGCTCGAACTCCTTCACCTCCTCCTTCGTCTTGGCGATGGAGGCCACCTTGCTGTCCGGCACGACCATGTCGTCCTTGCCGAACGAAATGCCGGCCTTCGCCGCCTGCTTGAAGCCGAGGCCCATCAGGCGATCGGCGAAGATCACCGATTCCTTCTGACCGCAGTGGCGATACACCGCGTCGATCACGTCGGAGACGTTCTTCTTGGTCAGCATGCGGTTGACCAGGCTGTACTGCAGCTGCGGATGCAGCGGCAGCAGCGCACCGATCATCATGCGTCCGGCAGTGGTGACCGGACGTTCGGTGATCACCTCGCCATCCGCATTCATCACGCGACGACGCGCACGGATCTTGTCGTGCAGCGTGATCGCGCCGGCTTCCAGCGCCTGCTCGATCTCACCCACGCTCGCGAAGACCGGTGTGTCCTTCTCCTCGGTGACGAGGAACTCCGGCGTCTCCAGGCTCAGGTAGTACAGCCCGAGCACGATGTCCTGCGACGGCACGATGATCGGCTTGCCGTTCGCGGGGCTGAGGATGTTGTTGGTCGACATCATCAACACACGCGCTTCCAACTGCGCTTCAAGCGACAGCGGAACGTGCACGGCCATCTGGTCGCCGTCGAAATCCGCATTGAAGGCGGTGCAGACCAGCGGATGCAGCTGGATCGCCTTGCCTTCGATCAGCACGGGCTCGAAGGCCTGGATGCCGAGGCGGTGCAGCGTCGGCGCCCGGTTCAGCATGACCGGGTGCTCGCGGATCACTTCCTCCAGGATGTCCCACACTTCGGGACGTTCCTTCTCCACCATCCGCTTGGCGGCCTTGATGGTGGTGGCGTGGCCGTACTTTTCCAGCTTGGAGTAGATGAACGGCTTGAACAGTTCGAGCGCCATCTTCTTCGGCAGGCCGCACTGGTGCAGCTTCAGCTCGGGACCGACGACAATCACCGAACGGCCGGAGTAATCGACGCGCTTGCCCAGCAGGTTCTGGCGGAACCGCCCCTGCTTGCCCTTCAGCATGTCGGACAGCGACTTCAGCGGGCGCTTGTTGGCCCCCGTGATGGCGCGGCCGCGACGGCCGTTGTCGAACAGCGCATCGACCGATTCCTGCAGCATGCGCTTTTCGTTGCGCACGATGATGTCCGGCGCGCGCAATTCGATCAGCCGCTTCAGGCGGTTGTTGCGGTTGATGACGCGGCGATACAGGTCGTTCAGGTCCGAGGTCGCGAAGCGGCCACCATCCAGCGGCACCAGCGGGCGCAGCTCGGGCGGGATGACCGGCACGACGTCGAGGATCATCCACTGCGGATGGGCGCCGGATTCGCCGAAGGACTCGATCAGCTTCAGCCGCTTGACCAGCTTCTTGCGCTTCGCCTCGGAGGTGGTCTCCTTGAGGTCGGCGCGCAGCTTCACGCCTTCGGCCTGAAGGTCGATGCCACCCAGCATCTGCTTCACGGCTTCCGCGCCGATCCCGACGCTGAATGCGTCCTCACCGAATTCGTCCATCTTCTGCTGGTACTGGTCTTCGTTCAGCAGCTGATGAAGCTTGAGGTCGGTCAGGCCGGGTTCGAGCACCACATAGGACTCGAAATACAGGACCTTCTCCAGCTCCTTCAGGGTCATATCGACCATCAGGCCGACACGGCTCGGCAGGGACTTCAGGAACCAGATATGCGCGACCGGGCTGGCCAGTTCGATATGGCCCATCCGCTCACGGCGCACCTTCGCGAGGGTGACCTCGACGCCGCACTTCTCGCAGATGATGCCGCGGAACTTCATGCGCTTGTACTTGCCGCACAGGCACTCGTAGTCCTTGATCGGCCCGAAGATGCGGGCGCAGAACAGCCCGTCCCGCTCCGGCTTGAAGGTGCGGTAGTTGATGGTCTCGGGCTTCTTGATCTCGCCATACGACCAGGACCGGATCTGTTCCGGCGACGCGATCGTGATCTTGATCTGGTCGAAGGTGGCGGCCTGGCCGGTCTGGCCCAGGATCTTCATCAGCTCGTTCATGCGGTCCTCATCAGTGAGACCGCCGCCGTGGACGACCCACGGCGGCTGAGCGTTTCGAAAGGATAGGAGCGCCGGGCAATCACGCCGGGCGGTTCTCCAGATCGACGTTGAGGCCGAGCGACTTCAGTTCCTTCACCAACACGTTGAAGGATTCCGGAATGCCGGCTTCGAAATTGTCCTGGTCGCGGACGATCGCCTCATAGACCTTGGTACGGCCCGACACGTCGTCCGACTTCACCGTCAGCATCTCCTGCAAGGTATAGGCGGCGCCGTACGCTTCAAGCGCCCAGACCTCCATTTCACCGAAGCGCTGTCCGCCGAACTGCGCCTTGCCGCCCAGCGGCTGCTGGGTGACCAACGAGTAGGGGCCGATCGAGCGCGCGTGGATCTTGTCGTCCACCAGGTGGTGCAGCTTCAGCATGTAGATGTAGCCGACCGTCACCTTGCGCTCGAACTTCTCGCCGGTGCGCCCGTCATGCAGCCACACCTGGCCCGAGGTATCGAGGCCCGCCTTGGTCAGCATGCCCTCGATATCCGCCATGCGGGCGCCGTCGAAGACCGGCGTCGCGATGGGGATGCCCTTGCGCAGGTTCTCGCCGAGTTCGACCAACTGCCCATCGCTCATCGGCGCGATGTCACGGTCGAAGATTTCGTCGCCGTAGACATCCTTCAGCTTCGCTTCGAGTTCGGTGCGACGGGCACCGCGGTGGCGGTATTCCTCCACCAACTCGCCGACCTGCTTGCCGAGCGAGGCACAGGCCCAGCCGAGATGGGTTTCCAGGATCTGCCCGACATTCATGCGCGAGGGCACGCCCAGCGGGTTCAGCACGATATCGACCGGCTGGCCGTCCTCGAGGAACGGCATGTCCTCGGCCGGGACAACGCGGGACACGACGCCCTTGTTGCCGTGACGGCCGGCCATCTTGTCGCCCGGCTGCAGCTTGCGCTTCACCGCGACGAAGACCTTGACCATCTTCATCACGCCGGGCGGCAGCTCGTCGCCGCGCTGCAGCTTCTCGACCTTGGATTCGAAGCGCTTCTGCAGCTTCTCGACCGCGGCGTCGAACTCGCGCTTCAGCGCCTCGATCTCGGCCATCGCCGCATCGTCGGCCACGCCGATCTGCCGCCAGGTCGCCTTCGCGTACTGGTCCAGCACCTCATCGGTGATCGGCGTCCCGGACTTGATGCCCTTGAAGCCGCCCGAGGCCTTCTTGTTCAGCATCCGCTCACGCAGACGGCTGAAGAAAGACCGTTCCTGGATCGCCTTCTCGTCGTCACGGTCTTTGGCGAGGCGTTCGATCTCCGAACGCTCGATGGCCATGGCGCGTTCGTCCTTGTCCACGCCGCGGCGGGAGAAGACGCGAACATCAACGATCGTTCCCGCCACGCCCGGCGGCAGCTTCAGCGACGTGTCGCGCACGTCGGAGGCCTTCTCGCCGAAGATGGCGCGCAGCAGCTTTTCTTCCGGCGTCATCGGGCTTTCGCCCTTCGGCGTCACCTTGCCGACCAGGATGTCGCCCGGCTGAACCTCGGCGCCGATATAGACGATGCCGGCTTCGTCGAGGTTGCGCAGCGCTTCTTCACCCACATTCGGAATGTCGCGGGTGATTTCTTCCTGGCCCAGCTTGGTGTCGCGGGCCATGACTTCGAATTCCTCGATGTGGATCGAGGTGAAGACGTCGTCCTTGGCGATCCGCTCGCTGATCAGGATCGAATCTTCGAAGTTGTAGCCATTCCAAGGCATGAACGCGACCAGCACGTTCCGCCCCAGCGCCAGTTCACCCAGCTCGGTGGACGGGCCGTCGGCGATGATGTCGCCGCCGATCACCTTGTCACCGACGCGCACCAGCGGACGCTGGTTGATGCAGGTGGACTGGTTGGACCGCATGAACTTGCGAAGACGATAGATATCCACGCCACGAGTCGTGCCGTCATCCCCGGTCGCGCGCACCACGATGCGCGCGCCGTCGATGCTGTCCACCACGCCATCGCGCTTGGCGACGATCGTGGCACCCGAGTCACGCGCCACCGCGGCTTCCATGCCGGTGCCCACAAGCGGGGCATCGGCGCGGACCAGCGGCACCGCCTGACGCATCATGTTCGAACCCATCAGCGCGCGGTTCGCGTCGTCGTTCTCAAGGAACGGGATCAGCGCCGCGGCGACGGAGACGAGCTGCTTCGGAGACACGTCGATCGCCGTCACTTCCTCGGGCTTCACCAGGCGGAAGTCGCCGCTCTGGCGGACCGAGACGAGCTCGTCCTTGAAGGTGCCGTCCACATCGACATTGGCGTCGGCCTGCGCGACGACGAGGCGCTCCTCCTCCATGGCGGAGAGGTAGCGCGGCTCGCCGGTGATCTGGCCGTCCTTCACCAGGCGGTACGGCGTCTCGATGAAGCCGTACTTGTTCACCTTGGCGAAGGTCGCCAGCGAGTTGATCAGGCCGATATTCGGGCCTTCGGGCGTCTCGATCGGGCAGATGCGGCCGTAATGCGTCGGGTGCACGTCGCGCACCTCGAAGCCGGCGCGCTCACGCGTCAGACCCCCCGGGCCAAGCGCCGAGAGGCGGCGCTTGTGCGTCACCTCGGACAGCGGGTTGGTCTGGTCCATGAACTGCGACAGCTGCGACGAACCGAAGAACTCGCGCACCGCGGCCGCGGCCGGCTTCGCGTTGATCAGATCATGCGGCATGACGGTGTCGATATCGACCGACCCCATGCGCTCCTTGATCGCGCGTTCCATGCGCAGCAGGCCGACGCGGTACTGGTTCTCCATCAGCTCGCCCACCGAACGCACGCGGCGATTGCCGAGATTGTCGATGTCGTCGATCTGGCCGCGCCCGTCCTTCAGGTCGAGCAGGACGCGCAGCGCCGCCACGATGTCCTGCTTGCGCAGGGTGCGGATGTGGTCGGGCACCTCCTCGGCCGAGAAGCCGAGGCGCATGTTCATCTTCACCCGGCCCACGGCGGACAGGTCATAGCGCTCGCCGTCGAAGAAGAGGCCCTTGAACAGGGTCTCGGCGGTCTCAGGCGTCGGCGGCTCACCCGGGCGCATCACCCGGTAGATGTCCATCAGCGCTTCGTCACGGTTGGTGTTCTTGTCCACCGCCAGCGTGTTGCGGATCCACGGCCCGACCGACTGGTCGATCGCCAGCGTCGGCAGACTGTCCAGCCCGGCGGCTTCGATCGCGGCGAGGCGCGGTTCGGTCAACTCATCGCCGGCCTCGGCCCAGATCTCGCCGCTGGTGGCGTCCACTAGGTCCTCGGCCACGAATCGGCCGAGCAGGTCGGCGCGGCCGACCAGCACTTCCGTCGTACCGGCCTCGGCGATCTTGCGCGCCGAACGCGGGGTCAGCTTGGCTTCCTTGTCGGCCACGACCATCCCGGTGCGGGCGTCGATCAGCGGCTCGATCAGCTTCACGCCGCGGAAGGCGTCGGGGTCGAAGGCGCGGCTCCAGCCCTTCAGGCCGCGGCTGAAGACCACCTGGCCGTAGAAGGCGTTGAGGATTTCCTCGGCATCCATGCCGCGGATCTCATGGGGCTCCAGCTCACGCTGGGCGGCATCGGCGTCGGCGCGCAGACCCTCGGTCCGCTCGCTGTCCAGGGCCAGCAGCAGGGTCGTGGTCGGCAGCTTGCGCTTGCGATCGATGCGGACGTAGCAGATGTCCTTGGCGTCGAATTCGAAATCGAGCCACGAGCCGCGATAGGGGATGACGCGCGCGGCGAACAGGTACTTGCCCGACGAATGGGTCTTGCCCTTGTCGTGGTCGAAGAACACGCCCGGCGAACGGTGCATCTGCGAGACGATGACGCGCTCGGTGCCGTTGATGATGAAGGTGCCGTTGTCCGTCATCAGGGGCATGTCGCCCATGTAGACGTCCTGCTCCTTGATGTCGCGGACGGACCGGCTGCCGGTGTCCTCATCCACGTCCCACACGATGAGACGCAGGCGCACCTTCAGCGGCGCGGCGAAGGTCAGCCCGCGCTGGATGCATTCCTCGACATCGTATTTCGGCTCTTCGAGTTCGTACTGCACGAACTCCAGGCGGCCACGCCCGGCGAAATCGTCGATCGGGAAGACGGATTTGAAGACTTCCTGGAGGCCGGCATGCATGCGGCTGTCCGGGCTTACCTCCATCTGCAGGAAGGCTTCGTAGGAAGCCCGCTGCACGTCGATGAGATTCGGCATCGGTGCCACTTCGGGGAGACGCCCGAAGCTTTTGCGGATCCGCTTGAGCCCCGTGAACGACTTCGTGATAGCGTTCATGCCTGTCCTGCTTCCCTTCTACCCCGGCCCAAACACCCTGGCCGGATGGGGTCTCTTCGCGCTGCCCTGGCGGGGCAACGCAGGAACGGGCGGCGTTACCGGACCCTTCCGGCAACGCCACCCGCACCCGATCATACTGTCCCCGCCCCCGCCCGTTGCCGGACGGGGATGGGGGTCGAGATCACTTCACCTCGACCTTGGCGCCGTTTTCTTCCAGCACCTTCTTGATCTTGTCGGCTTCGTCCTTGCTGACCGCTTCCTTCACGGTCTTCGGGGCGCCTTCGACCAGGTCCTTGGCTTCCTTGAGGCCCAGGCCGGTGATGGTGCGGATTTCCTTGATCACGTTGATCTTCTTGTCGCCGGCGGCGGCAAGGATCACGGTGAACTCGGTCTGTGCTTCCACCGGCGCGGCAGCGGCAGCCGGCGCGGCGGCGGCAGCAGCCACCGGCGCGGCGGCGGACACGCCCCACTTCTCCTCAAGCATCTTGGAGAGCTCAGCGGCCTCCAGGACGGTCAGGGTGGACAGCTCGTCCACCAGCTTCGCGAGATCGGCCATGTTTGAATGCTCCTCGATCTAATGGCTTGACTTCAGTTGTGCAACCCCCGTGGCGCCGGCCGGTCATCCGGCCGCCATACCAGGGGGCGGTTCCTGCGGCCCTCAGGCCGCCTGGGCCTCGTCCTTCGTGGCGTAAGCCGAAAGGACCCGTGCCACCTGCCCGCCAGGGGCCTGGAGGATGCCGGCGATGCGCGTGGCCGGGGTCTGGATCAGACCAACCAGCTGCGCACGCAGGGTCTCCAGGGACGGCAGCTCGGCCAGCGCCTTGATGCCGGTGGCATCCAGGTTCTGGGTTCCGAGCGCGCCGCCCAGGACAACGAACTTGTCGTTCGTCTTGGCGAACTCCACGGCGGTCTTTGCCACGGCCACCGGATCCGTCGACCACGCAATGGCGGTCGGACCCTTCAGCAGCGGCGCAACGCCCTGGAAACGGGTGCCTTCGAGGGCGAGGGTGGCCAGGCGGTTCTTCGCGACCTTGTACGACGCACCCGCTGCGCGCATCCGGCGACGCAGTTCGCTCACATCCGCGACCGTCAGCCCCTTGTTCTGGGCGACGAGCACGAAGGAGGTCTCTGCGAAGACGGTCGCCAGCGAAGCGACGAACTCACGCTTCTCCGTACGGTCCACTCCACGTCTCCGTCGGTGGCCGAAACCTTCTGGAAGGGCTCCGGCCGGTTCACACGGGGGTCAGCGGCGGATTGCCGCTCACCCCGGTTCGCCTGTCAGGCCGGAACACCAAGTCAAGCCACCCGGGGACCAGCCCCGGGGACATCACTGTGGCACACCGTCTCTCCCCTGCTCGGCGCCGAGGCGCCGGTTCAAGGCCCGGAAGGGCCGCAGGAGGTCTCCGACAGGTATCGAGGATGGCCCGAAGACCATCCCCTGCCCGCCCGCCCCGAAGGACGGGCGTATCTCGTCAGCCGCCGGCCGAAAGGCTGGCGACGTCCACCTTCACGCCCGGCCCCATCGAGGAAGACACCGAGGCCTTCTTCAGATAGGTGCCCTTGGCGCCGGTCGGCTTGGCGCGCTGGATGGCGTCCACCAGGGCGCGCGCATTCTCGAGCAGCGCTTCCTCACCGAAGGAGGCCTTGCCGATGCCGGCATGGATGATGCCGGCCTTCTCGGCGCGGAATTCCACCTGGCCGGCCTTGGCGGCGGTCACGGCGCCCTTCACGTCCATGGTCACGGTGCCGAGCTTGGGGTTCGGCATCAGACCGCGCGGGCCGAGAACCTTACCGAGGCGGCCCACCAGGCCCATCATGTCCGGGGTCGCGATGCAGCGATCGAACTCGATCTTGCCTTCCTGCACCAGGGCGGCGAGGTCGTCCGCACCGACCACATCGGCGCCGGCGGCCAGCGCTTCCTCGGCCTTCGGGCCGCGGGCGAAGACGCCCACGCGGACCGTCTTGCCCGTGCCGTTCGGCAGGCCGACCACGCCGCGGACCATCTGGTCGGCATGGCGGGGGTCGATGCCGAGGTTCATCGACATCTCGATCGATTCGTCGAACTTCGCCTTCGCATTCGCCTTGGCGATCTTCAGCGCCTCGGTCAGTGCATAGGCGGTTTCACGGTCGAAACCGGCGTAGATCGCCTTGAGGCGCTTGCCCTGCTTGGCCATGGATCAGCCCTCCACCACGGTGAGGCCCATGGAGCGCGCGGAACCCGCGAGCATCCGCACGGCCGCGTCCACGTCGTTCGCGTTCATGTGCTTCATCTTGGTCGCGGCGATCTCGGCCAGCTGCGACTTCGTCACGCGGCCGATCGGCGCGCCCTTGCCCGGAGCCGTCGCGCCCTTTTCGAGCTTGGCGGCCTTGAGCAGGAAGTAGGTGTTCGGCGGGGTCTTGGTGATGAAGGCGAAGGTACGGTCGGTATAGGCAGTGATGACGACCGGCGTCGGGGTGCCGGGTTCCATCTGCTGCGTCGCCGCGTTGAATTCCTTCACGAACTGCATGATGTTCAGGCCGCGCTGACCGAGCGCCGGACCCACCGGCGGCGACGGATTCGCCTTGCCAGCCGGGATCTGCAGCTTGATGTAGCCTGCGATCTTCTTCGCCACTGTGTCGTCCTCTGTTCAAGTCAGAGGCCCGCGGTGCATGCGACCGGCCCGAAGGCTGGTCTCCCGCGTTCCCTGAAACGCCGATGGCCGGGGAACAACCCCGGCTGGTCGGCGAGGGAGGGCGTCTAGCCCGGTGCGACACCCGAGTCCAGCCCATTTCGCCGATGCTAACCGCGCGCCCCGTACCAACGTATAGATGGCGATGTTCCGGAGAACCCTCTCGCATGCCCTGGCGTGACCGCAGCGGCGCCTTTGCGCCGCTCAAGGCCCTGGCCTTCGCCCTTTTGTTCGTCCCCGCCATCCTGCTGGCGCATGACGCCTGGCTGGGGAACCTGTTCCCCAAACCCTGGCAGGCCGCCACGCACGACACCGGCACCTGGGCGATCCGGCTGCTGCTCGTCTCGCTGGCCGTGACCCCCGCCCGGCAGGTGCTGCGGCAGGCGCGCATCGCGGAATTGCGACGGATGATCGGCGTGGCGTGCTTCGCCTACGCCATGCTGCATCTGGCGCTGTATGTTGGGGATGAGAAGTTCGACCTCATCAAGGTGGTGATGGAGATCATCAACCGCTTCTACCTGACGATCGGCTTCGTCGCCCTGCTTGGCCTTGGCGCGCTGGCGGCGACCTCCACCGATGGGATGCTTCGGCGCATGGGCGGCCGTGCCTGGCGGCGGCTGCATTGGTGCGTGCACCCGATAACGGTGCTGGCGCTGTACCACTTCACCCTGCAATCCAAGGCCGATGTCACCGAACCGATGCTGATGTCTGGGCTCTACGCCTGGCTATTCGGCTATCGGCTGATCGCGCCGGAGGGCGGCTCCCCGGGCATCCTGGCCCTGTGCGGCCTTGCCGCGGGCGCGGCCGTGGCCACGGCTGGGGTCGAATTCGCCTGGTATGCGCTCGGCACCGGCCTCAACCCCTGGCGGGTGCTGGAGGCGAACCTCGACGTCACCTTCGGCCTGCGGCCGGCGCTATGGGTCGGGATCGCGGGGCTGGCGGTGGTTGTGCTGCGCGCGACCTTCGGTCGGCGGCGGTCGCGCCGGGTGGTCGCCGCCACGGCCGATTGATCCCGCCGGCGCCGATGCATGATGCTTCATTAATATTTTGATTGTGTAATGATCCTCACTGCCGATCGGGTTCGATGCTGCAACCATTGGGCGAGTGCCACCCCAATGGAGGTCATCGACGATGTCAGCGAATCAATATGGCAGTCACGGCCACGCCCGGCGTTCCGACATCGCACCCGCGACCGGCACCGCGGTCAGGGCCGGGCGCTTCGGGCGCATGGTGCCCGAACTGGCGACACCCCTCACCGTCCCTGATGCGGCGCTTGCCGCGCTGGGCGTCGCGATGCGCGACCGCCCGTTGCCGCTGGGCGTGCCATCCGGCGACAACGCCAATATCCCGGCGGGCTACACCTATCTCGGCCAGTTCATCGACCACGACATCACGCTCGACACCACGACCCTCGCCGAGGCGTCGCAGGACCCCACGGAGATCGAGAATTTTCGCACCCCGCGGCTCGACCTCGACAGCATCTATGGCCTCGGGCCGCGCGCCCAGCCGTCGCTGTATGACCGCCACAGCCCCGGCCGCGCCAAGTTGTTGGTGGGCGGCTGCTTCGAAGGCCTGGCGCCGATCAAGGCGGTGGCCGGCCACGACCTGCCGCGCAATGCGCAAGGCTTCGCGATCATCGGCGACGAACGCAACGACGAGAACCTGCTGGTCGCCCAGACCCATGTGTCCATGCTGCGCTTCCACAACGCGATCGTGGACCGGCTGGTGGGCACCGTGCCGGACAGCGACCTGTTCACCGCCGCGCGCCGCGCCACCGTGGACTTGTACCAGGCGATGGTGCTGCGCGACTTCCTGACCAAGATCTGCGACGTGAACGATATCGAGAAGATCCTGCTCAACGGTCGCCAGTACTTCCGCTTCGAGACCTTCGGCGCCTATGGCCAGCCCTACATGCCGGTGGAATTCTCCGGCGCCGCCTACCGGCTTGGCCATTCGATGGTCCGCAACGGCTACAACCACAACCGCTTTTTCCGCTTCGGCAACCCGCCCTTCCCGCCGGCCACCTTCGATCTGCTGTTCGAGTTCACCGCCAAGACCGGGCTGCTCGGGACCACAGGGGATCGTCCTTCCAATCGGCCGACCCTGCCGGCGGATTGGATCATCGATTGGCGGCGCTACCTCGACTACCAGACCACGGACACCGCCGATGGCTTCGGGCTGAACCTGACGCGCAACATCGACCCCTACCTTGCCGAGGAACTCCATCATCTCGGCATGAAGCCCGGCGAGGCGCGGCCGGAGCCGCCGGACCCCAACCGCAGCCTGGCGGTGATGAACCTGCGCCGTGGGGCGAAGCTGAAGCTGCCGGCGGCGCAGGATCTGGCACTGTTCATGGGGGTTCCGATCCTGCCGGCGGCCGATATCGCCGCGGCCGGGCCGGACGGCGCGGCGGCCGCCCTGCATGGCCTGCATGAACGCACCCCGCTCTGGTACTACATCCTGAAGGAAGCGGAGCTGACGCAGGGCGGTTCGCGGCTTGGGCCGCTGGGCAGCCTGATCGTTGCCGAGACCTTCATCGGCCTGTTGCAGGGAGATCCGGAAAGCATCCTGTCGCGCAACCCATCCTGGCGCCTGGGCCAGCCGATGCCGGGACTGCTTCTGCCCGGGGCGGACATGGTGTTCACCTTCGCCTCCCTGGTGGCCGAAGGCGCCGGCGGGCTGTCGAAGATCGCGCTCAGCCCGGTCGATGATCCGGTGAACCAGAAGCCCTGACCGGGACGCGGGCGGCGGCGTGGCGATGCTGGCATCGCCCGTGAAGCGGGCGCATCATTGCGGCACCCGGGGCATTTTCCATCGCCCTGGGCTGCCGCCGTCGGATGCAGGAGATTCGCCATGTCCGAGACGCTGCGACCGCTGATCCTCGACCTCGTCGCCTTCGTGTCCGAAAGGCCGCGCCCGTATGACGAGGTCCTTGACGCCTGGCGCACATCCTGCCCGCGCCTGACGGTGTGGGAGGATGCGGTAGAGGCGGGGATGGTGAGCCTGCGCGATGGTGTGGTGGCGGCGACCGATCGCGGCAGGGCCGCCCTGGCGCGGCGCTGACCTGCACCGCACCGCGCCCGTGCCGCGATCCGCGAAGCCGAGGCCCGCGGATGCGGCCGCCCGGAGCCTGAGCTGCAAAGTCGCGGCAGCGGTCGCTGACAGCGACCGCTGCTGGATCAGAGCTTCTCGACCTGCCCGTATTCCAGATCGACCGGCGTGGAGCGCCCGAAGATCGACACGGAGACCTTCACGCGGCCCTTCTCCTCGTCCACTTCCTCGACCACGCCATTGAAGGACGTGAACGGGCCGTCGGCGACGCGGATCTGCTCGCCGATCTCGAACAGGATCGCGGGCTTGCGCGGCTTCTCGACGCCTTCCAGCACCTGCTGGAGCAGGCGCTCGGCCTCACGCGCCGGCACCGGCTGGGGCTTGTTGCGCGCGCCGAGGAAGCCGGTGACCTTGGGCGTGTCCTTCACCAAGTGCCACGCGTCGTCGGTCATCTCCATCTTCACCAGCACGTAGCCGGGGAAGTATTTGCGGTCGGTATCGACCTTCTGGCCGCGGCGGACCTCGGTGATCTGCTCGGTCGGCACCAGCACCTCGTCGAACTTGTCGGCGAGGCCCTTCTGCGCGGCCTGCTGCTTGATCTGCTCGGCGATCTTCTTTTCGAAGCCCGAATAGACATGAACGACGTACCACTTCTTGTCGGCCACGGTGCCGTCTCCCCTCAGCCGATCTTGAACACGAAGCGCATCACCAGCTGGATCAGCTGGTCCGTCAGCAGGAAGAACACGGCCGCGAGCGCGGACATGGCCAACACCAGCCCGGTGGTGACGAGCGTCTCCTTGCGGGAGGGCCAGGTGACCCTGGAAACCTCCTGTCGGACCTCCCGGACGAACTGCGCGGGATCGATCTTGGCCAAGTCAGCTTCCTCAGGAATGGTGGTGGGGTGCTGCCCTGCAGGGCCATCCCCCTCCTGCTATGGGTCTGCCGGCGCAATGCGTCGTGGCAGGGGCGGAGGGTCTCGAACCCCCAACCTCCGGTTTTGGAGACCGGCGCTCTAGCCAATTGAGCTACGCCCCTCGACGCACTCACGCGGCGGAGGGGCCGGTCTATAATTGACCTGTGCTTCCCTGTCGAGGCTCGGCGACCGCCGGAAACTGCGCCCGACGCCCCCGCGTTCACGCTTTCGATGGCATGACAAGGAAATGGGCATGACGCGCCGGCGCCTGCGGACGGTGGTGATGGACGCGGCGAGCGGCTTCATCGCGGATGAGTGCCTGAGCCGAGCCGCGTCGATCGCCTATTTCACGCTGTTCTCGCTCTCCCCCCTGTTGGTCATCGCCATGGCCATCGCGGGGGCGGTGTTCGGGGAGGAGGCGGCCCGCGGCGCGGTCGAATCGCAATTGACCGGCCTGCTGGGCCCGGATGCGGCGGGCGCGATCCAGGCCGCGATCCGCGGTGCCGCCGATGTCGGGCGCGGCACGCTGGCCGGTGCTTTCGGCGTGATCATGCTGCTGCTGACGGCCAGCGGCACCTTCGGTGAAATCCAGGCAGGGCTGAATGCCATCTGGAAGACCGAGGTCCCGCAATCCACCGGCGTCTCCCAATTGCTGAAGGCCAAGGCGGCGGCGGTCGGCCTTGTCGCGGCCACCGGCTTCCTGTTGTTGACCTCGCTGGTCGCGAGCGCCGCCATCTCGGCCCTGGGGACCTGGATGCAGGGGCGCCTACCGGGCAGTGCGTGGCTGATCCAGGCGGTGAACATCAGCGTCTCGCTGCTGCTGCTGTCGGCGCTGTTCGCGGCGATCTACAAGGTGCTGCCGGACCGGCGGATCGCCTGGCGGGACGTGGCGGTGGGCGCGCTGATCACGGCCTTGCTGTTCACGGTCGGCAAATACGCGATCGGCCTGTACATCGGCGGCGCGGGCATCGGCGGCAGCTTCGGCGCGGCGGGATCGCTCGCGGCGGTGCTGGTGTGGATCTATTATTCCTCGCTGATCTTCCTACTGGGGGCCGAGATCACGCGCGCCTGGGCGAACCGGGAGGGATCGCGCCAGGCATCCCCCGTTCCGGCGAAGGCAGACCCGACGCCGGCCCCTCCACGGGTGGTGTTCGTCGATCGCCGGGTGCCTGCGCCGGCGCTCAGTGTGGTCGCCGGCACGCTTGCCGCGGTGGTCGGCGTGCTGATGCTGTGGCGGCCGCGGCCACGGGGCTGACCGCTACGGGCGCGCGGGACTCCGGCCAGGCCCCATGACAAAAAAAGGGCGGCGCCCGGTCTCCCGGACGCCGCCCCGCTTTCCGTCCCGGATGGGACGAAAGAACTTACTGCGTGATCGAAGCGACGACGCCGGCGCCGACGGTGCGGCCGCCTTCGCGGATGGCGAAGCGCAGACCTTCATCCATCGCGATCGGCGCGATCAGCTCCACGTCCATCGACACG
>JALHQB010000087.1 GCA_022842185.1 Acetobacteraceae bacterium
GGCCAGCCGCCCATGGCCTTCCTGCGCGCGCTTCAGCCGCGCTTCGGCGGCGCTGCGGGCTTCTGCCGCGGATTGCACGCGGGCGGCGGCTTCGGCGGCCTGCTCGGTGGCGGCCTGGGCGGCGTGCTCAGCCGCACGGGCGGCCTGTTCGGCATCCGACAAGGCGGCCTTGGCGGCCTGCTCGCGGGCCGGCAGCGATGCTTCGACGGCGCGCAACGCCTCGGCTTCCTGGGCCAGGCGTTCGCGCGCCACATCGGCATCGCGCAGCACGCCCTCGGCATGGGCCAGGTCGCGGCGCATCTGCGCGAGCCGCGCTTCGGCGCCTTCCAGCGCGTCCCGCGCGCGGCGTTCCTCGGCCTCCAGCCCTTCGGATTCGACGCGGCGGCGTTCCAGCGCGGTGCGGGCGGTGGCCTCGGCGGCGCGCGGGGCGGGGATGGCCTGCTCGGCCTCGAAGGCGGCGATGGTGGCGCGTTCGGCCTCGGCTTCGGCGATGCGGACGGCGCTGCGCGCCTCGTCGAACTGCGCCTTGGCGACGCGCGCGGCGGTGTCCGCCCGCGCGGCGAGGATGGCGAGCCATTCCCCCTCAGCGTCGCGCACCAGCCCCGACAGGTTGCGGTACCGGTTGGCCTGCCGCGCCTGCCGCTGCAGGCCCTGCCGCTGGGTGTCCAGCTGGCCGAGCAGGTCCTCGGCGCGGGACATGTTGGTCTCGGCCTGGCGCAGTTTCAGCTCGGCCTCATGCTTGCGGGCGCGCAGGCCGGCGATGCCGGCGGCTTCCTCCAGCACCTGGCGGCGATCCTCGGGCTTGGCCTGGATCAGGGTGGATACGCGCCCCTGGCTGACCATCGCGGAGGCCCGCGCGCCGGAGCCGATATCGGCGAACATGGTCTGCACGTCGCGGGCGCGGATTTCCTTGCCGTTCACCCGGAAGTTCGATCCCTCGCCGCGGTTGATGCGGCGGACGATTTCGAGTTCCGGCTGGTCCTGGTTGGGCGGCGGGGCGAGGCCCTCGGCGTCTTCCAGCGACAGCGTGACTTCCGCGAGGTTGCGTCCCGGCCGCGTGGCGGTGCCGGCGAAGATGACGTCGTCCATCTCCCCGCCGCGCATCGCCTTGGCCGATGTCTCGCCCATCGCCCAGCGCAGCGCTTCGACCACGTTGGACTTGCCGCAGCCATTGGGCCCGACAATGCCGGTCAGGCCCGGGCGGACCTCGACCGTCGTCGCCTCGGCGAAGGATTTGAAGCCGGCGATGCGGATGCGGGCGAGCGTCGCGCGCACGGACGCCTGGCGCTGGGCCTCGCTGCGCGGCGTGCCGTCATCCTCATCCTCCGGCGGGGGAGGGGGGATCGCCTGCCCGTCATCCATGGTTCAGACCCGCGCCGCTTCCTGCATCGATCAGACCCGTGCCGCTTCCTGCGCGAAACGGTCGAAGGGGATGCCGCCGGAGACAACGCGCGTATTGAACACGAAGGTCGGCGTCGCCTGGATATTGTACTGGCGTTCGCCCTGCTGGCGCAGCGCCAGGATGCCCCGGGCGGTCTCGTCATCCGCCCAGGCGGTCTCGAAGGTCGCGGCGGACATGCCGGCGAAGGTCGCGATCTTGCCGATCTCGGCCTTGTGGTCGATGCCCCGGGCGAAGGCCCAGCGATCCTGCGTGGTCAGCAGCGCCTCGATGAAGGGTTCATAGGCTTCGACAGGGAAGTACCGGGCCACCACGGCGGCGCGCAGCGCGATCTGGTCGAGCGGGAAGTCCCGCCACACGAAGCGCACCTTGCCGGTCTGCACCAGGTCCCGCTTCACCTGCGGCCAAACGTCGCGACCGAAGGCACCGCAATGCGAGCAGGTGAGGGAGAAGAATTCCTGCACCACCATCGGCGCCGCGGCTTCACCCATCGAGCGTTCGGACAGGCGCGGATTGTCGGCCGCCGGCGGGGTGGCGGGGGCTGTCTGGGCGCGGGCCAGTGCCGGCAGGGCGAGGCTGCCGCCGGCGAGCAGGGCGGTGGACCGGGTCAGGAGGACGCGGCGATCGAAGGGCATCGGTGCTTCCCGTCTTGAAGAGGCGGGCCGTCCGGCCGGGCGGGCCCGGGGGAGGAGGCCTGTTGAATCGGCAGATCAACGCCCCCGATAGACGCCGCGGGCCAATCTTGCCAGCGCATCCCGCAATTCGGGGGAGGCGACGCCTTCCAGCGCCGATTCGACGCGCTCCGGCAAGGGTTTTGGGGGCAATTCGGGGGGTTTTCGGGCGACGGCGCCGGCGGGTGCCCGCTGGACGAATCGGAAGCGTTCCACCGCCACCCGCCCCAGCGCGGCATTGATCCGGGAGGCCAGCTGGGGCGCGAGGTGCTGCATCTCCATCGCCACCGGCCCGGCGCAGGCCAGGGTCAGCGTGCCCTGGGTCAGCCGCAGCGGCTGCGTCACGGCGGCGATCGCCGGGCCGACCAGCGCCGGCCAATCCGCCATGATCTGCGCCCCGGCCGGGGACTTGCGCTTGAACGCCGGGCGTGTGAGCGCTGGCACCAGGGCGCCGAGCGGCCTCGGCCCGCCCAGGAACCGCTTGTCCTCCGCATCCCGTGCCATACGCATTGCCCTCCGCCGCCGAACTGCTCGCCTGGTACGACCGGCACCGGCGTATCCTGCCCTGGCGCGCCGGACCCGGTCAGGCGCGCGACCCATACCGTATCTGGCTGTCGGAGGTGATGCTGCAACAGACCACCGTCGCCGCGGTGGGGCCACGCTATGCCCGTTTCCTCGATCGCTTCCCGACGGTGGCCGCGCTGGCCGCGGCGGAGTGGGCCGAGGTTGCGGAGGAATGGGCCGGTCTTGGGTATTACGCCCGCGCGCGGAACCTGCATGCCTGCGCCAGGGCCGTGGTCGCGGCCGGTGGCGACTTCCCCCGTGACACGGCCGGGCTGGAGGCGCTGCCGGGGATCGGGCGCTACACCGCCTCGGCGGTCGGGGCGATCGCCTTCGATGCGCCGGTCGTGCCGGTCGATGGCAATGTGGAACGTGTCACCGCCCGGCTGGCCGCGATCGAAGACCCTCTGCCCGGCGCCAAGCCGCGCCTGACCGCGCTGGCGGCGGGCTTCATGGCCGACCCGGCGGCGCGCGCCCGGCCGGGGGATTTCGCGCAGGCGCTGTTCGACCTGGGGGCCACCGTCTGCACCCCGCGCAGCCCGGCCTGCGCGTTGTGCCCGTGGTGTGCGGGTTGCATGGCGCGCCGCATGGGCATCGCCGCCGACCTGCCGCGCAAATCGCCCAAGGCCGCCCGGCCGCTGCGCCACGGCGCGCATTTCCTGCTGATCGACGCGCAGGGGCGCATCCTGCTGCGCCGCCGGGCGGAAAAGGGGTTGCTCGGCGGCATGCTGGAGATCCCGGGCACCCCATGGCGCGCCGGGCGGTGGGATGCCGCCGAGGCGCTTGACCATGCCCCCGCCGCGGCCCCCTGGCGTGCGGTGCCAGGGATGGCGCGGCATGGATTCACCCATTTCGAACTGGAGATGGTCCTGTTCACCGCCGCCCTGCCGCAAGGCGTCATGCCCGAGGGTGAATGGCAGCGCCCGGACGCCGCCCGCGCCGCATTGCCATCGGTGATGCGGCGCCTGATCGACCTGGCGGGCAGGCCATGATCCGCGCGCTGCGTGATGGCGACTGGATGCATGGCGAGCGGTTGCGCGCTTATGGTCTTGGGTACCTGCTGGTGGCGCTGGTGGCCATCGGCAGCGCCCTGCCGATGATCGCCGGCTGGCAAGACGTGCCGCCGGCCGATATCGACTACCTCAGCTTTCACGCCGCATCGGCGCTGGCGCAGGCGAATGAGGCGGCGTCGGTCTGGAACCGGGACCTGCACGCCGCCGCGCAGACCGCCCTGCAGGGGCAGCCGGGGCGGTACTACGCCTTCTTCTATCCGCCGATGTACCTGCTGATCTTGCTGCCGGTGGCGCTGCTGCCGCTGCTGTGGGGGCTGGTCGCATGGGTGACGGTGACCGGGGCCGCGTGTTGGGTGGCGCTGCGCGGCTGGGGCGGGTTCGACCGGCCGATGCTGGCGCTGCTTGTGGCGCTGTCTCCGGCGGCTGTGCTGAACCTGCTGCATGGGCAGAACGGCTTCCTGACGACGGCCCTGCTGGCTGCCGCGGGGTTGTGGATCGATCGACGGCCGGCGTTGGCGGGGCTGGCGCTGGCGTCGTTGGCGTTCAAGCCGCAATTGGGACTGCTTGTAGTGCCGGTGCTGATCGCGACGCGACGCTGGGCGGTGCTGGGCTGGGCGATGGTGGCGGGGGTGGCCTGGGTCGCGGCGACGCTGGCGGTGTTCGGGCCGGGGGCGTGGTGGGCGTTCCTCGCCCGGCTGCCCGATGCCGGGGAAGCGGTGGCAACCGGCGCGCTGGATATGTGGAAATTGCAGAGTGTGCTGGCGATGGGGGCGACCTTGGGCGTGCCGCGCGGCATATCGGGGGCGTTGCAGGCGATGGTGGCGGTCGGCGTCGTCGCACTGGCGGTCTGGACCCTGCGCGGGCGGCCCAGCGGACGGGCGGAGGCTGCGATGATCGCCGCCGGCGCGCCGTTGGTGACGCCCTTCGTGCTGTCCTACGACCTGGTGATCCTGCTGATCCCGACCGCCTGGCTGCTGGCCGAGGCGAAGCGGGGCGGCTTCCGGCCCTGGGAGAAGTCCGGCATCGCCTTCGCTTGGCTGGTGCCCCTGCTGTCATTCATTACCGGGGCGTGGCTGGAGGTGTCGGTCGGCGCACCCGCGGCGGGTGTGCTCCTGTCACTTGTGGTGCGGCGGTTGCGGAATGCGCCGCGGTCGGCGGCCTGACGGCGCAGATGCGCGATCGCTTTCGCGAGCGCGGATCGGGCCGGCCGCCGACGATGTTGGTTGCCCATCCATGATGGCGCCTTGCCATCGTGGCGCGTGAAAGCGGGCACGGCCGGGGTTCCCGCCATGCTCAGCCGCGCCTGAGGTTCCACACGAAGGGGTTCGGCCCCTGCAGCACGCCGGACAAATCCGATCGGAAGGCCGTGCGCAGGCGGAACAGCCCGGTCGGCGCGAAGGGCACCGCATCCCAGGCGAGTTCCTGAAGCCGCCGCATGGCCACCGCCTGGGCTTCCAGGGTCGGGGCATCGACCCAGGCCTGGACCTGGTCCTCCACCGCCGCGTCCTCCGGCCAGCCAGGCCAAGCGGCCGGGCCGTTCATGCGGATGGCGAAGGATACCGCGGGGTTGGCGATGGTCGCCGCCGGGCCGTTGGTGTTGTGCAGGTTCCACCCGCCCTGGGCCGGCGGGTTGCGGTTGTTGCGCCGGCCGAGGATCGACGCCCAGTCGGATTCGACCGGCTGGATGTTCAGCCCGAGGCGCCGCATCAGCTCGACCGTCAGGCGCCCCTGCTGCGTCACCGCGTTGAAGTCTGACGGGTTGATGTGGACGATCGGTTCGCCGTTGTAGCCGGTTGCGCGGATCGCATCCCGCGCGCGGGCCATGGCTGCCGCGCCGCGCTGGGCGGGCGGGAATTCCACCACGCCGGGCAGGCCGCAGGGGAACATGGCGTGGCATTCCTGCCAGTCGCCTTCCAGCGCCACGGCGGCCATGAAGTCGGATTGCACGATCACGTCTCGCACAGCCCGGCGCACCTGCACGTCGTTGAAGGGCGGGTGAAGGAAGTTGAAGCGCAGAAAGCCGAGGAAGCCGTTCGGGTCGTAGATCTGCGTCTTCGTATGCGGGCCGCGTTCCAGCACCGGCACCAGGTCGGGCAGGGGGTATTCGATCCAGTCGATCTCCCCGGTTCGCAGCGCCGCGGCGGCCGTGCCGCCATCAGGGATCCAGGTCAGGTCGAGCCGGTCGAAATGGACGCGCTTGCCGCCGGTCGCACCCTCCGCCGGTTCGTCGCGCGGGACGTAATCCGCATTGCGCGTATAGCCGCTGCGCGCGCCCTGGACGTAGTCGCCTGGGACGAAGCGCCAGGGGCCGGAACCGATCATGTGATCGACGCCCAGCGGCCGGTCGGCGGGCATCGCGGCGATGCGTTCGGGCATCATGAAACAGGGGGACGACCCCGGCTTGGCCAGCGCGTCGAACAGAGCGGGGAAGGGCCGCTTGAGCCGGAAGACGATGGTGCGATCATCGGCGGCGGACAATTCATCGGTGGCGCGCAGCAGCAACTGGCCGAAGCCGTCGCGGCTGCCCCAGCGCTTGATGGAGGCCACGCAATCGGCCGCGCGGACCGGCGCGCCATCATGCCAGCGCAGGCCGTCGCGCAGGCGGATGCGCACGATGCGGCCGCCATCCTCGACGGTGTGGCCTTCGGCCATCTGCGGCCGTGCCGCCAGCGAGCGGTCAGCGCCGTACAGCGTGTCGAACACGCAATAGGCATGGGTGGTGATGATGGTGCTGGGGCTGAACACCGGGTCCAGCGAGGCGAGCGCGGCCTGCGGCATGAAGCGCAGCGTGCGGGCGCGGGTGTCCTGCGCGGCAGCGGGGCGCGCGAGCGGCGCGGCGATGGTGGCGGCCAACAGGGATCGGCGATGCATCGTCTCGTTCCTCCATGCCGGCATGGGGAACGGGCGGCCCGCAGGCGACCGCACGCACGGCCCCGACAGGGACCATGACGCGCGGACGAACGGGTGGCACCGTTCCCTACACCGGTCCGAACCGGATCAGGTTCCATGGGTCGCGGGTGAAGCCCGCCTCTCAGCCTCCGGACGAGGCTCCCCAAGGTGTCCGTGGGCAGGTTGGGCGTTTTCCGCTGGCTCGGCAAGGGTGGCGGGCTGTGGCATCCGCTGTCATGCTGCGCGCGGCGCCGACCCGCGCCCAATCACGCCCGTTACCGGCCATGCGCAGCCTTACTCGGAGAAGCCGCCATGCGCGCCGGCCTTGCCCAGCACCCCGCCGCCCTCGATACGCGCCCGCTTGGCGCGACCTTCGGGGCGGAACTGCATGATTTCCCCATCGCCGGCGACCTGCCTGAAGCGACGGTCGATGCGTTTCGCGCCGCGCTGCATCGCCATGGCGTGCTGCTGCTGCGCGACGTGCCGAACGACCCGGCCGCGCTGGTCGGCTTCAGCCGGCGGCTCGGGACGCTGGAGATGCATTCCGCATCGGCGCACACCCATCCCGACCATCCCGAGATCTTCTGCGTCGGCAACTACGCCGATGACCGGATGCGCGCGAATTTCGCGACCGGTGTCGAGCAATGGCATGCCGACAGCAGTTTCCGCGACACGCCCAGCGCCTGCTCGCTGTTCTACGGCGCGATATGCCCACCCGAGGGTGGGGAGACCTGGCTGCTCGATGCGGTGACCGCCTATGCGGAATTGCCGCCGGCGCTGCGGGCGCGGATCGCCTGGCTGAATGCGGTGCACGACCTCAACACGCTGTCCGAGTGGAACCGTCGCCACACGCCCGGCAAGCCGCCGCTGTCGGAGGAAGCGCGCCGGCGCTTCCCGCCGGTGACGCAGCCGCTGGTGCGCCGGCATCCGGCGACGGGGCGCCCTTCGCTGTTCATCTGTCCAGCCGTCATCAGCCATGTGGAAGGCTTGCCGCCCGCGGCCGGCCACGCGCTGATCGCCGAGGTGATGGCGCATGCGACCGCCGATCGCTACGTCTATCGCCATCAATGGCGGGCGGGGGATCTGGTGGTGTGGGACAACCTGTCCACGCTGCACACGGCGACGCTGTTCGACCATGAACGGCACCAGCGGCTGATGTTTCGCACCACCGTCGCGGGGTGATCCCACGCAGCGCGGAACTGGGGTAGCATCGGGGCAATTCCTGGGAGGAAACCGATGGAAACCCGCACCTCGCCGCTCGTGATCCGCCTCAGCCCCGAGGACGGGGTAGTGATCGCCCGTGGCGTGTTGATGCCCGGCACCGAGGTCGCGCCGGGCGTGACCGTCGGTGGCCGCCGCATTCCCGCCGGCCACAAGGTGGCGGTGCGTGCCCATGCGAAGGGTGAGGCGATCCGCCGCTACGGCCAGATCATCGGCTTCGCGACCGATGCGATCGAACCCGGCGCCTGGGTCCACACCCATAATTGCGAGATGGGCGATTTCTCCCGCGACTACGCCTGGGGCGTGGATGCGAAACCGACGCAGTACGTCGATGCGCCCGCGACCTTCATGGGCATCCGCCGCGCCGACGGCCGCGTGGCGACGCGCAACTACATCGGCATCGTCACCAGCGTGAATTGCTCGGCGCATGTGGCGGAGCTGATCGCCCGGCAGTTCGAACGCAACCCGATCACCGGCCATGACCCGCTGGAGGCGTGGCCGCATGTCGATGGCGTGGTGGCGCTGACTCACAAGACCGGCTGCGGGATGACGATGGATGAACCGCTGCGCGTTCTGCGCCGGACGCTGGCGGGCTTCGCGCGGCACGCCAATTTCTCCCATGTCATCGCCATCGGCCTGGGCTGCGAGGTGAACCAGCTCGGCCCGATGCTGGAGGAGCAGAAGCTGACCGGGCGGCTGCGGTCGATGGACATCCAGGACAGCGGCGGGTCCCGCGCGACCGTGCTGAAGGGCATGGATTTCGTGAAGGAGGTGCTGGCGGAAGCCAATACCGCCACGCGCGTGCCGGTGCCGGCATCCGAACTGTGCGTGGCGCTGCAATGCGGTGGGTCGGATGGGTATTCGGGCATCACGGCGAACCCTGCGCTGGGCGCTGCGTCGGACCTTGTCGTGCGGCATGGCGGCACGGTGATCCTCTCGGAATCGCCCGAGACCTATGGCGCCGAGCATTTGCTGACGCGCCGCGCCGTGTCGCAGGCGGTCGGGCAGAAGCTGGTCGATGTGATGACGTGGTGGGAGGACTACACGGCGCGCGAGGGTGCCGAGATGAACGCCAACCCGTCGCCGGGGAACAAGGCGGGCGGGCTGACCACGATCCTCGAGAAGTCGCTCGGCGCGATGGCCAAGGCGGGGACGACGAACCTGGTGGATGTCGTCCGCTATGCCGAACCGGTCACGGCCAAGGGCTTCGTGTTCATGGACACGCCGGGCTACGACCCGGTGGGTGCGACGGGGCAGGTGGCAGGTGGTGCGAATTTGGTGTGCTTCACCACCGGGCGCGGGTCGGTGTTCGGGATGAAGCCGGCGCCTTCGATCAAGCTCGCGACCAATACCGCGATGTATGAGCGCCTGTCGGAAGACATGGACATCAATTGCGGGACCATCGTCAGCGGCGACGAAAGCGTTGCGCAGTGTGGCGAGCGGATTTTCGAACTGATGCTGCGCACGGCATCGGGGGAGCCGACGCGCAGCGAGGCGATGGGGTTTGGCGCGCAGGAGTTTGCGCCGTGGGTGTTGGGGGCGACGATGTGAAGACCCTCTACCTCATCATCGCCAACATCGCCCTGCTCGGCATGGCCGCCTGCGTCGTCACCGCTTTCTTCGCTGGCAGCCAGGCCGTGCGGATCGGTGGCACGCGACTGCTGTTCAACGGCATCGCCTGGTTCGCCCCGCCACCCGGCCTGCCGCCCGAGGCGCGCCCGCATATGCGCCGCGCGCTGTTGCGCTGGCTCGGCGCGATGGGCTGCATGGTGATCGCAGCGATCGGCTTCGGCCTGGCGCGCACGCTGCCATGACCGAACAGGCCATCGTCGCCGCCGCCCAGCGCCTGGATGCGGCGGGCATGATGCCGTCGAAATCCGGCAACCTCTCCGTCCGCGGCGCCACCGGGTTCATGATCACCCCCGCCGCGCTGCCCTATGCCGCAATGACGCCCGCCGACATCGTGCCTGTCGATGCCGATGGTGCCCCGCTACCGGGCGCGCCGCACCGCCCTTCATCGGAACGGCGCCTGCACGCCGCGATCTACGCCGCGCGGCCGGATGCGGGCGCCATCGTCCACACCCACAGCCCGCGCGCGACCGCGCTGTCCTGCGCGCGCCGAGGCATCCCGCCCTTCCACTACATGATCCTGCTGGCGGGCGGCCCGGTGCGCTGCGCGGAGCATGCGACCTTCGGCACCGCCGCGCTTGCGCGCGCCTGCGTGAAGGGATTGAGGGACCGCCGCGCGGTATTGCTCGCCAATCATGGCGCCGTCGCGGTGGGGGCGACGCTCAAGGCCGCGGTCACGCTCGCCTTTGAACTGGAAAATCTCGCCGGCCAGTATCTGGACCTGCTGGCGTCCGGCTTGAAACCCGTACTGCTGAAGAAGCGCGACCTGGCCGAAGCTGCCGCGCAATTCGCGGATTACGGCCGCGGCGGGTGACGGCGCGGACCCGGTCGGTCCGCGCCATCCATCAACGCCGCGGCTGCTGCCTGGGCGGCTGCGCGGCCGCCGGCGGCGGTGCGAGCAACTGTTCGATCTCAACCGTGCGGCTGAGGTCGAACTGCAGCAGGCAGGCCGCCCGATCCGCCGCGGCGTCCGCGCCGCGTTCGGGGTTGCTGCCGGCGAAGTCGCAGCGCATGTCGCGGTAACTCGCCCAGGCCGCCTGCACCGCCGCCAACCCAGCCCGACGGGCCGGGTTCGATTGCGTGGCCAGCATCCGTTCCACCGCCGATTCCAGCCGCGGTGCCACCACCGCGCGCTGGCTGTCCATGCAGCGCGCGACCAGCGCCATGTCCTGCGACGGGCCGATGCAAGTGCGGATGTTGCGCTCGACCTGCGTGGGCAGGTCGTCCTGGCGTGGCGCCGGCTGTGCCCGCGGCGGCTGCTGCGCCATCGCGGGTCCGGCCAGCAGCAGCGACAGGGCGACGAGCGCGCCGCGCGTCACGAAGACGCCACCAGCTTCTGCTCCTGCTCGCCCAGCCCGGCGATGCCCAGCTTCATCACCTGCCCGGCCTTGAGGAAGACCGGCGTCGGCTTCTTGCCCAGGCCCACGCCGGGGGGCGTGCCGGTGAAGATCACATCGCCGGGGTTCAGCGTGATGCACTGGCTGACATAGGCGATCACCTGCTTCACGCCGAAGATCATCGTGCGGGTCGAACCATCCTGCTGGCGCACGCCATCCACGTCGCAGAACATCGACAGGTTCTGCGGGTCGGGCACCTCATCCTTCGTGACCAGCCAGGGGCCGAGCGGGCCGAAGGTGTCGAAGCCCTTGCCCTTGTCCCACGTCCCGCCGCGTTCGGCCTGCCATTCGCGTTCGGACACGTCGTTGCCGACGGCATAGCCGGCGACATGGTTCATCGCCTCGTCCTCGGTCACGTATTTCGCGCGCGTGCCGATGATGATGCACAGCTCGACCTCCCAATCGGTCTTCACGCTGTTGCGCGGGATCACGACATCGTCGTTCGGCCCGGCCAGCGCGTTCAGCGACTTCAGGAAGACGATCGGTTCCTTGGGGATGGGTGCACCGGTCTCCGCCGCATGGTCGGCGTAGTTGAGCCCGATGCACACCAGGTTGTTCATCCCCGTCACCGGCGAGCCCAGGCGCGGATTGCCCTCCACCTTGGGCAGCGATGCGGGATCGAGTGCCGCGATCTTCGCCAGCGAGGCGGGGGAGAGCGCATCGCCGGTGAGATCCTGGATGACGCCGGACAGGTCGCGGATCGCGCCATCCGCATCGAGCAGGCCCGGCTTTTCCTGGCCCGCAGGCCCATAGCGCAGCAGCTTCATCGTCGTGATCCTGGTCTTGTCGTTGATGGGCGGAGAATGACAGGGAAGTGCCGGTGCCGGAAGCCGGGCGCCCAGGTCGGGCTGCCCCAGGCGGGATCTGCCCTACAGCGTCCAGCCACCATCGATGACGATCGCCTGGCCGGTGACGAATGTGCTCTCGGGTGCCGCGAGATAGACGACCAGCGCCGCCATCTCCTCGGCCGTGGCCAGCCGGCCCATCGCCTGGCGGGCGACGAAGGCGGCATGGGCCGCTTCGACCGAACCCGCGGCGGCGGCATTGGCGGCGATGCGTTCATGCAACGATGGCGTGTCCACCGTGCCCGGGCAGAGGCAATTGCAGCGGATGCCCTGCGTCACGTAGTCGGTCGCGATCGACTTGGTCAGCCCGATCACCGCCGCCTTGGTGGTGCCGTACAGGAACCGGTTCGGCGCGCCCTTCACCGATGAACAGGCCGAGGACATGTTGACGATCGCCCCCTGCCGGCGCTCGACCATGCCGGGTATGAAGGCGCGGGCGACCTTCCACATCGCGCGCACATTCAGCGCGAAGCCGAAATCCCATTCGTCATCGGTGCAGGTCAGCACGGAATTCTGGTGGACGAAGCCGGCGCAGTTGAACAGCACGTCGATCGGGCCGGCTTCCTTGGCCGCGCGTTCCACCGCCGCATCGTCCAGCACATCCAGCGGCACATGCGCGATGCCGCGTGCGGCCAGTTCGCCGACCTTGCGCGCGTCGCGGTCGGTGGCGATCACGATGGCACCTTCGGCCGCCATGGCCAGTGCGGCCGCGCGCCCGATGCCCTGTCCGGCCGCCGTCACGAAAGCGCGCTTGCCCGCCAGCCTGCCGGCCATTGCCATTCTCCCCTGATATGCGCACGAGAGTGGGCAGCGGCGGGGGAGGGCGTCAACCGAAGCCTGCGGTCGCGCTTGACGCGGCGGGCGGCTCGGCGCCTTCCTCTGGCAGGATGAGAGGAGCCAAGGCCATGGGTGCTGCGAATTCGGACGGGCGGATGCGGTTGGGCGTCTTCGTCCAGGCGGCCGGGCACCATGTCGCCGGCTGGCGCCATCCGGACGCGATCCCGGGCGGGCCGGACCTCAGCCTGATGCGCCACATCGCGCAGACCGCCGAGCGCGGGATGTTCGACATGTTCTTCCTCGCCGACAATTTCGCCACCGGCTATGCGGAACACCCGTCCTCGATCGGCAAATTCGAGCCGATCACGCTGCTGTCAGTGCTGTCGGCCCATACGAAGCATCTCGGCCTGGCGGCGACGGCGTCCACGACATACTCCGAGCCCTATCACGTCGCCCGCGCCTTTGCCTCGCTGGACCATCTGTCCGGCGGGCGCGCGGCATGGAACGTGGTGACGTCCTCCTACCCCAAGAACGGCAAGGTTTTCGGCCGCGAGCATCCGTCCCACGCCGATCGCTACGCCATCGCCGGGGAGTTCGTCGAAGCCTGCATGCAGTTGTGGGATTCCTGGGATGACGACGCCTTTGTCATGGACAAGGCACGGGGCACCTTCGTCCGTCCCGGTTCGCTGCATGTGCCGGATTTCCATGGCGAGTTCTTCACCGTCACCGGCGGGCTGAACCTGCCACGCTGCCCGCAGGGGCGGCCGGTGATCATCCAGGCGGGCAGTTCCGCGCCGGGCCAGGCGCTGGCCGCGCGCACCGCCGAAGTGGTGTTCACCGCGCAGAACAGCATGTCCGACGCGCAGGATTTCTACCGCCTGCTGAAATCCCAGCTCGGCCAGCATGGGCGGGCCGAGGATTCGCTGAAGATCATGCCCGGCTTCATGCCCATCATCGGCCGTGACGAGGCCGAGGCGCGCGCGCTGTTCGCCGAGCTGAACCGCACACTCGACATGAAGCAGGCGAACACCGTCCTATCTGACCGGCTGGGCACCGACATGTCGGTGTACGACCTTGACGGCCCGGTGCCCGACCTGCCGGAAAGCGACCACCTGAAAAGCCGTGCGAAGCTGCTGCTGGACACCGCGCGGCGGGAGGGGCTGACGCTGCGCGACCTGTGTTACCGCGTCGCGGCCGCGCGCGGGCATCTGATGGTGATCGGCAGCGCGGAGCAGGTCGCGGATACCATGGAACAGTGGTTCCGCGAGGGCGCGGCGGACGGGTTCAACCTGATGCCGCCCTTCTTCCCGGGCCAGTTCGACGCCTTCGTGGACCAGGTGGTGCCGATCCTGCAGGCGCGCGGGCTGGTGCGGCTTGCGTATGAGGGGGCGACGCTGCGGGACAATCTGGGGCTGGAGCGGCCGGTGAGCCGGCATGCTGCGGTGATGGACAGCGCGGCGGAGTAGGCGCGATTGGAGGGGCGCTGCCCCTCCAAGCCACCTCGCCAGGGACCAACGGGTCCCTGGACCGCGGGACCTTGGCGTTGGTCACGCACGGCGATCCTCACCCGGTCCAGTACAATCCTTGCACCGACCAACGGCGTTACAGCACCAAACTGGAGGTTTCCAAAGGCCTTAAGCCTTTGGTGGGGTGAGGTTCGGAGAGGGGCAAAGCCCCTCTCTGAGCTTCCTTCCGGCCTCGACGTCGCCCTCAATGATTGTGCCGGCTCTCCCCCCGCGTCTCCAGGATGTTCAGATACAGCGTCGCCGGTTCCAGGCACCCGCCGGTGCCCAGACTGCCCACCGAGTTCCGGTAGATCTCCTCCCACGGCGTCTTGTTCAGCAGGTCCGGCGCCTTCCACGCCGCCCGGCGCGCCGCCAGTTCCTCGGCCGGGATCAGCACATCGACCTTGCGCGTGTTGAGGTCGATGCGAATGGGATCGCCATTCTTGAGCAACGCGAGCCCGCCGCCAACCGCCGCTTCGGGCGACACGTTCAGGATCGAGGGCGAGCCGGAGGTGCCCGATTGCCGCCCGTCGCCGATCGTCGGCAGGGCGCCGATGCCGCGCCTGATCAGCGCGGCGGGGGGTTGCATGTTCACCACCTCGGCCGAACCGGGATAACCGACCGGGCCGCTGTTGCGGATGACCAGCACGGTCTTCTCGTCGATGCCCAGCGCCGGATCCTCGATGCGCGCGTGGTAGTCCTCGGGGCCTTCGAAGACGGCGACCTTGCCCTCGAACACGCCGGGCGGGTCGGTGAGGAAGCGGGCGCGGAACTCCTGGTCGATGACCGAGATCTTCATCACCGCGTTGTCGAACAGGTTGCCCGACAGCACGACGAAGCCGGCGCGCTCGCGCATCGGCTTGGACAGCGGGCGGATCACCTCCGGGTCGGCGGCGGGGATGGCGGCGAGGTTCTCCGCGACGGTCTTGCCGGTCACGGTCATGACGTCGCCATGCAGCAGCCCGGCATCGAGCAACTGCTTCATCACCGCGGGAATGCCGCCGGCGCGGTAGAAGGCCTCGCCGAGGTAGCGCCCGGCCGGCTGGCAATCGACCAGCAGCGGGATGTCGGCGCCGACGCGTTGCCAGTCCTCGACGGTGTGGTCCACGCCCATGTGGCGGGCGATCGCGACCATGTGGATCGGGCAGTTGGAGGAGGCGCCGATCGCCGATGCCACGGCGACGGCGTTCTCGAAGGCCTGCTTCGTCATGATGTCGGAGGGGCGGAGATTCGCCTCCACCATTTCCACGATGCGCCGCCCGGTCTCGTAGGCGATCTGCCCGCGCTGACGATAGGGGCCGGGGATGGCGGCGCAGCCGGTCATCGACATGCCGACCGCCTCGGCCAGCGAGTTCATCGACAGCGCCGTGCCCATCGTCGAGCAATGGCCGACGGATGTGGCGCTGGCGGCGACCATCTCGATGAAGGTGTCGTTGTCGATCTCGCCGGCGGCCAGCATCTTCCGCGCCTCCCACACGATGGTGCCGGACCCCGCCAGGCGGCCTTTCCACCAGCCATCGAGCATCGGCCCGCCGGACAGCCCGATGGCCGGGATGTTCACCGTCGCTGCGCCCATCAGCTGCGCCGGGGTGGTCTTGTCGCAGCCCATGGTCAGCACGACGCCATCCATCGGATAGCCGTGCAGGATTTCGACCAACGACAGGTATTGCAGGTTGCGGTCGAGCGCGGCGGTGGGCCGCTTCAGCGTTTCCTGGATGGGATGCACCGGGAATTCCAGCGGCACGCCGCCGGCGTCACGAATGCCGGCCTTCACGCGGTCAGCCAACGCGATGTGGTGGCGGTTGCAGGGCGCGATGTCCGAGCCGGTCTGGGCGATGCCGATGATCGGGCGGCCGGACTGCAGCTCACCGCGCGTCATGCCGAAATTCAGCATGCGTTCGATGTAGAGCGAGGTCATGCCCGGATCGGTGGGGTCGTTGAACCAGCGCTGGCTGCGCAGCTTGAACGCTCGCTTGGTCTGGTCCTGGTCGGCCATGGCGCTTCCCCTTTGCTTCCCTTGGGCAAGCGTGGGTCGCCTCCGCCGCGGCTGTCAATCGGCGGGCGGGGCGCCTGGCGTGCCGGCGGCCGACCCGTCCTGCGGTGTGGAGACCTGCGGCGAAGCGATCACCTGGCGATCGCCATGGTTCGGGCGGTGCGAAGAATGCGCGATCTGCGCCTGCACGGCGCCCGCCAGGCCAAACGCGAGGGCGGCGGCCACGGCGACCGAGGCAAGGCCAAACAGGGCGCGACGAATGGTCATGCGGGGCGTCCGGGATGCAGCCACCGGATCGGCGGCGGCGGCATCCTGCGGTGCAACCCGTTGCCCGGCGATGAACGCCTTCAGCTCGCCGCGGTCTCCTCCAGGAAGCCCTGCACCGTCTGGAACAGCGTGCCGCGATTGCGTTCCATCAACATCGTATGGGTGCCTTCGCCCAGCATGACCAGCCGCTTGCCGGGGCTGTTGACCAGCAGCGGGAAAATGGCGGCCGCCATGGCCGGTGGCGTGTCGCGGTCCCATTCCGCCACCACCAGCAGCGTCGGCGCCGTCACCTTGGCCGGATCCCAGTACGGCCGGCCGGCCTGGGCGTATTCCCGGCCGTCCAACAGGACCCCATTGGGCGCGCGCAGCACCTGCGGGTTGCGGCGCAGCCCTTCGGGGTCGGTCGCCCAGGTCACGCCGGCCCAGTGTTCGAACCAGCCGGGCGGGATGAGGCCGGCGCGCTTGGCCTCCGGCACGCCATTCATCCAGCGCTGCCGCGCCTGGGTTTGCGTCACTGACCGATAGGCGCCGAGCGTCTCGCCCGCACCCGCTGCCGCCGGGCTGGCGCCCTCGCGCAGCCAGGGCGGCGCGAAAAGCACCAGGCGCTCGACGAGCGTCGGATTGTCCGCCGCGAAGCGGCCCATCAGCGTGCTGCCCCAGGACCAGCCCATATGGACGATACGCGGCAGGTTGCGGTGGCTGCGGATGAAGGCCGCGGCGGTGCCGATATCGGCCACCGCCGCATCGCCCCGCACGATCGGCGGATTCGCTTCCGGCGGCTGGGACATTTCGGGCGGGCGCGTGCTGCGGCCATAGCCGCGGATGTCCATGCACCACACATCGAAGCCGCGCCCGGCCATGTAATCCATCCAGGACAGACCGCCCAACGGGATGTCGAAGGCGGTATGCGCTGGATAGGTCGCGCCGTGGACGAACAGCAGCGTGCGGCCCGGGGCATAGGCCGTCATCGTCTCCTGCCGCTTGTTGCGCAGGAAGATCTCGATGCCGGCATCCCCGGTCGGCACCATGTATTCCTCGGTGATGATGGCCGGCGTCTGGGCGCTGGCCGTGGCTGCGAGGATCGGCGCCGCGATGGGGGCGGCGATCAGGGCACGTCGGTTCATGGCGGCCTCATGGCGGTTTTCCCGACAGTGATAGCGCGGTCCTGCCGGCCCACGAAATGGGCGCTCTTTTTTGCCTCAGGCGCCGGCGCGCGCATGCGTGCGCTTGGCTTGCGCGCCCTGCGCTGTTGCATCGGGGCCGATCGGCCGTTTGGGCGCGGTCGCGCCGTGCGCTCCTGGCCCGATACGGGGCATCGGGCCGGTTCCGGAATCGTCACGGCCGCCGCTTCCCGGGGGCCCAGTCGCGTCATCCGCCACCACGCGATACACCACGCGGCATGGACGCCGGAAACATGACGATGGCGCGGCCCGGACTGGCCGCGGAGGCCCGCGCGACCCTGGCGCTGTCCGGCCCGATCGTGCTCACCAACCTGTCGCAGATGGCCCTCGCGCTGACCGAGGCGCTGCTGCTCGGCCATCTGGGGACCGACGCGCTGGCGGCGGGGATGCTGGCGACCAGCCTGTATTTCGCGCTGCTCGCCCCCGGCTTCGGGCTGGCCCTCGCCGCCGCCCCGTTGCAGGCCCAGGCGCGCGGGGCCGGCCGCCTCCCGGGCGGGGCG
>JALHQB010000088.1 GCA_022842185.1 Acetobacteraceae bacterium
GCGCGGCAGCCGGGCTGGCGGCGCGGCGCGCAGCACCAGGGCGGGCGCGAGGATCGCATCCCAGCCCAACGCGGCGCAGGCGGCGGCGGTTTCGGCGGCGCCCGGTTCGGGGCGGGTGACGAGGACCGCCGTCAGCGCGCGACCCATGTCACGGCTGCTGCGCCCGCCAGGTCGCGGCGATCTCCGCGCCCGTGGCACTCCAGACCCCGCCGCGCGCCAGGATGCCATCCAGCATTGCCCCGAAGGCGCGGATGCGATGCGGCTGCCCCATCACCCAGGGCGTGACCGGGACCGTCAGGATGCGGCCGCTGCCCGTCGCCTGCGCTTCGGCATCCAGGGTGGCATGGGCGGCGAGGATCGCGGTGGTGAACTCCTCGGTCGCCATGTTCTGCTGGAACAGCATGCGCTGGTCGGCCAGGTCCTGCGACAGCGGCATGGCGGTCAGCGTGCCGGCACTGGTGGCGAAGGCATAGGGCATGTCGTCATTGCCCCAGCCGCTGGTCCAGGTGAAGCCGGCGCCGGCGACGAGGTCCGGCGTATGCGCCGATTCCGAATGGGCAGGCGAATGCCACCCCGTCACGGCATCGCCGAAACGCCCGCGCAGCAAGTGGGCGGCTTCGGCGATCCAGGCGCGTTCATCGGCTTCCGCGACGCCGCCGTGATGCAGATGGCCCATGTCGAGCCCGGCGCAGGCGGGTTCCCAGCCGGCGGCGGCGATGTCGTCCATCATCACCGGGTATTCGCGCGCCGCTGCGCCGCTGAGCAGTGCCGTGCCCTTCACGCCACGCGCCTGCATCGCCTTCATCAGGCGGTAGATGCCGATGCGGTTGCCGTAGTCGCGTTGGGTGAAATCCCAATAGGACGGGTAGGGCCGTTCCATCCCACCCGGCGCGATGAAGGGCTTGAGCGGCATGTCCATCGGGAAGTGGCCGGCATGCACCGCCACCCACAGCGCCACGCGCGCGCCGCCTGGCCAGGCGACAGGCGCTGCCCGAGGCAGGATCCGGTAGGGGTAGCGATCGTGGTCCATGCCCCTCTTGCGGTGCGGGTATTCGACGTAGTCGGGCGGGAGGGTCATGGCGTGCCCTCCGCGATCCAGCTTTGGTGATCGGCGAGGTGGTGGTCGATGTAGTGCTGCGCGATCTCGCGGCCGGTCGCGAGCCAGACCTTGTCATGCGATGTGATGTGCGCGAGCACGGCGTCGAGCGCCGCGATGCGATGCGGCTGTCCGATCAGGTAGGGATGCAGCGGCAGGCAGAGCACGGTGCCGGATTCGGCGCCTTCCTCGTAAAGCTGGTCGAACTGCGCGTTGCAGATGGCGACGTAGCGATCGGCCGAGGTGTTGCGGCTGACGAAGAGCGGGACGTCATTGACCTCGAGCGAATAGGGGATCGAGACGAGCCGTCCGGCGCGGGTGTTCAACGGCGTCGGCTGGTCGTCATGCGTCATGTCGAGGGTGTAGAGGATGCCTTCCTCGGCCAGGACATGCTGAGTCGTCTCGTCGTTGGACAGCGCCGGCGTCAGCCAGCCATCCAGGCGCTGGCCGGAGGCACGCAGGATGGTCTCGCGGCTGTCGCGGATCAGTTCGCGCTGCATGTCTTCCGACATGCCGTAGAAATAGCGGGTGTTGTAGGTGCCGTGGCTGAACAACTCCCAGTCGAGTTCGCAGCAGCGTTCGATGATCTCGGGGAAGTGGTCGCAGACCGCGACGTTCAGCGATACGGACCCGCGCACGCCGTATTTCGCCATGGTGTCGGCCATGCGCCAGAAGCCCGCGCGGTTGCCGTGGTCGCGCCAGGAATAACCGGCGACATCGGGCAACGGGCGCGGCCACGGATTGCGGCGCGCATTGGGGGGCGGGTTCAGTTCGTAATGTTCGATGTTCGGCGCGAGCCACACCGCGATGCGCGCGCCGTTCGGCCAGGCGATCTTCGGGCGGCGCCGATACGGCATGTGGTCGTAGTGGCCGGGATTGGACAGCATCGGTCAGCCCTCCATCTGGGGAATGGCGTCGAGAAGTTCGGTGACCGGGATCACATCCGCATACTTCACCGCCATGTCGTACAGGTTGGCGAAGTGCGGGCTTTCATGCTTGTCGGCCACGCATTCCTCCGGGACGATCATCCGGTATCCGCAGGACAGGCCATCGACGACCGTGGCGCGCACGCAGCCCGATGTCGAACCGCCGGTGACGATGACGGTGTCGATGCGGTGGAAGGTCAGCAGCGACCTGAAGTTCGTCTCGAAGAAGGCGCTGGCCATTCGCTTGTTGATGGTGATGTCCGCGGGCGCGCGTTCGGTGCGCGGGTCGAAGGCCGCGCGGGGCGAACCTTCCTTGATGTTCTGCAGGCTGTCGGGCGTGTCGGACCGCGTGCCCCAGACGCCGCAATCCTCGCCCGAGGGCAGATAGGCGACATAGGTCCAGACGACCGGCCAGTTGCGCGCGCGGATCGCTTTGGAGACCGCATTGATGTGGGCGATCTGGTTCGGATCCGTTTCATAGGCGGTGGCGTAGGTGGCGGGCTGCGTATAGGCGCATTGCACGTCGATATTCACCACCGCGGCGCGCCGGCCGAAGCCGAAGCGGCGGCGCGTGGGCGCGGCCTTGAGTTCGGCATAGAGTTGCCGCGCTGTCTTGCCGTCCTCGATCATCCGCATCCTCCTGCAGCCGGGGTGGAGCCTTCCACGGCGCGGCGCCCGCCACAAGGCGCCGGACCGCCGTGCGGCCCGGCTGCCTTCAACGGCTGAGGGATTGTCGGTGCACGCTGTCGCGCGCAGGCTGCGGGCAACGGAGGAACCCATCGATGACCGACCTGACGATCCGTGAAGTCCGCACCACCCTGCTGCGCATGCCCTGGGCCGATGATCCATGGCTGGCCGGCCACGCACTCGGCCCGATGCGCGACCTGGTGGTGGTGGAGGTGGTGACGCAGTCCGGGCTGACCGGCATGGGATACCTGCATCTGCTGAACCTGCCGCTGCAACGCACGATCGGCGCCTGCATCGATGAGGCCATGGCGCCGCGCATCATCGGCAAGGACGCGACGGCCGTCGAGGCGATCTGGCGCGACCTTTGGCGCGCGACCCTGACCGGCGGGCGCGGCGGCGTCGCGATGATGGCGCAATCGGCCATCGACATCGCGTTGTGGGATGTGGTGGGCAAGGCGGCGGGGTTGCCGCTGCACCGGCTGTGGGGGCACTACCGGTCGGAGATCCCGATCTATGGCAGCGGCTGCTTCCGCGGGGCCTATGGCGACGGCATGGTGGCCAAGGCGAAGCACTACGTCGCGCAAGGCTACAAGGCGATCAAGATGCAGGTCGCCATCGTGGGCGACCTGCACACCGATGTGCAGAACGTCCGGCGCATGCGCGATGCGGTCGGCCCCGACATCGACATCATGATCGACGTGAACATGGGCTGGTCGGCCGATGTGGCGATCACCATGGGCCGCAAGTTCGAGGAATTCGACGCCTATTGGCTGGAAGAACCCGTCACCGCCGATGACTACGCCGGCTATCTGCGCTGCGCCGAGGCGCTGGACATGCGCGTGGTGGGGGGGGAGACGCATTTCGGCCGCGCTGACCTGAAGCCGTTCTTCGAATCCCCGCGCCTGCCGATCCTGCAGCCGGACCCGATGCGTGGCGGCTTCACCGAATTGCGGAAGATCGCGACCGTCGCCGATACCTGGGGCATGACCATCGCGCCGCATCTGTTCCCGGAACTGAACGTGCATCTGCTGGCCTCCATCCCGAACGGCATCTGGGCGGAGCAGATGGGGCTGCTGGACGATGTGTTCGTGTCGCTGCCGAAGATCGAGGGCGGCATGATCACCGCGCCCGAGACGCCGGGCCACGGCCTGGCCTTCAGGCCGGAGGTGCTGAAGGATTTCGTTCTCCGGTAGTGCAGATCGCGCCTGGCTGGACCCAGTCAGGCGCGTGAAGATGCTCGACCGAACAAGGACGCTCCTAGAACGCCATCCACCCGCCATCGACCAGCAGGTTGTGGCCGGTGACGTAGGATGCTTCGGGCGATGCAAGGAACAGCGCCGCCTGCGCCACATCCATCGGCCGGCCGAGCCGCGGCATCGGCGTCCGCATGATGGAATATTCCATCGCGTCGGTACCCGCCCCGGCGGGCCGCCCGGTCAGGATGCGCCCCGGTGCGACGGCGTTGCAGACGATGTGGTCCTTCGCATAATCCACCGCGATCTGCTTCGTCATATACGCGACCGCCGCCTTGCCGGTGCCGTAGGCGAGCTTCCCCGGCGCCGCGACCATGCCGTGCTGGGAGGATATGTTGACGATCCGCCCCCGCGCTTCATCGACGATGTCCTGCGTCAGGAACTGCTGCACGGCACGCTTGCAGCCGAAGAAGACACCGCGGGCGTTGACGGCCATGACGCGGTCCCAGTCCTCCTCGGACGTTTCATGAAGCCTGGTCCCCGCGCCGCGGATCGCCGCGTTGTTGACGATCACGTCGACCCGGCCGAATTCCGCCACCGTCGCGGTGACCAGCGCGTCGATGTCCGCCCAGACCGAGACATCGCAGCGATGGAAGCGCGCGGTGCCACCGGCCGCTGCGATCACCGCGCATGTTGGCTCGCCGCCTTCCAGCACGGCCTCGCTGACATCGCCGATCACCACCGACGCGCCTTCCCGCGCAAACAGCGTCGCGATGGCCCGGCCGATGCCCGACGAACCGCCGGTCACGACCACGATCTTGTCCTTCAGGCGCATGCAGATCCCCGTCATTGGATCGGCATCCTGCACACCCCCTGGACGAAGTGCGAGGCCCGGCCCGATCATCGCCGTGACCCAGCCGGAGTGACGCGATGCGCCTGACCCTCGAACCCCTGACCGCCGAGGCCTTCGCGCCTTTCGGCGAAGTGCTCGCCTGCCCCGCCGGGCCGGGGCGCGTCTATACGGAGGCTGCGCTGTCCAACCGCCGTGCGCAGGCCAAGCCGAGCCTGTCCTTCAGCACGAAGGAGCCCACCGCCCTGCCGATCGCGTCCACCACGATGGAACGGCATCTGTATTCATCCCAGTCCTTCGTGCCGATGGATGCCGGGCGCTGGCTTGTGCTGGTCGCGCCCCATGGCGCCGATGGTGGCCCGGACATGACCCGGGCGCGGGCCTTTGCCGCGGCGCCGGACCAGGGCGTCACCTATGGCGCCGATGTCTGGCACCACCCGTCCACCGTCTTCGACCGCACGGCGCGCTTCGCGATCTTCATGTGGAAGGACGGCAGCAGCGAGGACGATGAGTTCGTCCAGGTCGCCCCCTTCACCGTCGTCGAGGGAGCCTGACCATGGCCTATGAGGTGAAGCGCGATTTCATCGGCTACGGCGCCAATCCGCCTGACCCGCACTGGCCCGGCGGCGCCAAGGTCGCGGTCAATTTCGTGATGAACTACGAGGAAGGCTCCGAACCGTCCTTCGAACTTGGCGACGGGCGTACCGAGGCCGGGCTGACCGAGGCGCATACCGGTAGCCAGGTGAAATCCGGCCGTGACCTCGCCGCCGAGGGCATGTTCGAGTATGGCTCCCGCGTCGGCGTCTGGCGGCTGCTGCGTCTGTTCCAGGAACGCGGCCTGCCGATGACCGTGTTCGGCTGCGCCCTTGCGCTGGAGCGCAACCCCGAGGCGGCGGCCGCGATCCGCGCCGCCGGCTACGACATCTGTTCCCATGGCTGGCGCTGGGTGAAGCATTTCGAACTGTCCGAGGCCGAGGAACGCGAGCACATCGCCAAGGCCCATGCGAGCCTGACCAAGACCTTCGGCGAAGCACCCGCCGGCTGGTACTGCCGGTATGGCCCTTCGGTGAATACGCGCCGCCTCGTCGTCGAACATGGCGGCTTCCAATACGACAGCGACTACTACGGCGAGGAACTGCCGCTGTGGGTGCAAGTCGCGGACAAGCCACACCTTGTCGTGCCGTATTCCCTGGTCAACAACGATGGGAAATATGCGGGCTGGATGGGCACCTCCGACGACTGGTTCTCCTTCATCCGTGACGCCTTCGACATGCTGTACGACGAAGGCTGCAAGGGCCGGCCGAAGATGATGTCGATCGGGCTGCACATGCGGTTGATCGGGCATCCGGCGCGGGCCATGGGCTTGCAACGCTTGCTCGACCATATCGGGCGCCGGCGCGATGTGTGGGTGACGCGGCGGCTTGATATCGCGCGACATTGGATGGAGGTGCATCCGCACCGGGCGTGACCGGCATGGCGAATGCTAGAGCGTTTTGCGCCAGACCGTACTGGCGCGAAGCGCTCTATGCCTTTGTTTGAGCGAGCATCTTCACGCGCCTGACTGATTCCAGTCAGGCGCGATCTGCTCTAGGAAGCGGGCATGACGACCTTTCCCGAACACGCGCTGGCCGTAGCGCGCGCCCTCGCGACCGATGTGTTCGACCGCCTGGCCGCCGCGACCGGTGACCCGCCGGGCATCACCCGCGCCTCCTACGGGGAAGGCGAGGCGGTCGCGCAGGCCATAGTGTCGGAGGCAGCGCGGGGCCTGGGCATGGAGTGCTCGACCGATGCCGTCGGCACCCTGCGCATGGTGTTGCCGGGGCGCGATCCTTCGCTGCCGGCGGTGACCATGGGATCGCATCTCGACAGCGTGCCGCATGGCGGGAATTTCGACGGTGCGGCGGGCGTGGTCATCGGCCTGGCGGTCGCGGCCGCGCTGCGCGCCGATCACCGCACGCCGCGGCGTGACCTGCTGGTCCTCGGCATCCGTGCGGAGGAGATGTGCTGGTTCCCCGCGCATTATCTGGGCAGTCGCGCGCTGTTCGGCCTGATGCCGAAGGACGCTGCCGATACGCTGCGCCGCGTCGATACCGGGCGCACCCTGGCCGAACACATGGCGGATCAAGGGCTGGATGCCGGACCCATCCGCGAGGGCCGCGCCGCGCTCGATCCCGCGCGCATCGCCTGCTTTGTCGAACCGCACATCGAACAGGGGCCGGTGCTGGTCGAGGAACGCCTGCCCATCGCCGTGGTCTCTGGCATCCGTGGCAGCCTGCGTTATCCGCAGGCGAGCGCACACGGCGCCCACGCCCATGCCGGCGCCGTGCCGCGCCGCCACCGGCGCGACGCGGCGATGGCAGCCGTCGCGCTGATCGCCGCGATGGATGAACGCTGGTCGCGACTGGAAGCCTCCGGCGCGGACCTGGTCTTCACCACCGGCATCCTCGCCACCGATCCGGCGCAGCATACCTCGACCAAGGTGCCGGGAGTGGTGCGCTTCAGCCTTGATATTCGCAGCGAGGACGCAGCGTTGCTGGCGGAGCTCGATACCTGGCTGCATGCCGAGGCCGCGCGCATCGGCGCGGCGCGGGGCGTGACCTTCGATTTCGGGCCGCCCACCCATGCGGCTCCCGCGTTGATGGACCCCACTCTGCGCGCGCTGTTGCTGCGCCATGCCAAGGATGCCGGCGTGCCGGCGCGGGAGATGGCGTCTGGCGCGGGGCATGACAGCGCGACTTTCGCAGGGCGGGGCATCCCCACCGTCATGCTGTTCCTGCGCAACGAACACGGCAGCCACAACCCGGACGAGGCGCTCGACATGGCCGATGTCGGGGCGGCGCTGGCGGTGCTGGTGCCGGCGGTGGCGGAGTTGCTGGGGTGAAGGGCGGGGAGGGCGCTGCCCTCCGCGGACCCCTCCCGCCACAGGCCAACGGGCCTTTGGAATGCGGACTCTGGTGTTGATTCGTCAGGCGGACGTGGGCGAGGCGATCGCGGCGAGGAAGCCGCGCCAGCCGCCGTAGCGGGTGATGTCCTCGGCACCCGCCAGCCCCTCGGGTTCCACCAGGAAGCCCTTCGGCGTGGTGGCATCCGCCAGCAGCATCGTGCCGATGCACAACGGCGCGGGGATGGCGGCGACGAAGCGGCCGAAGCCGTCATCAGGCAGCGCCCAGACCTCGGCGGCGATCGACGCGCCATCGCGCGCAGCGACGCGCAGCAGGCCTGGCCGGCGCGGCGGGCCACCGGCCAACGCGAACAGCCGGTAGCAGGGCTTCGTTCCTGCGGCGCGGAGAAACACCCCGCCCTGCGCAACCAGTTCGGGGTTCAGCGGCAAGCCGGTCAGATGTGCGCCGACGACGGCGATCTCGATCATGTGGTCTGCGCTTCCATGAAGGCGGCTGCGAGTGCGGCGAGTGCCGCATCCGATCCGCGCGGGCCGATCAGCGTGATGCCGGCCGGCAGCCCATCCGGCCGCCTTGGCCCAGGCACGGCGATAGCCGCCAGGTCGAGAAGGTTGACGAAATTGGTGTAGGTGCCGAGCCGCGCATTCGGCCCGATCGGGTCGGCCGCGAGTTCAGCCAGCGTCGGGAAGTTCGGCACCGAAGGGACCGCCAGGACATCGAAGCGCGCGAAGAATTCCTCCGCCGCACGGCGGTGCTCGGCCAACCGGTACAGCCCGCGGAAGGCATCGACGGCGCTGAAGCGCGCCGCGCCGCCGAGGATGGCTTCGGTCACCGGATGCAGCGCGCCGGGGTGGCTGGCGGCGAAATCACCGAAGGCGGCGGCACGTTCAGCGATCCAGGGGCCGTCATACAGAAGCTTCGCGGTGTCGAGCAGCGGGGTGATCACTGCGTCCCGGGCATTGGGCAGCAGCACGCGCGCGGCGGACCAGGCGGCGTGGGCCGGCGCATCGTCCAGGTGCAGGTCGCCCGGCGCCGGTACGGCGATGCGTGTCGGCACCACGCCGGGGTCTGTCCAGGCGATCGGGCGGCTGAACGGATCGGCGCGGTCTTCGCCCGCGATGATGCCGAAGACCGCCCAGGCATCCGCCACCGTCGTGGCGAAGACCGAAATGCAATCGAGTGTCCGGCAGGCCGGCAGCATGCCACGCGACGACACCGCGCCGACCGAAGGCTTCAGCCCGACGATGCCGTTCAGCGCCGCGGGGACACGCCCCGATCCGGCAGTGTCCGTCCCCAGCGCCGCGGCGACGATGCCATGGGCCACCGCAACCGCGGAGCCGGAGGAGGACCCCCCCGGCACCCGCGACGGGTCAGCCGTGTTGCGCGGCATCGGATACGGCGTGCGCACGCCCACCAGGCCCGTGGCGAATTGGTCGAGATTGGTTTTGCCCAGGATCAGCGCGCCCGCTGCGCGCAGTTTCCCAACGGCGAAGGCGTCTTCGGCCGGGACATGGGCGAAGGCCGGGCAGGCGGCGGTCATCGGCCGTCCGGCGACGGCGATATTGTCCTTCACCGCTACGGGGATGCCCCAGAGCGGGAACCGCCGCGCATCGAAGGCCGGCAGCGCCGCGGCCTCGGCGCATAGGGTGCATTCGGGCGTGAGGTCGATGAAGATGCCAGGATCGCCGATGGCGGCGACCCGTCGGTATGCCTCGGTCACGACGGCGGCGGCGGACAGCCCGCGGCCATAGGCCGCATGCAGCGTATCGATCCGAAATGAAAGCCCGGGCAGGTCCATGGCCACCTGGTCAGCAAGACCTGTGCCGGAACCAAATATCACGACACTCCCTGAATTGTATGCAATTTTGCGTGCATTCCAAGCGGCGGCATCCTGATGCTGCCGCTTTCACGGGCGGTTCTGCCGGCGCGACTCATGATGAAACGGTAAACGGCCTCAAAACCCCGGCTGCAGCGCCGGCACGGGCCCGTTCCGCCCGGCCACCTGACAACGGAATTCTGGAAGGCTGCGGGCCGGTGCCGGTCTTTCCAAGCGGACTCTCAGATCTCAACCAAACTGCAACTGCGGGGGTTGCCCGGCCAGCGCACCCCAGCTCCCTTCCGTGGTTGCGAGATGCACGCGCACTGCCGCTGCGGCGGCGGCGGCGTCACCGGCGATGATCGCCGCGACGATCGCGCCATGTTCCTGGTGCGATGCGGCCAGACGGTCCTTTCCACCAAGCTGCGCCGCACGAAACGGCGCAAGCCGCCGCCGCGTCGCGTCCGCCAGCTCGGCCAGATAACCATTGCCGGACCCGACATAGAGCGCTTCATGGAAAGTAACGTTCGCGTCACGATAGGCGTCGACCCAGCCATCCTCGACCATCCGGCCCATCATCGCATGCCGGCTGGCCAGCCTCGCCTTGTCGGCCCGTCCCATCGTCGCGGCGCAGAGGGAGGCGCAGATCGCCTCCAGCTCGGCCATCGCCTGGAACATTTCCGCGAGGCGGCCGGGTTCGGGGCGTGCCACCACCGCGCCACGGCGCGGGCGCTGTTCCACCAGGCCGGTCGCGGCCAGCAGCCGCAGCGCCTCCCGCACCGGGGTGCGGGACACGCCATGGATGGCGGCGAGACGTTCTTCCTCCAGCGCGGTTCCCGGCGGCATGCGTCCATCGGTGATCGCCTCGGCGATCCGGGTCGCGAGGGTCTCGGCGCGCGTGGGGCCCGGCCGGCGCCGCTTCGGCACGTCGTCGGTTGGTAGGCGCGCGGGGCTGGGTGCTCTGGCCTTGGTGGCGGTTGTCATGTCATCGACCTTGCCTGCACCATGCCGCATTCGACAGCCCTTTGATATGGGCAGCGAGAGAACAACCGCGGCACGCCTTGCGTCGAAGGTGGCGTGCGAGGCCTACCGGAGCGTCCGATGCAGCCGCAGACCGTAGCCGTCATGGCCCAGAACTCCGAGGCCGCCGCGGCCATGGAGGAACACGCCGCGGCCGCGGCGGCGATGCTGCGCCTGCTGGCGAGTGAACGGCGGCTCGTCGTGCTGTGCACATTGATCGCCGAAGGCGAATCCCCGGTCGGACGCCTCGCGGAACGTGCCGGCCTGTCGCAACCCGCGATGTCGCAGCATCTTGCGAAACTACGCGAGGACGGCCTGGTGGCGACGCGTCGCGCCGGCACGACGATCCACTATCGGATCGGCGATCCGCGCGTGGCACGGCTGATGGCGACGCTGCACGACGTATTTTGCGCCGAACAGCCCTGACGCCGCCAAGGGCGCGCGCGCTGGCGAGGGGCGCCAGACCATGATGGCGCAACGCGCCCTGCGCCTTCGGTTGTTCCGGCATCTTCACGCCCTGGGCGGATTCCAGTCAGGCAGCGATCTGCCCCAAGGCGGTGTGTCGCGTCTGGTGTCTCGGCGGCAGCGTCCCGCTGCGCCTGACCGCCTGGCCGTGATGCGCCCATGCCGCATGGCGGCCTGAAGCCGCGCGCGGTGGTCGGGCGGGGCCGCCCCTGCCATGCTGGGACCCCGGGAGAAAACTTCGCCATGATCCAGACTGGCCGCGACCGTGGCTGACACGATCCTCGATTCGCGCGCCGCATGGCTGCGCCTGACGGCGATCGTGGCGATCTGCGCCATCGGCAGCGTGCCGCTGTGGTCGGTGGTGGTGATCGTGCCGGCGGTGCAGGCGGAATTCGGCACCGCGCGCGCCGGCGCGGCGCTGCCCTACACCATGACGATGGTCGGCTTCGTGGTCGGCGGGATCCTGATGGGGCGGCTGGCCGACCGTTTCGGCGTGATGGTGCCGGTATTGATCGGCGCGGTGTCGATCGGGCTTGGCGGCATCGCGGCAGCCTTGGCGCCGAACCTGTTCCTGTTCGGACTGGCCTATGGCGTGCTGCTGGGCTGCTTCGGTGCCGCGGCGGTGTTTGGGCCGCTGATCGCGGATGCCTCGCTGTGGTTCGCGCGGCGGCGGGGCATCGCGGTGGCGCTGGCGGCCTCGGGCAATTATCTGGCCGGCACGATCTGGCCGCCGCTGCTGCAATGGGGCGTGGACACCATCGGCTGGCGCTGGACGCATGTGGCGATGGGTGCCTTCTGCTTCGCGGCGATGGTGCCGCTCGCTGCCCTTGCGCTGCGCCGCCGTGCGCCGATGCCGCCGCCCCGTCCGGTGGGCTCCGCGCCCTTGCATGCGCGCCCGCTCGGGCTTTCGCCGAATGTCTTGCAGGCGGTGATCGGCGCGGCGGGCATCGCTTGCTGCGTCGCCATGGCGATGCCGCAGGTCCATATCGTCGCCTATTGCGTGGACCTCGGCTACGGCGCGCAGCGGGGGGCGGAGATGCTGTCGGTCATGCTCGCCGCCGGCATCGTGTCGCGGTTGGTGTTCGGCGTGGTGATGGACCGCATCGGCGCGTTGCGGACGCTGGTGCTGGGTTCGGCGCTGCAGGGCATCGCTCTTTTCCTGTTCCTGCCGGCGGATGGGATGGTCGCGCTGTATGCCGTCAGTGCGGTGTTCGGGCTGTTCCAGGGCGGCATCGTGCCGTCCTATGCGATGATCGTGCGGGACAATTTCCCGCCGCAGCAGGCCGGTACGCGGGTTGGCATCGCCTTGTCGTCCACGCTGGTGGGGATGGCGCTGGGTGGCTGGATGGCGGGGGCGATCTTCGACGCGACCGGGTCGTATCAGGCCGCGATGTGGAACGGAATTGGCTGGAACCTGGTGAACCTGTCGATCGCCCTGTGGCTGCTGATGCGGGCGCGACGCTGGCGGTCGCCGGCGACGACCGCCTCATTGGCCTGACACCCGACCATGGCCCGGGCCTTCAGCGTGCCGGTCCGGCCGAAATCGCGGGTCGTCGCAGGGTCGCGATCCGACAGCGTCAGATCGGCGGCTCCAGGCCCTTCGCCCGCAGCGCGTCGGGGGTGCACAGCGCCGCCACCGCATCCAGCACAGCAGCCCCGCCGGCCGAACCCGCGAAGGCCGCGCCGGAAAACACCGCGACTGTCTGAGCGCCATCGGGCAGCGGGCCGACCACCTCGATGCCCTCCACCTCCATCAATTCGCTGATCTGCTGGAAGGCGATGGCCGCCTCGCCGCTGACGAGCTTCGCCGCGGTGAAGCCCTGCGGTATGACGATGGCCTTCGCATTCACGACATCTGCGATGCCGAGCCGTTCGATCAGCCCGGCGAAGAAGATGCCGCTGGCCCCGGCGCGCGAATAGCAGAGCGTCGGAACATCCAGCAGCAATTGGCGCAGCGCGTCCACGCTCGAGATGTCCGGATGCGGCGCGCCCGCCTTCACCGCCAGCCCGACCCGCGAATGGGCCAGCGGCCGCGACGTCATGCCATCGAGCACGGATTCGGCCGACAGCGCCGCCACCGCCTCGGCGGTCAGCACAGCGGCATCGGCGCGCACACCGTCGCGAATTCGCTGTTCCAGCGCCTTGGTCGGTGCGAGCTCCACCTCGACCGGCGCGCCGAGCGCCCGTTCCAGCGCTGGCGCGGCCTCCCGCAGCAGCCCCGCGAGGGCAAGGGTGGACATCAATCGTGGCATGGCATTCCTCCGCGCCGCGTCAGGGCAGCTCGGGCTTTAGAGCAGATCGCGCCTGACTGGAATCAGTCAGGGTCGTGAAGCGGCCACCCCGCGGTCACGTGCGGCAAGCCACGCACGCGGCTTGACCGCGCCGCCCCGCTCGCGCGACGTGATGGCCACATTCGAAACCGCAGGCGCCCCATGACCCTCCGCTTCGCCGAGATCACCGCCCCCCGCCCGGACAAGGCCAGCCTCGCCGCGCAGCATGCGGCCATCGATGCGCTGCTGGATGTGGGGGACCGTGCCGGCGCGCTGGCGCTGTGGGACAAGGCACGGCGTGGGTACGATACCTGGTCGTCGCTGGTGCATCTGACCTTCGCGCAGGACACCACGGACAAGGACGCGGTCGCCGCGCGCGAATACGCCGATGCGCTGGCCCCGGAGGCGGCGACGCACGAGACTGCGCTCAAGCGCCGCCTGCTGGCCGACCCCGACCGGGCCGAGCTGGAGGCGCTGGCCGGTGCCCATGCCGTCGCCCTGTGGGAGACCGACGTCACCGCCTTCGACCCCGCCATCGCCGGGGAGACGGAGGAGGAATCGCGCCTTTGCGCGCGCTACACCGCGTTGCTCGCCAGCGCGAAGGTGATGGTGCGTGGGCAGGAGGTGAACCTGTCGGGCCTGACGCCCTTCGCCGAGGATCCTGACCGCGCGATCCGCCACGAAGCTGAGGCCGCGCGGTGGGATTTCTTTGAGAAGAACGGCGAGGAGCTGGATTCGATCTACGACCAGTTGGTGAAGCTGCGCACCGCAATGGCGCGCAAACTGGGCGACGCCACCTTCACCCCGCTCGCCTATCGCCGCATGCGTCGGCTGGATTACGGCCCGGCGGATGTGGCGCGGTATCGCGAGGCGGTGGCGACGCACGTCACGCCGCTGGTCGCGCATGTGCTTGAAGCGCGCCGCGCCATGCATGGCTGGGACCGGCTGCGCTACTGGGATGAAGCGCTGATCGACCCCGCCGGCAACCCCAAGCCCGCCGGCGACCACGACATGCTGGTGATGGCGGCGCAGGAGATGTTCGCGCGGATGGATCCGCGCCTGTCGGATTTCTACGCCATGATGCGGCAGGGCGGGTTCATCGACCTGAAGAACCGGCCGGGTAAGGCGGGCGGCGGCTTCTGCACGGCGTTCCCATCCTTCGGCGCGCCGTTCATCTTCGCCAACTTCAACGGCACCCACAACGACATCGGCGTCTTCACGCATGAAATGGGCCACGCCTTCCAGTGCTGGGAAAGCCGCACGCAGCCCGGCGTGGATTACCTGTGGCCGACCATGGAGGCGGCGGAGATCCATTCCATGGGTCTCGAATACCTGACGCATCCGCATATGGGGTTGCTGGTCGGCGATGATGCGGCGGACCGGTATCGCGCGATGCACCTGGTCTCGGCGCTGATGTTCCTGCCGTATGGCGTCTGCGTGGATCACTTCCAGCATGAGGTCTATGCCAATTCCGATGCCACGCCCGCTGAACGCCACGCCATGTGGCAGCGGCTGGAACGGCTGTACATGCCGTGGTCGGAGTATGGCGACCTGGCGTATCCGGCGAAGGGCGGGCGCTGGCAGGCCAAGCAGCACATCTTCAACTCGCCCTTCTACTACATCGACTACACGCTGGCGCTGTGCGTCGCGTTGCAGTTCTGGGTGTGGTCGCGGCGCGATCCGAAAGCGGCGCTCGATGCCTATGTCGCGCTGTGTGGGCGGGGCGGGTCGATGGCCTTCCAGGGCCTGGTGGCGTCGGCCGGGCTGACATCCCCCTTCCAGCCCGGCGCGTTGGAGGCCGCGGTGGCCGAAGCGGCGGCGGTGCTCGACCTGACCTGAGTCGGCGCTGGTGGGTCGGTGACCCATCATGCTGCGCCGCACCGAATTTGCCATTGCGAATGACTCGCAGTACCATGTTCCCCAGTTGGACTCGATTGAACCCTGGGGGTTTGCAGCAATGTCGTCCCGTCTTCTGGCGCGAACCTTTCGCGCGCCGACGATCGGTCTCGTCGGACCGGGCATGGTGGGCCTGTTTGGCCGCGCCGCCCTGGCCCAGGACGTGCCCGCTGCTGCCGTGAACGAGACTGGACCCGCACCGGTTCAGCCCGGCGCGGCGCCCCCGGCCGCCGAGGTTGCTCCGCTCGCGCAACCGCCCGCGACCGCCAGCGGGACGGCATCGCCAGCAGCACAGATCCCGGCGCCGGGCGGCGAGACCTTGTCCCCAGGCGCCACGCCGGCTGTGCCGGCACCGGCGCCCGCCACGGACGGACTGGCCCCCGCCACCCAAGGTCTGGCGCCCGCCACGGATGGGCTGGCCCCCGCCGCCCAAGGTTTGGCACCCGCCACGGACGGGCTGGTCCCTGCCGCCCAAGGCTTGGCGCCCGCCGCCGACAGCTTGGCCCCCGCGGAAGCCCTTGCCCACGCCGCCGACCATTCCCTCCTCGGTCTCGTGGTCCAGGCCGGGCCGGTGGTGCAGGGCGTGATGGGCGCCCTGGTCATCGCCTCGGTCGTTTGCTGGGCGATCATGTTCGAAAAGGCCGTCCTGCTCGGTCGGCTGCAGCGCGAAATCCGGCTGCTGGGCAAGACCGGCGACCCGGCGGCGGCAACCGGCGAGGGCCTGGCCGCCCGCATGCAGCGCGCCGCCGCCCGCGAATGGGCCGAAGGCCGCGACCATGACGAAAGCCGCGGCGAATACCGCGAGCGCATCGAGCGAGCGATGCGAGAGACGCTGACCGGCACCATCCGCCGCGCGCAATCCGGCACGGCGTTCCTCGCCACCACCGGGGCGATCGGACCCTTCGTCGGGTTGTTCGGCACGGTCTGGGGCATCATGGGGTCGTTCCAGGGCATCGCCGCATCGCGCGACACATCCCTGGCCGTCGTCGCGCCCGGCATCGCCGAGGCCCTGCTGGCCACCGCGATCGGCCTGTTCGCCGCGATCCCGGCGGTGATCGGCTACAACCGCATCGCCCGCCGCATCGCGGGGCTGCGCGCCGAGGCACTGTCGGCCATCTCGGCGACCGGTGCGCGGCTGTCCGGCCGGCCGCCGCGCGGTGGCCTGGTTCGCGCGGCGGAATAGCACCATGGCAATGTCCGTCGGCGGCGACAGCGGGGATGACGACGATGCCGCCCCGATGTCCGAGATCAACGTCACGCCCTTTGTCGATGTGATGCTGGTTTTGCTGATCATCTTCATGGTCGCCGCGCCGATGATGACGGCAGGCGTGCCGGTGGACCTGCCGCGATCCGCCGCGCCCCGCGTGGCCAATCCGGCGCCGCCGGTGGTGCTGACCGTGACGCGCGAAGGCGCCATCCATGTCGGCGACGAACGCATCGACGAAGCGCAGCTCTCGGCCCGGCTGGCCACGCTGAAGGCGGCCAATCCCGACCTTGCCGTGCATGTGCGCGGCGACCGGGCGGTGGCCTATGGCGAGGTTCTGCGCATCATGGGCCGCGTGACGGCGGCGGGCATTCCGCGGGTGTCGCTGATCGCGGAGGCCGAGCCCGGCGGGGCCGCGCGCTGAGCGATGACGGCGCCTTCCTTGAAGATGGCCGAGGCGCCGCTGCCGCCCGAACCCATGGCTGAACGCGACCCCGGGAAGCTGCGCCTGTACGCCGCCGGCGGCGCGGTGCTGCTCCATGCCGGGCTGGCCGGCTTCCTCCTGCTCGTCCCCGCCACCGTGCCGAGTCCCGCGGCACCGCTGGTGGTGCCGATGATCGCCACGATCGCCGAACCGGTCGTCGAGGAAGTGCCAACGCCGTCGCCGGAGCCCGAGCCGGAGGAAGCTGTCGCGCCGGTGGCCGAGGCGCCGCCGCTCGCCGAGCCACCGCCGCCCGAGCCCGAGCCGCCACCGCCCGAAGAACCCCCGCCGGAACCGTCGCCACCAGAACCCGTGCCGCCGGAGCCGCCACCCGAAGAACCCCCGCCGCCCGAACCCCCGCCACCGGAGCCGCCGCCCCCGGAGCCGCCGCCGCCCGAGCCAGTCCCGGAGGAGCCACAGCTTCCGGAACCCCCGCCCGAGCCGCCGCCGGAACCGCCTCCGCCGCCCCAGCCGCGCCGGCAGCCC
>JALHQB010000089.1 GCA_022842185.1 Acetobacteraceae bacterium
CGACGTCTATCAAGGCGAAGGCGCGGCGCATCCACCGCGCCGCCGCCGCCTCAGGAGCTCACCCTCATCGAAAAACGGCCCGATCCCCCGCAGCAGGCACGCTTTTCAGCAGCCTGCTAAGGCCTTTGGAAACCATCACTTGGCGTCTGTCAGCCGAGTTTGGCCTTCAGCAGATCATTCACCAGCGCCGGGTTGCCCTTGCCCTGCATGGCCCGCATCGTCTGGCCCACGAAGAAGCCGAACAGCTTGTCCTTGCCGGATTTGTATTCGGCGACCTTGTCGGCATTGGCGGCCAGCACGCCATCGATCACCGCCTCGATCGCGCCGGTGTCCGTCACCTGGCGCAGGCCGCGTTCCTCGACGATCAGCCCCGGGGCGCGGCCGGTCTCGACCATCGCCTCGAAGACTTCCTTCGCCAGTTTCCCCGACAGCGTGTTGTCCGCCATCAGGTCGAGCAGCGCGCCAAGATCGGCCGCCGAGACCGGCGGTTCGGCGATGGAGGTCTTGGTGCGGTTGATGGCCGCGAACAGGTCGCCCATCACCCAATTCGCGGCCTGCTTCGCATCGCGACCCTTCGCCACTGCCTCGTAATAGGCAGCGGTCTCCTTCTCCAGGGTCAGCACATGCGCGTCGTAGGGCGTGATGCCAAAATCATTGACGTAACGCGCCCGGCGCTGGTCCGGCAGTTCGGGCAGCGCGGCCTTCAGCGCATCGACCCAGGACTGCTCGATCACCAGCGGCGGTAGGTCGGGGTCGGGGAAGTAGCGGTAGTCATGCGCATCCTCCTTCGATCGCATCGACCGCGTGATGCCGCGGGACGTGTCGAACAGGCGGGTTTCCTGGTTCACCTCGCCACCGGATTCCCACACCTCGATCTGGCGGCGCGCCTCAGCTTCCACCGCCTGCATGACGTAGCGGATGGAGTTGACGTTCTTCACCTCGCAGCGCGTGCGGAAGCCCTCGCCGGCCTTGCGGACCGAGACATTCACGTCGGCACGCATGGAGCCTTCTTCCATATTGCCGTCGCAGGTGCCCAGGTAGCGCAGGATCTGCCGCAGTTTGGTCAGATAGGCGCCGGCTTCCTCGGGTGACCGCATGTCGGGTTCCGACACGATCTCCATCAGCGCCACGCCCGACCGGTTCAGGTCGATGAAGGACTTGTCCGGGTGCTGGTCATGGATCGACTTGCCGGCATCCTGTTCCAGATGCAGCCGCGTGATGCCGATGACCTTGGTGGTGCCGTCCGCCAGCGCGATCTCGGTCTCGCCGGTGCCGATGATAGGGTGTGCGAACTGGCTGATCTGATAGCCCTGCGGCAGGTCGGCATAGAAATAGTTCTTGCGGTCGAAGCGCGACCACAGATTCACCTGCGCGTTCAGCCCCAACCCCGTCCGGACGGCCTGCGCCACACATTCGCGGTTGATCACCGGCAGCATGCCAGGGAAGCCGGCATCGATGAACGACACCTGGCTGTTGGGTTCCGCGCCGAACTCGGTCGCGGCGCCGGAGAACAGTTTGGCGTTGGAGACGACCTGGGCGTGGACTTCCAGGCCGATGACCAGTTCCCAGGGGCCGGTGTTGCCGTCGATGGTGTAGCTCATGCCCCGGCCCTCATGCCCGGAAGGTGTTTGAAATCCGCCGCCCGCTCCAGCGTCGTCCCCACCGCGAACACCGTCTCCTCATCGAACGGCCGCCCCAGCACCTGCAACCCCAGCGGCAGCCCCTGCGGGTCCAGCCCCGCCGGCACCGACAACCCCGGCAGCCCGGCCAGGTTCGCCGTCACCGTGAACACGTCGTTCAGATACATCTGCACCGGATCGTCGCTGTTCTCGCCTTCGGCAAATGCAGCGGACGGTGTGGCGGGGGCCAGGATCGCGTCCACCTTGCCCCACGCCTCGCGGAAGTCCCGCGCGATCAGCGCGCGCACCTTCTGCGCCTTCAGGTAATACGCATCGTAATACCCGGCCGACAGCACATAGGTCCCGATCATGATGCGCCGCCGCACCTCCGGCCCGAAGCCGGCGGCGCGGGTGCGCTCATACAAATCGCGCAGGTCGGACCCCGCTTCCGTCACGCGCTTGCCGAACCGCACCCCATCATACCGCGCGAGGTTCGAGGACGCCTCGGCCGGCGCCACGATGTAGTAGGTCGGCAGCGCGTACTGCGCGTGCGGCAGGGAGATATCGACGATCTCCGCCCCCGCATCCCGCAGCCAATCCAGCCCCTGCCGCCACAGCCGCTCGATTTCGGGCGGCATCCCGTCGATATGGTATTCGCGCGGCACGCCAATCCGCAGCCCCTTCACCGACCGCCCACATGCAGCGGCGAAATCCGGCACCGGCCGGTCGGCCGAGGTCGAATCCTTCGGGTCGAACCCGGCCATCGACCGCAGCAGGATCGCGCAATCCTCGACCGTGCGGGCAAACGGCCCGGCCTGATCGAGAGACGACGCATAGGCCACGATCCCGAAGCGCGAGCACCGCCCATAGGTCGGCTTGATCCCCGCGATCCCGCAGAACGCCGCCGGCTGGCGGATCGAACCGCCGGTGTCGGTCCCCGTCGCCCCCAGTACCATCCGCGCCGCAACGGCCGCCGCAGACCCGCCCGAGGACCCGCCCGGCACCAGCCGTGCATCAGGGTCGTTCCTGCGCGACCAGGGGTTCAGCACGCCGCCATAGGCACTCGTCAGGTTCGACGACCCCATGGCGAACTCATCGAGATTCGCCTTGCCCAAAAATACCGCCCCGTCACGCTTCAACTGCGACGTCACCGTGCTTTCATAGGGCGGGACGAAGCCTTCCAGGATCTTCGACCCGGCCGTGGTCTGCACGCCCTCGGTGCAGAACAGGTCCTTGATCGCCAGGGGAATCCCCTCCAGCGGCCCGGCCTCGCCGCGGGCGCGCCGCGCATCGGACGCGCGCGCCGCATCCATCGCCTGTTCGGCCGTCACCGTGATCAGCGCATTGATCTTCGGGTTCAGTGACAGCGTCGCATCGACATGCGCGCGCGTCAGTTCCTCGGCGGAAATGGCGCCTTCGGCCAGCGCGGCGACCGCGCCGGCCAGGGTGAAATCGGTCGGACGCATCACTCAACCACCTTCGGCACGCCGAAATACTCACCCTCGCGATCGGGGGCATTGGCCAGGATCTTCGCGGCCTGGCCGCCATCGGTCACCACGTCGTCGCGCAGCGGCATCGCGGCGATGCCTTCCGGCGTGCCGCCGGACATCGGCTCCACGCCGTCGGTATCGACCGCCTGCAATTGCTCGATCCAGCCAAGGATACCGTTGAGCTCGCCCTGGACGCGGGCGACCTCATCCTCCTCAAGGCGGATGCGGGCAAGGGCGGCGACGCGCCGCACGGTGGCGGTATCGAGTGACATCAATGCTCTTCCAGGGGAACGGGGGGCGGACCATAAGCCCCGTCATGGCCATCATCAACCTGAAGGACCTCCGCGCCGCCCTGCCCCGCCATGCGCGGCTGATCGGCCTTGACCCCGGCGCGAAGACCATCGGCGTGGCGCTGTCGGACGTAACGCTGATGCTGGCCAGCCCCTATGGCGCCATCAAGCGCGGGAAACTCGCCGCCAATGCCGCCGAGATCGCCGCCATCGCCGCCAGACAGGGGGCGGCCGGCCTGGTGGTCGGGATGCCGCTGTCGATGGATGGCAGCATGGGGCCGGCTGCCCAGGCGGCAAAGGACTGGGCGCGGGCGGTGTCGGACGCCTCCGGCCTGCCTTGCGCGCTGTTCGACGAACGGATGTCCTCGGCCGCGGTGAATCGCATGCTGATCGGCGAAGCCGACCTGACCCGCGCCCGCCGCGCCGAGGCCGTGGACCGGGCGGCGGCCGCCTACATGCTGCAGGCCGCGCTGGATGCCTCCGCGCCGAGACCCGACGACCAGGACCGCCCCGACCGCTTCGCATGACAGGTCCATTCGCCCGCGATACGATCATCGCGCCGATGAACGATCCGCCAACGGCCGGGGCCACGGCCATTTCCTTCATGATTCGCGACCGCAGCGCCATTGCCGGCTGGGTGTTCATGGCCGTCTGGATGGGCGTTCTGGGTCTTTTCACCTGGATCATGCAGCGTGACGGGCCGCATCCGTCCCAGCCGGCGGAACTGCAATACGGCGCGCTTGCCCTGTTCTGGCTGGTCGGCATCCCGGTTTCGGCCCATCTGCTCGCCAAGCCTTGCCTGCGCCTGGTCGTGGATACGTGCGGCGGGGTCACCATCCATCGCCGCTCGGTCCTGACGCGGGAGGTCGAGACCTTCCCCCCCGGCACGGTCCAGGCGGAACTCCGCCCCGGAAAGGATGATGAGGGCGACCCGATCTGGCGGGTGATGCTGGTCGCCCGGGACGGCCGGGAACGCCAGGCCCGCACCGACCGGGTCCAGGCCGATGCCCAGGCCCTGGCCGACCGCCTGCGCGCTGCCCTCGCGCCCCCGCTGGCCGAATCCGCGCCGGGGGCGTAAAAACCGGGCGTGTCACACCCGTCCAAACACCTCCTCGCCATCGAGGGCCTTGAGCCACCCCATATCGGGGACCTGCTCGACCTCGCCGAATCCTATGCGCTGCTGAACCGCAGCGGAAAGACGCAGCGCGACCTGCTCAAGGGCCGCACGCTGATCAACCTGTTCTTCGAGGATTCCACCCGCACCCGCACCAGTTTCGAACTGGCCGGCAAGCGGCTGGGCGCGGACGTCATCAACATGTCGGTCAGCACCTCATCGGTGAACAAGGGGGAGACGCTGCTCGACACGGCATCGACCCTCAACGCGATGCAATGCGACCTGCTGGTGATCCGCCACGCGCAGTCGGGCGCCCCGGCGCTGCTGTCGCAGAAGGTCGATGCGGCGGTGATCAATGCCGGGGACGGGACACATGAACACCCAACCCAGGCGCTGCTCGATGCGCTGACCATCCGACGCCACAAGGGAAGGCTGGAAGGCCTGGTCGTCGCCATCTGCGGCGACATCACCCATTCGCGCGTCGCGCGGTCCAACATCCACCTGCTGACCACCATGGGCAGCCGCGTGCGCATCGTCGGCCCGCCGACGCTGATCCCGGCCGATGCGCACCGGCTGGGGGTCGAGGTCTTCACCGACATGAAGAAGGGCCTCGAAGGCGCCGATGTGGTGATGATGCTGCGGTTGCAGCGCGAGCGCATGGTGGGCGGTCTGGTGCCCTCGGCAAGGGAGTTCTTCCGCTTCTATGGGCTGGACGCGGAAAAGCTTGCGGTCGCCAAGCCTGATTCCATCGTGATGCACCCCGGCCCGATGAATCGCGGTGTCGAGATCGACAGCGCCATCGCGGACCACCCGACGCGCTCCGTGATCGGGGAGCAGGTGGAGATGGGCGTGGCCTGCCGGATGGCCGTGTTGGACATCCTGGCGCGGCGGCTGCCGCGCAATCGGTGAGTGTTGGTGAACGCGCCGCGCCTCGCCGTCCCTGGTGAAGCGGCGGCGCTGCGCGACCTCGTGCGCGGCGCCTATGCCGCGTGGGTGCCGGTGATCGGCCGCGAACCCGCGCCCATGGCGGATGACTTCGCCACCCGGATCGCCGGCGGCCAGGCCTGGGTGATCGAACGGGACGGCGCGCTGGTCGGCGCGTTGATCATCGAGGACACGCCAACCGGCCTGCTGGTCGACAATGTCGCCGTCGCCGAGGAGGCGCAGGGCCTGGGCGTCGGGCGCGTGTTGATGGCCTTCGCCGAAGCCGAGGCTGTCCGGCGGGGGCACCTCCGCGTGTGGCTCTACACGCATGAGAAGATGACGCGGAACATCGCGCTGTATGAACGGCTCGGTTTCGCCGAGACGCATCGTGCGGAACAAGCCGGCTTCGCACGCGTCTTCATGGCCAAGGCAACCACGCCGGCCGGTTGATCACGCAACATCCGTCGCCACCCGGCGTTAGCCCCGGAACAAGGGGAAAACTGGCACATGCCGGGCGATTCTGCGACGCGATCACGTGACCTGCGGACCGGTGTGCCGGTGTGGCTGCCCGACGGCGACCGTGGGGGCCTCGGCGCGCTACCCACCGAAAGCATCAACACCGATGTCGCGATCATCGGCGGGGGCATCTCGGGCGCCCTCCTCGCCGATGCCGCGCTTGCCGCCGGTCGCGAGGTCGTGGTGCTGGACCGTCGGGGCTTCTCGCTGGGATCGACCGCCGCGAGCACCGCGTTGCTGCAATTCGAACTCGACACGCCGCTGACTGTCCTGAGCGAGCGTATCGGCAAGGAGCGCGCCGCGCGGGCTTGGTGGCGATCGGCCTCCGCCGTCGATGCATTGCGCGGGCGCATCGCCGATCTAGGACTGCGCTGCGGCTTCCGCGAACGCAACACCGCGTACCTGCCGGGGAATGTGCTTGATGCCGCCGGGCTGCGGGACGAAGCGCAGGCCCGCGCGCGCATCGGCCTGCGGTCGCAGTATGTCGACGCGGACGCCTTGCGCGACCTGACCGGCATCGAACGTCCCGGTGCCATCTGGTCTGCCGGCGCGGGCGAGCTCGACCCGGTGAAGCTCACCCGCGGGCTGTGGCGCTCCGCGGTCGATCGTGGCGCGCGGCTGCTGGCGCCCGCCGATGTGCTGGACATTGCGCCGACGCGCCAGGGCGTGACCCTGTCGGTGGAAGGCGGCATCGAGGTGAGGGCCAAGCATGTCGCCCTCGCCACCGGATACGAACTGGCGAAGATCCTCAAGCCCAAGGGCTACAAGGTGATCACGACCTGGGCGATGGCGACCTGGCCGCAAAAGCGCAGCCTCTGGCCGTCGCGCTGCCTGATCTGGGAAGCGGCCGACCCCTATTTGTATCTCCGCACCACGCTCGACAACCGTATCCTGATCGGCGGCGAGGATGAGGAGTTCTCCGATGATCAGGCGCGCGACCGGCTGATCCCCCGCAAGATCGAGACGCTGCGGCGCAAATTATCCAAGCTGATGCCAGAGGCCGATGACAGGGTCGATTTCTCCTGGACCGGCTGCTTCGGTGCCAGCAGCACGAGCATGCCCGCCATCGGCCCCGTGCCGGGCGCGGAACGCTGCTTCGCGGTGCTGGGATATGGCGGCAACGGCATCACCTTCAGCATGATCGCCGCGCAGATGTTCCAGCGCATGCTGCTGGGCATCGACGACCCTGATGCGGAGCTCTTCGCGCTGCGATGAAGGTTGCGGGGCGCGGGCCGGGGCCTGATCGAACCCGGCAGATGCTCCGTGCCGCTGTTTCATACCAACGGCCCATCTCATGGACCCCTGGTATTGGCTGTTTCAGGCCCCACACGCGTCGTGCCGAGGGCACGTCTGCGGCTTGGCGCGCAAACCTCCGTTTTGCTTGGCTTCGCCGGACTGCCGGCGCGCCCCCGAGCCAGGAGATCGGGCCGTTGGCTTCAGCGAGCATCGTCACGCGCCCGACCGCGTACAGTCACGCGCGATCTGGTTCCATCCCGTCCAGCGGCACGATCGAGATGCTGCCATTCGGCTCGAGGACGGCGAGGCCGATATTCTCCATCCGGAAGATCCCCTGTCGTTCGCGCGCGGCCTGCAGGATGTCGGCCTCGTTGATCCGGGCCCGTTCCATTTGCGCGCGCAGCACCTCCCCGCGGACCACCAAGATCGTCGGCAGCCCCTCGATCGCGCGCTGCAATGGACCTGCCTTCTGCTTGGCAAGCGAGAAGACGACATCGATCGACAGCAACGTCGCGATCGCCAGGACCGCGGTCATCAGTGAGTTGTCGTTGCCGACCAGCGCGGGCTGCGCCGCTTCGCCGATCACCAGTAGCAGCACCAGGTCGAAGGTTGTGGTCTGCTGGAGCGACCGCCGACCGGTGATGCGAAACACGATCACCAGCGCGACATACAGGCCGATCGCCTTGAGGACGGTTTCCATCTCAGGGCAGCACGAGGATGCGGAAGCGTAGCTGTCGCTCGCCGCTCGCCACGACGAAGGCGGCGAAGCCGGGCGTCGCGGGGTTCAGCGTCAACGTCACGAAGCGCGTCTCGCCCGCCGCGGTGTCGAAGCCCAGCACAAGCGAACCGTCCGCACGCGACTGGTGGGCCGGTGCCGGCTGGATGTTCTGCAACTCGATGTCCTGCAGCGCGTCCGAGGCGATGCGCAGGGACCGGCTGCCCTCCGGCAGGTCGATGTGCCACTGCATCGCGCTGTCCTGCCGGGCGACCGCGCTGTGATGCACACGCAGCGCGCCGTCTGCCGAGCGGCTTTCGACATCCGCGAGCGGACCGTCTCCAAGGCCGCCCGCCAGTGCGAGCAGGACGAAAGCGCCGAGCACGCCCCATCCGACGCGCTGCACTTTCCAGACGCGACGCTGGAAGTGGTCGTCCTCGCCCACCAACCGGCGCAGCTCGTCGATGCAGTCCGGCGATGGCACGGCGGAAGGATTCCTTGGGTCGCAGCAGCGGCGGGTGCCGATGGCCTCGACTGGGATCAACGCGCAGGATCGTGAACGGGTTGCCTATCGACGAGGCGGCAGCGCGCGTCCCGGCATGTCGGCGCAGCGCAGCACCGCTTCACCCACGCCGAACCGGCCCGGCCAAGCGCCTCTCGGCGCCCGCGAACGCCGCCATGGCGGCCCCCGCGTGCACCCGGTGGCAGGACTCGTGGACGCGGCTATAACCGGGCCATGCGCGATCTGCTGATCACCGGTGCCCGACTGCTCGACCCCGCAACCGGCCTCGATGGCCCAGGCGACCTGCTGGTGCGCGGCGGGGCGATCGCCGACCTCGGCCACGGCCTGACTGCGCCGGAGGGGGCGGAAGTGCTGGACGCCGGCGGCGCCTGCCTCGCGCCCGGGCTGGTGGACCTGCGGGCCAATCTCGGCGAACCGGGCGCGGAACACCGGGAGACCATCACCTCGGCGGCGGCCGCGGCGGCGGCGGGGGGCATCACGACGCTCTGCGTCCTGCCCGACACCGACCCGGCGCTGGATGACCCGGCGCTGCTGTCCTTCATGTTTCGCCGAGGGGAGGCAACGGGGTCGGTCACGCTGCTGCCCTACGGCGCCGCGACGGTCGGCTGCGCGGGCAAGGAGCTGGCGGAATTCGGCCTGCTGAAGGAAGCCGGCGCGATCGCCTTCACCGACGGGGTGCATGCCATCGGGTCGGCGCGGACGATGCACCTCGCGCTGTCCTATGCCCGGGCCTTCGGCGCCTTTATCGTGCAGCACCCCGAAGACCCCGCTTTGGCCGCCGGCGGCGCCGCCACCGAAGGCGAACTGGCGACCCGGCTCGGCCTGCCGGGCATTCCACCGGCGGCCGAGGCGATGATGGTCGCGCGCGACATCGCCCTGGCCCGGCTGACCGGCGGGCATGTGCATTTCGCCCATGTTTCCACCGGCGCGGCGCTCGATCTGATCCGCGCGGCGAAGGCCGAGGGGCTGCGCGTCACGGCCGATACCGCGCCGCCTTACTTCGACCTGAACGAGACGGCCATCGGCGACTACCGGACCTATGCGAAGCTGTCGCCACCGCTGCGGACCGAGGCCGACCGCCAGGCGGTCGTCGCGGCCCTGTCGGACGGCACGCTCGACGCCGTGGCGTCGGACCACCAGCCGCATGACACCGACGACAAGCGCCTGCCCTTCGCCCAGGCCGCGGCAGGCGGGTCGGGCCTGGCGACGCTGCTGGGCGTGACGCTGGCGCGGGTCCATGGCGGGGATGTGCCGATGCTGACCGCGCTGGGGCTGCTGACCAGCAAGCCCGCCGCATTGCTGGGGCTGGATTGCGGCCGGCTGGCCAAGGGCGCGCCGGCCGACCTGGTGCTGTTCCACCCGCAGCGCGGCTGGAAGGTCGAAGCCGGCAAGCTGCCGGGCAAGGCACAGAACTCGCCCTTCGACGGTCGGGCGCTGGAAGGCCGCGTACTGGGCACCTGGAAGGCCGGGCGGCGGGTGTTCGGGGCATGATCACCGACCCCTCGATCGGCTTCCTCATCGCCCTGGTCGGCGGGTACCTGATCGGGTCGATCCCCTTCGGCCTGCTGCTGACCCAGGCGGCGGGGCTGGGTGACATCCGCTCGATCGGGTCGGGCAGCATCGGCGCGACCAATGTGCTGCGCACCGGCAAGAAAGGCCTGGCGGCGGCGACGCTGCTGCTGGACGCGCTGAAGGGCGTCGCCGCGGTGCTGCTGGCGCGCTGGGTGCTGGGGGACGAACAGGCGCTGGTGGCCGGCGTGGCCGCGGTGCTGGGGCACACACTGCCGGTCTGGCTGGGCTTCCGCGGCGGCAAGGGCGTCGCGACCGCGCTGGGCGTTTCGCTCGCGGCGATGTGGCCGGTGGCGCTGGCCTGCGGGGCGGTGTGGCTGGTGATGGCGAAGCTGACGAAGATGTCCTCGGCCTCGTCCCTGACGGCCGTGATCGCGGCGCCGGTCCTGGCACTGGTGCTGGTCGATTCGGAACACGCGATCTTCGCGCTGCTGGTCGCGGCCCTGGTGGTGTGGCGGCATGACAGCAACATCCGCCGACTGCTGGCGGGGACGGAACCGAAGATCGGGCAAGGGCGCTGACGCCGCACAACCGGCGGTAGTGGAAGGCGACGAAAACGTCGGTTTTGGACAAATGGGCAGGGTGGCCATGGAGGGGCTTTGCCCCTCCAAACCTCCCCACCAAAGGCTTAAGGCCTTTGGAAACCGATACTTGGTGGCGGGATGTGGCAGGGGCGCAGCCCAAGCGCGGTATGGGGACGGATTCAATCTTCACAGAGCGAAATAGAACATAACAAGAACATTCGGCATGCGCAAGCACGGCCTTCGTGCCAATTTTGCCAAACCGCAAACCATCACGCCATTGGCACCATGAAGGTCTCACTGCCGGCGCGTTTCAGCGCATCGGTACGCACCCAAGGGGCGGATCCCCGCGCATCGGCATCGAATTGCGCCTCGACGGTCTATCCACCTGGCCGCTGCGGCGATCTCCGTATGTGGTCCTCTATCGCGCAGAACCGGACCACACCGCTGTGTGGCGCATGCTGCATGCGAAGTGGGATGTTTCAACTTGCATCATTGGGACCGAAGCGCCCGATCAACTGCGCTGAACGCCGTGTCATGCTTCCCGCTCGCGACACTGACGCCACCGAAGCTGGAACCCTCCGCCTTTCGCGATCGCGCCACGCTTCCGGTCAGGACGCATACGGTTATTTCCTGACCGTCAATCCAGTGTCCAAGGCTGGTCCGCCGTCCAACGGTGGTATCCGGCAGAACTGCCGCGCTTCAATGCACCCCCGCCACCAAAACCCCCGCCGCCCCCGGCCGCCGTACCCCCAACAGCCGCCGCAGATCCTCCACCCGCCCCGCCGCGACACACGCCTTCAGCAGCGTAAACTCCACCAGATCCGTCTGCGCCCGGCTGCCCCCGATGCGTTCGCTCTCCGCCAGCAGCGGTTCCAGCGTGTCGATCGCCGCGTCGAAATCCCCCCGCTGGAACGCCACGAAGCCGCGTGACGCGGCCGGGATCACCGACCCGGACGGATACCGCCCGGCGCGGGCCAGATCCTCCATCTGCCGGATGCGCGCCTCCAGCCCCGCACCGTCGCCCGCCACACTTTGCGCGAGCACGACATGCAGGTCGGGGAAGGCGACGCTCGCCTTGGGGAAGTGGCTGACCGCGAAGTCGTGCATCGCGCGCCAGGCGGCCTCGTCGCGCGGCGCGCCGGCCAGTTCCATGCGCCACAGGAAGGACACCGCGTCCTGCAGCTTCTGCCGCGGCAGCCCGCTGTGGCCGGCAAGCGAGAACGCCTCCCGATACAGCCGCGCGGCTTCCGGCATGTCGCCCTCGGCCAATGCGCCCAGCGCCTGATGCCAGTGCAGATGTCCATGCAGGATGCCGCCGCGCGGGTATGTCTTCAGCCATTCGGCCAGGAAGGCGCGGGCGGTCGCCGGCTCGCCATCCTCATAGAACAGATGCGCCTGGGAATGGGCGATCCAGCCGCTGGCGGGTTGCGCGGCGAAGGACCGGGCGACCAGCGGCCGGGCGGCGTCACGCTGGCCGTCCTCGTTCAGCGCCATGGCATAGCTGGAATCGAACCACCAATCCGCCCCGTAATGCGGCGCGAGGCCGGTCATCAACGCCGCCAGCCGCGCCTTCTGGCCGCGCTGGCCGGAGGACCCGTGCAGCCCGTTCGGATTGGCCGTGGTGTTGAGCACGATGGCGTCGCGCGGCCATTGCCCGAGATGCTCCTCCAGCGCGGCGATGGCCGCGGCGACGGGCTGGGTCATCATGGTGCGGAAGAAGCGGATCTGGCTGGCCTCGCGCGGCGTGACGCCGGGCAGCAGCGCCTCGGCCTGGTCGAGCGCGGCGCGCGCGCCCGGGGCATCGGCGAACATCAGCAGCACCTGGGCGCGGGCGACATGCGCCAGTGCGAAACCCGGATCGGCCGCGACGGCCTGGTCGAAGGCTTCGAGCACCCCGTCATGCAGCATCAGAAGCAGGTCGAGCCCTCGCCCATGGGCGTCCCGTGCGGCGACGGAGGTGGTGGAGACCGGCAGGTCGTAGCGATCCGTCAGCATGGGCGTTCCTCGTGGCGTTGCGCCAGGGTAGCGCCTGCTGCGCACGGCATGGCAAGCACCCTGGCTATCGCCCATGAGTTGAATTTTGTTCTATATCTTGCGCGTGAATATGCCCTCACACCCAGCCCACCATCCGAAGCTCGGACACATCCTGCCCACACAGCACCAAAAACCCCGCGGTCCAGGGACCCGCTGGTCCCTGGCGGGGTGGTCTGGAGGGGCAGCGCCCCTCCATCCTTCGTCACGTGCGGCCCGATGACTCTCGCCCGGCTTCGCTTGGCGCGTACCGAGGGTGTCGGCCCCCTCACCTTCCGTCGCCTGCTGGCGCGCCACGACGATCCTGACGCGGCCTTGGCGGCCTTGCCCGCGCTGTCGGGCAAGCGGCCCTATGTCCCGCCGGCCGAGGCTGACGCGCGGCGGGAGATGGCGGCGCTGGCGCGACTGGGTGGTCGTTTCGTGTTCCTCGATGACCCGCTTTATCCGCCGCTGCTGGCGCTGCTGCCGGATGCGCCGCCGGTGCTCGCCGTGCTGGGGGATGCGGCGTTGCTGGCCGCGCCGGCGGTGGCGATCGTGGGCGCGCGCAATGCGTCCTCGGCCGGGCACCGGGTGGCGGAGGAATTGGCCGAGGCGCTGGCGGGCAAGGGTCTGACGGTGGTGTCGGGTTTGGCGCGCGGCATCGATACCGCGGCGCATGACGGGGCGCTGCGCTCGGGCGGGACCGTGGCGGTGCTGCCGGGTGGGCTGGACGTGCCGTATCCGCCGGAGAACGCGGCGCTGGTTGCGCGGATTGCGGAGCGCGGGGCGGTCGTCGCCGAAAGCCCGCTCGGGACGGCGCCGCTGAACCGGCATTTCCCGCGCCGCAACCGGATCGTGGCGGGGCTGTCGCTGGGGGTGGTGGTGGTCGAAGCCGCGCACCGGTCGGGTACGTTGATCACCGCGCGGCTGGCGCTGGAACATGGGCGGGAGATTTTCGCCGTGCCGGGTTCGCCGCTCGACCCGCGCTGCCGGGGGTCGAACGATTTGATACGCCAGGGGGCGCATCTGACCGAAACGGCCGATGACGTGCTGGACCACCTGCCCGAATCACCCCGCGCCGGGCCGCTGTTCGACCCGGCCCGCATGGCCGAAACCCTTGCGGAACCGTCGCCGGACGGTGTCGACCCCCTGTCCGCACCCCCGGAAGGTCGTGCGGAAATAATTGAATTGATTGGATTGTCACCAGTATCGGTTGACGAGGTGCTTCGCCGCTGCCACCTGACCCCCCCTGAACTCCAGGCCGTGTTGACGGAATTGGAGCTCGAAGGCCGGGTGGAACTGCTGCCCGGCCGCCGCGTCATGCGCAGTCCAAACGGGTGATCCGACCGAATGTCCGATGTTGTGGTGGTGGAATCGCCGGCCAAGGCCAAGACGATCGAGAAGTATCTCGGCCGTGACTTCACGGTATTGGCATCTTTCGGCCATGTCCGCGACCTGGAGGAGAAGGACGGCGCCGTCCTGCCCGACCAGGATTTCGCGATGGTCTGGGGCAAGGACGGACGCGGCGAGGCGCAGGTCGCCAAGATCGCCACCGCGCTGAAGGGGGCCAAGCGGCTTTGGCTGGCCACCGACCCGGATCGGGAGGGCGAGGCGATTTCCTGGCATGTGAAGGACATGCTGGGCCAGCGCGGCGCGCTGCGCGGCAAGGATGTCCAGCGCATCACCTTCAACGAGATCACCAAGCGCGCCGTGCAATACGCGGTGGAACACCCGCGCGAGCTGGATGTGCCGCTGATCGACGCCTATCTGGCGCGCCGCGCGCTGGATTACCTGGTGGGCTACACGCTGTCGCCGCTGCTGTGGCGCAAGCTGCCGGGGTCGCGCTCGGCCGGGCGGGTGCAATCGGTCGCGCTGCGGCTGATCTCGGACCGGGAAGCCGAGATCGAGGCCTTCAAGGCGCGCGAATACTGGAGCATCGAGGGACGGTTCCAGACGCCGGCTGGCGCGCCCTTCACGGCGCGGATGACGCATCTGGACGGCAAGAAGCTTGACCAGTTCGACCTGCATGAGGCCGGGTCGGCCAACCGCGCCAAGGCGGCGGCCGAGGCCGCGACCTATGCCGTCGCGTCGGTCGAGAAGAAGCGTACCCGGCGCAATCCGCCGCCGCCCTTCATGACCTCGACCCTCCAGATGGAGGCGTCGCGCAAGCTCGGCATGGGCGCACAGCAGGCGATGCGGACCGCCCAGCAGCTCTACGAAGCCGGCCACATCACCTATATGCGGACGGACGGTGTCACGATGGCGCGGGAGGCGATCGCCGCCATCCGCGACCATGTGAAGGACGCCTTCGGCCCGGACTACATGCCGGCGACGCCGCGCGAATATGTCTCCAAGCAGAAGAACGCCCAGGAAGCGCATGAAGCGATCCGCCCGACCGAGGTGACGCGCACGCCCGAGGCGATGGGCCGCGAATTGGAAGGCCCCCAGGCGCGGCTGTATGAGCTGATCTGGAAGCGCGCCGTGGCGTCGCAGATGTCCTCGGCGGAACTCGACCAGACGGCGGTGGACATTGCCAGCGCGGACAGCAAAATTCGTTTCCGTGCAACGGGTTCCGTGGTGGCCTTCGACGGCTTCCTGAAGTTGTACCGGGAGGATGAGGACGACCGCGCGGCGGATGCCCGCGCCGGCCTGTCGCCGGCCGCCGGTGCCGCCGAGGATGACGACAGCCGCATCCTGCCGCCGATGAAGGAGCGTGATCCGCTCAAGCGCGGCGAGATCACCGCCAGCCAGCACTTCACCCAACCGCCGCCGCGCTACTCGGAAGCCTCGCTGGTGAAGCGGCTGGAGGAACTCGGGATCGGGCGGCCTTCGACCTATGCCTCCATCCTGCAGCGGCTGCAGGATCTGAAGTATGTGTCGCTGGAGAAGCGCCGCTTCATCGCCCAGGATCTCGGGCGGATGGTCACCACCTTCCTGGTGCGCTTCTTCGACAAGTATGTGGATACCGGCTTCACCTCCGCGATGGAGGAGAAGCTCGATTCCATCTCGGCCGGGCAGACCGATTGGCGCGCGGTGATGCGCGACTTCTGGAGCGAGTTCTCGGCGGCCGTCGAAGCCACGCGCGACCTGAAGATCCGCGATGTGATCGATGCGCTGGACGAGGATCTCGGCCCGCACATGTTCCCGGCGCGGACGGACGGGACCGACCCGCGTGTCTGCCCGACCTGCGGCCAGGGGCGGTTGGGGCTGCGGCTGGGCCGGACCGGGGCCTTCATCGGCTGCTCGAACTATCCCGAATGCCGCTACACCCGGCCCTTCGGCGCGGATTCCGGGGAAGGCGAAGGCGCGGCCCCGGCCGAACAGGAACTCGGCACCGACCCGACGACCGGCCAGATGGTGACGATGAAGCGCGGGCCGTATGGGTTCTACATCCAGCTCGGCGAGCCCGGGACGGATGCCAAGGGCAAGCCGACCAAGCCACGCCGCACCAGCCTGCCGGCGGGTGTGACGCCGGATATCGTCACGCTGGACCAGGCGCTGGGGCTGCTGTCCCTGCCGCGCGCCATCGGCTTCGATCCGGAGACGGGCGAGGAGATCACCGCCGGCCTCGGGCGTTTCGGGCCCTATGTCCGCTGCGGGACGGTGTTCAAGTCGCTCGACAAGGATGATGACGTCCTGACGGTAGGCATGAACCGCGCGCTGGTGCTGCTGGCCGATGCGCGAGCGCGGGTGCGCGAATTGGGTGTGCATCCGAAGGACAAGGAACCCGTCAGCGTCCGCAAGGGACGCTTCGGACCCTATGCCCAGCACGGCAAGACGGTGGCGAACCTGCCGCGCGACGTGGCGATGGAAGACATCTCGCTTGAGGATGCCATCACGCTGCTGGCGGAAAAGGGCAAGGCACTGAAGCCGCGCGGCCCGGCCGGGCGTAAGGCCGCCGCACCGAAGGCGGCGAAGAAGGCCCCGAATGGCGAGGCTCCGGCCCGCAAGGTGCCGGCCGCGAAGGCCCCGGCGCGCAAGGCTGCGGCCAAGCCCGCCGCGAAAAAGGCCCCGGCCAAGGCGAAGCCGAAGGCCAAGCCCGCCAGCAAGTCGGCCAGCTGATGGTCCGCCGCGGGCCGCCGCCCAAGGGGCACAAGGCTCGCGCGCGAAAGCCCGCCGCCACGCCGCCGGCGGCGAAGGGTGCCGTCACGCGGCGCCAGAAGGCCGGAGCCGAGTCCGAACGGCCACAGGACGGCGCCGAGCGGCGCATCGCCGATGCGCAGTTCCGCGGCAAGGCCCCTCGCCCGCCGGCCGCCGCC
>JALHQB010000090.1 GCA_022842185.1 Acetobacteraceae bacterium
GCGACATGCAGGATCGCCTGCGCATCGGCGAACAAGCCGAAGCCATACGGCCCGATCACCAAGCCTGCGACGAGGTAGCCCAGCACCGAGCCGAGCCCCATGCGCTTGAACAGCGGCACGGCGACCACCGCGGCGCCCAGCAGCACGACGGCGCTGACCAGGTCCGGCCCATGCGATTCGGCGCTCATGCCCGATGGTCTTCAGCCAAGCGATGCGCGCTCATCGACAGTCCCTGTTCATGCAGGCGGTCATGCTGACGCGGCGCAGCCTGCCAGGCAACGCCGCCGCCGGACGGCCCTGACACCCCGCAGCGTACCGTCCCTACGCCCCGAATTGCCGCACGAAATCTTCCTGCGCCGGGGTCTCGATGGCGTCCGCCACATACCGCGCCCGCAGCCATGCTACCGGGTCGCCTTCGACAACCCCGGCCATGCAAGCGAGGCAAGCCAGCGCCAGTCCCGTGCGCCCCAGCCCGGCCTTGCACCCGACATGGAAGGCATCGCCCGGCCGCGCCCGCATCGCGGCGAGCATCTCCGCCAGTACGCCGCGCAATGCATCCGCATCGGGCACGCCGAAATCCGGCACGTCGAGACGCCACGCCGCTTCCCCCACCCGCGCCGAGAGGGCTTCGAGGCACAGGCCGCGCGCGCCATCCGGCAGGGCATCGAACGGGCCGCCGGTGATGCGGACCGGCCGGCCATCGAGGACCAGCGTGATGGCGCCATGCGATGTCATGGGGCGTCGCGGCGGGCCTTCACCCTTCCGGCCTGAAGCGGAACCGCGCCACCAGGCCATCGGGCAGGAATTCGCGCGTCACCTCCCCCGGCGCGGCATCGCTGCCGAAGGCACGCCCGATCAGGAAGGACCCGAAGCCTTCATGGTCGGGCGGCGATACGATCGGCGGGCCGCCGGCTTCCCGCCAAGTCAGCGACACATCGCCATCGGCCTCGCAGCGCCAGTCGATGGCAACCGTGCCGTCAGGCTCGGACAGGGCGCCGTACTTCACGGCATTGGTCGCCAATTCATGCAGCACCAGCGCCAGCCCCAGCACCTGGGGTGGCGACAGTTGCGGCGTCGCCCCGGCCTCACCAGTGACGCTGACGGCGCCTTCCCGTGGCCCGATCCAGGGCGCCAGGGCGACGCGCAGCACCTCCGCCAACCCGGCATGGCCCCAGCCGGCATCGGTCAGCAGCCCATGGGCGCGGGCGAGGCTGCGCAGCCGCGCGCCGAACATCTCCACGAACAGGTCGCCATCGCCATCGGCGCCCGCCCAGCTTTGCGTGGCGATACCCTGCACGGTCGCGATGACGTTCTTCACGCGATGGTTCAGCTCATGGATCAGCAGCACGCGCTCGGCTTCGGCTGCGCGGCGGGTGGAGATGTCCTGCAGCAGCAGGATCAGCGTGCCCCGTTCGACATCGGCGCGGGCGAAGGCCTGCCAGGACCGGTGGTGGCCGGGGGTGTCGATGACGGCGTCCTGCACCGCATCGGGCTGCGCCATGGCGCGCTGCAGCAGGGCGGTCACCGCCGGCGCGATGGTGGCGGGCATCACCTCATTCACCCGCCGGCTGCGATGTTCGGCGGCGGGCCGCGCGCTGGCCTCGGCCAGCGATTCGTTGACGATCAGGAAGCGCAGCCCGGCATCGAGCATGGCGATCCCAAGCGGCGCGGTCTCGACGATGGCGCGGGTGCGGGCGGCAACTTCGCTTTCCCTGGCGCGGCCGATGCGCTGCCCGCGCAGCCCGGCGGCGAATGCGATGGCGAGCAGCCCGACCACCAGCATGCTGCCCCAGGCCAGCAGATGCTCGGCGGCGGTGCCGGCGCGCAGCGCGGCGGCGTCCGCCACGCGATGGATCTGCGCCACCAGCGACCGGACCTGATCCATCCGGCGCCTGCCGGCACCCTCGCGCACACGCTCCAGCGCGGCGTCCGGCCCGGCCTCGTCATGGCGGCGCAGCGTGGTGTCGAGTTCGCGACGCGTGCCCTCGGTGGCCTCGATCAGGCTGCCCAGCAGCGGGCCCAGCGGACTTCCGGGCGCCTGGACCGCGCGCAGCGCGGCCATCGCCCCGATGGATGCCGTCAGTGCCACCCCCGCGGCACGATAGGGTTCGAGATACGCAGGCTCGCCGGTCAACAGGTATCCGCGCTGGCCTGTCTCCACATTCAGCAGGTCGGAGAACAGGCCATCGACGGCCATCACCACGTCATGCGCGCCGCGCGTCTCCTCCGCCAGGCGCATGATGCGCGGCACCCCGATCGCGGTCAGCACAAGCGCGACAAGCAGGGCTGCCGCCGCCACCGCCCAGGCGCCCCTGGCGCTGCGGTGGTCGGGAATGAGGCTGGCAGGCAGGGCGGCGGCGCCTCAGCCGCTGGTGGGGCCGCCGGAGCCGCCGACCACGACCGGTTCCAACAGGCTCTCGGCCTCCCGCTTCAGCCGCAGGTAGGACCGCACCGAAAACGGCACCATGCCCAGGTAGAACAGCCCCGCCAGCGCCAGCGCCGCCCAGGGTTCGGCCAGCAGCACCGCGACGAACAGCCCGCTGCCGAGCAACAGGGGCAGTACGTAGCCGCGCGGGACCTTGAAGTTCTTGAACGACCAGGTCGGCAGGGTGCTGACCAGCAGCCCGGCCACCAGCACAAGCACCAGCCCGACAAAGACCGGATGGCGCACCGCCGTGGCCAGCAGCGTCCAGCCCGCCTGGCTGAACCACAGCCCCAGGAACAGCGGGAACATCACGCAGCCGGCGCCCGCGGGCGCCGGCACGCCGGTGAAGAAATTATAGGTATAGGCCGGCTTCACCCCCGGACCGAGGTCGAGCGCCGCGTTGAACCGCGCCAGCCGCAGCGCCATGCAGACGGCGAACATCAGGCACGGCGCGAAGCCCAGCGCGCGGTAGTCGTGCATGGTCCAGAGATACAGCACCATCGCGGGTGCGACGCCAAAGCACAGGAAGTCCGACAGGCTGTCGAATTCCGCGCCGAAGCGCGAGGTGGCCTTCAGCAGCCGGGCGAGCCGCCCGTCCAGCCCATCGATCACGCCGGCGACCAGGATCAGCGCCGCGGCCTGTTCGAAGCGTTCTTCGAAGGCGAAGCGGATCGCGACCAGGCCGCAGCACAGGCCGAGCATGGTCATGATGTTGGGGATCAGCCGGTTGAAGGACTGGCCTTCGACCCGCGGGCGCGTGCGCGGCCGGAAGCGTCGGCGGAGGCGCCGGACCCGGCCCTCCTCCCCGCTCATGTGCCCAGCTCCGCAATCACTGTCTCGCCGCCGATCATGGTCTGGCCCACCCGCGCGAGGGGCAGCACGCCCATCGGAAGATAGACATCGGTGCGGCTGCCGAAGCGAATGATGCCGAAACGCTCACCCGCCTGCACGGAATCCCCGGCCTTGGCGTCACACAGGATGCGCCGGGCGACCAGGCCGGCGATCTGCACCACCGCCAGGTCGCGCCCGTCCGGCAGCGCGATGGCGAGCGCGTTGCGCTCATTCTCCTCGCTGGCCTTGTCCAGATTGGCCGAGACGAAGGAACCGTGGTGGTAGGCGACGCGCGTGACCGTGCCATCCACCGGCATGCGGTTCACATGTACGTCCAGCACCGACAGGAAGATCGCCACGCGCCAACGGGGGGCTTCCCCCAGCCCGAGTTCGACCGGCGGGACAGCCTGGATAACCGATGTGACGTGCCCATCGGCCGGTGCCAGCACCATCCCCGGCCGCTCGGGCGGCACCCGTTCCGGGTCGCGAAAGAAATACAGGCAGAAGGCGACGAACGCCATGCCAAGCCAGAACAGCCAGTTGCCGAGAAGGACCAAGCCGAGCAACGCCACCGCGCCCCCGCCGATCAGGAAGGGACGCGCGGCCGGATGCGGCGGCGCGAGCACCATGCGGAGGCTTTGTTCAAGGGCCATGTCCGGCCGGTTATGGTGTGTTCATCCTTTTGGGACAACCCTATCGGCGATGGATACGATCGAACTCGGCCGCTTCGCCGTCGCCGCCGATGGCGGCCTCACCCCCCGCCGCTCGCCGGAGGCCCCCGCATTGCTGTTCGCCTGGCGCGGGCGACGATGCCACGCGCAGTTCGACCCCGGCTGGATCAGGCTGACGGCGGATGCGGCGCGCATCCCGTCCACGGCCGACCCCGGCGCGGACCGGCCACGCGCCTTCGCGGCGGTGGCGACCCTGCCGCACCAATTGCCCGAAGGCTGGCACGCACGCCTGCTGCCCGATCACCGCATCCGCATCGGAGCCGAGGCGCCGATGCTCAACCCGTCCAACGCGACGGCGCTGGTGGCGGCGATGGTGCGCTTTGCCCTGGTGCTCGACCCCTATCTGGATGCGCTGGTAGCGGACGGTGCGTCGCCGATGACCGATGGCCCGCGGTGACGGGTTGGTCCTGGCCCTCGATCCCTGGCCCCTGCGCAGCTCAGCGGGTGGCAGTTGCGGCCTGACCTGCCGGCAGTTCGAAGATCTGGCCCGGGAAGATCCGGTGCGGGTCGCGGATCTGTTCCCGGTTCGCCTGGTGGATCACCGTGAAATGCGTGCCGCGGCCGTAGCTGGCCCGGGCGATGCGCCACAGGTTATGCCCCGGCTGCACCACAACGCGGCGCGATTCAAAGGCATCGGCGGGCAATTCGTCGCGCTGGAACGGCACTTCGATCCGAGCGGCGACGGCGCCGGTTGCGGCGATCTGGTCCACGCGCAGGGCATTGCGCCCAACCGGCGGCTGCTGGTCCGGCGCCAGCACCCACCGCCCGGCGGCATCGGCGACCGCATCGCCGGCATGCCGTTCACCGACATAGACGCGCACGGCCGCACCCGGCGGGGCGGAACCGGCGAAGCGGATCGTCCCGCCTTCCTCGTAATCGACCGAATCCATGCCCAGGCGTGGCGCCCCAACCCGCGACTGCGCGGAAGGCGGCGTGACCTGCGGACCCTGGAGAATGCGCGGCGCAGTGGCCGCGGCGGCCGAGGGGATCAACACCGCGATCGGCCCGGAGGCCGGTTCGACCGCCTGTTCGGCCGCGGCGGTGCCGGATGTCGCGGTCTGGGCCGGCCCCGATTCGGGCACCACCACCACCACGGCATCGGGCCCGGCAGTCTCCTCGCCCGCGAGGCGGGCGCGCAGCGACAATTCCCAGGCACCGGCCGGCAGCGGGTCGGCCGGCAGGATCACCCATTCGCCGCGCCCATCGGCACGCCCCCGGCCCAGTTCGCGATGGCCATCGACGATCAGCAGCACTTCCGCACCCGGTGCGGCACGCCCGGCCACCACGGCCGAACCGCGTGCGCCGACACGCACCACATCGAAGCGCGGCGCCTGGGTGGAAGCCGTCGTTGCCACGGCGGATGCCGGCGCGCTGAACTCGCGTGTGCCGGCGGGCGCGAGATTCGGTGCACTCGATGCCGGCGGCGGCGCGGCGGCGCGCTGGGCGGTGGCGTCCGCCACGGCTGGCGCGCGCGCGGACCCAGCCTGCTCCCCGGCAGGCCACAGGCTGGAACCAAGGGCCGTCAGCAGGGCGACTGCCCCCAGGCCAGGTAGCGCGAAGCGCCGCATCTCGGATTCCGCCAGTGTCCTCCGATCCTTAGAGCAGATTCGAGCGAAGTGTCATCACGCATCCCGGCACTCCTGGCGGCGTCGCGCGGTGCCGGTGTCCATGCCACGATGCCCTCGCGCATGGAGAATGGCCCCGATGGCGGAACCGACAGTACCGGTGAAGGTGTGGGATGGCTGGGTGCGGCTGTTCCATTGGGGGACCGTGGCCTGCGTCCTGGTGTCCTATGTCAGCGCCAAGACTGACAACTGGGACATCCACTATGCCTCCGGATACACCCTGCTGGCGCTGGTGCTGTTCCGCATCGCCTGGGGGCTGGTGGGGTCAGACAATGCACGCTTCGCCACCTTTGTCCGCTCACCGCTCGCGGCGTTGCGCGAATTGGCAAGGTTCGGCCGGGCCGGGCCGGACGTGGCCACGACACACAACGCAGCCGGTGCCTGGATGATCGTGTTGATGCTGGCGCTGTTGCTGGCGCAGGCGGTCAGCGGGTTGTTCACCAACCACGATGTCGGCTTCACATATTCGCAGCATGGCCCGCTCGCGAATTGGGTCAGCGAGGCGACGTCCGAGCGGATGTCCGGCCTGCATGTGCAGATCATCGACCTGCTGCTGATCGCGGTGCTGGTTCATGTGATGGCGGCCCTCGCCTATCGGCTGCTGAAGGGCCACGACCTGGTGGGGCCAATGGTGACCGGGGTGAAGCAGCTACCCGAATCGGCCGCGCGCGCGCCACGCCACGGATCGGCCGCGCTGGCGCTGTCCTTGATCGCCGCCGCTGCCGGGGCCGTGTGGGCTGTCACGCGGCTCGGCGGCGGGGGCTGATCGCCGGGGGGCGGTATGCCGATGCGGGTTTCTGGAGAGGGGCTTTGCCCCTCTCCAGACCTCACCCCACCAAAGGCTTAAGGCCTTTGGAAACCTTCATTTTTGGTGCTGAACGCCGGCGGTGGGCGCCAAGGTGAATGCACGATTCTGGATTTGGGCTGGGTGAAGGACCGCCCTGCGTGACCAATGCCAAGGTCCCGCGGTCCAGGGACCCGTTGGTCCCTGGCGGGGTGGTTTGGAGGGGCAGCGCCCCTCCAATCTTCGCGCCTATTGGGCACCCTCCGGCGCATCGATCAGCGGGCGGGTCCGCGGAAGGGCCTGTGACAGCCGCCGCAGGTCGCGCCGGCCTGGCCGAAGGCGGCCGTCGTCGCGGCCACATCGCCCGACGCTGCGGCGGTGCGCAGCGCGCCCAGTGCCGTGACCATGTTCGTATTGGCCTGTTCGAAACCCGCCCAGTCGGACCAGATGGTAGGCAGGGCGCGGGTCTGCCCGGTGCCGCTGCCGGCGGGGAACAACGCGGGCAGGCCGCGATAGAAGGCGATCATGGCGTCGACGCGCTCGACCAGCGGTCGGGTGTCGCCGCGCGCATCGGTCACCGCCTTGATCGCTTCCATCTGCCGGCCCATGCCGCGCAGGCCCTCGCGACGCTGCGCGATCACATCCTGCGCGACCGCCGCCCCGGTCATCCCGAGCAGCACCATGGCGACCCCCGCCATCATCCCAGATTTCATCAAGCTTCCCCTCGTTTGGCTTCGCCCCGCGCGGAACGACGGCGTGGCTGGACGGAGGGTGGTGTGGCCTGTCCGTCCGCGCAATGGCCGGTGGCGAGGCGGTGCTCGGGACCGTCTTGCGGTGTGCAGATGACGCCGCTATACCGCCGCCTCCGCGGCAGACCCGGCAACGGAGTGTAGCTCAGCCTGGTAGAGCACTGTGTTCGGGACGCAGGGGCCGGAGGTTCGAATCCTCTCACTCCGACCATTCCCGGTCTGCCGCGAAAGCCCCCCGAGCAATCGGGGGGCTTTTTGCTTCTTCGGGCCTGATTCAGAAGGGTGTCAGCGACCGCCCCGCACTGCCCAGGCGATCAACCATTTGGCTGGCCACACCCACAGGATGCCGGCGACGGCGTAGAACAGGAATTCGACGGCCCAGTGCAGGCTGCGGGTATGGTCCGCCAGCAACAGCACGACCACGACATAGGCGATGAACCCGCCGATCCCGGCGAGCGTGGCAATGAGGGTGCGCGACATGACCCGCACTTGCCGCGTCCCGGCCCCGCCGCCAAGCCCCTCAGGTGCGATGGACAGGCCCGAGGCCGATCCGCCACTCTCCGCCCCGCGACATTGTCCCAACAGGATCGGCAACGACGACGTGATGAGCGAGACCCTCGACCTCAAGGCCCATATCCGCGGCATCCCGGATTTTCCCAAGCCGGGCATCCTGTTCTACGACATCTCGACCCTGCTGCGGCATGGCCCGGCCTGGAAGGCGGCGGTGGGGCGCCTCGCCGAGATCATCCGCCCGCACAAGCCGGACCTGCTGGCCGGCATCGAAAGCCGCGGCTTCCTGGTGGCCGCCCCGCTCGCGCTCGAACTCGGCCTGGGCTTCGTGATGCTGCGCAAGCCGCGCAAGCTGCCGGGGCTGACCATCGGCCTGAACTACGCGCTGGAATACGGCACCGACCGGATCGAGATGCAGGCCGACGCGATCGAGAAGGGCCAGAAGGTCGTGCTGCTCGATGACCTGCTGGCCACGGGCGGGACCATGGCAGCGGCGATCAGCCTGCTGCGCCAGGCCGGCGCCGACGTGCCCTGTGCCGCCGCGCTGATCGAACTCACCTTCCTGGAGGGTCGCAAGCGCATCGACACGACGTTCGAAGCACTGGTCGCCTACGAGTCGTAGAGCAGGTCGCTCCTGACTGGAATTCGGTCAGGGGCGTGACGTTGGTCGCCCAAACAAGGGCGTAGAGCGAGCGGATGGGGCCAGGCCAGTCTGGCGCAAAACACTCTAACGCCTGGCGGGCGCATCCGGCCGCAGCAACCCGGTCGCGGTCGCCACCCGCCACAGCGGCCCGACCAGCAGGTGGCACAGCACCATCCGCAGCAGCTGGAAGCCGAGCACCAGCGGCACGGCGTGTTGCAGCGCCTGCGCCGTCACCATCATCTCCGGCATGCCGCCCGGCGCCATGCCCAGCACGACGGCCGCCGCCGGCAGCCCGGCCAGCCAGGCCAGCAGCAGCCCCACGACGACCAGCAGCAGCGATATCGCCACCGCCGCCGCCAGACCCGCCACCACCAGCCGCCGCGGCGCCCTGCCCAGCCCCTCGCCCGCCAGGTGCATGGCGATGGACGCTCCCATCGCCAGCTGCGCCGCATCGACCAGCCAATGCGGCAGCGCCGATGGCAGAGCGCCCGTCGCCGACAGCGCCATGGCGAGCAGGCAGGGTGCGAACATGGCCGCATTCGCGATGCCCGCCCGCGCACCCACCCAGGCGGCGGCGGCACCCGCCAGCAGCAGAAGGGCAAGCCCACCCCAGTGGACCGGCGGCAAAACCGCGTCGAAGGCGGAGGCGCCGCCACGCGCCGCGACCAGCGCCATCAGCGCCGGATAGGCCACGACCACCAGCGCCATGCGGATCGACTGGGCCGCCATGACCGCCGGCACCGCCGCGCCCGCCCGCGCCGCGAGCATCGCCATCGCCACCACGCCGCCGGGAATGGTGGCGAAGAAGGCGGTTCGCCCGTCGCTGCGCGCCAGGCGCCGGTACAGCGGCGCGACCGCCAGGCCGGTCAGCATGGCCATCACGCCGCCGGCGAGCATGACGGGCAGCGTATCTTCCACCGCCTGCGCCACGGGCGCGGTGAAGCCCTGCCCAAGCGTCAGCCCCAGCACCACCAGCCCGGCCGGGCGGACCAGCGCCGGCACCGCGGCGGCACGGCGCGATGTGAGGTAGGCCGTGGCGATGAATGCCCCGACCATCCAGCCGAGCGGCAGGCCGATCACAGTGAGCAGGCCACCCGCCAGCAGGCACAGGATCAGCGTACGCAGGTGGTCTTCGGTCAGCGCAAGGGATCGGATCACGATGAATGCTGCTACGCCCCTGGGCCGCCGGGCGTCAAAACCTTCACGTGCGTCGCTCTGAACGGCCGGCATTTACCCGGCCTTCACGATCGGTCGCGCAATATGGACATGGAGCACGATGCCATGCCGACCGACCTCATCCTTCGCCACATATCGACCAGCGAATCCGCCCGCACCGCACCGCGCATGTCGATGCCGGCGGCGGAGGTGGCGGATGTCCCGGCGGTCCTGGCGCCGGTCACGCCCAACCCACGGCTGCGGCTCGACGGCACATTGGGCATGGTGGTGCTTGAATTTCGCGGCACGGGTGGGGATGTGGCGCACACCATCCCCACCCCACGCGCGATCGCCGCGTACCGTGCCGCCGCGATGACGGATGCGCCGATGCCGATCGGCGTGGCGCCGCGCAGCGAGACGGCGCAAGCCCCGGCGCCGGCCCCGCCCGCTGTCGACTGACCGTTGCGCGGGACCACAGGCCCACGACACGGCAGGCTTCGGTAGCGAGGCGCGGTTCAGCCGCCGCCGACCAATCCGATCGCGACCTGTTCGTTGACTTCGATGAGAAAGGCGATGTCGGGCGTCGGCCCCTGCATTTCGCGCTGGACGGCGCGGCCGAGAGAGACAAGGCCCGCGCGCATCTGCGCCGGCAACTGGTTGGACGGGTCCACCAGCGCGGTTTCCATGGCAAGCCACAGGCGGCGATTATCGGCCACGGCGCGCACCCGCACAGGCCCGTCGTCATCGAGTGCCGCACGCAGGCCGAAGGTGACGCGGCGGATCACATCCGCCTCCTGCTCCCGCGGGTCACGCGCGGCGCGCGCCGCACCATAGGCGCGGACGATATCGGCAAGCGACATTCTGGGTCAGTCCTCCGTCACGCCGGCGGTGGCCGGCGCGATGCCAAGCACCACATCCTCATGCCGCATCACCCGGCGCACGAATTTCAGCGCCTGGTAGCATTCATCCGCCTCGGCCGAAGCCAGCGCGCGATCAAGCAAATCCCGCGCGAGGGAGGAGGTGGTCGCGGCCTGGAACTCGCTGATCAGGCGCCGCGCGACGGTCAGCCCCGCCTCGCGCTCATCCTCGTCGCCGATATAGGCGGTCTGCAGGGCGAAGTAGATCCGGCGCGCGGGGCTGGATGCGGTCTCCGGCGTCATCAACTGCTTGCCGAACAGGAAGCGGGCCTTGGCGGTGAGTTCGATGCGCGCGCGATTGCGAAATCGTATGGGCGCACCGTTGACGACCATCAGGTCGCCCTGACGCAGTTCAAGCACCAATGTGGACATCCTGTCCTCCCGGCCGTGATGAAGAAGGCGCGGCCCGCGCGGGTGCGCGGACCGCTGCCGGGATCAGCGGAACAGGCTCAGCAGGGTCTGCGGCGCCTGGTTGGCGATCGACAGCGCCTGTGTGCCGAGCTGCTGGCGGATCTGCAGCGATTGCAGCCGCGCCGATTCCTTCGCGAGATCCGCATCGATCAAGGCGCCGAGGCCGGATTCAAGGGAATCCACCTTGTCCTTGTTGTAGGCGATCTGCGCGTCGATGTAGCGCGAATCCGAACCGAAGGTGTTCAGCGCGTCGCTGATCGAAGACTGCACCGTCTCGAAGTCGCCACCATCGCCCAGCGCCGCCTGCGCGGTCGCCGCATCGGTCGGCGCGGCCGCGACGATCAGCGTGCCGGCACCATCCACCGCGGTCAGCGTATAGGTGGTACCGGATTCGTTGCGTGTGGAGGTGATGTCGCCACCCGCCGGCGCCGTCGTCGAAAGCAGGGTGCGGCTGTTGTAGGTGGCGTCGGTGATGAAGTTCGTGATCTGCGTCTGCAACGCGGTGTATTGCGCTTCGTACTGGGAACGCTGGTCGGCGTTCAGCGTATCGTCCGCCAGGCGGACCAGCGTCTCGCGCACCTTCACCATGGTCTCGGACACCTTGGTCAGGCCCGACAGCGCGGTGTCCAGGATGCCCTTCACGCCGCCCAGCTGTTCATTGGCGGCGGTGAGGCCCGCGACATCGGCGCGGACCGACTGCGCCACGGCGAAGGCCGCGCCGTCATCCTTCGCGTCATTGACGCGGAAGCCGGTCGAGATGCGCTTCTGGGTGACGTTCAACTGCTCATTCGTGCGGTTGAGCGACTGCAGCGCGACCATCGCGCCGGCATTGGTGTTGACGGAATTCATCGACATGGGGTCTTCCCCTGGGATCCGATGGCCCCTGCCTGTGCGACAGGCCAGGTGCCGGGTTGCACGCCGCTTCTTGCGGTGTCGGGCCGATGATGCCGCCGGCCGCATTAAGGGAGGCTGAATCCGGGGCACCCTCACAGGAAATTCGCCAGGCTCAGCGACGACACCATGGCGATCGCGCGATAGGATGCCTCAAGCTGCGTCTTCGTCGCGTCCAGCCGGCTGATCGTCTCGGCCATGTCCACTTCCTCGATCGAGGCGAGCTGCGCGGTGAGCGTGATGGTGATGTCGTCATGGCGGCGCGATGTCGCCTCCAGCCGTTCTTCCGTCGCACCCAGCGCGCCGCGTTCTTCGCCGAGCGCATCGATGGCGCTGCGCAGCCCGTCGCGCACCGTCGCGACCAGGTCGGTGAAATCGGTCCCGAGCGGCGCCTGCGCCGGGTCCAGAGCGGCGAGTGTCGCCAGGCCGCGCAGGATATCCCGCGCCCAGGCGCCGGTGGTCTCGCCCTCGCTGGTCGCGGCGGCGTTGCGATTGGCGGAAATGCCATAGGCCACCACTTCGCCATCGGCGGCCGGCACGGACCGCCGCGCCTCCGTCAGCCCCGCCGCGGGATCCGACAGGAAGGCCGAGAAGGGCGTCGTGCCCACCGCATCCGACGATGCCGCCGCCAGCGTCGCGGCCTGGACTGTTGCCACATTGCCGGCCGCGAGCGACGCCACGGCCGCGGCGATGTCGGTCGCCATGCCGGATGTGGCGATGCCATGGGGGTCCGGCACGGGCGGGTTCGCGCTGTCGGTGCCGCCGAAGATGTATTCGCCGGCATAGCGTTCGTTCAGCAGCGCGCCGACCTCAGCCATCGCGGCGCGCGCCTGCGCGGCGACGGCGGAGATCAGCTCCCCGCTCGTGCCATCGATCCTGATGGCGTGTTCGTAGAATTTGGTCGCGATGTCCGACAGCCGCCCCAAAGCGCCCTGCGCGACGGAGGTCCGCGCCAGGGTGCGGTCGATGGTGCCCTGCCAGGTCGCCCGACGCGCCATGTCGGCACGCAGGTCGATGGCCCGGCGGGCGTCAGGAGCAATGTCGCCGTATCCAGGGCCCTTGCGCCCGTCGGCGACCTGGCGCGTGAGGGTGTCGAGCCGCAGCCGCAGCGCCTGCGTGCCGGCATCGAGGCGGGAGACGGAGGCGATCCCGGTCATGGCCTATCGCACCGCGCCGAGCAGCGTGTCCCACATCGCCTGCACGGTGGACATCACCCGCGCATTCGCCGCGTAGGCGTTCTGCAGCGTGACCATCGCCGCCATCTCCTGGTCCACATCCACGCCCGAGCGCTGCGAAAATCGGGTCTCCAGCCCATCGACCATCGACTTCGCGCCAAGCACCGCCGCCTTGGCCGAGGCGCTGTCGGCCGTCTGGGTTGCCGTGATCAGGCTGGCATAGCCCTCGATCGTGGTTGGCGCGCCAAAGGGGCTGGACAGCGTCCCGTCCGGACCCAGGCCGCCGGTGGCGATCGGGGTCCAGGCAAGGCCCGGTTGCGCCTGCGACCCGAAGGTGAAGTCCAGCACGCGGTCGATCATGCCGATGAAGGCCGCCGGCCCGCCGGGCGGGTTGGGCGTGAAATCCGCCGCGCCCGCCGCGCTGGCCGATACCGCATGGGTGCCGTCGCGCAACAGGGATGGGTCCAGCGCCACGGAAGCACTGACGCCGATCGTCCCGGCGAAGCCGATCATGGCGCTGCCGGCATAGGGTTGGGCGGTGTCCGGCACGGTCCCTGCCGCATCGGTGAACAAGGTCAGACCCTGCGCATCGAACCGCGCGGCGAGCGTCGCGGCGGCGAGGTCCAGCTCCGCCTGGTAGCGCGGCAGCGTCTGGTCGCGCAGCGCGATCGCCTCGGCCAGGCGGCCGCCAAGCAGCACCGCCGTCACGTCCTGGCCCGCCAGCATCACCCCGGGGACGGTGCCGCCCGCGCCGTGATAGGCCGCCGGCGCAAGCGTCGCATCCGTCGTGGAGCAGGCATCCCTGTCGTGATGCAGCGGCAGGACGATACCGTTGCGCGCGACCAGGACGATGCCGCCATCCTCGCGCTTGAGCGCGCGAACCTCGATGGACTCCGACAAGGCCGAGATCGCCGCGTCGCGCTGGTCCTCGAGCCCAGCGGCATCGCCGGTGAGGGCGATCTGCTCGCGGATCTGCAGGGTCAGGGTCGCGATGCTGCGCAGGCCGGCAGTGATAGTGGAAACCTCGGTCACCACCGTGTCGTGCGCCTGTTGGCGCGCCTGGCCGATCGACCGGGACACTTCGTTGAAGCGGGTGGCGAGTTCCTCCGCCGCCAGGACCAGCGCGGTCTGCAACCCGGCCTCGGCGGGGTCGGCGCGCAGATCCTCGAAGCCGGTGTGCAGGGCGGCCACCAGGTCGCCGAGGCCATCGCCCACCTCTGGGCTGCCATGCACCGCCTCGATCCCCGCGAGCAGGTCCGCGCGCAGCCCCGCGGCGGCGGCGGCGGCGCGACGGCTGTCGAGTTCGCCCAGCAGCGCTTCATCGACATCGCGGCCGGGCGCGAGGGATCGCACGCCCGCGGCCATCGCGTCCGCCTGTTCTGCGCGGCCGACGACGGTCTTGCGCGTGTAACCGACGGTATCGGCATTGGCGACGTTGCCGGCGGAGGACGCCATGGCCCGCTGCGCATGCAGCAGGCCGGAGCGCGCCGACAACAGGGCGGTCTCGAGGCTCATGGGGGGGATGCCCTACCGGCCGCGCCTCAGCGGCGCATGTTGATGGTGTCCTGCAACATCTCGTCAGTTGCCGTGACGATCTTGGTGTTCGCGGTGTAGGCGCGTTGCGCGACGATCAACTTCGAGAATTCCGATGCGATATCGACATTCGATCCTTCGATCGAACTGATCTTCAGACGCCCCGACCCGTTCGACCCGGCATCCGATGTCCGCGCTTCGCCGCTTTCCACCGTGCGCATGAAGGCCTGGCCATCAAGGCGCTGGAGCATGTCGGCCGCGTTGAAGGTGGTGATCGGCACGCGGGCGACGACGCGCGACTGGCCGTTGTCGTAGTTGATGGCGACGTCGCCGTTCTCGCGGATGCCGACCGAAGAGAAGGAGCCCAGCGGCACCCCGTCCTGCGTGAAGTTGCGCACGGTGTATTCCTCCTCGGCATACTGCGTCAGGCCACGCGCCTCGCCGAAGGCGCCGAGGTTGAGCGTCATCGCCTGCGGGCCCTGCCCGAAATCCGCGCTGAAGGACAGGATGGCCGGCTCCCCCGCGACGGAGGCCGCACCGACGAAAGATCCGGTGGGATTGGCGAAGCCGCCGATGGTGCCATCGGCGACGATCGGCGAGGCGGCCTGGCCGAACTGCACATCGACGGTCCCGAGCGAGCCGCCGCCATTGGGCGCGGTGATGTCGAGCGTCCAGGTATTGGCGCCATTGGGGGTCCAGGTGAAGCTCATCTCCTGCAGGACGCCGAGCGAATCATAGACGTCGCGCGGCGTGGTCACCGCTTCCGTGCCGCCGGCCGGCAGGTTGGCCGAAAGCTCGATGACGTCGGTAGCGATCGGATTGAACACCAGGTCGCTGACGCGGATCGGCTGAATCTGGGTGCGGTCCGGCTCGCCGGCCGCGTCCGAGCTCCAGCCCTGCAGCGCATAGCCCGCGCCATTGACCAGGTAGCCGTCGCGGTCGAGTTGGAAGTCGCCGGAGCGCGTGTAGAATTGCCGTTCGTCGAAGGTGACCTGCCCGTTTGCCGATCCGGTCGGCAGCGCCACCGAAAAGAAGCCCTGGCCGGAGATTGCCAGCGACAGCGGGTTTTCCGATTGTGCGATCGGCCCGGCGACCGTGTTGGTGTAGTCGGGCCGCGCGACGACCGACCCTGGCCGGTGTACCGACTGCGTGCTTTCGGTGAGGTAGGAGACGAAGTTCGTATCGGTGCGCTTGAATCCGGTGGTCTGGCTGTTGGCGACGTTGTCCGACACGTGACCCAAGGCGCGCGCCTGTGCGTTCAAGCCCGTGATGGCGGTCGTCATGGCACCGAACAGGGACATCGCATTCTCCGCGGCAGGCGAGTGGGGCTGACCCCTGCCCCGCAACCGCCATGCCAGCGGATCGGGCCGCGCGGCGCGGCGCGGGCTGCCGCGTGACGGCACTTCCTGCCGGTGCTGCGGCAGGGCCTGCCTGTCGCCACGGCGCGTGCTGCTGGCGCGGCGCTTGCGTGAGGCAGACTGGGCGCGACGCCGCGCCGGAAGGTCCCTCCACCGATGGAAGTCAGCGTCAGTTCCCTCCCGCCGCAGATCGCGACGCCGCTCACGGGGGCCGCGCCCACCGGCGAGGCGAAAGAATCATTCGCCGCGCTGCTCGCCCAGATCGGCCATGCGGTCCCGACTGATCCCGCAACCGGTTCGCCGACCGCAGCATCCGATGCGCCCGCACAGGCCGACATCCTGCCCGGCGTGATGCAGGCGCCCGGAAGCGACCTGGCCGCGCTGATCACCACGATCCCATCCGTGACCCCTGGCCCCGCGTCATTGCCTCCGGCGGATGCCGTGGCTGAGGCCGCCGATGCCCCGGCGCTTCTCGCCACCCACGCCGGGCCATTGGTGCAGGCCATCGCGCCCGCCCCGCCGGACGCCGCGCCGCAGAAGCACAGCGATGCGGTCGTCGCGGAGGAAGCGATTGGCCCGGATGGCGATGCGGCCGGCTTGGAGCAAACGTTTCCCCCGGATGGCGGCGCGGTCGGCGTGGAGCAAGCGCCTCGACCGGATGGCGCCCTGCCCGAAACGGCACCGCAGACAGCCAGCCCGGACGTGGCGGTGGACCGTTCCGGCATCATTGCCGGCCCGATCACTGTCGAAGCGAAGCCATCCGATCCGGTACCGGACACCGATCCGCCAGCCCCGCTGCGGGGCGCGGCAACACGCAGAAGCGGGACCGATCTCCGCCCCGACATCGGCGCCGCGCCGACCGACCCCGCACAAGCCACCGCCCAGACGCCGGCCGAGGCCCCGCACGACCTCCGCGACCCCCTGGCGCCCGGCATCCGCCACGCGCGGCCCGTGCCACTGCCGCAAGGCCACCCCCCGGCCGAGACGCCACGGGTGGAGGATGCCGCCAGCCCGCCCGTGGCCGTGACGGTG
>JALHQB010000091.1 GCA_022842185.1 Acetobacteraceae bacterium
CGGTCTGGCACCCGGCTCGCAGCACGGGCGGACCCGACCAGGCCGCTGGCGGCCGCCGCGGCCATCAGCCCCGATGGCGGCCGGGCGGCGACGCCGACCTGCGCGAATCCCTGGTCGAGCAGCGCACCCATGTGGCGATCGCGTTCGACCCAGGACGACCCGCCCATGGTGACGCCAACCAGCCGGACGCCGTCGCGCATCGCCGAGGTCACGATGTTGAAGCCGGAATCGCGAATGAAGCCGGTCTTGATGCCGTCCGCGCCGTCATAGTCGCCGAGCATGCGGTTGTGGTTCCGGATGACCTGCCGCCCCCAGAAGAAGTGCACCGTGCTGAAATAGCGGTAGCGGTCCGGGAAATCCCGGATCAGCCGCAGGCCGAGCGTCGTCATGTCCCGCGCCGTGGTGACATTGTCCGGATCAGGCAGGCCCGAGGCGTTGCGGAAAGTGGTGCGCGACATGCCCAGGGCACGCGCGCGCATGGTCATCACCTGTCCGAAGCGTTCCTCGCTGCCGGCGAGGTGTTCGCCGACCGCTGCGGCGACGTCGTTGGCGCTTTTCGTCACCAGGACCAGGATCGCCTGCTCGACGGTCAGGGACATGCCGGCCGGCAGGCCGAGCTTGGACGGCGGCCGGGAGGCCGCTTCCTCACTCATGCGGATGGGCGTGTTGAGCTGCACGCGGCCTTCGCGCAGGGCCTCGAACAGCATGTAAATCGTCATCATCTTCGTGAGCGACGCCGGATAGCGCTGTTCGTCGGCATTGGCAGCGATCAGGACGTTGCCGTTGCGCGCATCGACCACCATCGCCGCATAGCGCGCGCTACCGATCTGCGCTGCGGCGGGACCGGCGGTGAGCCAGAGGGCGATGCCGGCGAACAGGGCCGCAAGGCCGCGCCGCCGGGCGTTTTCCGGGCGCGGATGCGCGCTCGATGATGTCATACGAGATCCCCCTGGTCCGCTGCGCATAGGTCGCATCGGTCGCTACCTCGGCACGATAACCGCCGCGCCCCGGAGCGTCCACTTCGAAATCGCAAGGACTTCGTTTCCGCGCAAGGGGTTACATTACCTTCTTGTGGAGCACCGTTATCCCACCGTTAGGGCCGTGCTGGATTTGATTTATGGTGCAGTGCAAAAAACTCTTGCGTATCGAGTGGCAGCCCGCCTAAACCACGATCATGTTGCAGCGCAGCAAGACGGTCCGGAAGCCCCGGGCACCCAAGCAGGACAATGCCGCGAAGGCGGTGCCTGTGTCCGATATCGAGGGGCCGATGGCGGCCCCGCAGGTTGAGATCGAAGGGGCCATGCCGGCCCCCGAGACCGCCATCGAGGAGGCCGCCGCGGCCTCCGTGACCACCATCGAAAGGGATGAGAACATGGCTGACGTGAAGAAGATTGCCGACGAGGGCACCGCCCAGGCGCAGAAGATCGTGACCGACGGCGCGGCGAAGGCCCGCGTTGCTATGGAGATGGGCATGGAAAAGATGACCAAGGGCGCCGAAGGCTTCATGAAGGCCGCCGAGGAAGCCGGCGAGTTCGGCCGTGGCAATGTCGAGGCCTTCACCAAGGCCGCGCAGACCTGGGCGACCGGCACGCAGGAACTGGCCCGCCAGGCGATGGCGCTGGCGCAGGGCATGACGGACCACACCCTGGAAGGCGCGAAGGCGCTGTCCGGCGTGAAGAGCCTGAATGAGGCCGCCGAAATCCAGACCAAGTACGCCAAGGCCGCCATCGAGAAGGCCGTGGCCGAATCGGCGAAGATGCAGGAAGCGGTGTTCAAGCTGGCCGAACAGGCCGTGGCGCCGATCTCCGCCCGCATGACGGTCGCCATGGAAAAGATGGCGAAGCCGCTCGCGGCCTGAGCCACGCTGACCCGGTCGCCCTGCCCGCCCCCCTGGGCGGGGCGGCCCGACGACAGGCCCGGCACCCAACCCATTCCGCTCCGGCGGGGCGGGCGGGGGCCGGGCCTTTTGTCGTTCACGCCGATCCCGGCTCGGATGAAACCGGCCGCGCATCTGGGATCGGTCAGGAGCGGGGAGCAAGCGCGCATGGCGTGCGCCAGCCCGTATAGGTGGATGAGGTTCCCGCCCGCCCTGGCCGTGTTAACGTCGGTCGCAGACAATATGCGCAGCGGATGCGGTCGGGCCTTCACGCCGCGCCGCGCCCTCCGATATCCTGCCATGCGGCGGGGGCCGTTGCCGAAACCGCCTAGGGAAACCACTTCAGCAGCCATGAGCGATCCGGATAAGCGTACGGGCAACGGGCAGGGCAATGACGGGTCGCAGACCGGCGTCGTCGTCAAGGCGCGTCCGCGCACCAAAAAGCCCGCCATGTACAAGGTGCTGATGCTGAACGACGACTACACGCCGATGGAATTCGTCGTGCACGTCCTCGAACGCTTTTTCCAGAAGAACCGCGAGGAGGCGACGCGCATCATGCTGCATGTGCATCGCCGGGGAGTCGGGGTCTGCGGGGTCTTCACCTATGAGGTTGCCGAGACCAAGGTGACGCAGGTGATGGACCTGGCACGGCAGAACCAGCACCCTCTGCAGTGTACGATCGAAAAGGAATAGGCTTCGAAGGATCAGGGGAAGGGGTCGCAGAACCCCAGAAGGAAGCCCACATCACGACCGGTTACCAAGGTGCCGCCCGGATCCCATGAGGACCGGCACACCATCGATAGGGGAGCGTCACCGACATGCTGTCCCGCAACCTAGAGCAGACGCTCCACCGGGCATTGGCCTTGGCCACTGAACGGCGCCACGAATATGCGACACTTGAACACCTGCTATTGGCCTTGGGCGACGATCAGGATGCGGCCACCGTGCTGCGCGCCTGTGGCGTCGATCTTGAACGGCTGAAGCGCGACCTGACCGAGTTCCTCGACAAGGACCTCGCCGGGCTGGTGACCGAACGCGGCGGGGATCCCAAGCCCACCGCGGGGTTCCAGCGCGTGGTCCAGCGCGCCGCCATCCATGTGCAGTCCTCCGGGCGCGACGAAGTCACCGGCGCCAATGTGCTGGTGGCCCTGTTCAGCGAACGGGAATCGCACGCCGTCTATTTCCTGCAGCTGCAGGACATGACGCGGCTGGATGCGGTGAACTTCATCAGCCACGGCATAGCCAAGGCCCCCGGCCGGTCGCAGCCGCGCCCGGTGCAGGGCCAGCCCTCCGCTTCCACAGGCCCCAATCCGGAGGAGACCCCGGAGAAGGAGGAGAAGCCGCGCGGCGGCCGCGGGCAGGACGCGCTGTCCAATTATTGCGTCAACCTCAACAAGAAGGCGCAGGCGGGCAAGATCGACCCGCTGATCGGCCGCGACTCGGAAATCGAGCGCACCATCCAGATCCTGTGCCGCCGCACCAAGAACAATCCGCTCTATGTGGGTGATCCGGGCGTGGGCAAGACAGCGATCGCCGAAGGCCTGGCCAAGCGCATCGTCGAGGGCGACGTGCCCGAGGTGCTGCTGAAATCGACCATCTACGCGCTCGACATGGGCAGCCTGCTGGCCGGCACCCGCTATCGCGGTGACTTCGAGGAACGGCTGAAGGCCGTGGTGAATGAGTTGGAGGCCCAGCCGGGCTCCATCCTGTTCATCGACGAAATCCACACCGTAATCGGCGCCGGGGCGACCTCCGGCGGCGCGATGGATGCCTCGAACCTGCTCAAGCCAGCCTTGGCGCAGGGCACGCTGCGCTGCGTGGGGTCCACCACCTACAAGGAATACCGCAACTACTTCGAGAAGGACCGCGCGCTGGTCCGGCGCTTCCAGAAGATCGACGTCAATGAACCGACGCTTGAAGATGCGGTGAAGATCCTCCAGGGCCTCAAGACCAACTACGAGAAGCACCACAAGGTCCGCTACACGCCCGAAGCCATCCGTGCGGCGGTGGAACTGTCTGCCAAGTACATCCATGACCGGAAGCTTCCGGACAAGGCGATCGACGTGATCGACGAGGTCGGCGCATCGCGGATGCTGCTGCCGGAAGGCAAGCGGCGGAAGACGGTCACGCTGAAGGATGTCGAGGACATCGTGGCGAAGATCGCGCGCATCCCACCGAAATCGGTCTCGACCGATGACCGGGAACAGCTCCGCACTTTGGACCGCGACCTGAAGTCGATGGTGTTCGGCCAGGACAAGGCGATCGAGGCGCTGGCCGCCGCGATCAAGCTGTCCCGCGCCGGGCTGCGCGATGCGGAAAAGCCGATCGGCAACTACCTGTTCAGTGGCCCGACCGGCGTCGGCAAGACCGAGGTGGCGAAGCAACTCGCCAAGACCCTCGGCATCGAGCTGATCCGCTTCGACATGTCGGAATACATGGAACGCCATTCGGTCAGCCGGCTGATCGGCGCGCCGCCTGGCTATGTCGGCTTCGATCAGGGCGGGCTGCTGACCGATTCGATCGACCAACATCCGCACGCCGTGCTGCTCCTCGATGAGATCGAGAAGGCGCATCAGGATCTCTACAACATCCTGTTGCAGGTGATGGACCACGGGAAGCTGACCGACCACAACGGCAAGACCGTCGATTTCCGCAACGTCATCCTGATCATGACGACGAATGCGGGCGCGTCGGACATGGCCAAGGCGACCATCGGCTTCGAACGCCCGACGCGGATCGGCGAGGATGAGGAGGCGATCAAGCGCCTGTTCACCCCGGAGTTCCGCAACAGGCTGGATGCCATCGTCGGCTTCGCGGGCCTGACGCCCGAGATCGTCGGCCGTGTCGTCGAGAAGTTCGTGATGCAGTTGGAAGCCCAGCTTGCCGACCGGAACGTGACGATCGAACTGTCCAGCGCGGCCAAGGAATGGCTGGCTGAACGCGGGTACGAACCGCTGTATGGTGCGCGGCCGCTCGCCCGCGTCATCCAGGAATTCATCAAGAAACCGCTGGCGGAGGAGCTGCTGTTTGGCAAGCTCGCCAAGGGTGGATCGGTGAAGGTCGGACTCAAGGACGGGGCGCTGGTGTTCGACATGCTCGAAGCCACGCCCCCCGCATTGCCCAAGCCGGAGGAAGGCGAAGGCGATGCGGAGCGAGATACCGAGCAGGTCGAGTAGTCGCCTCGGACAGCGTTGACCGGAGAGGGCTTTGCCCCCTCCGGACCACCCCCACCAAAGGCTTAAGGCCTTTGGAAACCTCGACTTGGCGATGGTCTGGGGGATCGCCGAAGCCCGTCCGGCCCGAAGCGACAAAAACGCAGGACGATCCCGACCGGCCCAATACCAAGAACCAAGCAGTTATCTTGGCGCAGACCGACGGCGCCCAACACCAAAGTTAAGGTTTCCAAAGGCCTTAAGCCTTTGGTGGGGAGAGGTTTGGAGAGGGGCGACGCCCCTCTCCAAGGCACATCATCGCCATACCCTCGCGCCTATGGAGCAGGACCGTTACAGACTTTCCTGACGCGCACCACGCGAACATCAGCATCCCACCTTCACCGCACCGCAACAGTCGCCGTGGCGCGCGCGTCGGTGTATTTATACGGCGATGACGACCCCTGAACTCCGCGCCGACGCCCCGCTCGACCCCCGCCGCACGGGGCGGCGCGGTGCTGCCCCCGGCCAGCCCCCCACGCCGGACCAGCCACCGCAGGACGCTCCGCGCCGCGAAAAGCCCGCGCGCACCAAGCGCCGCCGCCGTGGATTCGGGCTGTTCCGCCTGTTGTTCATGATCCTGGTCGTGGGCGGGGTGGTCGGGTCTGTCGCCGCCTTCGGACTGTATCGCCAGATCGCGGAGGATCTGCCCGATTACCGCTGGCTCGCGAGCTACGACCCCCCGCAGATGAGCCGCATTTACGCCGCCGACAGCCGGCTGACCGCCGAACTGGCGACCGAACGGCGCGTCTTCGTGCCGATCGAGGCGATCCCGGCCCGCGTGCAGCAGGCTTTCGTTTCGGCCGAGGACCAGCGCTTTTGGCAGCATCCCGGCGTCGATCCGCTCGGCATCGGTCGTGCGCTGCTCACGGCGGCGGAGAATTACGGCTCCGGCCAGCGGATGGGCGGTGCCTCGACCATCACCCAGCAGGTCGCGAAGAACATGCTGGTCGGCAACGACCGCACCATCATGCGCAAGGTGCGCGAGGCGATCCTCGCCGTGCGCATCGAACAGGTGCTGTCGAAGGAACGCATCCTCGAACTGTATCTGAACGAGATCTTCCTCGGGCAATCCGCCTATGGCGTCGCGGCCGCCGCGCAGGCCTATTTCAACAAGGGCCTCGATGAGCTGACTCTCGCCGAGGCAGCCTTCCTCGCGGTGCTGCCCAAGGCGCCAAACAACTACAACCCGATGCGCTTCCCCGAACAGGCGCGCGCGCGGCGCGACTGGGTGCTCGATCGCATGGCCGAGGACGGCCACATCACGCGCGAAGAAGCCCGCTACGCCAAGGCGGAGCCGATCGTCCCCCGCCCGTCCCGCCGTCCGGAAGTGGTCCCGGTGGGCCAGCACTTCACCGAGGAAGTGCGCCGCGAACTGATCCAGCGCTTCGGCGCGGAGCAGACCACGATGGGCGGCCTCGTCGTCCGGACGAGCCTGGAGCCCGAATTGCAGGCGGCGACCGAACGGGCGCTGCGCGAAGGGCTGGTGGCCTATGACCGCCGCCGCGGCGGCTGGCGTGGCGCCTTCGGGCAGATCGCCGCCGGCCCGACCGAATGGATGCCGGCGCTCGAAGCCTATCAGCGCCCGCCGGGCGGCCTGCCGGAATGGCGGCTGGCGGTGGTGCTGGAAGTGCGCGGCGCCGATGCCCGGCTGGGCTGGATCGATCGGAGCGGGGGCACAGCGCAGCCGCAGACCGGGCTGATGTACCTGCAGGACCTCGCCTGGGCGCGGCCGTCGCGTGATGGGCGGATCGGCGGCCAGCCGTCGCGGATGAACCAGGTCGTCAATGTCGGCGACGTTGTCTTCATCGAACAGATGGCCACCCAGATGCCGGCGCAGGGCCGTGCCGCGCGGCCCGAACGGGTCGAATTGCGCCAGATGCCGCAGGTCGAAGGGGCGGTTGTCGCACTCGACCCGCAGACGGGGCGCGTGCTGGCGATGACCGGCGGCTGGTCCTTCGAACGGTCCTGGTTCAACCGCGCGACCCAGGCGCAGCGGCAGCCGGGGTCCTCCTTCAAGCCCTTCGTCTATATCACCGCGCTGGAACAGGGCATCCCACCGAACCAGGAACTGCTCGACGAACCGATCGAGGTGATGTCGGGCGGCCGGATGTGGCGGCCTCAGAACTATTCGGCCGGGCGGGCCTATGGCTGGGTGACGATGCGCCAGGCGATGGAGCGCAGCCTCAACCTGGTGACCGTGCGGCTGGCCCAGCAGGTCGGCATGGATGCGGTCGCCGACGCCGCCGCGCGCTTCGGTGTCATCCCGAACATGCCACGCTATCTCGCGCTGTCGCTCGGCGCCGGCGAGACGACGGTGCTGCGCATGGCCGCCGGCTATGCCGCCTTCGTCAACGGCGGGCGCGAAGTGGTTCCGACCCTGATCGATTCCGTGCAGGACCGCCGCGGCCGCGTCATGTGGCGCGCCGACCGCCGCACCTGCGCGACCTGCGACGCATCCAGCCCCGATGCCGGCCCGCCCGAACTGGTCGATCCGCAGCGCCGCCAGGTGACCGACCCGATCGCCGCGTATCAGATGGTCAGCCTCCTGCAGGGCGTGGTGGCGCGCGGCACGGCGGCGGGCACCATCGGCAACCGGCTGGGCCGCCCCGTCGCCGGCAAGACCGGCACGACGGACGACTACAAGGACAATTGGTTCGTCGGCTTCACCCCGGACATCGTGGTCGCCGTCTGGCTCGGCTTCGATGACCCGCGCAGCCTTGGCGAAGGCGAGACCGGCGGCGGCAACGCCGCGCCGATCTTCCGCGAGGTTGTCGCCGCGGCCCTGCGCGACAGCCCGCCGGTGCCCTTCCGCGCCCCGCCCGGCGTCGCGCTGGTGCGGATGAATGTCGGCAACGGCTCCATCCTCGAAGCCTTCCGCCCGGGCACCGAGAATTCGGCCCGGCGGCGCGGCGACGGCGAAGGCGGCGGCGCTTCGGCCACTGGCCTCGACAGCAACCTGGGTGGGCTTTATTGACCCCGCATCATGCGCGCTGAAGCAGAATCCCTGAACGAGCAGATCACCGCATCGGTGTCCCTGCTGAGGAGGCATCTTTGACTGGGATGCCGCAACCCGTCGCCTCGAGGAGCTGAACGCTCGCGCCGAGGACCCCACGCTGTGGAACGATGCCGCCGAAGCGGGACGCGTGATGCGCGAACGCGGGCGGCTCGCGGGCCAGGTCGAGGGCGTCCAGAAGCTTGAACGCGATGTCGCCGACACGCTGGACCTGATCGAACTCGCCGAAGCCGAGGGCGACGAGGAGACCATCAAGGCCGCCGTGGCGGACCTCGAAGGCTTCGCCGCCGAGGCCAAGCGCCATGAGATCGAAAGCCTGCTGTCCGGCGAGGCCGACCACAACGACGCCTATGTTGAAGTCAACGCCGGCGCCGGCGGCACGGAAGCGCAGGACTGGGCGCAGATGCTGCTGCGCATGTACATGCGCTGGGCCGAACGCCGCGGCTACAAGGTAACGCTGACCGAACAATCCGAAGGCGAGCAGGCCGGCATCAAATCCGCCACCTTGCAGGTGACGGGCCCCAACGCCTATGGCTGGCTCAAGACCGAATCGGGCGTGCACCGGCTGGTCCGCATCAGCCCCTTCGACGCCGCCGCGCGCCGCCAGACGTCCTTCGCCTCGGTCTATGTCTATCCGGTGATCGACGACAAGATCGAGATCGCGGTCAATCCGGCCGACCTCAAGACCGATACCTTCCGCGCCTCGGGCGCCGGCGGGCAGCACGTCAACAAGACCGAATCGGGCGTTCGCTTCACCCATATCCCGACCGGCATCGTCGCGGCATCGACCCAGGACCGCAGCCAGCACCGCAACCGCGCCATCGCCATGGATATGCTCAAGGCGCGGCTGTACGAGCTGGAACTGCGCAAGCGGGAAGCGATCTCCGACGCCGTCGAGGCCGGCAAGACCGACATCGGCTGGGGCCACCAGATCCGCTCCTATGTGCTGCAGCCCTATCAGATGGTGAAGGACCTGCGCACCAGCGTGGAGAAGGGCAACCCCGACGCCGTGCTCGATGGCGACATCGACGAATTCATGGCCGCGGCCCTGGCGCAGCGCGTGGGCGCGACGCGCTCCGAGGCGAGCGCCGCCGCGCGGTGAGCGAGGTGGTGCCGGACGCGCCATCGCCATCCGGGCGCTGGGCCGCGCCGTCCACCCTTCATGTGCATCACATCCTCGGGGCGACGATTGTTCCGCTGGCGCGCGAGACCGCGCCCGGAGCGCCGCTGCGCTTCCGCACCGGCGTATTCGGCGCCGATGGCAGCCCGGTCGCCGCGGCGGCCCATCGTCGCGGCGGGTTGGTGGCGAATCCACCGCCCTATGCCGAAGCCGAGGAGAGCTGGGACGGCGACTTCGTGTTTGCCGGCCAGCTCTGGGATCATTTCGGCCATTTCCTGCTTGAAAGCCTGGCGCGCGCCTGGGCTTTCGCCGCTCTGCCGGGGCCGATCCTGTGGCAGCGCAACGCCGCCCATGCACGATTGTCGGGCTGGCAGCAGGACATCTTCGACCGCCTGGGCCTGGGGGGGCGGGAACACCGCGTGGTGGACCGCCCGGTCCGTATCGCGCGGCTTGCCGTGCCCGAACCTGGGCTGGTGACCCGGCGGTTCCTCCACCCCATGCAGGAAGCGATTCTGGCCGCCCATCCCTATCGCCCGCCCGAGCCCGGGCGTCGCGTCTGGCTGTCGCGCAGCGGCCTTTCCGCGAAGCGGGCGCATATCGATGGCGTGGACGCCATCGAGGCTGCCCTCGCGGATGAAGGCTGGACCATCCTGCGGCCGGAGACCCTGAGCATCGCCGATCAGTTGCAGGCCCTGGAGGCGGCGGAGGTGATCGCCGGCTTCGAGGGATCGGCCTTCCACGGGTTGCTGCTCGGCCGGGACGTGCGTGCCCGCATCGTCATTTTCAGCCGTGGCCCGGCGATAAATCCCAACTACCACATGATCGCCCACGCCAAGCGGCTGGACCAGCAGGTGATGACATTGCAGCTCGAACACCTGAACGGCAGGGGCAGTTACGCCAGCTTCCGCCTGTCCCACCCCAGGCAGGTGCTCGACACCCTGCGCGTGATCGCGGCAGGACCGTCCCGGCGCGAAGCCTCCCCGGGACCATGAGCACCGTGCCAAGCCAGCTCCAGCGCGTCGCCATCCTCGGCTTCCCGAGGACCGGGACGAATCTCCTCGCCAGCAGCCTGGGGTCGCTGCCCGAGGTCACCTTCCACCCGGAACCCTTCAACCCGCGCAGCGTCCACCTCGCGCAGGGTCCGCAACCCGCACTCCTGGCCGAACGGGACGCCGATCCGCTCGGCTTCCTGGAGCGGCTGGAGCGCGACTGCACGACCCCCATCCTGGGCATCAAGCTGCTGCCGAACCATGCGCCGGAGGTCCGCCAGCGGGTCATCGCCGACCCCGCCTGGCGCTGCATCGTGCTGTTCCGGCCGAACTTCCTGGCGGTGTATTCGTCCCAGCTCACCGCCCAGCGGACCGGCGTCTGGGCGCAGCGCGGCCACGCCACGCCGGAAGCCGCGCCGCTGCTGCCCTTCGAACCGCGGCGCTTCGCTGCGGCGCGCGATGCCTTCCGCCAATTCTACAACGACGTGCTGACCGGCATCGATGCCGCCGGCAAGACCTTCCTGCCGCTGAGCTATATCGACCTGCTCGACCCTGTCATGATGCGCAACGCGGCGCGGCACGCGGGTGCGACGGGTCGGCTTGAGATGTCGAGCCGCCTGGTCAAGCAGGGCCGTTGGGACGTCGTCGCGGCCTTCGAGAACCGCGACCTGGTGCTGCGGACCCTGGAGGCGATCGGCCGCCCGAACTGGGCGATCGAAGGCGGCAGCGGCCTGGCGGAAGCGCTGCGCGACGCCACGGCGGCAACGGGGTGACGGACGGCACCGTCACGGGGGACGGAACCTTGGCGGCGCAACCTTCCAGGCGGGATCCACGCGACTACGCCGCGGCCGACATGGATTTCGCGCCGCTGCGGGAGGTGATGGTCGGCGAACCCGACAATGGCTTCACGCGCGGCGAGCGACGCAAGCCGGTCTTCGGCGGCCGCCGTCCCGATTTCTTCGACCACGCCAATGAGCTTCGCAGCGAATTCACCGGGCGCAGCGAATTGCTTGCCCTGCATGCGGGCATCGTCGTCGCGCTGCGCCGGCGCATCGCCTCGGATCATTTCCTGCCGCTGTACCTGCGGCTGTGGGAACAGGAAGGCGCCTTCCTGCGGGCCGAATTGTCGTTGCGTTGGCTGGTTTCGGCCTGTGACACGCTGGCCGACCACGGTGTCACGCCCGCCCAGCGCGCGGTGGCGCTGAACGGGACGGTGCTGGCGAACCTCGCCAAGCTGGCCGAGACGGAAAGGCGGGGAACCCGGCCGGCCGGTGGACGTGCCGGCGGCAGCGAGTTGTTCGATGGCATGACCGTGTTCAAGCCGGGGGGGGACATGGTCAAGAACCTGTTCCGGCGGATTGAGGCGGTGGCGGAGCTCGATGACGTGGCAGGGCCGATCCTGAAGGAGATTGCCGCACGGCTGCGGCGATTGGACACCGTGGTGCGGCGGGCGGAGGCGTAGGGCCGGGTCGCGAATAGCGCAGGACCTCTGCGTTCTTCCCAGCCCGGTGTGAGTGGCACCAACCCACGGCGTTCAGCACCAAAGTCGAGGTTTCCAAAGGCCTTAAGCCTTTGGTGGGGTGAGGTTTGGAGAGGGGCGACGCCCCTCTCCAAGGCGCACCATCGCCATATTCCTGCGCACCGGCGGGCGCAGATGCAACACCCTCACCCCGTCGGCGCCGCGTCCAACCACTGCTTCACCGCGCGTGACAGCGCCAGGGACAGCCGCGCCCGATGCGCCCTCTGCTGCAACGCCGCTTCATCCCGCCGGTCCGACAGGAAGCCGAGTTCCACCAGCGCCGAGGGAATGTCCGGTGATTTGAGCACGACGAAAGCGGCTTCGCGGTGGGTGTTGGGCAGCAACTGCACTTCCTCACCCAACTCGCGCACCGCCAGCCGGGCCAGGCGGTGGGACCCGGCGCGCGTTTCCTGCCGGATCAGGCTGATGAGGATGCGCTGCACCTCCGGGCTGACCGAGGGCAGCCGCAGGCCGCCGGCAAGATCGGCACGGTTTTCCCGGATCGCCAGCGCCGCGCTCATGGAATCGGTGGCGGTCTCGGCCAGGGTATAGACGGAGGCACCGCGCGCCCCCGGGGCGGAATCCGCGTGCAGGGACACGAACAGCGCGGCGTCGCGGCGCCGGGCGATCTCCACGCGGTCGGCCAGCGGCACGAAGACGTCGCGTGACCGCGTCAGAAGAACGCGGCAGGTTCTTGCGGCTTCGAGGCGGCGCTTCAGCTCGAGCGCCGCGGCCAGCACGATGCGCTTTTCCTGCACGCCGGTGGCGCCAATCGCCCCCGGGTCCCGGCCGCCATGGCCGGGGTCGAGCACGACGAGCGGCAGCGCGGTGTTGCGCGCGGTCCCCGCCAGCACATCGCGCCCGGCACGGACGGCGGCGGCGAAGCGCGGGGCGGGTGCGCGCGCGATGTCCAGCACGATATGCCCGGCGCGTGCCGGGCCGGCGACCGGCAGGGCGGGTCCGGTCAGATCCAGTACGAGCGTGTCGTCGGCCGCGACGAAACGGGCGGCGCGCACCGGGCCGGCGCCGCGCAGCGTGGTCGCGCCGCGCCAACTCGCCTCCGGCATATGAAGCACCAGTCGCAGCGGGTCGTCGGTGGCGCGGATGGACCAGCGCTGGCTGCCGGTGACGGCGATCGACAGCCGTGCGCGCCCGCGCGATGCGGCCAATGTGGCGCTGGTCAGTGTCCCCGCGCTGGCCAGTGCTGGCGCAGCGACGGCAAAAAGGCCGGCCCCGATCAGGGCGCGCCGGCCGAAGCGCAGCATCGTGGCAGTCCCCCATCCGCGATCCAGCCCCCGGATCGCCGCGACAATATGCCAGACATTTCAGATGGTTGTCATGCCTTGATTGAAGTGACGTGTGATGTAGCGGCCGGCTGCGGAGAACGCCCGACGGATCATGCCCCGCCGCGATCCAGGGAGCGCACGGCGCGACCGCGCCCAGACCGCCATCCGGCCACTGCGCAGCAGCGCACGGCGCGAAGGCCAGCCGCACAGTCGTCCCGCGCCCAAACGACCAAGGACATCGCCCGACGGATCGCGGCCCCGCCGCGATCCGGGAGCGAACGGCGCGACCGCGCCCAAACCGCCATCCGGCGCCCGCGCACCAGTGCGCGGCGCGAAGGCAAGCCGCACGGATGTGCGGCGCCCGCCGATTGAGGGACAAAACAAAGACTCTCCCTGCCTTGTGGCAGCGGCGCGTGGTGACTATGGTGCCCTGCCCCGGCGGCAACCGCTGCGGGCGGAGTCCCGGGATGGATGGCCCGGCACGCGACCCGAGGGCTCTAAAGGCCGGGCGCGCGGCCGACGCAATCGGACCGGAACCCGGCCTGGAGCCGGGGCGGCGCCCTTGCCCCCCGAATACTCCGTGGTTCAGCCGGGTTCCCTCCTGCGGGTTTCGCCAGCGCGGAGACGGGTGCGCGCATGGTCCGGACTGTCCCCCAGCCGGCAATCGGACCTCCGCACAGCGTCGCCGGCCCGCCCGTGCCTGGGACCACCGCGCTTCGCGCGGCCGTTCAAGGGTTTCCGGGGCAGAGACCAGGCGCGCCCACCCCGGGCCAGCATCGCCACGCGCGGTGCGCGGCCCACCGAGCGAGGACGAAGGCCGCCGCATGCCCATGACAGCAGCGCCGCGATTCCGTCCTCGCCCGGGCCTCGCCATTCCGTTGCGCCGCCGGCCTCGCCGCGGCGCGGAGCACCGACGCCTATGACCAAGCGCATGCTGATCGACGCATCCCACCCCGAGGAAACCCGGGTGGTGGTGCTGGATGGCACAAGGGTCGAGGAATTCGACCTCGAGACCGCCACCCGCCGCCCGCTCAAGGGCAATATCTACCTGGCCAAGGTGGTGCGGGTCGAACCGTCTCTCCAGGCCGCCTTCGTCGAATATGGCGGCAACCGCCACGGCTTCCTGGCCTTCGGCGAAATCCATCCCGACTATTATCAGCTGCCGATCGCCGACCGGCAGCGCCTGATCGAGATGCAGGCCGAGGAGGCCCGCGCCGAGGAGGAGCAGGACGACCTGCCGCCGGAATCGGCGATGGACCGCGCCGCCTGGAACGGTGAAGGCACCGAGGGCTGGACCAATGGCGAGGAGGCCGCCGCCGCGCCGACCGCTGAGGCCGTCGCCCAGCCTCTCGACATGGCCGATGACCGCATCACCGGCACGCCGGATGCCGGGCTGCCGATCGAACCCGCCCCCGAGGCAAGCGCCGGGACCGCCGCATCGGAGGCCGAGGCGACCGTGGCCGATGCGCCCGAGACCGGCGACGAGGCCGCCGGGGATGCCGGCCGCGTCGAATCCCTCCCCCCCGAGGACGCCCCGCCCCCGCCCGAAACGATCGGCGGCGAGGACCTGCCCGCCGAGGGCGAAGGCGAGGAGGACCGCCGCGAGCGCCGCATCCCGCCGCGCTTCCTGCGCCACTACAAGATCCAGGAAGTGATCAAGCGCCGGCAGATCATGCTGGTGCAGGTCGTCAAGGAGGAACGCGGCGGCAAGGGTGCCGCGCTGACCACCTATATCTCACTGGCCGGGCGGTTCAGCGTGCTGATGCCGAACTCGCCGCGCGGCGGCGGCGTGTCGCGCAAGATCACCTCGACCGCCGACCGCAAGCGCCTGCGCGAAGTACTCGATGAGATGAGCCTGCCCGACGGCATGTCGCTGATCGTGCGCACCGCCGGCGCACAGCGCCCCAAGCCAGAGATCCGGCGGGACTGCGAATACCTGGTGCGGCTGTGGGACAGCATCCGCGAACGGACGCTGGCGTCCTCCGCCCCTGCGCTGATCTATGAGGAAGCGGACCTGATCAAGCGGTCGATCCGCGATGTGTATGGCCGCGACATCGATGAAGTGGTGGTCGAGGGCGACGACGCCTACAGCCAGGCGCGCGAGTTCATGCGCATGCTGATGCCGGCCAATTCCGGCAAGATCCGCGCGCACCGCGAAGCCGTGCCGTTGTATGCGCGCTACAATGTCGATGCGCAGCTCGATGCGATGCACTCGCCGGTCGTGCAGCTCAAGTCTGGCGGCTACATCGTCATCAACCAGACCGAGGCACTGGTCGCCATCGACGTGAATTCGGGCCGCGCGACGCGCGACCGGCACATCGAGGACACCGCCCTTCGCACCAACCTCGAAGCCTCGGACGAGATCGCGCGCCAGCTGCGGCTGCGCGACCTGGCGGGCCTCATCGTCATCGATTTCATCGACATGGAATCGGCCAAGCATGACGGCATGGTCGAACGCCGGCTGAAGGATGCGCTGAAGCACGACCGCGCCCGCATCCAGGTCGGCCGCATCAGCCATTTCGGCCTGCTGGAGATGTCGCGCCAGCGGCTGCGGCCTTCCATCGCGGAACAGACCTTCGTCGCCTGCCCGCATTGCCAGGGCCGCGGCCTGGTCCGCAGCGTGGAAAGCAGCGCGTTGCAGGTGCTGCGCGCGATCGAGGAGGAAGGCGCGAAGCGCCGTGCCTCGGAGATCGGCGTGCATGTGTGTTCGGCTGTCGCCCTGTGGCTGCTGAACCGCAAGCGGGAGAAGCTCGCCGAGATCGAGGCGCGCTTCGGCATGACCGTGCTGTTCGAACCCGATGACAGCCTGATGGGTCCGGCGGTCAGGATCGAACGCCTGCGCGCCGCCGAACCGTCCGCTATCCCCGCCGCGCCGTCCGCCCTGCGGATGGACTATGCGCCGGAACCGGTCGAGGCCGCCGAGGAGGAGATCGAGGAGGCCGAAGAGGCCGAAGCCGGGGACGAAGGCGACGCCGCCCCCCGCCGCGCCGATGAGACCGCCGAGGAAGGCGAGCGCCGCCGCAAGCGCCGCCGCCGCCGCCGTGGCGGCCGGCGCGAGGATGGGCGCGACGAGGAAGGCCGCGAGACCGCCGCCGGCGCCGAAGCCGCGCCCGCTGAGGATGGCGAGGGCCATGCGGAAGCCGAGGCCGAAGCCGTGGTCGCTGATCCGGCGGAAGCCGCCGAACCGACCGAACCGCCATCCGCCGAGGCCCTCGCGGCTGCCGAGGCCGAGGCGGAAGCCAAGGCCGACAGCCGTCGCCGTCGCGGTCGCCGCGGTGGCCGCCGCCGGCGCGAGGATGGCGGCACGCCGGAGCTGATCCCCGCCGCCGAGAACGGCGAGGAGGCCGCCCCGGCCCCACGCCG
>JALHQB010000092.1 GCA_022842185.1 Acetobacteraceae bacterium
CACCTGCTGCCCACGCGCCTCGATGCCGCAAGGCGCCTCGGCGCCGTGCTCGCCGCCGCCGAGGCCGGGCCGCTGCTGCTGACCGAAGCCGGCACCAGCCCCGAGGTGGTGGACGGCCTCGAACCCCTGACGCCCGCGCGGCTGGCGGCGCGGCTGGCCGCCGCGCCCCGCCGTGGCGCCCTTCACCCGGCCGAGGAGGCCGCCCGATGATCCGCCCTGCACCCCAGCCCACCGCTCCGGCCGGCCGGATCATCGCCATCGCCTCCGGCAAGGGCGGGGTCGGCAAGACTTGGTTCGCCATCACGCTGTCCCAGGCCATCGCGCGGCAGGGGCTGCGTGTGCTGTTGGTGGATGCCGATCTGGGGTTGGCGAATGTCGATGTGCAGCTTGGCTTCCAGCCGGCGCGGGACCTGTCGGCGGTGATCGCCGGGATTTCCGGCGTGCGGGATGCCGCCATCGCCCACCCCGCAGGGTTCGACATCCTGGCGGGGCGTTCGGGATCGGGTGCCCTGGCGATGCTCGATGCCGCGTCGCTCGGCGCCGTGCTGGCGATGCTGCCGCAGGCGGCCGCAGAATGGGACCGTGTGGTGGTGGATCTCGGCGCGGGGCTGGAGGCGCCGCAGCGCCGCATCGCCGCTGCCGCCGACACGCTGCTGGTCGTCGCGACCGAGGAGCCGACCAGCCTGACCGACGCCTATGCCGTGCTGAAACTGCATGCGCGGGACCGGCCGGACGGCGATGCCCGCATCGTCGTGAACCTCGCATCCGATGCGGCGTCCGGCGCACGGACCCACGCCGCCCTGGCCCGCGCAGCGGCGACCTTCATCAAGCGGAATGTGAAACTCGCGGGCGTGGTGCGGCGGGACGCGAAGGTGCGCGATGCGATCCGCCACCAGATGCCGCTGCTGACGCGCCACCCCGGCTGCACCGCCGCACGCGATGTGGAGGCGGTTGCGCGCGATCTTTAGAGCGGATCGTGCCTGACTGGACCCGGTCGGGCGCGTGAAGATGCACGCTCAAGCAAAGCCTTCAGCACGGCGTCCCTTGCGGCGCGGCCCGGCCGGGTGTTCACCGGGCCATGGCTTCACTCGTGCGATTGGATCGGGACCTGCGCGTGGACTTCGTCCGCGGCTTCGCGTTGTGGGCCATCTTCGTCAATCACACGCCCGGCAACTGGCTGGGCTACGCCACGCCGCGCAACTACACCCTGGCCGACGCGACCGAGGCCTTCGTGCTGCTCGCCGGCTATGCCGCCGGGCTGGCCTATGGGTTGGTGCTGGACAGGCAGGGGTGGTTCTTCGCCGCGTCGCGCGTCATGGGGCGCGTCTTCACGCTGTATGTCGCCCACATCTTCCTGCTGGTGGTGTTCACCGCGCAGGTCGGGCTTTCGGCGGCGCGGATCGATTCCATGGCCTATCTCGACGAATTGCACCTCGATCCCTTCGCCACCGACCCCTATCGCGCCCTGCTGGAGGCGCTGCTGCTGCGCTACCAGCCCTCCTTCCTCAACATCCTGCCGCTGTACATCGCGGTGCTGGCGATGTTCGCCGTGGCGATGCCGCTGATGCGCCGGCCCTGGCTGATGCTGGGGCTTTCGGCGACGTTGTGGCTGGCCGCGCGGGTCTTCGACATCACCCTGCCGTCCTGGCGGGGGGAGGATTGGTTCTTCAATCCGCTCGCATGGCAGCTCCTGTTCTTCATCGGCTGCGCGATGGGCTACCGGCCACCGGGGGGACAGCCGCTGTCGGTGCCGTGGCGGCGCTGGGCCGGGGCCGTGTGCGTCCTGCTGCTGGCGGCCGGCGCGGCGATGACCGTGCTGATCTACTTCCAGTGGGAATTCGCCCAGACGCGCCTGCCGGCCTTCGCGCCTTATCTGGCGGCGATCGACAAGGCATCGCTGCATCCGGCACGGCTGCTCACCATCATGGCGATGACCTACCTGATCGCGCACCTCGTTCCCCGCGATGCCGCCTGGCTGCGAGGGCGGCCGGCGCGGGTGCTGGTGCTGCTGGGCCAGCAGGCGCTGCCGGTGTTCTGCGCCGGCATCGCCTTGTCCTTCCTCGGCCGCGTGGCGATCGAGGAGGATGATGGCTGGCGGATGCAGGCGGTGGTGAACCTGGGCGGCATGGCGGCGCTGGTCGGCCTCGCCCTGCTGACCGCGTGGTATGGGTCGGAAAAGCGCGGCGCGCGCCGGGGGCCCACGCCGGGCTTGCCGGCCGCCCCCGCGACCGATAACGGTTAGGTGTACATGCGCGGCGTGATGGCCCTGCTGGTCGGCCTTTTCCTCTCGCTGCCGGCCGCGGCGCAGGGGCCAGGCTGTGGCGCGCCCGAGGAATGGTTGGCGGCGCCCCCGCTGCGCGCCACCGCGACCGGCATTTCCACCGGCCGGCTCAGTATCCTCGCGGTCGGTTCGGCGTCCGTGACCGGCGCCGGCACCAGCAGCCCGGCAGCCGGCTGGCCGGCGCGTTTCGAGGCGCTTCTGCGCGAACGCCGCCCCGATCTGCAATTGCGCTTCGTGGTGCGCGGCGCGCGCGGCAGCACCGCCGCGGACCAGTGGCGCCTGATCGAACAGGCGATGCGCGAGGGCCCGCTGGACCTCGTGATCTGGCAGGCCGGCATGACCGAGGCGCTGCGCGGGCTGCCGATGGACGACATGGCGGCGACCATCGCCCATGGGTTGGAACGCCTCCATGCGCGCGGCATCGACGCGGTGGTCATGGGCATCCAGTTCAGCCGCTTCCTGCGCGCCAATGTCGATGTCGACCCGTATCGGGATGCGCTGCGGGTGCTGGCGGCGGCCGGCGATGCGGGGTTCTTCTCCCGCTACGACATCATGCGCGCCTGGGCGGATGCCGGAACGGTGGATGTGGAGCGCGCGCCGGCGGCCCGGCGCACCGCCGAGGTGGACAGGCTGAACGACTGCCTGGCGCGGGCGCTGGCGGCCTTCATCCGCGACGGCGTCGAAGCCGCGCGGCGATAGCGTGGCGGAGGCGATCTGGGCCGCGGGATATGCGCGTCAGCGGCGGTTCAGAACAACCCTTCGATCCGCCCCTGGTCGTCCAGCCGGATGGCCTCGGCCGCCGGCACGCGCGGCAGGCCGGGCATGGTCATCACATCGCCGCAGATCGCGACCACAAAGCCCGCGCCGGCGGACAAGCGCACATCGCGCACCGGCAGCACATGGCCTTCTGGCGCGCCGAGTTTCGTCGGGTCCGCGCTGAACGAATACTGCGTCTTGGCGATGCAGACCGGCAGGTCGCCGAAGCCGTCCTGTTCATAACGTTTCAGCTTCGCGGCAACGGGCGCGGGGACCGTGACCGACGCCGCGCGGTAGATCTCGCGCGCGATCGTCTCGATCTTGCCGGCGAGCGAGACGTGGTCGGTGTAGAGCGGTTCGAATTTCGCGCCGCCGGCGTCGATGCGCACCTTCACCGCCCGCGCCAGCGCGGCCGCGCCCTGGGCGCCATCGCCCCAATGGGTGCACAGGATCGCCTCGGTCCCCAGCGCGCGCATCGCGTCCTGCACCGCGCCGATCTCGGCGTCGGTGTCGGAAGTGAATTTGTTGAGACCGACCACCACGGGGATGCCGAACTTGCCGACATTCTCGACATGGCGGGCAAGGTTGACGATGCCGCGCTTGACCGCGCCGACATCCTCGCGCCCCAGATCGGCCTTGGCGACGCCGCCATGCATCTTGAGCGCGCGCACCGTCGCGACCACGACACAGGCCGCGGGCTTCAGCCCGGCCTGGCGGCACTTGATGTCGAGGAACTTCTCCGCGCCGAGGTCCGCGCCGAAGCCCGCCTCGGTCACCACCACATCGGCGAGTTTCAGCGCGAGCCGTGTCGCCATCACGGAATTGCAGCCATGGGCAATATTGGCGAAGGGGCCGCCATGCACCAGGGCGGGCGACCCATCGATGGTCTGCACAAGGTTGGGGGCGAAGGCATCGCGCAGCAGCACCGCCATGGCGCCATCGGCCTTGATGTCGGCCGCGGTGACGGATGTGCCGTCGCGCCGCTGGCCGACCACCATACGGCCAAGCCGCGCCTGCAGGTCCGCAAGGTCCTTCGCCAGGCAGAACACCGCCATGACTTCCGACGCCACGGTGATGTCGAAGCCGTCCTCGCGCGGGAAGCCGTTGGCCACGCCGCCGAGGGATGACACCACCGAGCGCAACGCGCGGTCGTTCATGTCGAGCGAACGGCGCCAGGTGATGCGGCGCGCATCGAGCCCGGCGCCGTTCCCCCAATAGACGTTGTTGTCCACCATCGCGGCCAGCAGGTTGTTGGCGGATGTGATGGCGTGGAAATCCCCGGTGAAATGAAGGTTGATGTCCTCCATCGGCAGCACCTGCGCGTATCCCCCGCCGGTCGCCCCGCCCTTCACGCCGAAGCACGGACCGAGCGAGGGTTCGCGCAGCGCGATCATGGTCCGCGTGCCGATGGCATTCAGCGCATCGCCCAGCCCGACGGTGGTGGTGGTCTTGCCTTCGCCGGCCGGGGTCGGGCTGATGCCGGTGACCAGCACCAGCGCGCCATCCGGGCGGTCCTGCTGGGCCGCTATGAAGTCGAGGCCGACCTTTGCCTTGTACTTGCCGTAGGGTTCCAGCGCGTCCTCGGGGATGCCGGCGGCCTGCGCGATCTCGCGGATCGGCTTGAGTGTTGCCGCGCGCGCGATATCGAGGTCCGTCGCCATGCCGTCATATCCCCCGGTTCATTCGTGACCCCGCGCGCTTACGGGGAGTGATGGGTGCTTGCAAGGGCAGCGGCGCATTTTCGGCCAGGCAGGACGCTTCGCCTGGGCGCCGGATCGCAGTACCATCCGTGCAATTCATGCCGGAGGAACCAAGATGATCCATCGCCGCGCGCTGCTCGCCGCAGCCCCCGCCACCATGCTCGCGGGCGCAGCGCGGGCGCAGGACAGTTGGCCGACGCGACCGGTGTCCATCGTGGTGCCCTTCGTCGCCGGCGGCCCCTCGGACATCGTCGCGCGCATCATCGCCCTGCGGATGGGGATGACGGTGGGCCAGCCCGTCGTGGCGGAAAACCGCCCGGGCGCGAATGGGGAGGTTGCAGCCCGCGCCGTGGCCCGCGCGGCACCCGATGGCCATACGCTGCTGGTCGGCTCGATCGGCGTCTTCGCCATCAACGCCGCGCTGCGGCCCAATCTCGGATACGACCCGGTGCGGGAATTCTCGCCCATCACGCTGGCGGTCACGACGCCCAACGTCCTGGTGGTGAACGCCCAGCGCGTGCCGGCGAATACCTTGCCAGAGCTGATTGCCTGGCTGAAGGCGAATGCCGGCAAGACCTCCTACTCCACCTCGGGGGTCGGGTCCTCCGACCACCTGACGATGGAGTTGTTCAAGCAAGAGACCGGCACCGATCCCACCCATGTGCCCTATGGCGGCGGCGCGGCCGCGGCGACCGACCTGATCGCGGGCAATGTGCAACTGTCCTTCCAGAACCTCGGCACGGTTGCGGCGCATATCCAGGGTGGGCGGCTGAAGGCGATCGCCATCACCTCGCGCCAGCGCCATCCGATCCTGCCGCAGGTTCCGACGGTGATCGAAAGCGGCATCGCCGATTTCGAGGTGACGTCCTGGCAGGCGGCGATGGCGCCGGCGAACGTCCCGGCACCCATCCTCACGCGCCTGAACGCCGAGGCGACAGCAGCGCTGAAGCACCCGGAAAGCGTGCAGCGCCTGGAACAGATCGGCTTCACCGTGGTCGCCGGCAGCGCGGCCGAATACGGGGCGTTCCAACGCGCCGAGATCGACCGTTGGCGCCGTGTGGTGCAGGCGGCGAACATCCGGCCGGAATAGGCGGCGTGGGGGTGTTCCCCGGCGCCGTGACGGCCGGCGGGGGCGCCTAATTCGCGAACGTGATGCTGCATCGCAGCAACGCACGGCTCGCTGCGCCGTTGGGATGGGACTGCCCTCACGAAAGAGCACCACCATGGCGCGAAACCCCTTCATGAGCCTTTGGCTCAGCGCGGCGAACCGTGTCGCCAATACCGGCCGCGGCCTGGCGATGGCCGCGACCCGTCGCCAGCAGGCCGCAGCCACGGCCGCAACTGCCAAGGAGGTCAGCGGCTTCTGGGCGCGCGCCTTGGGTGCCACGAAGAAACCTCGCCGGTCGAAGCGGCGGTGATCGCCGCGCGGGCCGGCTGGCCGGGCTGACCGCCCGTGGCGCGTCACAGGCCGTTGCTCCGATCCGTGAATCTTTTCCGTGGCCTTGCCCGTGCTGCGTCCGGCATGGCGACCCTCGCCTGGTCACCGCTGCGCGCATCCGCCCGACCGGGCATCGCCACGGGCCATGTCGCCGAGGTGACGAATTTCGGCACCAACCCAGGTGACCTGCGCATGCTGGTCTTCCAGCCGGCGCGCTGCCCTCGGGCCGGGGCGCCGCTGATCGTCGTCCTGCACGGCTGCCGGCAGGATGCGGCGGATTTTGCCCGCCAGGCCGGTTGGCTGGCGCTGGCGGACCGCCTGGGGATTCCGCTGGTGATCCCCGAACAGCGCGCTTCGAACAATCGCAGCCGTTGCTTCAACTGGTTCCGGCCGGATGACGTGACCCGTGGCCGCGGCGAAGCGATGTCGATCCGGCAGATGGTGCGCAACGCGGTGATGCAATTCGGATCCGATCGCCGTCGCATCTACGTCGTCGGGCTTTCGGCCGGCGGCGCCATGGCGGCGGCGATGCTCGCGGCTTATCCGGCGGTGTTCGCCGCCGGGGCGGTGGTTGCCGGCATGCCGATCGGCGCGGCGAACACGTCACCCATGGCGTTGTTGCGGATGCATCGCGCCGATCCGTTCCGCACGCGCGCGGGCTTGGCCGCCGCGGTGGCCGAACGGGCGCCTGCGTCGGCCAGGCGGGTCTGGCCGCGGTTGTCCATCTGGCAGGGCGGGCGCGATCGGACGGTCGATCCCGCCAATGCGGAGATGCTCGCCGCGCAATGGAGCGCCCTGCATGGCTTCGCCGCGCCGCCGACCGCCGACACGGCCCCGATCCCCGGTGCAAGACGCCGCACCTGGGGCCGAAGCACCAGCCCCGCGGTCGAATTATGGACGCTGCCGGATTTCGCCCATGCCTTTCCGATCGACGCGCAGGCGACCGATCCCGGCAGCCCGGGACCCTGGGTCGCCGATGGCGGCATATCGGCCGTGCATCACATCGCGGCGTTCTGGGGCATCGAGCGCGGCGGTCGTTGACCCCGCCGGCTTGCGGTCAGGCGGCCTTGGCCAGCACATCGTCCAGGGCCGCGCCAATCGCGCCGACCGCGCGGCGGATGTCGTCGGGCGTGACGGCGCCGATCGCGCCGATGCGGAGGGTCGGCGCGGCGGTGTTGTAGAAATTGCTGATCAGCACGCCACGGCGCTTCAGCGCCTCGACGAAATCCATCAGGTCGAAGCGCGGATCGGTCGGCTGGTGGATCGTGACGATGACCGGCCCCTGCTGCTCGCGCGCCAGATACGGCTTCAGCCCCAGCGCGACGATGCCGTCATACAGCGCATCGGTATTGGCGCGGTACCGCGCGAGCCGCGCCTTCTGCCCGCCTTCCGCGTCATACAGGTCGAGCGCGACGTCGAAGGCGGCGATGGCCTGCACCGGCGGGGTGAAGCGGATCGAGCCCCAGCCCGAGCGCTTGGCGTTCGCCAGCACATCGGACAGGTCCAGCGACCAGGACCCGGCATTGCCCGCGCAGGCTTCCGCCCGGTCGATCCGCGCGACGGCGAAGCCCATGCCCGGCATGCCTTCCAGGCACTTGCCGGAGGTGAACACCAGCACATCGCATTCCGGGTGGTCGGCGAGCGGGAATGGCAGCACGCCGAAGGCGGACACCGCATCAAGGATCAACCGCTTGCCGGCGGCGCGCAGGGCGTCGCCAATGCCGTTGGCGTCGTTGACGATGCCTGACCCGGTCTCGTTGAACACCATCGCCACGGTGCCGATGGCGGGGTCGGCTTCCAGCGCGGGCATGATGTCGGCGGCGGTCGCACCCCGCGTGTCGGGCAGCGGCAGTTCGACCACCACCCGCCCGGCTTCGCGCGCCAGCCGCGCCATGCGCTGGGCATAGGCGCCGTTCATCGGGATCAGCACCTTGGCGCCTGGCGCGACGAAGGTCCGCAGAGCGGCCTCGGAGACGAAATGCCCCGCGCCCTGGAGCGGCAGGGTGGCATGCACGCCCGGCGTGCCGCCGGCCACGCCCACGATCCGTTCCCGGATGCGGGCGTAGACGCGCTGGAAATCGCGGTCCCAGGGGGCGATGTCCTGGGCCATCGCGGCGCGGACCTCAGGGCGGGTCTGGACGGGGCCGGGGATGAGAAGGAGCATGGATTCGCCGTTCCGACGCGAAGGGAAGTATGGCTTCTGCCCCGCCTCGCATGGCATGCGCAAGCCGGGCGGACGCATGGCTGGCAGGGTCAACCCGCAGCGCGCCGGCCATCGGCCGATACCGCACGTTCGCGCAGCCATTCCTTCAGCGCCGCCCGCCGGTCCCCCGCTTCGGCGCGTTCGAGGAACACCGCCAGATGCCCCGGCCGGCGGTCCGGCACCACGCGATAGGCATGCGTCCAGGCGCCATGTCCCTGGTGCAGCACGACATACAGCCAGGATGCCTCGGTGCGGCCGAGCCGCGTGGTCCAGGCGCAAAGGGCGACGAATTCGGCCTCGTCGCCCGGACCCAGCAGCAGGTCGAGATCGGGGGCGGGTGTCACGTCCAGCATCGCGGTCCTCCATGTGTCTGGACCAGGCCTGATGCGGTTCGCGTCCCGTTTGGTTGCCGGAGCGGCCACATCCCTCCTTGCGGAGGACGCCACCTTGCCCGGGAAGGCAGGTTGGCGTTGGGCGCCGGCCCAACTCTTGATGCACGGTGAAAATGCCCCTGGCGGGGTGCATTTGGCAAGCGCCGTCGGGGCTGGAGACGGATTTGGCACGCCTCGCCGCCTTGACGCGGGCAATCGCACCGTCCGATGCTGCCGCCGTGACCCTGCACTGCTGCAAGCCCGCCGCCTCGAAATCCTGCCCCGCCCGGGGCAGCATGGATCGGCGCGCGCGGTAGCCACAGCGCAGCAGGATCACGTTGAACCCCGCCGGTTTGGTCGGGGTTCACCACAGGTCCCGCCTCCGGCATTCCAGGAGACGGACCACGATGTCATCACCCCATCCCACTCCAGGCGGTCTTTGGCTGCCGCTCATCACGCCGTTCCGCGATGGCGCACTCGATGAAGCGTCCTTGCGCCGGCTGGCGCGGCATTATGCCGGCGAACTGCTCGACGGTCTGATCCTCGCCGCGACGACCGGCGAAGGGCTGACGCTGGATGAGGATGAGACCGCACGCCTGGTCGCCATCGTCGCGGCGGAACTCACCGCCGCCGGCCGGCGGCTGCCGCTGTTCCTTGGCCTGTCGGGCAGCGACACGCGCAAGATGGTGAAGGTGCTGGCGCAGACCGCGTCCTGGCCGATCGACGGGTATCTGGTCGCCTGCCCGTATTACACGCGCCCCTCCCAGGATGGGATGGTGTGGCACTTCACGGCGCTGGCGGAAGCCACCGCGCGGCCGATCATGATCTACAACATCCCTTACCGAACCGGGGTGAATCTCGGCAACGCCGCGATGCTCGAACTCGCGGCTCTGCCCAACATCGTCGGCGTGAAGGATTGCTGCGCGGACATGACACAATCCTTCGACCTGCTGCGCCGCAAGCCGGCCGACTTCGCGGTGCTGACCGGGGAGGATGCCTTCTTCCACCCGATGCTGACCCAGGGCGCGGAAGGCGGCATCCTCGCCTCGGCCCATGTCGCGCCCGGCGGCTTCGCGGCCGTGCTGGACCGGGTGCGGTCCGGCGATGCGGCAGGTGCGCTGGCGGCCTGGCACGCGATCAGCGACATACCGCCCCTGTTGTTCGCCGAACCCAGCCCGGCCCCGATCAAGCATTGGCTGTGGCGCAGCGGGTTGATCGACAGTCCCGAGGTCAGGTTGCCGATGACGCCGGTCAGCGCGGGTCTCGCCGCCCGGATCGGGGCTGCGGCCGAGGCGATGCGGGCGCGACCCGCCGCGCCGGCGCTTGCCGCAGCCGCCGTCGCATAGAGCAGATCGCGTCTGACCGGGGACCGGTCAGACGCTTGAGGAGGCTCGCTCCAACAAGCTGTCGAGCCGCTCACGCTGGCAGCTTCAGGGTACGCCCGGCGTCCATCGGATGTTGCGCCGCGTGGCCGGCACCGACATAGAACGCCGGCGATCCGGCGCGCCCTGCATGGTGCACGGCGCGCCGGCCGCTGCTGACACCAGCAAATCCACGCGCCGGCCCGGTTGCCGGTCAGGCGCGACATGACCCTGGGAGTATCGTCGTGACGATCGAAAGCGAGGACCAGCTCGACAAGCTGCGCGCCGTCGGCAGCCTGGTGGCCCGCACCCTCGCCACCATGGGCCAGGCGCTGGAACCCGGCATGACGACCAAGGAACTCGATGACCTTGGCCGCGCCCTGCTGGAGAAGGAGGGCGCGCGCTCCGCTCCGGAAGCCAGCTACGGATTTCCCGGCGCGACCTGCATTTCGGTGGCGCCCGACTGCGCCCACGGCATCCCTGGCGGCACCGTGGTGAAGGCGGGCGACCTGATCAACATCGATGTCTCGGCCGAGCTGGACGGGTATTTCGGCGATACCGGCGCGAGCTTCGCCGTCCCGCCGGCACGCCCGCGCATCCAGCGCCTGTGCCGCGACGGCCGCCGCGCGATGTGGGCGGGGATCAGGGCGGTGCAGCCCGGCAAGCCCTTGCGGCACATCGGCCGCTCCATCGAAGGCTTCGCCCAGCGGCACGGCTACAGCCTGGTCCGCAACCTCGCGAGCCATGGCGTCGGCCGTTCCCTGCACGACGACCCCGGCGAAATCCCGACATGGTTCGACCCGACGGACACCCGCACCATCCCCGAGGGCCTGGTCTTCACCATCGAGCCCTTCCTTTCGCTCGGCGCTGAATGGGTGGAGGAAGGCGATGATGGCTGGTCGCTGCGTCCGCCGCTGCGCCAGCCCACGGTGCAGTTCGAACACACGCTGGTGGCCACCAGTCGCGGTCCGGTGATCCTGACGATGGCCTGACCCTGCGGTCACGCCACCATGGCGGTGCCGATGATCTCGCGCAGCAGCTTGGCCCGGATCGCCTCGGCGAAGGCCGCGTAGTCGGGCGTGTGCATGGCGAAGGATCCCGGCCCGCCGATCACCTCCGCGCGATAGTGGTCCAGCAGGTCGGCTTCCTCATTCAGCACGGCCAGGGCGTTGATGGTCACCCCGGCCGCGACGCCGATGTCGCGCACCGGGCCGGGCGGACGTCCCTGGTTATGGCGCCCATCGCCGGACACATCCATCGCCAGCCGCGTCGCATCCGCCGGCACGGTGCCGAGCAGGGCGAGGCCCGCGGCCATCCCCTCCCCCAAGGCGGTCGCCCCCGGCGGGACCAGACGCGGGGCGTTCTCCACCGTGTCGGCAAAGGCGGACGCAGCGCCCGGTCCGTCGAGCCGCGCCCAGGGCAGCGCGACAGCCTGTGCGCCGACCCCGGACCACATCAGCAGGCAGACAGCCACCGCGCCCCGCGGCCCGGCCGCGATCGCGCCCTGCACCGATTCGTCCCGGAACGCCGCCGCATATCCCCCGAGCATGAGCCCGAACTCGTCGTAGTCCACGGAAGAAGAGGCATCCACGGCGAGACACAAAGCGAGATCGACCTTCTCCATGCCTGCTTTTCGCACACGCACCCGTTGGCCGCACGCCCAGGCGCGCGCATGCTCGGCGCCATCTTTCGGGGGACTTGGCGATGCAACGCAGAACCTTGCTGGCCGGCGCGGCCGGCGCGATGTTGGCACGGCCCACCTTGGCGCAGGGCGCCTGGCCGAACCGCACCATCCGCATGATCGTGCCCTACACGCCTGGCGCGGCGACGGATGCCATGGCGCGGCTGTCGGCGCAGAAGCTGCAGGAAAAGCTCGGCGTCACCATCGTGGTGGAAAACCGCCCAGGGGCGAATGGCGCGATCGGCAGCCAGGCGGTGCTCCAGGCGCCGGCCGATGGCTACACCATCATGGCCTCCGCCTCGATCCACCCGATGGCGCGGCATGTCATGCGCGCCGCACCGTATGACCCGGTGGCCGATTTCATCCCGGTGGCGCGCACGGCCCGGGGGCCGCTGGTGCTGGTGATGAATCCGCGCCTGCCGCAGACGACGATCCCCGCCGTGGTGGCGGCGGCGAAGGCGGACCCGGACAAATGGTCCTTCGCCACATCGTCGCTCGGCGCGGCAGGCCATCTGGGGTCGATCGAATTCAACCGCATGACCGGGGCGAATATCGAAATCGTCGGCTATCGCGGCTCCGCCCCGGCGCTGACCGATGTCGCGGCCGGCAACGCCCAGCTGATGTTCGACCCGGTGCTGGCGACGCTGCCGATGATCCGCGGCGGGCAGCTGCGCGGCCTGGGCATCGCCACCGCGCAGCGCTCGCCCCTGGCACCGGACCTGCCGACCATGGCCGAAGCTGGTCTGCCGGGCTTCGAATTCTATTCCTGGTATGGCGTCTGGGCGGCGCGCGCGACCCCGCGGGAGATCGTGGACCGCATGAACGCCGTGATCGTCGCGGCGATGCGCGAACCCGCGGTGGTCGAGCGCCTGACCAGCCTGGGCTTCGAGCCGGTGGCCGAGACGGTGCCGGAACTGGAACGCTTCATCGTCGCGGATGTGGCGCGCAACGCGGAACTGCTTCGCATCGCGAATTTCCAGCCCGAATGACCCTCACCATCACGCCCGCCGAACTGGCGGCGGAACTCGGCACGCCGGGGCTGGTGGTGCTGGATGGCAGCGTGTTCCAGCGCCCTGCCCCGGACCTGTCCACCATGCTCCAGGACAGCGCGCGGGCGTCCTTCGAGAAATCGCGCATCCCCGGTTCGGTGCATCTCGATGCGCTGGACTGGCTGTGGGACCGCGACCGGCCATACCGCTTCGCGCTGCCGGCGCCCGACGTCGCGGCCGCCGCCTTCGCCGCGCATGGCGTGGGCGAAGGCAGCCGCGTGGTGCTGTATGACCGCGTCGGCGGCAATTGGGCGACGCGGACCTTCTGGACGCTGCGCTGGCTCGGCTTCGACGATGTGCGGGTGCTGGTGGGTGGGCTGGCGGCGTGGAAGGCCGCCGGATTGCCGGTGGACAGCGGGCCGGCCGCAGCGCCCGTGCCGGCGGCGCACCCCTTCACGCCCCGGCCGCGCGCGGCGGCGATCGCGGATCGGGATGCGGTGCTGGCGGCGCTCGGCGCGCCGGGCGTCGTGGTGGTCAATGCGCTGTCGGCCGAACAGCACGCCGGCACGGGCGGGCTGCCCTATCACCGCCCTGGGCGGATCGCCGGCAGCCGCAACCTGCCGGCCCCGCTGCTGGCCGATGGGACATTGGCGCCGGAGGCCGTGGCGTCCCTGGCCGAACAGGCCGGCATCGCGCGCGGGGATCGCGTCATCGCCTATTGCGGCGGCGGCATCGCGGCGTCGAACCTCGCCTTCAACCTGATGCGGGCGGGCTGGTCGGACATCGCCGTCTATGACGGCAGCCTGGATGAATGGGGCCGCGATCCGGCCCTGCCGATGGAAACCGGCTGATCAGCGGGGCGCGGCCGGCGCCAGCGCGGCCAGCAGCCCATCCACCGCGAAGGCCATCAACCCGGTCAGCAACGCGCCCTGCACCACCCAGGCGGGGTTGCCATTGACCAGCCCGGCGATGATGGGCGTGCCGAGGCAACTCGCCCCCGCCACCGCGCCCACCGCCGCCGTGGCCACCGCCAGCACAGCGGCGACGCGCAGCCCCGCCAGGATCGGCGGCGCGGCCAGCGGCAATTCGACCTGCCACAGCACTTGGCGCGGCGTCATGCCCGCGCCGCGCGCCGCGTCCAGCACGTCCCGCGGCACGGTGGCGAGCGCCCCGCTGGCCGCCCGCAACACCGGGAGCGTGGCGTAGCAGACCAGCGCGATCAGCGCCGGTGCCGCGCCGAAGCCGACTGCCGGCACGGCGATGGCGATGACCGCGACCGGCGGCACCGCCTGCGCGAAACCCACCAGCGTGTCAGCGACGACCCGGACCTCCCGCGCGCCGGGGCGCGTCGCGGCGATGCCAAGGCCGATGCCGATCAGCGCCGCCGGCACCAGCGAGGCGATCACCAGCCCGGCGTGATTCAGCGTCAGCGTGGCGAAGGATTCCCGCCGGTACAGCGGGTCCGACACATCGGGGAACAGCGCTGCGAAGGCCGGTGCCGTGGCGGGCAGCAGCAGCAGCCCGGTGACGAACAGCACGGCCGGCAGCAGCGGCGCGAGCCTCATGCGCGGAGCAGGTCGCGCAGCGCGACGAGGCCCGCCGGCGCGCCGTTCGGATCGACCAGCAACACGGCCTCGGCGCGGGCGGCGAGCATCGCTTCCAGCGCCTCCCGCCCCGTCGCGCCGGCGGCGATGCGCGGCAGGTCGGCGGGCACATCGCCCGACGGTCCGGCAAGCGACGCGGCGGCCACCAGCGACAGCCGTCGCATGCCGATCGCGCCGCCATCGAGCAGGTCGCGCACGCGCGGATCGCATGGAGTGTCGAGCAGTTCGCGCGGCGTGCCCTCCTGCACCAGCCGCCCATCGGCCATCACGGCGAGGCGGGTGGCGAGCGCCAGCGCCTCCTCCACGTCATGCGTCACCAGGATGATCGTCTTGCCGGTCGCGCCATGCAGACGTGCCATCTCCGCCTGCAAGGCGCCGCGGGTGACGGCATCGAGCGCGCCGAAGGGTTCGTCCATCAGCAGGATATCCGGGTCGGCGGCCAGCGCGCGCGCGACGCCGATGCGCTGCGCCTGGCCGCCCGACAATTGCCCCGGCATGCGGTCCCGATAGGCGGACGGATCAAGCCGCAGCAGCGCGAGCAATTCATTTACCCGCGCGGCGATGCGCCGGTCATCCCAGCCCAGCAGGCGCGGCACCGCGCCGATGTTGCGCGCCACGGTCCAATGCGGGAACAGCCCGATACCCTGGATGACGTAGCCAATGCGCCGCCGCAGCGCCGGCCCGGCTTCCTGCGCGACATCGCGGCCGCGCAGCAGGACGCGGCCGGCATCGGGGTCAATCAGCCGGTTGATCATCCGCAGCGCGGTCGATTTCCCCGCGCCCGACCCGCCGAGCAGCACCGCGAAGGCGCCCTCCGGCACCACCAGGTCCAGCCCGTCCAGCGCCCGCGTGGCGCCGAAGGATTTGCGCACGCCTTCGAAGCGGATCATGGAGCAAGCCCATCCTCGATGGCGCGCAGCGCGGCATCCAGCAGCAGCGCCAACGCCGCGACCGGCAGCGCGCCGAGCAGGATCAGGTCCGGCGCGAATTGCCCAAGCCCCTGGAACATCAGAACGCCAAACCCGCCGGCCCCGACCAGCGCGCCGAGCGTGACGAGACCGACCGCCTGCACCGCCGCCACGCGCAAGCCGCCCAACAGCACCGGCGCCCCAAGCGGCAGCTGGACCCGCCGCAGCACCTGCGCCGCCGTGAAGCCGAGGCCGCGCATCACATTGAAGTTGAGATCGTTCATCTGCTCTTCCGTGAAACCAAGCCGCTTCATGGTGTCGTCACCGAGCGTCCAGCGGTTGAACGCGAAGTTGAGCTCAAACACCTGTGGCAGGTTCTTTTCGATCTTCGCGATGTCTTCATCGGTGAAGCCTTTGGCTTTGAGTGATTTGCGATTGATGTGCGGCGCGCCTTCCAGGCTGAGGCTGCCCATCACGTATTTCATGATGTCATTTACCTGGGCGGCGCTGTAGTGCAGCTGTTCAAGCGCGGGCCGTACGGATTGGTTGGCGATCTTCATG
>JALHQB010000093.1 GCA_022842185.1 Acetobacteraceae bacterium
CGAACCCGCGAGGCTCTCTGGCAGGCCATCGCTACCATCATCGATGGCTGCTCACCCACCGAATGCTCCCACTATCTCTCCCATCAAGGATACGGACAGTCTGGGTGAAAACGCTCTAATTGGCGCCGCGGCCCTGGCACCGTTCATCCTATCCCTGCCGCGCGGCATCGTGGATGATCCCAACAAAACATTGGGCGCCGCGCACGGGGCCATGACCGGCGCGGCGCAGGGGATCAGCCGGCCGCACTGGCCTCTTCGGTCGTTGCCCCGGCCTTGCGCCGCTTCTTGCGTTCATCCAGCCGTTGCAGGACCACGAAGAAGGACGGCACGAACAGAACCGCAAGGCAGGTGGATGCCAGCATGCCGCTGAACACGCTGATGCCCAGGGACCGCCGGGCATTCGCGCCGGCGCCTGTCGCAAGGACCAGCGGCAATACGCCCAGGATGAAGGCAAAGGACGTCATCAGGATGGGCCGCAGCCGGGTTTTCGAAGCCTGCACGGCAGCTTCCAGGATGGGCTTGCCGTGGATCAGCCGCTCCTCGCGCGCCACTTCCACGATCAGGATGCCGTTCTTCGCCGACAGCGCGATGAGCAGCATCAGCCCGATCTGCACATACAGGTTGTTCGCCACCCCGAGCGCGGTCAGCGCCAGCACCGGCCCGACCAACGCCAGTGGCACCGCGGCGAGGACCGACAGAGGCAGGATCCAGCTTTCATATTGGCCCGCGAGGCACAGATAGACCAGCAGCAGCGACAGCGCGAAGACGTAGATCAGCGTGTTGCCGGTGACGTTCTCCTGATAGGACATGGCCGTCCATTCGAAGGACACGTCGGCGGGCAACACCTCTCGCGCGATCCGTTCCATCGTCTCCATCGCCTGGCCGGAGCTGAACCCGGCCGCGGGGCTGCCGACGATCGTCGATGATGCATAAAGATTGTACAGCGTGATCAGCGGAGGCCCCGCGGCCTGGCCCATCGTCGCCAAGGCGCTCAGCGGCACCATGTTGCCGTCCTGGCTGCGGACATGCAGTTGCAGCAGGTCGTCCGGGTTCAGGCGGAACGGCGCATCAGCCTGCACATAGACCTGCAGCGACTGCCCGAACTTGTTGAATTGGTTCACGTAGGACGACCCGACATACTCGGTCAGCATCGCGAAGACGTCGCCCACCGGCACGCGCAGCTGCTGGGCGCGTTCGCGATCGACCGTCACCGTCACCTGGGGTGCATTGGCGCGGAACGTGGTCAGTGCCGATCGGATCGACGGTTCCCGCGCAGCGCGCTGCAGGATCTGCGCCGTCAGTGCTTCCAGCTTGGCGTAGTCGAAACTGCCGCCGAGTAGTTCAAGCTGCATCTGGAAACCGCCGGCATTGCCGATGCCCTGCACAGGTGGCGGCGGCAGCACGGTGGCCTGTCCGTCCGGCAGGCTGGCGAGGTCGCGCGACAGCCTTTCATACAGCGGCAGCAACCCCTGTTCGGGGTGCGAATTCCTTTCGCTGAATGGCTTGAGCATCACCCAGGCGACGCCTGCATTCGACAGGTCCGCGAAATTGTCGAGCGGAGAGACGCCCGCGAGTGCGATCACCTGCTGCACGCCCGGGATCTTTGCCGCGATCTCGCGCGCCTGTTCCAGCGTGGCCACGGTGCGGCCCAGGGCCGCGCCTTCGGGCAGGGTGACGGCCAGCAACAGATAGCCCTGGTCGTCGATCGGGATGAAGCCCGTCGGTATGCGCGAAAGGCCATAGAGCGCGCCGCCGGACACCAGCAACGCAGCGACCACCATCACGCCGCTGACCCGCACCATCCGCGCGATGACGGCGGTGTACCAGCGTTCGAAGCCGTCATAGATGCGGTTGAAACCGCGGTAGAAGAAATTGCGCTTCTCCGGCGGGGTCGGCGTCCGCAGCCACATCGCGCATTGCGTCGGCTTCAACGTCGCGGCGTTGACGGCGCTGATCAGCGCGGTGACGGCGATGACCAGCGCAAATTGCGCGAACATCTGGCCCGTCAGCCCGGGCACGAAGGCGGCGGGCAGGAACACGCTCATCAACACCAGGGTGATGCCGATGATCGGGCCGAACAATTCGCGCATCGCCTCGATGGCGGCATCGACGCCGCTCTGGCCTTCCTCGATGTGCTTGGTGACGCCTTCGACGATGACGATGGCGTCGTCCACCACGATGCCGATGGCCAGCACGATGCCGAACAGCGTGGTCAGGTTCACCGTAAAGCCCAGCGCCGCCATGCCCGCGAAGGCGCCGATGATGGTGACCGGCACGGTGGTGGCCGGCACCAGCGTGGCGCGGAAATTCTGCAGGAACAGCAGGATCACCACCAGCACCAGCAACCCGGCCTGGTAGAGCGTGGAATACACCTCGTTGATTGAATCATTCACGAAGGTGGTGGTGTCGTAAGGGATGGAAAACCGCAGTCCTTCGGGAAAGCGGCGGGACATGCTCTCCATCGTCGTGCGGATGGTCTGGCCGACCTGGAGCGAATTCGCCTCCGGCGTCTGGTACACGGCGATGCCCGCGGCCGGCCGCCCATCGAGATTGAATTGCTGGGCATAGTTCTGCGCGCCCAGCTCGATACGCGCCACATCCCGCAGATAGGTCAGCCGCCCGCCAGCCGCCGTCTGGTCGCGGATCACGATGGAGGCGAATTGCTCCGGGTCGTTAAGCCGCGATTGGACGTTGACGGTGTATTGAAACTGCTGCGTGCCGGGCGCCGGCGGCGCACCGACCTGGCCCGCCGCGATCACCTGGTTCTGCTGCTCGATCGCGTTGATGACATCAGACGGTTGCAGTCCGAGATTGAAGAGCTTCTCGGGGTCCATCCAGACCCGCATCGCATACAGCCCGGCACCGAACACCGTGACCGACCCCACGCCCGGCAGGCGCGACAGCACATTGGTCAGGTTGATTGTCGCGTAGTTCGACAGGAAGGCGGCATCGTACCGGTTATCGGCTGAATCCAGCGCGATCATCTGCAGGATCGCGGTGTTCTTCTTCTGTACGTTGACGCCCTGCGCCTGCACCGGCGTCGGCAACTGCGCCAGCGCCAGGGACACGCGGTTCTGCACCAGCACCTGTGCCGTGTCGGGGTTGGTGCCGATCTGGAAGGTGACGGTCAGGCGATAGGTGCCGTCGGGCGCCGAGGTGGAGGACATGTAGATCATGCCGTCCACGCCGTTGACCTGGTTCTCGATCGGCAGGGCAACCGTGTCGATCATGGTCTGGGCGCTGGCGCCGGGATAGTTCGCCGTGACCATCACGGTCGGCGGCACGATGTTGGGGAATTCGGAGACCGGCAGCCGGAACAGCGATACCGCGCCGATGACGACCAGCACGATCGCCAGCACATTGGCGAGGACCGGCCGCTCGATGAAAAACTTCGACATGCCGGGCGGTCCTTACTGCGGCAGCGTGGTCGGCTGCGGGGTCACGCGCAGGCCGGGGGAAGCACGCCACAATTCGCCCACTATGATGCGGTCGTTGGCCGCGACACCGCTGGTCGCCACCTGCCACGCGCCGACCACGGGGCCGAGCTGGACATAGCGCTTCTGCACCGTGTCGTTCTGGTCGACGATCAGCAGGTATCGCCCGCCCTGATCCTCCTGCAACGCGCGCTGCGGGATCAGCAGCGCCGATTGCAGCGTGCGGCCCATCGGGATGCGGACATTGGCGAACATCCCCGGCAGCAGGGTGCGGTTCGGGTTCTGCAGCAGCCCGCGCACGAACAGCGTGCCGGTCTGCGCCTCGATCTGCGGGGCGACATAATTCAGCACGCCGCGATGGGGGAAGCCGGTCTCGCCCTGCAACTGCACCTCGATCGGCACGCGTTGGAGATCGGCGAGTGTCATGCGCCGCTGGTCCAGGTTGGCGCGCACCTGCTGAGCCTGCGCGGCGGCGATGTTCACCTCGACATAGATCGGGTCGAGCTGGAGGATTTCGGCCAGCACCGCATTCTGCCCGCTGCTGCCGACCAGATTGCCGACATCGATCAGGTGGCGGCCCATCTGTCCGTCGAACGGTGCGCGGACCTCGGTGTAGGAAAGGGTCAGCTTGGCGAGATCCACCTGCGCCTGGGCATTGAGGATGTTGGCCTCGGCCGCGGCGCGCTGGAACACCCAATTGTCCACCTCGACCTGGGTGGCGGCGTTGCGACGGACCAGAGCGGAATACCGTGCCACCTCGGTTGTCGCGTGAGTCAGCGATGCACGCTGCAACTGGAGTTGCGCTTCGGCCTGGCGCAGCTGCGCCTGGTATTGCGCCTGCTGGATGGTGAACAGCAGGTCGCCCTGGCGCACCACGGCGCCATCCTCGAAATGGATGCGGTCCAGATATCCGACCACGCGGGCCACCAAATTCACTTTGTTCACCGGGGCGGCATTGCCGGTCAGCGTCATGGTCTCGCCGACCGACTGGCTGCGGGGTGAGGTCACCGGAATGGCCGGCGGCGCCTGTTGTGGCGTGGCCTGGGCTGTCGTCGCGGGTGGCGTTGCCGCTGGCGGAGCGGGCGCCGCCGTCTGTGCGGGCGGTGCCGCAGGGCGCGGCGTCGCGGGTGTGGCGGCAGTACCGGGCGTGCTGGGCTGCGCCGGCGCTGCAGAACTGCCGCGCCCCGTCACGTCATCCCACAACCTGTCGATCAGCCCCTGCGCGCCGGTGCGTTCCGCAGCGAGGACGAGCGGCACGACGAGCAGGGCTGCGACCGCCGCGCGCGGCGTGGCGATGCGGCGTGCCAGAGCGAGACCTTGGGAAAGAGACTGATGCATGTTCATCACCATTGCGGTGCGCGGATGTCGGGACCGCGGTCGGCGGGGCCGGGAAGGGCGGGTGCGGCGGGCTGCGGGGTGCCGGCGGGTGGCAGCAGCCGGCCCCAATCCGTGCGCGCGCGCATCTGGTCGCGCGTCGCGTCGTTCACGAAGTTGTCGCCCTGGCGCAGTTGCCAGCCGCCGCCCAGCGCGCGGTACAAGGAGGTCAGCGCAGTGGCGCGCTGCCCCTGCGCGACCGCCAGGCTGTTTTGAGCGGCATACAGGTTCTGCATTGCCGTCAGCACCGTGGTGAAGTCGCGTGTGCCCATGCGGTACTGGTCCATCGCGATCGACAGCGCCTGTTCGGCGGCGCGCACGCTGCGCTGGAGCAGCACGACCTGCCGCCCGCCCTGGATGTAGCCGGACAACCCGTTCTCCACATCCCGCTGCGCGCTGAGCACGGCGTTTCGATAGTCGATCAGCAGCCCCTGCAACCGGGCATCCTGCACGCGGACATTGTTGGTGATCTGCCCGTAGTTCAGGATCGGCCAGCTGAAACTGGCGCCGAAGGCGAATTGGATCGCGCTGGAGGTGAACATGTCCGACACGCGGTTTGCGCCGACATTGCTCGCCTGGGACCCGAACACGCCGGTCAATTTGAAGGCTGGGTACAATTCCGCCAGCGCCATGCCGATCTGCTCACTTTGCGCCGCCGCGCGCAATTCGGCCACGCGGATGTCCGGCCGGCGGCGCAGCAGCTCGGCAGGGATGCCGACTGCGACCGATTCGGGCGGAACCGGGATCACCGGCCGCCCGGCCAGCAGGGCTTCCATCGGCTGCGGTGCGAGGCCCAGCAGCACCCGCAATGCCGCCTGGCCCTGTTCCAGCTGCGCGGTGAGCGCGGGCACGCTTGCCTCGGTCTGGGCCAGCACATTTTCCGCCTGTGCGACATCCAGCGCCGTGCTGACCCCGCCCCGCCAGCGGTCGCGCGCGATCTGCAAGGCCATCCGCTGGCGTGTCACGTTCGACCGCGCGATGGCGATCTGCGCCTGCAGGGTGCGGATGCCGACATAGGTGGAGGCGACATCGCCCACGAGCGTCACAAGGACATCATCATACTGCGCAATGGAGGCGAGATACGCCGCATCGGCCGATTGCACGCCGCGGCGGAAGCGGCCCCAGAAATCCAGCTCCCACGCCGCGCTCGCCGACAGCGCGCCGCGCCAGAATTCCCCCAAGCCCGCCTGGGTGACGCCGGACGGGTCGCTCTCACTGGGGCGGAGGTAGGTCAGGCCGCCGCCGACGGTCTGCGACTGCGGATAGAACTCGCCGCCGGCGATGCCGAGCTGCGCCCGGGCTTCCAGCACCCGGGTCCCGGCGGACAGAAGGGTCAGGTTCTGCCGGTACGCCATGTCGACCAGGTCATTCAGCGTCGGGTCGTTGAATACCGTCCACCAGCGCTCATAGGTCGTCCGGTCGGTCACCACGGCGCTTTCGCCGGCCTGGAGCCAGCGTTCGGCGAGCGTCGCCGAGGGCTCCGTGAAATCAGGACCGACCTTGCACGCCGCAAGCGGCAGCAGCACTGCCAGCATCGGCGCGCGGATGCGCAGGAAGACCGAGCGTGTCATTGGAACTGAGCCTGAGGTTCGAGCGGAGAATACACGTTGTGGTTGCGCTGCCGAATCTCCCGTTAAGCCGGGCGCACGCGGCGGCATCAGGCGCCCGATTCGGCGCGGGCGCGGTCGATCGCGCGGGAGAATTCCGACCACAGCACCGATGCCGGCAGGAAGGATGGCTTGCGCATGATCGTCACGGTCATCTCGGCGCTTTCGGGGACCAGGTCGAAGCGGATGTCCACCTCGCCAAGCGGGGTGGCGCCGCAGGCGGTGCCGGCCCGGCGGTCGTCATCGAAGGCAAAGGCGAAGCCGGCAACATCATCCCGGGCCGCGATGCGTTCCAGCAGGTCGAATGTCACGTCGCTGAAGGTCTGGCTGGACATCGCGGCGCGGGACTCCGGGCAAGGCGGGCATCGATCCCCGCTTTTCGCAGCCGGCAGCGGGCGCCGTCCAGCCCGCCATCATCAATGCCGCGATAGGATCGCGTGATTGCCGTGGCGCCACCTGGATTTCCGGCAGGGCGGCTTCTGGCCGCTTCGCAGGCGATGCCCGCACAAGCTAGGCTTCGGCGCGCATGTCGCCAGGATATACGTTGCTGCCAAGGGCCATCGTCTCCGACGGCAACTCGCCGAAAACCGCCCGATACTCCTGGGCAAAGCGGCCTAGGTGCCAGAAGCCGTGGCTCAGCGCCGCGATCTTCACATGCGAGACCGACCGTGGACCGGCGCGCAGCGCCGCGCGCGCCAGGTGGAGCCGGCGCAGCCGGAGATACCGATGTACCGACAACCCGTGCACGGCGATGAAAGCATTGTGCAGCGTGCGCATCGGCACGCCGAGCGCCTGCTGGAGATCCTGCGAATAGACCGCCGCGCCCAGCCTCGACGCCAGCACCTCCTCGGCCTTGGCCACCAGGGCGACGCGGCGCTGGACGGCACGGAAGGCGGTGTCCTGGGCCGCCGGCTGCCGCGCGACCGCGAGGGCGAGCCGCATCGCGTCCTCGGCCATCGATCGGCGGACGGCAGACAGGACAAGACGCATCGGATTGCGCGCGGCCAGCATGGCGGCCTCCTTCGCGAACTGCGCGAGGGGCGCGTGTCCCGGGCCATCCCGGTGAAACAGGAACTCGCCATCGCGTGGGAGGGCTTCCTCGGCAATGGCGGCTTGCAGGGCATCGGCGTCGAAGCTGATCGCGGCCCAATGGACCGGGCCGAGAACCTGGGCGAAGAGCGGTGCGCCGGGACCCAGGTGCACGACGTCACGCGCACGCACCACGACGCCGTTCATCCGGGTGAGTCCATCGGGCGGCAGGTCGATCCCGAACAGCATCATGGACTGGCCCGCCGCGACCTGGCCGCGGGAGATATGCGCTTCATCCGACGCCGTCTGGAAGCGCAGCGGCCCAAGGTCGAAGGCGGTGAAGGTTGCCGTGAAGGGCGCGGCGGCTAGCCGCAGATACTCGACCTGCGCGTCGCGCAGCGCCGCGGCCAGAAGCTCGGGATCGCTGATCGACGCGACGCTGATGCGGAAGGAGACGTTGTGCCCGTCCATCGGTCAGGCTCCCTGGCCGCAGGGACGGCCGCTCGACGCTCGTCTATTCTCATCCGCCCGGGTGGGCAACGACGACAATGGCCGATTCCGGATAGCGACGGGCTGGTGCACCTGCCCGCTCAGGCGATTATTCTGCGATGGAACCTCTATCCTGCCGGCGCTGCTGCCTGTCATGTGCTTCAGCCGCCGACGCCGGTGACGCCTGCCATTGCACTGCAAAATCCTGACGCGAGGACGCCGACATGACCTTCCGATTCCTGAGGCCGCGCCACTTGGCCGTGCTGGCGCCCTTTCTGGTCGCGGCCTGCGCGAGCGACCTGCCGCAGACACCGCCCCCAGCCGACGCGATCCCGTCACCGGGCCTGTTCACCCTGTCCCCGGGGACACCGGCGGACGGGACTGTGCGGCTGACGTTGCAGCGCGGTGCTGCGACGGCGCGCGGCGTGTTGCAGGCCAATGCGCAAACCTTCCGCTTCACCATCAGCGGCCTGTCCGTCCAGGATGGCGCACCGGCGCGGGCGACCGTGACAGGGCGCGTTTTCGGTTTGGAGCGGTCGAGCGATTTCGCCGGCACCTATCGCGACGTCGGCGGCGTCGCCTCGGACATGGGCGCTGCGCTGCGCCTGGGCAACGACAATTTGGTGCTGATCGAATTGCGGTCCGTGCCGGCTGGCCTCGCCCTCGGCGTGCCGGGGCAGGGGGCGACTGTGACGCTGGCGCCGTAAACCATCTCGGCGAGATACGATGGTCGGCTTGGAGTGCTGGCCGTCGTCGCGTTAATTTGGCGGGCCGCAGCCGGCTAAGTGCCTCGTCGTGTCTGGCACCAGCCGGGCACGGCAGCCCTGACACCCCCATCGCCGTATGCCGCGATGGGGGCATCAAGCGACGTCAGTTGTTGTAGTAGTTGTTCACCACGGTCGGAGGCTGGCCGTAATTATACACCGTGGCGGCGGCCGGCGGCGGGCGGGACGCGGAGGCCGCGGCGGCGCCGACGACACCACCGACGATGGCGCCAGCAGCGAAGGAACCGGCCGGATTGTAGTACGGCGCAGGCACCGGCGGGCGGTAATAGCCGCCATAGTGAGCGACGCCGCCATAGCCGTGATAACCATAGGTCGGGTGGGCACCCCAGGCGCCGGTACCGCCCGCTTGCCAGTGATTGCCCCAGGCGGTGGTGCCGCCGGCATGCCAGTAGACGTTCTGCACAAAGGGGTTAGCCGCACGAATCGCGCCGCGCATCGCAGCGGAGGCATCAACGGGCGCGGCGCCCGCCGGCAGCCCCGCCAGCCCGGCCATCGCGGTCAGAAGCAGGAATTTCCGCATTGTCCGATCCTCCGTGTCAGCGGTTGAGGCTGTGGTCCTGCAGCAGCTTGCGCCAGTCGGCGAGGCTGCGTTCGCAGAACTGCCGGTCGGGTGCATGGGAAGACCCCGCGCCATAGGCCGAGGCGAAGCGGAAGGCCGCATTCGCGCCCATCTCGGCGATCAGGATGCTGTTGAAGGCGAGCAAGGCGCGCTGCGCACCCGGCTTTTCGGCATCGGGCAGGCACTGGATCGCGTGCCCGGCCATCAGGCCGAGATTCGACAGGCCGCGGTCAAGCCCCTCGGCGGTGACGGCCGGTGGCGTCTGGGCTGCCGCGGAGGTCGCGAGCCCGACGGCGAGAAGGGCTGGAGCCAGGAAGCGCATGCGTTCGTGTCCTCAGGGTTGCGTTTGTCTGGGCAGCCTAGACCGACTGCCGGCGCGGATCGATCCGCAATCGTGTGACGCAGTGGCGTCAACACCGCGTCAACGTCATCAAAGGATTCGTGCCGCTGGCCGCGTAACCCCGCAAGGCGTCAGAAGCCGTAGAGCCGCGCCGGATTGTCGACCAGGACGCGCCGGCGATCCGCCTCGCCTGGAATCCACTGGCCGAGCAGGTCGAGCAGCGCGCCATCCTCGGGCATCCATTCGGTCAATGACGGGTGCGGCCAATCGGTGCCCCAGACGCAGCGATCGGGCGCTGCCGCGAACAGCGCGCGGGCGAAGGGCGCCACATCGGCGAAGGGCGGCCCGGAGGAGGAGATGCGATAGCCGCACAGTTTCACCCAGGCGCGCCCGCTGCCCAGCAGCCGCAACAGTGCCTGGAAGCCCGGCGCGGTGATGCCATCGGCGGTCTTTACGCCGCCCATGTGGTCGATGACGACCTCGACCGGGAGGGTCGCGAGTTGCGGCGCGATCTGTTCCAGCACGGCACCCGACACATAGAGCTGCATGTGCCAGCCCAACGGGGCGATGCGCCGCGCCATCGTCTCCAATGCTTCGACCGGCGATCCATTGCCGCTGACCAGGTTGAAGCGCAGCGCGCGGGTGCCGCCATCGTGGAGCGCCTGCAATTCGGCATCGCTGATGGACGGATCGACCACCGCCACCACCCGCGCCCGGTCCAGGCCGAACTGCCTCGCCGCATCGAGTGTCGCGCGGTTGTCGTTGCCATAGACCGAGGGCTGCACGATCACCATGCGCTGGATGCCCAGCGCATCGGCCACGCGCAGATAGGCCGGGATCAGCGCCGCCGGCGGGTCGTAATGCCGCCCCGCATCCAGTGGGAACCGGTCATACGGCCCGAAGATGTGGAAATGGCAGTCACAGGACAGCGGCGGCGCCTTCCACGATGGCGCCGGTGTCTCGCTTCTGGATGGCAGGCAGGCGAACATCACGCCTTGCCTGCCAATTCGCGCCGCACGATCGCAGCACCTTCGACCATGGCGCGCATCTTCCCGTCCGCCACCGCGCGCGGAAGGTATTTCATGCCGCAATCGGGTGCGACGATCACCCGCGCGGGGTCGATGTTGGGCAGCGCACGACGGATGCGCGCGGCGACCGTCTCCGGCGTTTCGATCGCCTGGTTCAGCAGGTCGATCACGCCGAGGATGATGGTCTGGTCCGGCAACTGCTTCAGCACGGTGGTGTCGAGATTGGACTGTGCCGTCTCGATCGAGATCTGGCGCACCTTGCAGCGGCATAGTTCCGGCAGGAAGGAATAGCCGTTCGGCCTTTCGTGGATGATCTGCGCATACCCAAAGCAGATGTGCAGCGCCGTCATCCCGGTGATGCCTTCCAGCGCGCGGTCCACGGCCTCCACCCCGTACTGGCGGGCCTTGTCCGGGCGGGCCTGGAGGTAGGGTTCGTCGATCTGCACGATGTCCGCGCCGGCGGCGAACAGGTCGCGGATTTCCTCATTCACGGCGGCGGCGTAGTCGAGCGCCATCTCCGCCTCGTCCTTGTAGAAATCGTTCTGCGCCTGCTGGGCCATGGTGAAGGGGCCGGGGACGGTGATCTTGATCATCCGGTCGGTATTGGCGCGCAGGAACTGAACGTCGCGCGTCTCGACCGCATGGCGGCGGCGGATCTTGCCGACCACGCGCGGCACCGGGTTGGCATGGCCGCTGCGGTCCAGTGCGGTGCCGGGGTTGTCGATATCCACGCCATCCAACGCGGTGGCGAAGCGGTTGGAGTATGATTCCCGCCGCATTTCCCCATCGGTGATGATGTCGAGGCCCGCGGCTTCCTGCGCGCGGATGGCAATCAGCGTCGCGTCATCCTGCGCCTGGTCGAGGTATTCCGGCGCGACGCGCCACAATTCGCGTGCACGGACCCTCGGCGGGAAGCGGCCGGCGAGCTTCTGGCGATCGATCAGCCAATCGGGCTGCGGATAGGAGCCGACGAGCGAGGTCGGCAGCAGGGTCTGGGTCATGGCGAATCCTCCGGGGCGCGCAGGCTACAAGCCGGCACACGTATCGACCAGGGACCGGCTTGCCGCTCCTGCGCCGGCGCGGGATGCTGCGCGCCGCGACACGAGATCGCTTCACTGGAGGATTCGATGACATTCCGCCGCACCATGCTGGCCGCGGCCATGCTGGCGCTGGGCAGCGCCGCGGCCCAGGCACAGACGCGCTGGACCATGGCCACCGCCTATGCCGAGGGCAATTTCCACACCCGCAACATCCGCGCCTTCATCGAGGATGTGCAGCAGGGCACCCAGGGCCGCTTGCAGATCAGCCTGCATGCCGGCGCGTCGCTGCTGACCATGCCCAACATCAAGCGTGGCGTGCAGACCGGCCAGGTGCAGCTGGGCGAGGTGCTGCTGTCGGTCCATGGCAATGAGGACCCGTTCTTCGAATTGGACAGCGTGCCCTTCCTGGCCAATACCTGGGATGCGACGGCGGCCCTCAGCCGCGTCTCGCTGCCCTTCATCCGCGCGCGGCTGGAACGGCAGGGCATCATTCCCCTGTATGCCGTGCCGTGGCCGAGCCAGGCCTTCTACACCCGCACCGAGGTGCGTTCGGCCGCCGACCTGCGCGGCCTGCGCTTCCGTACCTACAACACGCTGACGCAGCGCATGGCGGAACTGCTCGGGGCTGTACCGGTGACGGTGCAGGTCGCGGAGATCCCACAGGCCTTCGCGACCGGAGTGATCGGGGCGATGTTCACCGCCGCGCAGACCGGCGTGGATACCAGCGCCTGGGATTATTCGCGGTACTTCACCGATGTCGGCGGCATGCGCGCCCGCAACTTCGTCATCGTCAACGCACGCGCCTTCCGCGGCCTGGATGAGGCGACGCGCGCGGTGGTGACGCAGGCCGCCGAACGTGCCGCCGCTCGCGGCCTGGACTTCGCGAAGGCGGCCGAAAGCGAGATGGTCGGCCGGCTGCGCGAGCGCGGCATGCAGGTGATCGAGCCATCGGCCGAGTTCATGGGCCAACTGCGCGAGGTTGGCGCACGGCAGACCCAGGAATGGGCGCAGCGCGCGGGTGCCGAAGGCGGCCAGGTGCTGGAAGCCTACCGCGCCGCCGCGCCGCAGTGATGTGACAGCGCGGGGCGGACCCTTTCGCCGCCCCGCGCGCAATGCAAACATCGTCTCCAAGCAAGACCTGGGGATGAAGCGATGGCGGCGAAGGAAGCGGATTACGTCATTCTGGGCGGCGGTTCCGCCGGTTGCGTGATGGCGGCGCGGCTGTCCGAGGATCCATCGACGCAGGTCGCGCTGTTGGAGGCCGGGCCGTGGGACCGCAACCCCTGGATCCACATTCCGATGGGTTTCGCGCGGCTGTATGTCACGCAGAAATTCGACTGGAACTACCAGACCGAGGCCGAGCCGGAACTCAACAACCGCAGCCTGTACTGGCCGCGCGGCCGCGTCATCGGCGGGTCTGGTTCCGTCAACGGGCTGGTCTTCCTGCGTGGGTCGCCTCGCGACTATGACCGCTGGTCGCAATCGGGCGCGCGTGGCTGGTCCTATGACGATTGCCTGCCGGCCTTCCGCAAGCTCGAGACCTTCGCCGGTCCGGAGAGCGGGTTCCGAGGCAAGGACGGCCCCGTGCAGGTCGGCGAGGTGCCCGAACCTTCCGACGGTTGCCGCGCCTTCATCGAGGCCTGCACGCGGCTCGGCTTCGAGCGGAATGCGGACAACAACGCCGCGTGGTTCGAGGGCGTGGCCCCCAACCAGTTGAACGTCCATCGTGGCTGGCGCTGGTCACCGGCCACTGCCTATCTGAAGCCTGCCCTGCACCGGCCGAACCTGCATGTGGAGGTCAATCGTGTCGCCCAGCGCATCCTGTTCCGCGATGGGCGCGCCATCGGCGCCGTGGTGCGCGGCCCCGATGGGGATGAGACCTGGCTGGCGCGGCGCGAGGTCATCGTCTGCGCCGGGGCCATCGAAAGCCCGAAACTGCTGATGCTGTCGGGCATCGGCGATGGTGCCGCGTTGCAGGCCATGGGCATCCCCGTCACTGCCGACCGCAAGGAGGTGGGCAAGAACCTGCAGGATCATTTCATGGTCCGCTACGCCTTCCGCACCAAACCCTGCGGCACGCTGAATGAGATCATGGCGAACCCGCTGCGCGCGGCCGGGCTGGGCATGGGCTGGCTGATGCGGCGAAACAACCAGATGGCTGTGGGCGCATCCGAAGCCAGCCTGTTTGCCCGCGTGCTGCCGGGTTCCGAGGAGCCCGAGGTGCAGTTCCAGTTCGTCAATTTCAGCCTGGGCGACCAGTCGCTGGGCAAGAGCGCGCTTGCGAAGTACCCAGGCTTCACCTTCAACTACTGCGTCTGCCGGCCCGACAGCCGGGGCGAGCTGACGCTGCGGGCGCCCAGTGCCGATGTGAAGCCGGTCATCCGCCCGAACTACCTGACGGCGCCGTCGGACATCCGCATCATGCTGGAGAGCCACAAGCTGGGCCGGCGCATCGCGCAGACCGAACCCTTCGCCGGGCTGATCGAGCGCGAGGAATGTCCCGGTGTGGACACGCAGACCGATGACCAGGTGCTGGACTACATCCGGGCCAATGGCGCGACGGTCTATCACCCCTGCGGGACGAACCGGATGGGATCGGACGACCGGTCGGTGGTGGACACCGAGTTGCGTGTCCGGGGGGTGAGTGGGCTGCGGGTGGTCGATGCCTCGGTGTTCCCGCTTGTGCCGTCGTCGAACATCCATCCGGCGGTGCTGATGCTGGCGGAACGGGCGGCAGAGATGGTGCGGCGGGCAAACTAGCGGCCCGGTGCGGCGTTGCGCGGTTAGAGCAGATCGCGCCTGACTGGACTCAGTCAGGCGCGTGAAGATGCTCGCTCAAACAGGAGTTTAGAGCGTTTTGCGCCAGCACAGTCTGGCGAAAACCGCTCTAGCCACCCCGTTCATGCCGTGCCCCGGAGCCTAGAGCGTTTTCACCCAGACTGTCCGTATCCTTGATGGGAGAGATAGTGGGAGCATTCGGTGGGTGAGCAGCCATCGATGATGGTAGCGATGGCCTGCCAGAGAGCCTCGCGGGTTC
>JALHQB010000094.1 GCA_022842185.1 Acetobacteraceae bacterium
CACAGCATCCTACCCAAAAGGAAGACCCCATGACCCGATCAATCGCCGAACTCGAAGCCACCTTGCTGCACGACGCGGAGGCTCGCCTCAGCACCATCACCAAAGCCGTGCTCTGTTATTCGGGAGGCATGGAGAGCAACCTTCTGCTCGACCTGCTGTCACCCTGGCGGGACCGCATCACGCTACTGCACGCCCCCTGCCGCCCCGTCCCGCACCTCCCGGCCTACATCGAACGGCGCGCCGAAGGCTGGCGTCTGGAGGTGCTGCCGCGCGACCCGGCGGACTACCTCCGGGACCACGGCGTGCCATCGCTGGTGCTGCCGCTGGTCAATTCCAGGGAGTATCACGCCGACCGCCCCGGCCCGGTCCCATCGCCCGCCATCCGGCCTGCCAACGAGCTTCGCCTGGTCCACTGTGTGATGCCAATGGTCGATTACATCCGGGAGCACGACGTCCCCTTGGTCATCCACGGACAGCGTGCGGGGGAAGGAACCCAATGGTTCAACCCCGAGCCGCCTTTCGGACTGCCGCTGTGGGGTCCATTGCGCGATTGGTCGCGTGCCGAGGTGAAGGAGGCCGTCGAACGTCGCGGGATCGAGCTACCGGTGCATTACAGCGAGTATCAGCACAGCTTCGAATGCGCCATTGATCCCACCGAACTGGATACCGTGCGGCTGGGCTACTTGCAGCGCCACTACCCGGCCATCCACGCGGACGTCATGGCGCTGATCCGCACCGCGTATGAGACGGCCGACAACGCCCTGGACCAATACCGAATGGTGCTGGGGCTGCCGCTGTCGGCGCAGGGGACGTGAGCTAGCCGAGGGGTGCAATCTGGCGGCGGTCCTTCGGGGCTGCCGCCATTTTGTGGGCGAGCATCGGGGCACGCTGGCAGCCCCGCCGGACGTGTGAGCCTGGTCGCCGCCCTCGCTGGTTCCTTGGTGCTGAACTTGCCGCCCACCCGGTGGTCCCCTCACGACTGCCGAAGCAAGCGGGACAGCACCACCAATGACCATCCAACGCGCGCTGGCGGACCTTGAAGCCGCGCGGTCCGACGTGGCGCGACTTGAGGCCCAATTGCTGCACGCCCAGGCCCGCGTGGCGAAGCTGCAGGATTACGTGGAGATGGCCCGGCAGTATGAAGCCGGGGCCGGAGTGGGTCCGGCAGGCCCGCCCGCTGAGGCGCCCTCTGCGCCTCCATTCAAGCCCATCAGCAGCAACGCACGGGTTGCCGCTGCGGAAGTGCGGGCAGCCATCCTGCGTGCCGTCATACCGAGGCTGCGTCACGAGGTTTGGACGCCAAGCCTCGACCTTGTGCCGTTCGTTCAGCAGGCCGGCCTCTTGCTCGACAAGGACACGACTAAGGTCATGGTGCGGCTGCGCGAGGTGCTGGCGAAGATGGAGGGCGTCGAGAGCGGCAGCGGTAGGGGCTACCGGATCAAGTCGGAGGCGGGTCCAGGAAGGGTTGGCGCATCAGGGGCCTCTAGGCTGACCACCGAACAGTCCATCGACCAGGTCGGCGGTCGTTCCAGCGAGTAAGTCCTGGGGCTGGTCTCCGCCGGGTGTCCACCACGAACTTCTCCCTTTCAGCGACGAGCGTGCCAGGATGCGGCCAGACTGCGCGTCGTGCACGGTGACGATGACTTCAATCCGGTCTGGGAGGCCGGACCATTCGGTTGCCCGGTCCTCCCAATGCACGATCACCGGGACAAAGGCGTAGTCGGCGCCCTGCGCTCTCGCCGTCGCCAACGCGTTGTTGAGGTCTTGATAAGCGGTCCCACGCTCGACGCGCGACGCATGATGTAGAAGCGCGGCCTGGAGCGACGACGCCACGGCTTCACCCGACCCAGCGTAAGTCGTGGAGCCGTACCGGCCATCGCTTGGTACCGCGACGAAGACCAGCGCATCCGATCTCAGCCGATCCCCCAGCGTTGTAATGGGGCTAGCGCTGCGCGAGCTGCCGCACGCACTGAGCGAAGCCGTCGCCAGTGTCGCGAGTACGGCGCGGCGGACTCGTGACGCACCCATCAGGGCTCTCATGGTGCGAGTTCTGCGTGATCGAGCGACGGGACCGGCTTGGCTTCGGGTTCGGCCACTGCCAGAATCCCCCCGTACAGGTGCGACAGGTCCACCTCAGGGAACGCCAGAAGCGCCAGCGTCGCCGCTGCGGCCGTCAGGCCTGGCCCCTTGTCGTACCTCTCGCGGCCCTCTCCGCCGCCTTGGGAATGCCCAAAGAGGTAGTTGACGTGGCGCTCCTGCTGCCAACTAACGAGCACGTCTCGTAGGCGCGTGTTGGCGACGTGCCGAAAAGCATGCATGCCGACGCCCTTCCGGTAGACATCCACCGCGCGGCGGTATTCGACGAACCACCGCGTCACGCTGGCACCCCGCCGCCGGTCGGCACCCTGCTGCTTCAAGTCGGGGAACAGTGGATCGGCGGCGCTGGGGGCGGTCTCCGCGACGTACTGGAGGAACCCAAGACGAATGACTTCGGGGTGCAGCGGCACGTTGCGTTCGGCGTTGGCGTTCTTCAGTCGGCGGCCCGCGGTCGCAGGTTCGCTGTCCGTAGCCGCGTCGGGTTCAGCCTCTGTGAGCGCCACGAACCAGATACCGTCCTCGCACCCGATGTCCCGCCGGTAGAGGTCCGCGAACTCCTCCAATCGGGCGCCATGGAAGAGCGCAAGGATCGGCAGCCAGAACTTGGCGTCCCGGATGATCTCGTTGCCCTTCTGGGCGCGGTGCAAGCGATGACACCCGGTCCAGATGGGAGACATGAACAGCTTAGCCAGCTCCTCGGAGGTCCAGGCGTCTCGTTGGCTCCGCGCCCTCTGGCCCTCGGCGAACCGGTGGTCGTCTACAAGTTCGCCGCGCGCCGCCACCGTGAGATGCCCCGCGTCTACCGCGAAGCGGAAGAACTGCGACACTGCGCTGAGGTGGCGCTTCACGGTCTTGTCCGTCAGGCGGGGCGCGTCCCGGCTATCAGCATCGGCGATGATCTCGGCGACGCTCCGGCGCCTGTCCTTCGGCGAACGCCCGTAGGTGTTCGGGAGGCGGCGCAGCGTGCCCAGGAACGCCGTCACGTCACTGCGTCCGTACTCACCCACCGGTCGGTCGCCGCAGACCTCACGGAACAGCCGCAGCGTGGTCCGTTCCTGGCCCATGACCTGGTGCCGCGTTTGGTCGATCCTCTCGCGCCGCACGAAGTAAGGCTCGACCAAGGCGGAGGCCAGCGGCACTGCCGGGGGCGGCGCAACCGAGGGCGGCAGCAACGGGATGGCAGAAACCGCGGTAAGCTCTTCTGCCTCGTCCGGCGGCAGCATAAGGGACACCTCCCCGCGCACCCGACGTAGCGCCTCCTGATATGCCCGTAGGTCAACCTCAAGCACGCCGATCTCGATTGCGGAGCGCATCTCCTTCGGCAGGTTGTGCGCCTCCATCAAACTGTTGACCCGTGATTGCAGGAAGCCGGCATTCCGTTCAGCAAGACACTCGCGCGCCCACTCCTCGCCGTCTACGAGCTGTCCTTCGGGCCACAGCACCCGAGGCGCAAAGCCACGCTCAATCGGTGACAGCTCCTGTGCCAACGTCTTCCGAAGGTGTTCGCGAATTATCGCGGCCACGTCGGGGGGTGGGTCGCCGGTCATCGCTTGGAGTCGCGCGAGTTCACCCTCAAATGCCGCATCGAGTTCCCCCGCCCGTTCTTCTGCTTCCCACAGTCGCCGGGTTCCTAGCGAGACTGCAACCTGTTGGCGGGCCGATCCTGGCAGGACACGGCGGTAGTAGAACACCCCGCCCTTTCGGACGATGTGTGAGGGCTGTGTGAGGGTTCGGCGCACGCGGGGACCTCGGCGGGCTGCCGGGACGCTGTGAGCTAGGTTCTATAAGGGTTTAACGGCGCTGTGGCTGGGGGACCTGGATTCGAACCAAGAATGCCCGAGTCAGAGTCGGGAGTTTTACCGTTAAACTATCCCCCAAGCGGGACCGGCAACTGGCCGGGGCGCGCATGTAGCACCGCCCGGCGGGTCGGGCAACACCACCCGCGGCGCCTGATCCGACCATCCGCATGGAAACCGCTTGCCCCGGCACCCACATGTCCGGATCATGACTGCGAGGCCAGCCGCCGCCGCGTTGGTCCGGACCCCGGAATGACCGAGATTGCCGCACGCTACCCCGCCGATGCCCCGCCCGAGACGGCGATGCCGGCCTTCGCGCGCGCTGATCCCGGGCAGCCGGCCTTCGCGGCGATCGATCTCGGCACCAACAATTGCCGGTTGCTGGTCGCGGCGCCGACCGGGTCGGGGTTTCGCGTCGTCGATTCCTTCAGCCGAATCGTCCGGCTGGGGGAAGGGCTGGCGCAGACCGGCACCCTGGCGGATGGCGCGATGGACCGGGCGGCCTCGGCGCTGCGGGCCTGCGCCGAAAAACTGTCCCGCCGGCCGGTACGCCGCTTCGAAGCGGTGGCGACGGAAGCCTGCCGGCGCGCGACCAACGGCGCGGCCTTCCTGGCGCGCATCACGGCCGAGACGGGGATGCGCCTGCGCATCATCTCGCCGCGGGAAGAAGCAGAACTGGCGATGGAATCCTGCGCCCCGTTGCTGGAGCCGCAGGACCGTCGCGCCCTGCTGTTCGATATCGGCGGCGGCAGCACCGAAATCGCTTGGATCCGCGTGCCCTGCGCCGCTCAGGCGGGCATATCGCCGGAACTGATCGGATACCAGTCGCTGCCGTTGGGCGTGGTGACGCTGGCCGAACGGGCGGGGCAGGATTGCTTCACGGAACGCGGCTTCTTCGACGTGGTCGATGAAGTGGCCGACCATCTGGCCGAATTCGACCGGGTGCATTGCATCGGGCAGGAAATCCGCGCCGGCGGGGTGCGGTTGATGGGAACCTCCGGCACCGTCACCACCCTGGCGGGGGTGGCGATGGCGCTGCCGCGCTACAAGCGGCCGCTGGTGGATGGCAAGACGCTGGAATGCGAGGCGGCGGACCTCGCCTTGGGCGACCTGTTCGCGCTGGGGCGGGAAGGGCTGGCGCAGCACCCCTGCGTCGGGCCGGAACGGGTGGAATTCGTGCTGCCGGGCTGCGCGGTGTATGCCGCGATTCGCCGGGTGTGGCCGACGCCGCGGATCACGGTCGCCGACCGTGGGCTGCGCGAAGGCATGCTGACCCGGATGATGCGCGCTGAGCGCGCCGGATCGCATCGCCGCGCCTGGCGCTGAAGGAAGTCTGACAATGGCGAAGCAACCGCCCGGTTCGAGGGGCATGACCACGCGTCTGAAAACCGCGGAGGGTCGGTCAACGGCCAGCCAGCGCTGGCTGACGCGGCAATTGAACGACCCGTATGTGAAGGCGGCGAAGGAACGCGGGCTGCGGTCGCGCGCGGCGTTCAAGCTGCTGGAGATGGATGAGAAGCTGAAACTGCTGAAGCCCGGCATGCGGGTCGTGGACCTCGGGGCCGCGCCTGGCGGTTGGACCCAGGTGGCGGTGCAGGTTGTCGGGCCGCGCGGGCAGGTGGTGGCGATCGACATCCTGCCGATGGACCCGGTGCCGGGCGCCACCGTGCTGCAAGGCGACTTCCAGGAGGCCGAGGCCGAGGAACGCACCATCGAGGCGATGGGCGGGCGGGCCGATATCGTGCTGTCGGACATGGCGCCGAACACCACCGGGCATCAGGCGACGGACCATCTGCGGATCATGGGGTTAGCGGAAATCGCGCTGGAATTCGCCCGGCGGGTGCTGGCCCCCGGGGGGGTATTCGCCGCAAAGGTGCTGCAAGGCGGCACGACCGGGGAAATGCTGGCAACGTTGAAGCGGGATTTTACCACTGTGCGCCACATGAAGCCGCCGGCGAGCCGGAAGGACAGCGCGGAGCTGTATGTGGTGGCGACAGGATTCCGCGGGCGGGCATAGGCGCCTGCACCTCACGGTTGCGTGTGTTGTTTCGGACAAAACCCGTGGGAAGGCGAAGGGGTTGGTTCGGGACGGATTCGGGCTGTCAAAGAGCATGCCTTTCGGCGGGACCAAATAAGGAAATAAAGCCTATTTTCCTTTGAGGCGCCTGTCCAGCAAAATGGGCGCGGATGGTCGGCGCGCGCGGTCTGCACGGGCATGCGTCGCGGCGGCGCGGAGACCGTTTTGCGCCAAGCCGTAACGGCGCAAAACGCTCTGCGCCGTTGTTTGACCGGGCTCCGTCACGCGCCTGACCGGGTCCGGTCAGGCGCGATCCGTTCCATGGGTTCATCTCACGCGATGGTGAGATATAGGCTCCCCCTCATGCCCTCCATCACCCTGCGCCGGCTGCTCGCCGAACCGGCCCCGCTTCCCTGGCTCGAGCGCCGGTCCTGGCACGCCTGGCTCGTCGTTGGCCTGGTCTGCATCGGCGCCTTCGTCGGCCAGCTCGACGCCACCATCGTCCAGCTCGCGCTGCCCACCCTGGGGCGGACCTTCGGCGCGACGCTCCAGCAGGTCAGTTGGGTGGCGCTGTCCTACCTGCTCGCCTTCGCGGCCTTCCTGCCGATCTTCGGGCGGCTGTGCGAGATGTTCGGGCGCAAGACCCTCTACATCGCCGGCTATGCGCTGTTCATCCTGGCCAGCGCGCTGTGCGGCCTGGCCGCCAGTTTCGAACAACTGCTGGCCTTCCGGTTCCTGCAAGGCATCGGCGGCGCCATTCTCGGCGCCAACAGCATCGCCATCCTGGTGGGGACGATCGCACCGGAATCGCGGGGCCGGGCCCTCGGTTATTTCGCCGCGGCGCAGGCCATCGGCATGAGCGCCGGGCCCGCCCTGGGCGGGCTGATCCTGACGACGATGGGCTGGCGCTGGATCTTCTGGGTGACCGTACCCTTCGGCGTGCTGGCCGTGGTCGTCGGGTGGCTGGCGCTGCCGCGGACCGATCGCATCGACCGGGACAAATCCTTCGACTGGGGCGGCGCGATACTGATCGGGCCGGCGCTGGCGCTCGTCGTCGCTTCGCTCAACCATGCCTCCAGCGGGGGGTTCGGTTCCGCACCGGTGCTGGGTGGCCTCGCCGTCGCCGCGATTCTGTTGTGGCGCCTCATCCGGCACGAACGCGGCTGCCCATCGCCGCTGATCGACCCGCGCCTGTTCCAGGGCTTCGCCTTCCGCTGCGGCGCGCTTGCCGTGGCACTCGCCTACGCGTTGCTCTACGCCGTGTACTTTCTGATGGCCTTCGCGCTGACCCATGGCTTTGGCGAAAGCCCGGCAGCCGCGGGGCTTCGCCTGGCCATCATTCCGATCGCCATCGGCCTGTCCGCGCCGTTCAGCCAGACGGCGAAGGAATGGCTCGGCGGCCGGCATGTCGGCATGGCGGGCATGTTGCTGTGCCTGGGCGCCATCACGATCCTGCTGCTCACCCTCGGGATATCCCCCGCTCACCGGATGTACGACACGCTCGCCTTCATCCTGGTCGGGGTGGGGCTGGGCCTCTTCATCGCGCCCAACACCCACGCCACCATCGCCGCCGCGCCGGCCGACCTGTCGGGCGCCGCCGGCTCGCTGCTGAACCTCATGCGCGTGCTGGGCACCAGCATCGGCGTCGCCGCCGGCGCCACGACGCTGGGCTGGCAGTTGCAGGTCCAGGCGGAGGGCGGCTTGGCGGTGACATGGAGCACGGCGAGCAGCGACAGCCTGCTCGCGGCCGTCCGCGGCAGCCTGCCGGTTCTGGCGGTGATGGCGGTGGTCGCGGCGATGGCCGCGCGCGTGGCGGCGGCCGGAGGGGAGGGGCGTGCGGAAGCGACCACAGGCAGCGGTCAGGGGTTTTCGCGGTAGGTTCGTGCGCGAGAGAGATTGGAGGGGCGCTGCCCCTCCAAACCACCCCGCCAGGGACCAGCGGGTCCCTGGACCGCGGGATCTTGGCGTTTTTCACGCAGGGCGGTCCTTGCCCGCCGGCGTTCAGCACCAAGTCGAGGTTTCCAAAGGCCTTAAGCCTTTGGTGGGGTGAGGTTTGGAGAGGGGCGACGCCCCTCTCCAAGGCGTGCCATCGAGCGCACACCTCCCCCCCCCTCGCGCCAGCGCAAGTGACCAAAAAAGGGAGGGGGATTCGGGGGAGGTCTCCTCCCCCGACCTTCCTTTTCACTCAACCGCCGCTTGCCCCGCCTGCCGCACCGCACTAAGGAGGGCCGCCAAGGTTAGGATCGTTGAAAGGTCCCCCATGGCTCCCGACAGCACGAATGACACCCCCCGCCGCGGCATCCGCATGATCGAGGAGGCGTATGCCTTCGACGACGTGCTGCTGGTGCCGGCCTATTCCACGGTCCTGCCGTCTCACACCGACACGCGCACCCGCATGACGCGGGAGATTTCGCTGAACATCCCGCTGATTTCCGCGGCGATGGACACGGTCAGCGAGGCCAATATGGCGATCGCCATGGCGCAGGCCGGCGGCATCGGCGTGATCCACAAGAACCTGACGCCCGAGGAGCAGGCCGCCCAGGTCCGCCAGGTGAAGAAGTTCGAATCGGGCATGGTGGTGAACCCGCTGACCGTGCATCCGGACCAGACGCTGGCCGAGGTTCGTGCGCTTCAGGACCGCTACAAGATCAGTGGCATTCCGGTGGTCGAGCGCGGGTCGGGCCGGCTGGTCGGCATTGTCACCAACCGCGATGTCCGCTTCGCGACGGACCCGAACCTGCGCGTCTATGAGCTGATGACGCGGGAGAACCTGATCACCACCAGCCCCGATGTGCGGCCGGACGAAGCCCGTGCGCTGCTGCACAAGCACCGGATCGAAAAGCTGGTCGTGGTCGATGACGCGTATCGCTGCGTCGGCCTGGTGACCGTGAAGGACATGGACAAGGCGCAGGCCAACCCCAATTCGTCGAAGGATGCGATGGGCCGGCTGCGCGTGGGTGCCGCGACGGGCGTGGGGGAGGACGGCTTCCGCCGTGCGGAGGCGCTGATCGCCGCCGAGGTCGATGTGGTTGTGGTCGATACGGCCCACGGCCATTCGGGCGGGGTGATGGAGGCGGTGGAGCGCATCAAGCGGCTGTCCAATTCGGTGCAGGTGGTCGCTGGCAATGTCGCGACGCCCGAAGGCGCGCTGGCGTTGATCGAGGCCGGCGCGGATGCGGTGAAGGTGGGCATCGGCCCTGGTTCCATCTGCACCACGCGCATCGTCGCGGGGGTGGGCGTGCCGCAGTTGACGGCGGTGATGGAAAGCTCGGCCGCGGCGCGGGAGAAGGGCGTGCCGGTGATCGCCGATGGCGGCATCCGCACCTCGGGCGACCTGGCCAAGGCGATCGCGGCCGGGGCGGATTGCGCGATGATGGGCAGTGTCTTCGCCGGTACGGATGAGGCGCCGGGCGAGGTGTTCCTGTATCAGGGCCGGTCGTACAAATCCTATCGCGGCATGGGTTCGCTGGGCGCCATGGCGCGGGGGTCGGCGGACCGGTATTTCCAGGCCGAGGTGCAGGATTCGCTGAAGCTGGTGCCGGAAGGCATCGAAGGGCGCGTCGGCTACAAGGGGCCTGTCGGGACCGTGGTGCACCAGATGGTGGGCGGGCTGCGCGCGGCGATGGGCTATACCGGCTGCGGCACCATTCCCGATCTGCAGGCCAATGCGCGGTTCCGGCGGATCACCGGGGCGGGGCTGCGCGAGAGCCATGTGCATGATGTGGCGATCACGCGGGAAGCGCCGAATTATCGCGCCGAAGGTTGAGGTTGGAGGGGCTTTGCCCCTCCAAGCCACCCCACCAAAGGCTTAAGGCCTTTGGAAACCGATACTTGGTGGTGGGATTGGTGCCCGGATTCACACCTGCGGCCCAGGGTGGCATTTTAACTGGGGCGGGGTTCCCCCACCCGGCACCATGTCGGGGTTTCCAAAGGCCTTAAGCCTTTGGTGGGGTGGTCCGGAGGGGCAAGGCCCCTCCGTCTTCCTGCCTTGCCCTGCCGCCCGCCGCGCGCGACGCTCTCACATCTCCAGGAGGAACGCGGCATGCCGGCCCCCGAAGCGGTCGTCTTCGACGCCTATGGCACTTTGCTCGACGTCAGCGGCGCGATGCGGCGCGAGGCCGAAAGGCTTGGGCCCCATTGGCAGGCCTTGTCGGATGAATGGCGATCGAAGCAACTGGAATACACCTGGGTGCGTTCGCTGACCGGGGCGGCGCATCACGAGGATTTCTGGTTGTGCACGCGCGACGCGCTGCAGTTCGTCTTTGCCCGGCATGGCATCGAGGATGCGCCGCTGGCCCGGGCACTGATGGCGGCCTACCGCACCTTGCCGGCCTATGCGGAGGCGCCCGCCGTGCTGCGGGCGATCCGGGAGCGGGGGATCGCGGTTGCCATATTGTCGAACGGCACGCCCGGCATGCTGGCGGATGCCGTCGCAGCGGCCGGGATCGAGTCCCTGGTAGATGAGGTATTGAGCGTGGAATCCGTTGGTGTCTTCAAGCCCGACCCGAGGGTGTATCGGTTGGCGACGCGGCAGTTCGGCTGTGCGCCGGATGAACTGATGTTCGTGTCCGGCAATGCGTGGGATGCGCAGGCGGCGCATGCCTTCGGGATGCAGGTGGTGCGGGTGAACCGCAGCGGGGCGCCTGACGAATATGCGCTGGCGGAGACCGGCGTGCCGGTGCTGGACGATCTTGGTGGCCTGATCGGCCTGCTCTCGTGACGCCTGCCGCACGGATCGCCTGCGCGATCGACCTGCTGGCGATGCTCGAGACCCAATGTTTCGCGCCGGTCGATCGCCGGCGCCCGGCCGATGCGGTCGCCAGCGACTTCTTCCGCGCCCGCCGCTTCATCGGCGGTGGCGATCGGCGGGTCGTGTCGGAACTCGCCTGGGGCGTGGTGCGGCAGAAGCTGCGGCTGGAATGGCATCTGCGCCGGCTTGGCGCGCCGCCGACGCCGCGGCTGATGCTGCTGGCGCAGATGCTGCTGGGCCGCAGCGGGGACCATGGCCGCGGTCGGCAGGCGGCGGAGGCTGCCTATGATGATTCGCATTACGGCCCCGCGGCGCTCGATGCCGCGGAACGGCGCGTGGCGGCGGCGCTGGATGGGCGGCCGCTGATTGACCCAGCCATGCCGGACGGGCCGCGCCTCAATCTGCCGGATTGGGTGTTGCCGGCCTTCGCCGCGCGCTTCGGCCCTGCGCTGGAGCAGGAGGCCGCGGCGCTGGAGGCGGAGGCGCCGCTCGACCTGCGCGTCAACCTGCTGAAGTCCGATCGCGATGCCGCGGCCACGCTGCTGGCGGGGGAGGGTCTGGCGCTGGTGCCCACGCCGTTGTCGCCCTGGGGGCTTCGCCTGCCATCGCGCCGGCCGGTGACCGGGACCCAGGCCTATCGTGACGGCATGATCGAGGTGCAGGACGAAGGCAGCCAGCTTATTGCCCTTTTGGCCGATGCGCGACCGGGAATGCGCGTGGCCGATTACTGCGCCGGCGCGGCGGGCAAGACGCTGGCGATGGCTGCATCGATGGGCAACCGCGGCAAGATCACCGCCTGCGATACCTCGGCCACGCGGCTTGAGGGTGCGGCGAAGCGGCTGAAGCGGGCCGGGGTGGACAATGCGGAGCGGCATCTGCTGGCGCCGGGGGATCGCTGGGCCAAGCGCCGGGCGGGGTCGTTCGATCGCGTGCTGGTCGATGCGCCCTGTACCGGTACGGGAACCTGGCGGCGCAACCCGGATGGGCGGTTGCGGACCCGGCCGCAGGACCTCGCGGAACTCGTCGCTGTGCAGCGCGAGATTCTCGGAAAGGCTGCAGAATTGGTGCGGCCCGGCGGCAGGCTGGTCTACGCTACCTGTTCCCTGCTGCCGCAGGAAAACGAGGAGCAGATGGAAAGCTTCCTGTCGCGCACCCCCGGCTTCACCCCAGTGCCGCTGGAGCGTCTGTGGCCTGAACTGCGACCGGGCGTGCCGCAACCCTGCGCCGGGCCGTGGCTGACGCTTTCCCCGGGCGGGCAGGGGACGGATGGATTCTTCTGCGCGGTGCTGGAGCGCGTGCCGTGATCAGCATCCGCCGGGCCCGACCCGCCGACGCGCAGGCGATCGGCGACATCCACGCGACGGTCTGGCGGACCACCTATGCCGGCATCCTGCCGGATGACTATCTGGCCGGGCTGTCGGCGCAGCGGCTTTCGGGGTTCTACCAGCGGGCGGTGTCGGACCGGCAGGATGGCCATGCGGTCTTCGTCGCCGTGGCCGGCGGGACCGATGGGCCTGGCTGCGGACCCGTGGTGGGCTTTGCTTCGGGCGGGCGGGCGCGGCGGGCGGGTATCGCGGATGGGGAGGTGGAGACGCTCTACCTTCTCGAGGATTGGCGCGAGCGTGGTGCGGGGCGGCGGCTGATGCGCGCGATGGGGGCGCATCTGCGCGCCGTCGGGTGCCGGTCCGCGATGGTGTGGGTGCTGGCGGATAACCCCACGCGCTGGTTCTACCGGCATCTCGGCGGGCGTGAGGTGGCGCGGGACGAGATCCGCGTGGGCGGGCAGCCGGTGGGGCAGACGGCATTCGTCTGGGACCCGATCGAGGCTTTGCTGGCGGCGACGGCGCCGGCGCAGGACCGGTAGGTGGCCGGACAAGAAAAGGGCGGCTGATTGCCCGGCGCAATCAACCGCCCTTGTTCTGTGCCTCAGGCGCCTACCGGACGACCGGACCGCCGACGAAGGCGCCGCCGAAGATCAGGTAGATGACCAGCACGACCAGCAGCAGGCCCAGGATGCCGCCGAAGCCACCGCCGCCGTAATACCCCGACCGGTATCCATAATAGCCGCCGCCGCCGAACAGCAGCACCACCAGGATTATGATCAGCAAGAGTGTCATCGTGTATCTCCCCTCTGTCGCAACAGCGTCCGGGGCCGATGATGGTTGCATTCGGCGAACCGTTTTCGCCTGTGCCTCAGACGGTTAGCGGCCGGCACGGACACGGTCGGAGGGCATTGGTGGGAGGCGCGGCGGGTGCGGCGGCGCGACTCGCCTTGCCCGGAACGCCGGCCTGTGCTTCACGCCGCCATGGCCGACCCCAACGCTTCCGCCCCCGCCCGGCACGAGCATGTGCTGATCCTCGATTTCGGCAGCCAGGTGACGCAGCTCATCGCGCGCCGCCTCCGCGAGACCGGGGTCTATTGCGAGATCTGGCCCTTCAGCCATGCCCCTGAGGCGCGCATTCGCGCCTTCGCGCCGCGTGGCATCATCCTGTCCGGCGGGCCGGCCAGCGTGAATGAGGGGTCGAGCCCCAAGGCGCCGGACCATGTCTTCACGCTGGGCCTGCCGGTGCTGGGGATCTGCTACGGGCAGCAGACGATGGCCGCCCAGCTCGGCGGCGTGGTGGAAGGGTCCGACCACCGCGAATTCGGCCGCGCCTTCGTCGATGTGACGGGCGAATGCGCCATCACCCAGGGGGTCTGGGCGCCCGGTGCGCGCGAACAGGTGTGGATGTCCCATGGGGACCGCATCACCGCGCTGCCGCCGGGATTCCGGTCCGTGGCCAGCAGCGAGGGCGCGCCGTTCTCCGTCATCGCCGATGACGAGCGCCGCTTCTATGGCACGATGTTCCACCCGGAGGTGGTGCACACCCCGCACGGTGCGGCGCTGTTGAAGAACTTCACCCACGGCATCTGCGGCTGTTCCGGCGATTGGACCATGGGGGCGTATCGCGCCGAGACCATCGCCAAGATCCGCGCGCAGGTCGGCACCGGCCGGGTGGTGTGCGGGCTGTCGGGTGGTGTCGATTCATCCGTCGCGGCGGTGCTGATCCATGAGGCGATCGGCGACCAGCTGACCTGCATCTATGTCGATCACGGGCTGATGCGGGCCAATGAATCGGAACAGGTGGTCAAGACCTTCCGCGACCGCTTCAACATCCACCTGGTGCATCGGGACGCATCCGACCTGTTCCTCGGCCAGCTGTCCGGTGTCACGGACCCCGAGATCAAGCGCAAGACAATCGGGCGCCTGTTCATCGAGGTGTTCGAGGAAGAGCAGAACAAGATCGGCGGCGCGGATTTCCTCGCCCAGGGCACGCTGTATCCGGATGTGATCGAAAGTGTTTCGGCGACCGGCGGGCCGTCCGTGACCATCAAGTCGCATCACAATGTCGGCGGGCTGCCGGAAGGGATGCGCATGCAGCTGATCGAGCCGCTGCGCGAGTTGTTCAAGGATGAGGTGCGGGTGCTCGGGCGCGAGCTCGGCATTCCGGAGGAGATTGTCGGGCGGCATCCCTTCCCCGGGCCGGGGCTGGCGATCCGCATTCCAGGCGATGTGACGCGGGAGAAGGCCGACCTTCTGCGCCGCGTCGATACGGTGTTCCTTGAGGAGATACGCAACGCCGGGCTGTATGACGCGATCTGGCAGGCGTTTGCGGTGCTGCTGCCGGTGCGCACGGTGGGCGTGATGGGCGATGGGCGGACCTATGACCAGGCCTGTGCGCTGCGGGCGGTGACCTCGACGGATGGCATGACGGCGGATGTCTATCCGTTCGACATGGCGTTCCTGTCGCGGGTGTCGAACCGGATCGTGAATGAGGTGCGCGGGATCAATCGGGTGACGTACGACATTACGTCGAAGCCGCCGGGGACGATTGAGTGGGAGTGATGCGATAGGCTTCGGCATGGTTCGAGACCTATCGCGCCAACGGCGCTAAGTATAGAAAATTATTGAGATTACCTTGCGATATGCTTCGCGATCTATCGCGCGCAAGCGAGTTGATCTGACGGCATCATTGACGGTATCAACTGGCGGGTAGTGTCGGCGTGTTGAAGCTTGCC
>JALHQB010000095.1 GCA_022842185.1 Acetobacteraceae bacterium
TCAGCCTCCATTTCATGCGTTTCACACTCGGCAAGATCGACATCTGCGCAACAGATGCCATCATCTCAACCGTCAGGGATGTCTCCGAACACCCGTCAAGCATCTCTCCGGTCTGAACAGGTTCCAGAACACGCCTTGGCCGCCTTCACCCTGATCCATCGGCGCCGGCTGCGCTTCATGAATTGGGGGACGAGGCGCGAGTAGGCTTTCGAGACAAGCTGCGGCCCCAAGCCTGATCGTGTCCGCGGAGACCGTCGGGCTACCCCGCACGTTCCCCTCACCCGCTGATGATCCCTGTTTGCCACGTTGCGTGGCACTCCATGCCCGTTGCTGCGTCAGTGGCGGGGGAAAATCGTCTCTCCATGAGGCAGAGAAGGGATTTGGATTTCACAACAGATGAGAATTGCAGAAAATTCCTCTGTTCGGATAAGCTGCCGAGGCCGTGCCACAAGGTCCCGCCATGAATGTCATCGCCGCCCGTACCGCCATCGCCGCCATGGCCCACGGCATTTCCGCGGCGCTGCGGGCGACCCCCCGCGATCCGGCGGCCGCGGTGGCGCAAGTGCTGGGCCACTACGCCGCCGATCCCACCCTGCTGTCCGGGCAACACTGTCCTTGCCGCGCGGATACCTACATCCGTCATCTCCTGCATGAGGATGCCGAACAGGGCTGGGCCGTGGCGGCCCTCGTCTGGCGCCCGGGGCAAATGTCGCCGGTGCATGGGCACCGGGTCTGGTGCGCCGTCGCCGTCCATCAGGGCATCATGACCGAAAGCTTCTACGTGCCGGATGTGGCGGACGGCCCCCCGCGCCAGACCGGTGTCGCGCTGCGCCGGCCCGGCGACATCACGCATGGCCCGGCCTGCCCGGACGCCATCCACCGGCTGGCCAATCTTGGCACCGAGACGGCGGTGTCCATCCACGCCTATGGCCTGCCCTATGCCCGCTTCTGCAGCAATCTCAACACGGTCCACGCGGCGTGACGGCACGGCATACCGGCGCGACAGGCGCGGGGTAGGCAGCGAAATCGGTCCGGGGGCGCATGGCGCCTCGCTCGCCTTCTTCAGGCACGTGAACCGGCTTGCCGAACCAAAACGGTCAAAGCATGCCTGACCGGCCGCGCCGCGCCGTATTCGGATGCTGCGCCGCAGTGCACACTGGATCCGATGAATCCCAAGATCCTGCTGGGCCTGACCTTCGGTATCGCCTGTTCCATCATCTGGGGCGGTCATGCGGTCGTGGCGCGGCCCGCATTGGCGGGGCAGGGGTTTCATCCCCTCGACCTCGCGGCATTCCGGTACGCGCCGGCCGGGCTTCTGCTCGCGCCCCTGGCCTGGCGGGCGCGCGTAACGCTAGCACGGATCGGATGGTCGCGCCTTCTGGTCCTGTCCTTCTTTGGCGGCGCGCCCAACCTGCTGCTGTTCGCCTGGGCGCTCCGCTACGCCCCGGCATCCCACGGCGGCACCATTGCGCCGATGATCATGCCGGTCGCCGGTGCGCTGCTCGCCATTCCGATGATCGGCGAATGGCCGAGCCGCGGCCGGGCGATCGCCCTGTCCGTCATGGGCATGGGCGTCCTGATGATCGGCTGGGATGGTGTGATGGGCACGCATCCGGGTGCCTGGCGTGGCGACATCCTGCTCGTTCTGGCGGGCACGACGTGGTCGGTTTTCACCCTGCTGCTGCGCCGCTGGCAGGTGCCCGCGATCCCGGCCACCGCCGCGGTGACCATGATCTCCGCCGCGGCGGTCCTGCCGGTCTGGCTGCCCTGGCGCGCCGCGGCCGTGCTCGATCTGCCGACGGGACCGCTGCTCGTGCAGGTCTTCGCGCAGGGTGTCGCGCTCGGTGCCCTGGCGATGTTCCTCTACGCCCGCGCTGTGGAGTTGCTGGGTCCGACCCGGGCGGCCACGCTGTCGATCATGGTGCCCGTGACCGCATTGCTGCTCGCCGGGCTGCTGCTGGGCGAACCGATCTCTCTCCTGCAATCGATGGGCGCGACGCTGGCCGCCGGCGGCATGCTGGTGGCCGTGCTGTTCACCGGCCGGAAGACCGCGTGAGGTTGCCGGTGACTGAACTCGCGCTGGCCACATCCATCCCGCCGTCAATGCGTCGCCCCGCTCCTGGCGGGCTCGACCATGGCCCGGCCTGGCGCGCTGCCTGCGCGGCATCATGGCCGGCGCCTGGCTGGCGCGTGCTGACCGTGAACCCGGCCGAGGAGATCGCCTCCCTCACCGACCTTCCCGGCGGCATCGACGCTGTGGTGGCCCAGCCGGGCGTCGCCGAGGCCTTCGGCCGTCCGGGCACCTGGGTGTCGGACGCGCTCGCGCAGGCGCTTGCCACCTGCGCGCCGGTGGTGGGCCTGGTCAATGCCGATATCCGGTTCGACCTCGATCCGCGCCGCCGTGCCGCGCTGGTCGAACGCGCCCGCACGCGCATCGTCGCCTGCAACCGCATGGACATCGCCCATCCGGGACAGCACGAAGGCCCCTACTATCGCTACGGCTATGATGTGCTGCTGATGCCGCGCGACCTTGCCGCGCAGATCGACATGCGCGGCTTCGCGCTTGGCGTGCCGTGGTGGGATTACTGGATCCTTCTGGACGCGCTGATGCAGGGATTGCCGGTCGAGGTTGTGCAATGCGCCGGCATCCGTCACCTGGCGCATCCGGCGGCGTGGCAGCGCCCGGCCTGGCTCGCCGCGCTGCGCGGCATGATGGCGCATATCGGGCCGCGCCGGGCAGCGCTCGCCGCGCTCGGCATGGGTCGCATCGCCGAGGCGACGGCCGACCTCCTCGCCGCGGTGGCGGCGTCACCTGATGAAGGCTATCCCCTCGACGACCTCGCCGAGACGGCAGGCACCCGCTTCGGCATCGAGGTGGTGCGCTTGGCCGAACGACACGCCTGGACACTGGAACTGGACTGATGGAAGCGGTCACCTGGCGCCGACGCATCGTGCACGACATGCTGTTCAGCATCGACGGCAGCGGCTGGCATCCGCCCGATCTGCGCGACGCCGTGGGCTTTCGCTGGTCGGGTCCGGGGCATTTCTCGGTGCTGCGCGTGGTCCTGCCTGACGGTGCCGGCCGGGGCGAGGCGCATGTCGCGCTGGTCGATCCTGAACCGATCCCCGAGGTCCTGGTCTTCCTCAACGGCCATGCGCTGCCCGTCACCCCGCGGCGGTTGGGCGCGATGGCGATCCTCGACTTCGCCTGGGACGCCGCCGCGATGGCAGGCGAAACGCGCGCCGAATTCTGGTTCCACGCCGCGCGCATCCAGCATCTGCCTGCGCCGCGACAGGGCATGCGCGGCGTCGGGTTCCGCCTGTCCACTCTTGTGCTGGAATCGCGCGATGACGGACCGGCGACGCGCGGCGAGGCCCTGGCACTGATCGCCGGCTGCCGCTTCCTGGACACGCATCTGCCGGTGGTGCCCGGCCGCGCGCGCATGGCCTTCCTGGCCGATGGCGCCGCGCGGATGCTCGACATCAGGCTCGAGGCCGCCCGGCTCGGCCCAACGCCGCAGCCGCATTTGACCGTCGCCCTACGGGCGGAAGAGGAGGGTGTCGAGCTTGCCGTGTCCGCGCCCGGCCGCAATCCCTTGCGGGCATCACTGTCGTCGGCCGGTGCGTTGACTCTGCCGAAAGCGCTCGCGCCGCGCGACGCAATGCTGTTCGCCCGCCTGCTCGGCGCGCTGCCCGCAACCTATGCCGCCTGGCTGGATGAGGCGATGGTCCGTGCCGCGCCCGATCCTGACCTGCTAGGCTTCTGGCGCCGCGCCCTGGGGCGGCTGGCGCGTGGGGCGGAGGCTTTGGTGGCAGCAGCGATCGCCGATGGCGACGACCCCTTCGGCGCGGATCCGGCCCAGGACTTCACCTGGGTCGAGTAGCGCGTCGCCGCCAAGCCATCAGCAGGCCACGCCCCGCGCCCGCAACTGCACCAGTACATCCTCCGCGCATTCCTCCGCCGTGCGGCCGGGCGTGGGCACATGGAGCTCGGGTGTTGTCGGCGCCTCATAGGGGCTGTCGATGCCGGTGAAGTTCTTGATCTGCCCGGCCTGCGCCTTCGCGTACAACCCCTTCGGATCGCGCGCGATGCACGCTTCGATCGGCGTATCGACGAATACCTCGACGAACTCGCCTTCACCCAGCAGGTCGCGCACCATCCGCCGTTCCGCCTGGAAGGGCGAGATGAACGACGCCAGCACGATCATCCCCGCATCGACGAACAGCTTTGCCACTTCCCCGACGCGGCGGATATTCTCGACGCGGTCCTCGGCGGTGAAGCCCAGGTCGCGGCACAGGCCGTGGCGGATGTTGTCGCCATCCAGGCTGTAGGTCTGCCGCCCGGCGCGGTGCAGTGCCTGTTCGACGATGTTGGCGATGGTGGACTTGCCCGAACCCGACAGGCCGGTGAACCACAGCACCATGGGCTTGTTGCCCACCAGCGCCGCGCGCGCCGCCTTGTCCACCGTGAAGTGCTCATGGTGGATGTTCGACGCACGGCGCAGCGGAAACGCAACCATGCCCGCGCCGGCCGTGCGGTTGGTGAAGCGATCGACCAGGATGAAGGCGCCGGTGGTGCGGTTCTCGGCGTAGGGGTCCATCGGGATGGGCTGCCCGGCGGAGAAGTTGCAGAAGCCGATCTCGTTGAGCGACAGCCGCCGCGCCGCGTGTTCCTCCAGCGTGTTCACATCCACCCGGTGGCGGATGGATGTCACCGAGCACGGCGTCCAGACATTCCCGATGCGCATGAGGTAGGACCGCCCCGGGAGCATCGCCTCCTCATCCATCCACAGCAGGTGGCCGGCGAACTGATCGGCGACCTCTGGCCGATCGGTCGTGTGGACGAGGATATCGCCGCGCGCCACATCGACCTCATCCTCCAGCGTGATTGTCACGGCTTGGCCGGCGGCGGCGGCCGGCAGGTCGCCATCGGCGGTGACGATGCGCGCGACGCGCGTCGTCTTGCCCGAAGCCGCGACCACCACCGCATCGCCTGCCGCCACGCGCCCTGATGCGATCGTCCCGGCAAAGCCGCGAAAGTCGAGGTTGGGCCGGTTCACCCACTGCACCGGAAAGCGGAAAGGTCGCGTGGTCAGATCCTGCGCGACATCCACCTGTTCCAGATGCTGGATCAATGTTGGCCCGTGATACCAGGGCAGGTTGCCCGAGCGTGCCGAGACATTGTCCCCGAAGCGCGCGCTGATCGGGATCGGCATGATGGAACGGAAGCCGAGTTCCGACGCGAAGGTCACATAATCTCCGACGATGCGGTCAAACGTCTCCTGGCTGAAATTCACCAGATCGATCTTGTTGACCGCGACAACGATGTCGCGGATGCCCAGCAATGAGCAGATGTAGGAGTGCCGCCGTGTCTGCGTCAGCACGCCCTTTCGCGCATCGATCAGGATGACTGCGAGCGACGCGCCCGAGGCGCCTGTCGCCATGTTGCGCGTGTACTGCTCATGCCCCGGCGTATCCGCGACGATGAAGGCGCGCCCCGGCGTCTGGAAGAAGCGATAGGCGACATCGATGGTGATGCCTTGCTGGCGCTCGGCTTCCAATCCATCAACCAGCAGCGCGAGGTCGATGTCCTCGCCGGTGGTGCCGTGCTTGCGGCTGTCCTTGGTGATCGCCGCCAGCGTGTCTTCGAAGATCAGCTGGCTGTCGTACAGCAGCCGTCCGATCAGCGTGGACTTGCCGTCATCGACGGAACCACAGGTGAGGAAGCGAAGAAGCTCGCGGTTGCCCGGCGCGCGATGGTGGGTCATGTCAGAAATACCCCTCGCGCTTCTTCTTCTCCATCGAGGCTTCCTCGTCGGAATCGATCAGGCGGCCCTGGCGCTCGGACGTCTTCGCCGCACGCATCTCGGTGATGATGTCGGGCAGCGTGGCGGCCTGGCTTTCCACCGCTCCGGACAGCGGATAGCAGCCGAGGGTGCGGAAGCGGACCATCCGCATCTCGGGCGTCTCGCCATCGTTCAGCGGCAAGCGGTCGTCATCGACCATGATCCAGGTGCCCGCCCGCTTCACCACCGGGCGGGGCTTAGCGAAATACAACGGCACCACGGGGATGTCCTCGGCGAGGACGTAGTCCCACACATCGTATTCGGTCCAGTTGGACAGCGGAAAGACGCGGATGCTCTCCCCATCGCGGATGCGCGTGTTGAACAGCGACCACAATTCGGGGCGCTGCGCGCGCGGGTCCCACGAATGCCCGGGACCGCGGAAGGAGAAGATGCGTTCCTTCGCGCGGGATTTTTCCTCATCGCGCCGCGCGCCGCCGAAGGCCGCGTCGAAGCCGAACTTGTCGAGCGCCTGCTTCAGCCCCTCGGTCTTCATCACCTGCGTGTGCAGCGACGATCCGGAGGAGATGGGATTGATGCCGCGCGCGATGCCGTCGGGATTGGTGTGGACCAGCAATTCCATGCCCACCTTCTGCGCCATCATGTCGCGGAAGGTGATCATCTCCTGGAACTTCCAGGTTGTATCGACATGCAGCAGCGGGAAGGGCGGCTTGCCGGGCGCGAAGGCCTTGAGCGCCAGGTGCAGCATCACGCCCGAATCCTTGCCGATGCTGTACAGCATGACCGGCTTGCGGAAGGATGCCGCAACCTCGCGGATGATCCCGATCGATTCCGCTTCGAGGCGCGCGAGATGCGGCGTCAGCGGGGCTTTCGTGGAGGTGCGCTGCACGGATCCCTCGGCATGATGGCGGCGCCGCGAAAACCTTGTGCAGCGCAGCGCAGGCTCTTCCCATGGTGAACCGATCCGCGCAAGTTCCGCGCCCAACGTTTGCGGAGCCGCTTCGCGTGACCACAGACCCCGGCGCCAGGACCCGTCTGGCCGAGTGTTTCGCAGCCGTCGCCGAGGCCGCCGGAGCGCGGATCATGGCCGTGTACGGCTCCGCGGCGACCGAGGCGAAGGCCGATGGCAGCCCGGTGACCGAAGCCGACATCGCGGCGCACCGCGTCATCCTCGACGCACTGGGGCGGGAATGCCGCGGCATCCCGGTGGTGTCCGAGGAAGACGGCGACCATCGAACCCCCGATCCTGCCGAGACCTTCATCCTGGTCGATCCGCTTGATGGCACGCGGGAATTCATATCGCGCAATGGTGAGTTCACCGTGAACATCGCCCTGATCGAAGGTGGCAGCCCAGTCGCTGGCGTGGTGCTTGCGCCGGCGCTCGGGCGGATCTGGGCCGGCGCCCTGGGTGCGGGCGCGCGCATGCGGACGCCGGGCGCGACGGCCTGGCAATCGATCCGTTGTCGCGGCCGCTCCGCTGATGGGATGGTGGCTGTCGCCAGCCGATCCCATCGGGACCAGGCGACCGAGGCCTTCCTCGCCGGACAGCCGATCGCCGGGCTCCGGTCGGTCGGTTCGTCGTTGAAGTTCTGCCTGGTCGCGGAAGGGGAAGCAGACGTCTATCCGCGGTTCGGTACCACCATGGAATGGGACACCGCCGCCGGCCAGGCTGTCCTCGAAGCCGCCGGCGGCTGCGTGCTGGCGCCCGATGGGGCCCTGTTCCGCTACGGCAAGCCCGACTGGCGCAATGGACCCTTCATCGGCTGGGGCGTGGCGCCTGGGTGACCGCGGCCCAGGAGGTCGTCACATGGGCGGCGATCTCCTCCGATGCTTCCGACCGGATCAACACTTCCCCCACGATGATGCGGCCGCGCTTGAGCAGGCGCGCTTCCGCTATCACCGGCCCGGGCGCAATCCGACACAGAAAGTGGATGGTCAGGCTGGTCGTCAGGCTTTCATCCCGGCCATTCGAGATGCCCAGCAGCGCCGCCCACATCGCGACGTCGGCCAACCCCATCAGCGCCGGGCCGGAGACGGTCCCGCCGGGACGCAGCAACGCCTCGCGCCAAGGCAGCCGGCATGTCGCCGTGCCGCCCTCTGCCGCGATGACCTCGATCCCCCAGGCGGCGGCGAGCGGCACGCCCGTGTGGACCACCGCCTGGATGGCGGCGGGGGAAGGCGCGGCGACGTCCATGCGGTCTGGCTCCGGGCGGCGGTGTGGCGGATGCTGCCCGACCGGGCCGCGCTTTGCCATCCCGCCCGGCGTCTGGCCTGTCGGCTGGCGGGATGCGATCATGGCGGCGATTGCAGGGATGTTCACCATGGCGGACCTCGCCGGACAGGTCGCCCTCATCGCGGGCGGCGCCAACCGGTCGCCCGCGGGCGCGGAGGTGATGCATTGACCGGCGCCGTAGTCCGAACCATGCGACCGGACGAATTGCCGCTTGCCCTGGGCTGGGCAGCGGCGGAGGGCTGGAACCCTGGCCTGGCCGATGCCCCCTGCTTCCTCGCCGCCGACCCTGATGGCTTCCTGATCGCCGAGGTCGCGGGCACGCCCGTGGGCTGTGTCTCGGCCGTACGGTATGGCGACGGATTTGGCTTCCTCGGCTTCTACATCGTCCTGCCCGGCTTCCGCGGCCAGGGGCACGGCATGGCCCTTTGGCAGGCTGCAATGGCCCGGCTGCACCCGCGCGTGGTCGGGCTGGACGGCGTGGTGGCGCAACAGGCGAATTACCGGCGTTCGGGCTTCGACCTGCTGCACCGGAACATCCGCTATGGCGCGTCAATACCCCGCGCACCGAGGGTCGTGGATTCGCCGCAGGTCGTGGCGGCCAGTGCCGTTCCCTTCGCCACCATCGCGGATTTCGACCGCCGGTTCTTCCCAGCTGTCCGGGATGCCTTCCTGCGCGCCTGGGTCAGCGCGCCGGGTCACATCGCACGCGTGGTGACCGGGGAAGGCGGCCTGCGCGGCTTCGCCGTGCTGCGACCCTGCCGGGACGGATCGAAGATCGGCCCGCTCTTTGCGGATGATCCCATCGCGGCGCGCGCCCTCTTCGCCGATCTGCTGGCGGCGGCGCCGCCCGGCCCGGTCTTCCTTGATGTGCCGGAACCCAATGCCGATGCCGTGGCGATGGCCACGGAGGCCGGGATGGCACCCGCCTTCGAAACCGCCCGCATGTTCGCCGGCCCGGCGCCCGATGTGCCGCTCGGCCAGGTGTACGGCATCACCAGCTTCGAACTCGGATAGCCGCGATTGACCCCCCCGGCCCTCAGGCGCTAGCGCTGTCGCGCACGGAACGAGGGGATGACCGCGATGCTTCGGCTGAACGCCCGCAGGGCGACGAGACATGCCATGGCGGTCGCCGCACTGCTCGGCCTCGCAACCCTCGGCACGGTGCCGGCCGCGGCGCAGCCCGCCGCCCTGGCGCTCGAACTGGCGGACGCCCTGACGCAGCCGCCGATCGCACTCGGGGCGATCGTGCCGGTCGAACTCGCGCGCGGGCAATCGGCCTATATCCGGCTGCCCGACGGCGCTGGCGACCTCGTGGCCCAAACCCGCCGGCTGTCGCGCGACGCGGATACGGTGATGGCACTCGTCGATTCGCAAGGCCGCGTGCTCGATGAGGATGACGATGGCGGCGAGGAGAACCTCGCCTCGCGCATCGAAATCGGCGCCGACCAGCGCGGCCCGCTGTTTTTGCGGGTCGGCCTGCTGGAAGGCGCTGCCGGACGCTTCGACGTCACGCTGAATTCTGCCCCGCCGGTCGACCCGAACGGGCCTGCGCGCACGCTCACCGAGGCGGTCGGCCGCCCGCCCTTGGCTGTCGACCAACCGCTGCGCCTGATGCTGCGGGCGCGGCAGGAGGCCTTCTTCCGCCTGCCGGCGAATGTGCCGGACCTGATCGCCATCACGCGCAGCCTCGATGCCGGGACCGACACGGTCCTGACCGTGATGGACGCCAATGGACGCGAGCTCACCAGCGACGATGATGGCGGCGAGGAGCAACTCGCCTCTCGGGTGGAAGTGCCGGCGGGGCAGCGCCGGCCGCTGTTCCTGCGCGCCGCCACGCTGGGCGGCGGCGCCTTCGATGTGGTGTTGCTGCCCGATGTGCCGTCGGCCGCGCCGAGCTTCCCGCGGTCGTTGCGCGAGGCCATGGCCGCGCCGGCTCTCACGATTGGCCAGCAAGTCACGGTGCGGCTGCGGCGCGGCCAGACGGCCGTGTTCCGACTGCCGGAGGGCGATATCGCGGTCACCACCAGCAACCTGCGCCGCGGCACCGACACGGTGCTGACTTTGGTCGATGCCGATGGCCAGGACGTCACCGAGGATGACGACGGCGGCGGCGGGCTTGCCTCGCGGCTTGAAGTCGCGGCCGCCGATGCGCGGCCGGCCCTCGTGCGCGCGCGCATTCTCGGCGAGAGTGCTGGCGAGTTCGATCTTTCTGTCGAAGCCGATGCACCGCAGCCGGTCACCTTCCCCACCTCGCTCCAGGCCGCGGCCGCCGCGCCGGTGCTCCAGCCGGGCACCGCGGTGCCGATCCGCCTGCGGCGCGGCCAATCGGCCTACTTCATGCTGCCGCCGGGGGAGGTGGTCGTGATGACGCGCGACTTGCGGGATGGCACGGACACCGTGCTGGAACTCCTCGACGCCGCGGGCCAGGTACTGGCCGAGGATGATGACGGGAGCGAAGGGCTGGCGTCGCGCCTCGTCGTCGAAGCGTCGCGCAAGGGCAATGTCTTTGTCCGCGCCGGTGTGCTTGGCGAGGGTGCCGGCGCTTTCGAACTGGCCGTGATGCCGCCGGGCGCGCCCCGGTAGCCTCATCGCGTGAAGATCAGCCGGGCGAAGTGAACCGCGACTGAACCCGCCGTGTTACCGACCCGGCTGCGCGGTGCGTTGCAGCCGGGCGGTCTCGAATCCTTCCCGCGCCGCGATCGCCACCGCCGCGTCGTAATCGGCCGGCGCCATCTGCGGAGTCCGCGAAAGGATCCACAGGTAGTCACGCCCCGGCGCGCCCACCACCGCCCAGCGATAGTCAGGGTCGAGGCCGATCACCCAGTAATCGCCGTAGAATGGCCAGAAGAACGAAACCCGCAACCGGTCATTGCCGGGCGAGACGCTGTTGGCGACGCCTTCGGCCACGCGTTCCTCCCCACCGGCCAGCGCATTGCGGCAACGGTTGACCACATCGATCTTGCCATCGGGGCGCGCTGTGTAGGTCGCCGTCACCGCCTCGCAACGCAGCCGATTGCCGTCCTGGAAGGATGTCGGAAAGCGCGCCACCTCGAACCAAGTGCCGACATAGCGCTGCAGGTCCACGGTGCCGACGGTGCGCGGTGTAGCCGGGCCGGGCTCGGTGACGCAGGCGCCCATGAGAAGCAGCGGCAGGGCAAGGATCAATCGTCGCACATCAGCCTCCCGGGACCACGGCGGCGGGCAACGACAGAACATGGTCGAAAATGCCGCCCGCCGTGGTGACCCACACAACATCGCGCCGTGTGGAGAGTTGCATCAACGCCCGCCGCAGCTGCCGCATCCGGAAGGGCTGGCCGACCAGGTACGGGTGCAGTGCAATCCCCATCACCTGCGGCTTGCCATCGGCGACCTGCTGCAATCGTTCTTCCAGGTCGTCGATGATCATGTCGGCGAACTGCGCGGCGCCATCCTTGCGGACGGCAATCGCGGGGATGTCGTTGACCTCCTGCGGATAGGGGATGGCAAGCAGCCGTCCCGCCCGCGTGCGCTTCCACACCGGCGCATCGTCGGCGCACCAGTTGAGCGTGTACCCATAGCCGGCCTCGGCCAGCAGGTCCGGCGTGCATCGGCTCTCGGCGATCCAGGGCGACAGCCAGCCACGCGGCGGCGCGCCTTCATGGCGCGTGATCGCGGCGGTGCTTTCGGCGATCAGGGCGCGTTCCTCTGCCTCGGGCAGGATCGACTGGCGTTCGGAATTGCTGCGCCCATGGCCGGCTATCTCGTCGCCACGGGCGCGATGGGCGGCGACCAGCGCCGGTGCGTAGTCGTACATCGTGCTGTTCAGCAGCACCGTCGCCGGCAGGCGCAGTTCATCGAGCAGCGCCAGAAGCCGCCAGGCGCCGACGCGATTGCCATAATCCCGCCAGGCGAAGTTCAGCACATCGGGCTGCGGCCCGCCGGGGGCGAGCTCGGCGCCCAGCCCTTCGCCGAACGCGAAATGCTCAAGGTTCACGCCAATATAGACGGCCAGCCGCGCCCCGCCCGGCCAGGCATAGGACGGCCGGTCCGGCCAGGCGTGATAGTCGTAGCGGTCATGGCTGGGCAGCATCGGGCCGATGTCTCCTGTCGGGCCTTGATGGCGCTGCCATTGCGGGTTCGCAAGCCGATCAGCGCCTGATTTCAGCGCCGATCGATTCCCGCTATGATGCCCGCATGGCGTCTTCTTCCCAGGGCGCGGAGGCTGGTGCCGCGTCGCTGCTCAGGCGGGAGGCGCGGTCCGAGCGCGCCCGCCTCATCCCCCCCGTGCTGCTGGGTCTGGGCATCGCCGCCTGCGGCGTGGCGCAGGCGCTGCTGTTGGCGCGGCTGCTGGCGACCCTGCTCGGGCACGGCGATGCCGGTTGGGCCGAGCTGATGGCGGCGGCGGTGCTGGCGTTGCTTATGGCCGCTCTAGGTATTGCGCAGGAACGCACGCAGATCGCGGCCGGCGAGGATGCCAAGGCGCGGCTGCGCGCGGCAGCCTTTTCCCGCCTGCTTGCCGCCGGCCCCGCCGATAACCGCGCGGTGGGGGAGAAAAGCGCCCTGGTGGTCGAACGGATCGAGGCCTTGGAGGGTTACTTCGCCCGCTGGCTGCCGGCGGCGATGCTGGCCGTCCTCGCGCCCCTGATGATCGGCGTGGCCGCGGCGGTGGCCGATCCGATGAGCGGCCTGATCCTGATCGGCGCCGGCATCATGGTCCCCTTCGTCCAAGCCCTGACCGGCATCGGCGCGGCGCAGGCGAGCCGCCGGCAATTTGCCGCGCTCCAGCACTTGTCGGGACGCTTCCTCGACCGCATGCGCGGCCTGCCGGTGCTGGTGCTGTTCAACCAGCAGCAGGCCGAAGCGACCCGCCTGGGCGCGGCGGCGGAGGAACTGCGGCAGCGGACCATGCGGGTGCTGCGCGTGGCTTTTGTCTCGGCTGGTGCGATGGAACTGATCATCGCCTTCGCCCTTGCCTCGCTGGCCTACCATCACGGCGCGCTGGTGCGCGGGATGCATCCGGCCCCTGTCACCGCGCTGTTCACGCTGCTGCTGGTGCCGGCGTTCTTCGCCCCGCTTCGCGCCTTCTCCGCGGCCTATCACGAACAGCTTGCCGCCCGGGGTGCCGCCGCCGACCTCGCACCCTTGCTCGAGACACCGGAACCCGAAGGCCTGCTGCTCGAGGAAGTGCCGCGCAAGGTCACGGTCACCTTCCAGGATGTCACTCTGACCTACACGCCGGATCGCCCACCGGCGCTCGATGGCCTGTCTTTCCGCGTGATGCCCGGGGAGGCGCTGCTGCTGACCGGCGCATCGGGTGCCGGCAAGACCAGCGTGCTGCGCATCCTGATGGGCTTCCGCCGCCCCGATGGCGGTCGCGTGGCGATCAACGGCCGGGACGCGATGCTGCTGAAGCCGGCCGAGTTGCGCCGGCTGTCCTCTTATGTTGGGCAGCGCGCCTTCATCTTCCGCGGGTCGATTCGCGACAATATCCGCTTCGCGCGGCCCGATGCCGACGACAAGGCCGTGACCGCCGCCGCCCGCGCCGCCCAGGTGATGGAATTCGCCGAAGCGCTGCCCGAGGGGCTTGATACGCAGGTCGGTGAGGGCGGCTTCGGCCTGTCCGGCGGCCAGGCGCAGCGCGTGGCGGTGGCGCGCGCCTTTCTGCGCGACACACCGCTCGTTCTGCTGGACGAACCCACCGCGCATCTGGACCCGGGCACCGAGGTGGTTGTCCTCGACGCCCTGCGACGCCTATGCATCGGCCGGACGGCCATCGTGGCGACCCATGCGCGCGCCGCGCGCAACGCCTTCGGCCAGGTGTTGGAATTGCAGGCGGGACGCGCCGCCGGTGCGCGGATGGCCGGCGAATGATGCGGCAGGACGTGATGCGCGTGCTGGGCCTGTGGCGCGGCCATGCCGGCTGGCTGGTGGCTGGCGTCGCGGTGGCGGTCGTCTCGGCGCTGGCTGGCGTGGCGTTGCTGGTCCTCGCCGCTCGGGTGATCGCCGCCGCCGTGGCGCAGGGTCATGCGGAGGCTGTCGCCTTGACGGGCGTCGGCCTCGGCGCGCTGATCTGGCTGCGCCCGATCATGCTGTTCCGCCCGGTGGCGCGCTATCTCGAACGGCTGGTCACGCACGAGGCGACCTTCCGGGCGCTGGCGATGATGCGCGTGTGGTTTTTCACGCGGCTGGCCGAACGGCTGCCGGCCGGGCTTGGGCTGCGGCGCGCGGGCGACCTGCTCGGCCGCCTGGTCGCGGATGTCGAGGCCCTGGACGGGCTGTACCTGCGCGTCATCGTGCCGGCAGCGGCGGCCTTGGCGGTGGTGGTCGCGATGGCGC
>JALHQB010000096.1 GCA_022842185.1 Acetobacteraceae bacterium
TCGACGGCGCCAGCAGCATGTTGCGCTCGCTCAGCTATCAGAGCGTGCTCGGGCGCGGCTTCGCGCTCGTGCGCGACAGCGCCGGACAAGCCGTGCGCTCGACGGCGCAGGTGAAAGCCGGTGCGATGTTGTCGGTCGAAGTCGCCGATGGCCGCTTTGCGGCGCAGGCGCTGGAGGGTGGGGCGGCTGCGGTGCCACCGTCGCGGGCCGCGCTTCGGGCTCTGGCGCGGCCGGTGCGGCCATCCCCCGCCCGGCGGCGATCACTTCATCCCGCAGCCGATCGCGGGGCGGCAGGCCAGGGTCGCGCGAATCGGCCGCATGGCGCGCCGCCGCCTCCAGCAACGGACGCAGGTCGCGCACGCCGCGCGCCTCGGTCTCCCGCACCACGACGCCGGCTTCCGTCGCCAGTGTCGCACGATCGGCGGACCGGCCCAGGTCGGCGACGATGCGGGCATAGCCATCCAGCGCCAATTCGCGTTCCCCGCCGGCGGCGCGGGCATTCTCCGCCAGACGCTGCCGCAGTTCCGGCGAGGCCTGCATGATGTCGGCACTTTCAACCAGCGCATCCAGCCGCCGCTGCGACAGCACGGCGGACCGCCCCAGAACAGCCGCCCCTTCCAACTGCGCCCGGATGCCGGCACGTTCCGCTTCCAATCGCTGGCGCTCGGCCGCCATCAGCCCGGCCTCAAGCCGGTCGAGATTCTGGCGCAGGCGCGGTTCGGCGCCCTCACGCATCACCGCGATCTGGCGACGCGCGGCCTCCGCTTCATTGCCCGAGGCACGGCTTTCTGCCTCGAAGGCACGGTTCAGCGCCTCGGCCCGGCGCAGGCTGGTCGTGACATGCGCCGCCAGCGCCACGCGAAAGCCGACCGAAGCGAGGCGCGTCGGCTGCCCATCGGTGGCGTCATAGGGTGGCATCTCGATCCGTAGCGATGACCGCAGCGCGGTTTCGGGGGTTCGGAAATCCCCCCCCTTCACCACCACGCCGCCCGATTGGCCGTGCATGCGGCCGACACGCACGGCGCGGAACGGTTCCAGCACCAACTCGCCCACATTGCCCAGGATGTCATGCAGTCCGAGAGGATTGCCTTCCAGCATCCCGACCGGCTGGGCGCGCCCGGCGGCCGAACGCGGCCCCTGGAACCAGGCATAGCGCGATGTCCCGTCCGGCATCGGGAAGGCGCGTCCCAGGAAATCGAGCTCGCTGACGGCAGCACCGCCGCGCGCGGCATACTCCCATTCCTCCTCGGTCGGCAGGCGTACGAAGGCGGGGGTGCCGTCGGCCTGGGGCAGGCGCGCGGCGGCGTTGCGCAGCAGCCAGGTGGTGTAGCGCTGGGTGAAGGACACTGCATCGAACCACGATAATGTCGCGGCCGGCAGCCGGCCCGCGGGGGACGGCGCCGGGCAGCGTTCCTCCATCACGGCGGCGTATTGGTCGCGCGTGACCTCGTATTTGCCGATCCAATAGGCGGCGACGTCCCGCCCCGGCTGGGTGAAGGGCCCTGCGACGGCCTCGCGGCGGGCGAATTCCGCCACGCCGCCGGCAGGATCGGTGGTGCCGAGCGTGACGGGCCGGTCGTCCAGCGCGCCGGGGCCGGCGGGCGTCTCGACCGCGCGAAAGGCCATCGCGCCGCCGCAGGGCATCGGCAGCATCAGGTCGCCATCGGCCGCGCGCGGATTGGTGAAGTCGGTGGGCCATGGCGCCTGCGCCGAAGCGGCCATCGCCACCAGCAACGCCCCCACCGTGCTCAGCGCCAGGCAAGTCCCCAGGCGCTTGGTGGGGTGGTTCGGCGGGGCGGTGCCCCCGCGATTGCGACGTGCGACGTCCATCACCCCTCCGACAACCCGTCCGCCGGTGCCACAGCTGCCGCCCGGATGCCTGCCAGGACGGAGGCGAGCAGCGCCCCCGCAAGGGTCACCGCCGCCGCCGCGAAACCCATGCCCGCGGTCAGCACGCAGACCGGCCGATCGCCCGCCACCGTCCCCGCGAAGGCGCGATTCAGGACGCCCGCCACCGCGGCCGCCACGCCGAACGCCACCAGCGCGCCGGCGAGCGCCACCGCCGCCGACTGCACCATCGGCAGCATGACCAGCGCGCGGCGCTTCATCCCCAACAGCGACAGCAGCGCGAGATCCCGCCGCTTGCGTTCGACCTGCGCCCACAGCCCGACCCCGAGGCTGACCAGATACCCGGTACCGCCTGCCCCTGCGATGGCCAGGAACAGCAGCGTCAGATTGCGGTCGAGCCGCAGAATCCCCGCCACCGCCTCGGCGCGGGAGGAGACCTCGATGCCCGCCAGGCGCATCTCCCGATCCAGCATCGGCAGGTCCTCAAGGCGCGCGGCATAGAATCGGAATCCGGCGAATGACCGCTGCCGGGCCTGCGTCTCGCTCACCGGGCGCGCGTCGATGCCGACGGTGCCGTCGAGGAAATCCTCCGTCACGAGCAGGACCGGCAGGGTGGCGAAGGCGGTATCGCGCGTGGCCGCCGTCAACGGCGCCGTGCCGCCCACGCGCATCGTCAGCGTCAGCACCTCCCGCTGGCCGGCGCGACTGCGCGCCACGGAGGCGAGCACGGGGTCTCCGACCGCCAGGCCAAGCTTCTGCAACGCGGTGGCGGACAACACGACCTCATCGGCATCGATCGCGCTCAGGCCCGGCAGGAGCGGATCGTCCGGCGCGGTCGGCAGCAATTCGACGCGCAATCCGCTGGCCTGCCGCGCCGGGTTCTCAAGCACGATCGTCGCCGAAAGCGCCCGCGTGCGCGGCACCAGGAAAGCGATACGGGGATCGGCGGCAAGCCGTTCGAACAGGGATGGTTCCAGCGTCCGGTTGACGACCGAAACCACCTCCCGCGCGCGCGGGTCCTCCAGCAATTCGGCGCGCAGCCCGGCGACCACGCCCTGCCGCAGCCCGAACAGCACGATCAGCGGCGCGAGCACCGCCGCGCACCCCAATGCCGAACACAGGAACAGCACGCGTTCATGCCAGATGTCGGCAAGGGCGAGGCGCAGCATGGTCAAGCCGCCCGCACCTGGGCAGGCCGGGCGAAGACCGACCGCGCGACGCGATCGGCACCCGGCGCATGCGTCACACAGGACAGCACCGGGTAACCGGCGCGGGCCGCGCGATCGGGGTCATGGGTCGCCACCAGCAATGCCGCCCCGGCCGCTGCGCATTCGCGCCGCAGCAATGCCAGCACGGCATCGGCAAGTTCCGGATGGACCGACGCCGTCGGTTCATCGGCCAGCACCAGCGCCGGGCGATGCGCCAGGGCGCGGGCGATCGCCACGCGTTGCCGCTGCCCCACCGACAATTCGGCCGGTCGCTTGCGCAGCTGCGCGCCGATGCCGAGCTCCTCGGCGAGGTCCCGCACCCGGGCGCTGTCCTCGCATCCCGCGATACGCTGCGTCAGGCCGATATTGCCCGCCACACTCAGGTAAGGCAGCAGCCCGCCGGTCTGGGGCACCACGCCGATCGTCGTCGCGCGCAGCCCCGCCAGCGCGTCCCGCCGCCCGCCGCGCCACAGCCGCGCGATGTCGTGGCCCGCGCAGATGAAGGTTCCGGCGTCGGGCGGCAGCGCCAGCGCCAGCATCATCAACAGCGTGGACTTGCCGCTTCCGGACGGGCCGGCGAGCGCCAGCGCCTCACCCTTCGCCAGGTCGAATTCCGGGATCTCCAGCGCGAACGGCGCCGCGTCCCCACGATAGGCCTTGGTGACCCCGCGCAGGGACAGCAGGGCGTTCAAGGCAGCGCTTCGAGCGGAACAGGGAAGAACGCCTCCCCGCCCGGCCGGCCATCGAGCGACACCCACAGGTCCGGCCGGGCGGCGTATTCCTGGTACAACCGCAGCTTCGCCTCGATGCCGTTGATCAATTCCCGCTGCGCGGCGGCGCCCATGGCGAGCCATTCCTGCTCGGACAATTCCATCACCTGGGACTGGTATGGCAGCCCATCGAGGTATTCCCCCAGCGCCTGCCCGACTCGGGCGAGGTTGCCCAGCCGCGCTGGATCGCGCGCCGTCGCCGCGAAGGCCGCGCGCATCTGGCCGAAGAAGGATCGCGGATCGGTCCGTCCCGCCAGCCCCGCATCCAGGATGCGCGTCAGCGCCTGCGACAGGTCCGACAATTGGTTGCGCGTCAGCAGCACGCGGATGTCAAGTGCCGCCACCGTCGGGTCGCGCAGGTCGCGATCGGTGGTGAAGGACCGCACCACATCCGGCGCCGTCGTCCCGCCTTCCCGCCCGAGATAGGCGAGGCGCATCGCCGTGGCGACGATCTCGACCTGCTGCGCCATGCGTTCCGCTTCGGGCGTGCGCGCGGGTTCGACGCCCCCGATCGGGCGGCCCACCGTATCCGCCACCTGGCGGAACAGCGCATTGGTCAGCCCGTTCACCACCCGGTCGAAGGCCTGCGGTGAGCCGCCTTCCACCGGGAAATACAGCGATCCGGCGGCGCCGTAGCGTGTCAGCTCGGTATATTGCGCGCGCGCATGGGCATGATTGGCGCGGCCTTCGGGCGTCTGCAGATGGATCGCGAACAGCGCGACGCCGCGCGCCTCGGCCAGCGCCTTGATCTCCGGGATACCGAGCCGCGTCTGCGACTTCGGATCGGTGGCCTCCAGCGCGCCGGCATCGGTGATGAGCACCACATAGCGCCCGCCAAAGGCCGCCCAATCCACCTGGTCGATGGCGACGCGCAGCCCGGCGATCGCATCCTCATCGAAGCGTTCCGTCGCCACCGTCGCGGCCTGCACGCGGTCCAGCGCCGGCAGGATCGCATCGGGCGGCTGCGACAGGTCCGGGGTCGCGACCAACTGGGTCACGTATTCCAACTGCGGGCGGGCCGAGATATCGGCGCGATACGCCACCATCCCGAAGCGGAAATTGTCGCGCACAGCGGTATCGCCGATACGCGCGACGATGCGGCGGATCGCCTCCCGCGTGCGGTCGATCGAGGCCTGCATGGAGATCGTCGTATCGATCACGAAGACGACGCCGCCGCGGAAGTCCCGCAGCCGCGCCGGGTCGGCCTGGTTGGGCGCCTGGCGCAGTTCGGCGGGGGCGGAGATCACCTCCAGCATGCGCATCTGCATGCCGTCGCGGCGCTGGATGGTCTCGGCTTCGAGGATCGGCAGCAGGTAGAAGTTGCGCTGGATGTCGATGAAGGTCTCGGGTTCCAGCGCCAGCACGGGGCTGCCGGGCTGGCCAGCCGCCGCCCGCAGCGCCACCGCATCCTGCGTCATGGAGGGCGACGCCAGCAGCTCGCGCAGCGCGGCCGCATCGCGCAGGAACATGGTGCGTTCGCGCCCGGCCGGATTGGTGAAGGCGCCGACCATGGTGTGGCGCCAATCGACGGCCCGATCCTCTCGCATCCAGCCCTCGGTGCGGCCATCGGGCTCGCGGCCGATCTCGATCCAGCCATCGCGGCGGGCATAGACATGCATCACGCTGAAGCCCGGTAGCGGGCGACCCTGCGGCGCATTGGGCTGCGCATGCAACGTGGCGCCAGGGCGCAGGATGACGCGCTGGAACAGCGTGGTCTTGCCGGGGATCAGCAGCGGCGCCCGGGGGCCGGTGCGGAGCCCGCGGCTGTCACGCTGCGTCTGTGCCTGCGCCGCGAAGGGCAGCAGCGCGACAGTGCCGAGGAGGAGCAGGCGGCGGGCGGTCATTGCCAGAAATCCCTGATGGTCAACGGCGCATTGAAGTCGCCCTCGCGCGCCCGGTCATCGAGCCATTGCCGCAGCCGCGCGCGAGGTTCGGCCGCGCCGGCATCCCCCGCCGTCGCGGCTTCCCGGTAATGCCGCGCGGCCTGACGCGGGTCGGGGTCACGGAACGGGCGGCCAGGGACGAAGCCCACCGGATCATACAACCGCGCCAGCCGCGTCAGCGAGGCCGCATTGCCCGCCCGCGCCGCGGCTTCCCATAGCAGCAGCGCATCGTCGTAGCGGCCGGCATCGTAGCGGCGCTCGGCCTCGGCCGAAATCGCCGCCGGGGAGGTCGCGCGTTCGATCACCTCCGGCACCGCCAGCCCATCGAGATTGGCCGGCCCCTGCGGTTCCACGGGTGTGCGGACCGGCGGCAATTCCGGTTGCGGCTGCGGTTGCGGGCGCGGCGGGTCGCGCGGCAGCGGTTCGGGGGCGACTTCGATCGGGTCGGTGGGCGTGGGCGGCGCGGGTTCCGGACCTTCGCGCAGAACCAGCCACCAATAGGCGCCACCCGCGGCGGCGATCAACAGCAGCAGGGCCAGCAGGATCCACGGTAGTGCCGAGCCCTTCACTGGAGCGGCCGGCTGCGGCACCGAAAGCGCCGGCGGCGCCACGGCAGGTCGAGGCGCCATGACGATGGTGGCGTCCGGATCGGCAGTCGGAAGCGGCGGTGGCGGGGGTGGTGCGGGGCGCGCGACAGGCGGCGCCATGGCCATGGTGTGCCCCGACCCGCCATGCAGCGGCGGCACGTCCGGCCAAAACAGCGGCGCGTCGACACCCGCTCCAGGCAGGCGGAACTGTACCGGCCCGGCCTCCAGCCAATCCACCACCTGTGGGCCGAGATACAGCCGCACCCCCTGCGGCGACTGTTCCACTCGGTCGGGGCTGAGCATCGCGTCGCTCACCTGCCACCCATCGGTGCCGAGCGTCCCTTTCCCCCAGCCTTCGCGCAGGATGCGGAACCGCGGATCGGCGGGCGTGTCCATCACGCCCTGCAACAGGATGATGGCGTGCCCGCCTTCAGGGTGCGCCGGGTCGGCGGCGGCGCGGACCGCGATCATGCCGCCCGGCCGAGCGCGCCGAGGATGGTCCCGAGACGCTGGTTCTCCACCACGTCGATCTCCAGCCCGCCGGTCGCCGTGACGTTCTCCTCCGCGAGGCGCGAGAAGGCGCTGATCCAGTCGATGTGGTACTGCTTGTCATAGGGTTCGGGCTGCGGCCCCAGATGCGGCATGCCATTCACCGGCGCGCGCGGTGCAAACACCGCGCGTTCGGTGCGGCCGGCGCGCGGGCGTTGTTCCGCGGGCATGTCGCTGTAGCCGAGGGAATAGACGTAGCGGTTGACCACGCCCTCGGCCACCATCACGGGCTTCGAGGCGCTCTCACTGAGTTTTTGCCGGTACGACGCGGCTTCCCTCAGCCGCTGCGCGATGCGCGCGGACAGCCCGGTGCGCCGCGCCCCAGCGCCGATCTGCGCGACCAGCGCGGCGGCGGCGTCGCGCGGCAGTTTCAGTTGTTCGACCGTCTCGGGCTCGGCGGCCGCGCGGTGCATCTTGTCCATCCACTCCGCCACCGCGAGGTCAGCGTAGCGTTCGAAGGCATCGCGCGCGCGGTGTTCGCCCTCGGCGGCGGGCGCGACCAGGTCGCCGAGTTCGGCGAGGTAGTCATCCTCCCCGGCCCGCGTGCCGACCGGGGCTTCCTCATCCGGTTCCATCTGCATGCGCCACCAGGCGGAGGTCAGTTCCTCCGGCGTCACCTGCAGGGACCGGATCATCCGGCCGAAGGCCTGGGCCGAGGCGCAGGCGACCAGCGCACGGCTGACCACGCGCGCTTCCTCGCGCCGTTTGGCCAATTCCGCCGTCAGGTCGCCCGAATGCCAATACGGCGACAGCCGCGTGGCCATGTCCCCGCGCAGGGCTTCCAGCCGGGCGGCGATCTGCGTGCGCTTGATGGCGGGGTCGCAGACCGGGCGCAGGCTTTCGGCCAGATGCGAGATGCCGCCATCATTCAGCGTCATCGCCGCATCCCAGGCGCGGTCGGGATCGACGAAGTTGCGGCGGGCATCGTCATTGGTGACGAATTCCTCGCGCAGCCGGGCGATGCGTGGGGCTTCCGAGGCCCGCACGCCGGCTTCGCGCCCGTGGTCGTCGTAATCCAGGATGTGCTTGGCCGCGACATTCGGGTTGCGCAGCCAATAGGTATTGTCGAAGGGCCGCCCCGCCGCCCAGTTGCGCGGCCAGTCATATTCCTTGCCGAAGAAATCCAGCAGCGAGGCATTCAGCCGGATCGACCAACGACTACCGGTGCCTTCCGCCGCGCCCTTCTTTTCCTCGAACTCCGTGTCGAACTTGGTCAGTACCAGGAACAGCGCGTTGCGATGGCGGGCGCGTTCCTCGGGGGTGACACCCAGCGTGCCATCCACCCAATCCTTGATCATCCGCGGCAGGGTGCGGACTTCCTGGTTGGACGGGCCGATGCACAGCAGCATCGAGGTGATTTCCTGCTCGGCGCAGTATCGCTGATACAGGTAGGCAACCTTGCCGCGCAGGAACAGGCCGGGGAGTTTGCCCTTCTCGGACAGGAAGCGCCCGGGCTGGGTGAGCTTCTCGCGCGACCGCGCGCCGGGGAAGTCGAGCAGGTCGGTGACCTCGAAGAAGTCCCATGGCTTGTCGCGCAGCGCGATGGTCAGTTCCGCAACCAGCGCGGCCAGTGCGGCACGCGGCAGCGATGCCTGGCGCCCTGTCCGCGTGCGGACGTTCAGCTTGCCATCCGCCGGATCGCCAAGGCCCGACAGCGTGCGGACGTCGATGATGGAGGTCTCGCGCGGCGACAGCGCATCGAGGCCGGCAAAGGCTTCATCGGCGTAGTCCAGAGCGGCGAGCGCGTTCAGCAATTCCTTCGCGGCCGAGGTAAAGGCGTCATGCCCATTCCACAGGATGGAGAAGAACGCCGCGCGTTCCCCCACCGGCAGCCGCGGCGCGATCGACGCCGCCTGCGCCCAGAAGGCCGAACCCAGCCCGGGGATCAGCGGATGGCCACGGAACAGCGATTCGAAATACTCACGCAGATCGTCCACATCATCGTCGGTCAGCCGATCGACAGGCTCGCCGCCAGCACGGGACGCAAAGCGCGCGCAATGGGACTGCACCATCTCCGGCGACGGAATATCGACTTCCGCCGGGTCGAAATCCTCCAGGAAGGTATTGCCGAAAATCTTGATGACATCGGTCTGCGACAGCAACCGCAGCGCCACCGGATGCCCGGGCACGGACGATGGCGGACGCAGGGTGAAGCGCGTGACGAGGCCGGTCGCCTCCTGCCCGCCCTCGGGGTTGATGTCGCGCACGAAATCCAACGCGGTGCCGTCGAACAGCGCGGTCACGGGTTCCTGCCCGCGTCGCGCCAGCGCCGAGATCAGATACGACTTGCCCGATTGGGATGGCCCGAACACCGCCACGCACATCGGCCGTTCGGCAGCGGCTTCCAACTTCCGCGCGCGGCGGGCGAATTTGCGGAAGTCGCGCGCGATGGCCTGCGCTTCTTCCCGCACCTTGCCGCGGTTATCCGACAGCCAGTTGACGGCCTCGGACGCGGCTTCCGCCGTGCCGCGCGCGGCACCCGCCAGCGCGGCATCCGATGACGTGTCCAACCTCATGCCAGTCCCACCACGCCGGTGTCGCGCCAATAGCCCGCTTCGGATTTCATCGTCTGCAAGCGTATCTCCACATCCGTCCGTCGCAGCGCGGTGCCTTCAGAATCCTCGATCTCCTCGACGCGGAAATCCTCGCGCTTTTCCTCCTGGCCCGGCGCGTCGGGGTCCATATCGGCGCGGCGGATCTTCACCCGCAGCGGCAGCGCCAGGCGAGGAACGCTTTCAGGGTTCGCGAATTCCAGCGCATAGAGCGGCGTGGCAGGCCAGCGTTCGATCGGCAATTGCCGGAAGCCCAGGAAGGTCGGCGCGGCGAAGGTCATGGTGAATTCGACGCCATCAGCCGTGGCCGGTCGCTTTTCCAGGTCAACCTCCGAGAGCAACACGCCCTGGTCGCGTATCTGGCCTGAAATCTCCATCCGCCCGATGAATCGCGCGGTCGATTTCATCGCCAGCTGCGAGGTCCGCATCAGGAAGGATTCCAGCCGCCCTTCCGCCAGCGCGCACAGCATCGCGCCCACGGCAGCGCTGGTCTTGGGGTCCTCGATCCGCGCATTGGCGTCGCGGAACGGATACCAGCCGCCCACGGCGTAGCGATGCATCCCGATCATCCGATGCGGCGGCACCGGCGATTTCGCCAGCACGATATCCGTCACCGCCCGCAGCCGAGATGGCCGACCCGATAGCAGCAGCACGTCGCAATCGTAGTGCCAGACCACCTCGCACAGATCGGCCAACACCGGGCCGAGCGTTGCCTGGATCACCGCCTCAACCCGCCGCGCATCGGCTGCGATCTCGACATCGGCGATCGCGAAACCACGCGCGCCAGCCTGCCGCGCCGCGGTCTCGAAGAAGGCCACGGCGCGGGGATTGGCCGGCTGTGCGCCGGATTCCAGAACGGAGCGGATCGCGGCGCGGAACACCTCGCCCATCTCCCGCCCCTCGATGCGTTCATAGGCGTGCAATACGGCCAGCCCGACCGGTTCCAGCACTTGGCTGACGAATTGCCGGCGCAGATGGCGGTCCACCTCCGACTGGCCGCCGCGGTCGCCGCCCAAAGTCTGGCGCAGGAACGCCTGCGGGTCGGACATGCCCGATGCCCGCAGCGCATCGGCGACCTGCGGCAGCACGACATGCGTGATGAGACCCTCCAGCACCTCGTCGCCCGCGATCTTGAAGCCCTCGCGGAATTCCTGGCGGGGCACGATGGTGTCGCGGTTCTCCACCGACCACGTCACCACCATCAAATCGGTGGTGCCGCCGCCAATGTCGATCGACGCCACGCGCAGGCATGGGTTCTGCCCACGTTCCGGCCGCACGCGCCCGGCCAGTTCGAACATGCCCTGCGCGTCGCCCTGCAGGCGCTGGGTGATCTCGGTGTACAGCCACACCACCTGCGTGGCGGTGGCTTCATCGAGGTTCAGCAGCACGCGCGGTTCCGGCGGTGCGGCGGCCCCGGCCTCCGTCCAGCCCAGCAGGTCCCAGGCGAGTTTGATCGCGCCTTCCGCCCGTTCGCGCAGGATCTTCTGTTCGGCCAGCGGCATCGCCGGCGGCAGGGTCAGGATCACCCGCCGCAGCCTGCGCGGCACATCCCCGAACCGCCGCGCCGATCGCGTCGCCGGCGCGTTGATCTGGCTGACCGCCTGCATCAGCAGTTCGGCCAGCAGGAAAGTGTACATCGACGACCGCGAGAACCGCGCCCGCACCGCCGGCTGCCCACGCCCGCGCAGCATCCGCAGCGCCTCGCCGGTTTCGGTCACATGCGCCATGAACGGCCCCGACACCGGCGGTTCCGTTGTCACGCCATCCGATGCCCGGCCGTTGAACCGCCAGCCCTGCACATTCGGACGGCGGTCCCACAGGTAGCGCTTCGGACTGGAAATGCCGGTGGCACCCTCATTGCCCTGCGTCGCCGCCGCCAAGCGCATCGCTTCGGGTCCAACCCGCACCGGCGACGGCCAGCGAAACGCATTCGCCCGCCCCGACCGGCGCGAGATCGCGTCCCGCCCGAACGAGCCCACGGCAAACTCCACCCGGCTCTCGAAGGGCCGCGCATAGATCTGTTCCGGCCGCGACAGATCCCGCAGCGCCAGCACCGATGAATTGTTCAGCGACGGCGCATCCTGGCTTTCCTCGACCAGCAGCCCGCAGGTGCGCGCATTGCCGACATCCAGCACCAGATCGACATTGATCGGCGCATAGCCGCGATTGTCGGACACCACATCGACCAGCCGCACCCGCGGCAGGATGCCGATGCCCTCCAGCAGACCCAGGAAGGACAGATACCGCGCCCAATGCTCGGCCGCGTGCGGGAAGTCCTCCGGTCTCAGCGGACGCCCGCCACGCTGCGCCTGGCGCAATTCGCGGAAGCCTTCCTCCAGCCACTGCCCGACCCAGGATTCGTTGAGGAACCAGGCATTTTCCGTGTGGTTCAGGACGGGGGCGAATTCCTGCTGCCGCGCGGAATCCTCCGGCGCCGGCGCCACATACGGGCGTTCCGGCGCGCGCTCCATCAGCGCCGTATCGAACGCCAACACCAGCCGATGCGACCGCCCTTCCGCGTCACGCTGCGGGAACTCGGCAATATACGCGCGCGCCCAGTTGGACGGCCCGCGGTCGTGCACTTCCTTGCCATCCGCCCCCCGCGCATGGACGCGGAAATACGGCAGCGGCACCCACTTGTTCAGGAAGCATTCCAGCGCCTGCGCGCGGGAGATGGCATAGGTCTCCTCATGCGCCGGCACCTGCCGCGTCACCGGGTCCACCAGGTTCCCGTCATCATCGGGTTCCAGCACCCGCAGGATGGTGGGGGACTTGCCCTCATGGTCCACCTGCTCGCGCAGGCTTTCCTCCCAATAGGATCGGGACCCGCGCGGCAGCCGGTCGATATCGAAGTCGAGGTCGAGGAACTGGATGCCGGAAGACGGCACCAGGCTGACCAGACCGGCTGTGCTCGAACTGCTCATGAACCCCCCATCGCGCGCGGCGCAGTGTGCCGCAGCACGGGGCCACGCGCCAACGCGGCCGTATCGGCGCCCGCCCGCATCAGTTCGGGCAATTCAGGCGGTACCGCCAACGGGTGTTGGCGAAAGGCCCGATCACCACGACCTCCACCACATTGTCGCCGCCCTGCGGCCGCCAGTCGAAACCGATCCGCCCACGCCCACTGACCATGCCCGGTGTCGCGGCGACGACCCGGCCGCGATAGCGCACCTCGACCCGGTCCGGCACTGTCTGGGCGTCGAAATCGAGCGTCACCGGCCCCGGTGTCGGCCCCAAATAGTGGCGCGTCCGCGTCTCCCCCGCCCCGCCCGACTGGGTATCCACGTTGCATGGCTGCGTCCCCGGCGGCGGGCCGGGCGGCGGTTCCGGGCGCGGCGGCGGCTCTGGCGGCGGCGGCGGCGGTTCGGGCGGAGGCGGCGGAATCGGATCCTCGCGCTGTGGTTCCGGCGCCGGTTCGGGTGGCCTCTGTGGTTCGGGCGGCGGCGGTGGCGGCGCCGCCCGCGGTATCGGGCACATCAGGCGCCGGCGGCCGAGATCCTCCTCCAGCCGCGCCAGTTCCGTCCGCAGGTCACGCTCGCCCCGTTCCGCCTCGACCAGCCGGGCCAGCGCCTCAAGATCGCCCTGCGCCGCGACGCAGCTCGTCTCGGGCGGCGTCAGGAAGCGCCAGGCCAGCAGCGGCCCGAGCAGGCCCCCCAGCAACGCGATCAGCGCCAGCGCGACAAGCGTCGCCGCCCAGACCCCCCAGGGCCGCCGCGCCGGCGGCTGCCACGGCCGCCCATCGTCGAAACGCCCGAGCAAGCCCAGCGCGCCGGGCGATGCCGCGCCGACATGCCCCCAGGCCGCCAGCACCGGACGGCCATCGACCGCGAAGACCATGTCGAAGGACGGGATTTCGGCGATCGCAGGCCACAGCCGGGCCAGCGTGGCATTGCCGGCCTCGGCCTCCCGCCGCAGGTCGGACAGGATGCGCCCGGCCTCCGCCGTCAGTGCCGAGCGCGACGCGGCATCGAGATCGGCATAGCGCGCCATGCGCGACCCCGGCGCACCCCAGGCCATGCCGCCATCCTCGGCGGCCGGCGTGGCGAACAGCGCGGCATGGGCGGGCGACAGGCGACCGGCTTCGGCCTGCAAGGCGGCGAAGGCCTCGGCCGCCGGCATCGGCAGCAGGGGGCGCAGGTCCTGCGCACGGGTGGTGGCGAGACGGATCATGCGTGAATGCCGCGACGGACGGACCGAAGGGGCTTTGCCCCTCCGCGCCACCCCACCAAAGGCTTAAGGCCTTTGGAAACCTCGACTTGGCGCCGTGCAGCAAGGGGCGAAGCCGCGCCCGGGGCGATGGAGCGGATCATGGGACGGTAAACTCCCCCACGACCTGGTCCCGCTGACCCTGTCGCGCCACGCCGCTGATCACCCGATCCGGCTGCCCCTCTTGCCGCACCGTCACCCGGTACGGCGTGGTCGGGCCATCCGCACGGTCGAAATAATCCACCACGATCCGATAACGCCCCGGCGCCGGGCTTTGGTCGAACACCACATTCTCGACCGGAGTGCGCGTGGTCGGTCCCCCCGTCGCGTTGCGATCGATGTCGAGCGCTCCGCCGCAGGCGGCGCGATTGCGGAAGTCGATCCGCTGCCCGCTGGGGCAGATCACCGCCAGGTCGAGGTCGTTGCGGTCATCCCAGGCCAGGATCACCTGCGACCGTCCGCGCCGCGCACCCTGCCGGTCCGCCCGGTCGAGGTCCGTGTTGCGCGGCGGTTCCGGCGGTGGCTGCTGCGGTGGCGGCTGGGGCGGTGGCTGCTGCGGCGGTGGCTGGCG
>JALHQB010000097.1 GCA_022842185.1 Acetobacteraceae bacterium
TCGTCCCGCAGCCCATAGCGTCGCATCCGTCAGCTCCCACCATGCTGACCCGCTATGAATCACATCTGCGACCCGTGCCGGAATCCCCCAAATGACGACACACCCTAAGCCTTTGGTGGGGTGGCTTGGAGGGGCAAAGCCCCTCCAACCTTCCTTTCACCCGCCGCGCCGTTCCAACCGCGCGATCCGCGCCTCGAGTTGCGCCGCCTGATGCGCCGCCACCGCCGCGAGGGTCTCGTTCAATAGCCGTTGCGCCTCGATCAACGCCGCGGCTTCCATCGTCGCGAGCCCCTCGCGCAGCCTGGCGAGCGTCCCCGCGAGGTCGCTTGGCGCTGCGGCCGCGATCGGTGCCACCGCCGCTTCCTCCGGCCATTGCACCGTGATGCCGAGGTTGCGCCCTTCCGGGCTGCCGGCCACTTCGTCGACGAGCTGGCGGCGCATCTCGGGCCGATTCTCGACGCGCTGGAGGTGGTGGCGATAGCCGTCCTCGTCGGGCCAGCGGTTCAGCAGGACGGTGTAGAGGTTGACCACGAATTCGTGGTCGCTGCCGTTGGTCAGGTCGTTGCCGTTCACTTCGCGCATGGCTTCCGCTTCACTTCGTGCTGCGGGACGATGAATGGCTGCCCACGCGCGCAGGGTCAACGCCGCGCGGTGAAGAAGTCCCGCAGCAGGCCGGCGCAATCGGATTCGCGGACGCCGCCGACGGTCTCGGGGGCGTGGTGGCAGGATGATGCCGCGAAGATGCGCGCGCCATGCTCGACGCCGCCGCCCTTGGGATCATATGCCCCGAAGACGAGGCGCCTGACGCGAAAGAAGGACGCCGCCTGGGCGCACATCGGGCAGGGTTCGAGCGTGACGGTCAGGGTGCAGCCCGGCAGGCGGGGCGAACCGAGCCGGGCGGCGGCGGCGCGCAGGGCCAGGATCTCGGCATGGGCGGTGGGGTCGCAGCGGGCCTCGACCTCGTTGCCGGCCTGGGCGAGCACCGCGCCCGATGCGTCGGTGACGACGGCGCCGACCGGGACCTCGCCGCGGGCTGTGGCGGCGGCGGCTTCGGCCAGAGCGATCTCGATCGGGGTCATGGCGGCAGGGGTTAGAACAGATTGCGCCCGACTGGAATTCCGTCAGGCGCCAGAACGGCCCGGCGTGCAACGTACCGGAACGCAAACCGCCCGGCTGGAGGCCAGCCGGGCGGGGAGGCGGGGGGATCAGCCCTGCGCGGGCGGTTCCGCCGGCGGTGGGGTGCGGCGGTCCGTCATGAACTGCTCGAATTCCGAACGGTCCTTGGCGAAGCGCAGGCGTTCGAGGAAGGCTGCGAAGTCCTTCTGTTCCTGTTCAAGCCGGCGCAGCGTATCGACGCGGTATTCGTCGAAGGCCGAATTGCCGGTCGAAGGTTCATCGCGGCACCAGCGCGACCAGCGGTCCTGGTCGATCGGCGCGCCGTCCGCGGGACCCATGCCGTAGCGCCGAGCCCAGCGTTTTCCGAGCCGGCCGGACCCGATCATGAAGCCCAGGATCAGCAGGCCGATCGGGAAGAACAGGATGAAGGCCAGGATCATCGCCCCGATCATCACCGGCTTGGGTGCGGTCCAGGGGCTGAAGCGCGCGCAGTCGCGCATTTCGTGGCGTGGGTTCCGCCAGCGACGCTCGCGGCGGCTTGGATAGTCGTCGGCGGCGGGGTGGACGGTGGCGGACATGGTGCTCCTCATGGGTCGGCCTGCGGGATGTAAATGCAAGCGACATTTACATTGGTGGCGGTACCGCGTCCGGTCAAGCAAAAAGCGTCAGGCGGCCGCGGCGAGGCCGAGGCTTTGGAGATAAATCAGCAGCCCGGCCTCCAGCAGGTCCTCCGGCGCCATCGGCAGTTTCCGGCGCGACCGGTCGGGCCGGCAGAACAGCGATGCGATGCCGTGCGACATCGACCAGACATGCAGCGCGACCATCAACACCGGCGGACGGCGGCCTTCAGGCAGGCGCGCGACCAGCGCCTCGGTCGCATCCCGCAGCACGCCGAAGGCGCGGTCGGATGCCGCAAGCAGGCCGGGGTGCGCCTCATGGACGATGCGCGTTTCGAACATCGCGGCGTAATAGGCCGGTTCGCGCCGGGCGAAGGCGAGGTAGGCGCGGCCCAGGGTTTCATAGGCGCGCAGCGGGTCGGGCCGGCCGCCGGCCCAGGCCGCGGTCAGCGCATCCGCGAAGCGTTCGAAGCCGCGCAGCGCGACTTCGGCGAGCAATGCCTCGGCATCGCGAAAATGGCGGTAAGGCGCGCCCGGGGAGACGCCGGCGAGGCGCGCGGCTTCGGCCACCGTGAAGCCTTCCGGGCCATGCTGGCTGATCAGATCGACTGCGGCGGCGACCAGCGCCTCGCGCAGATTGCCGTGATGGTAGCCGCGCCGCTCGCCGAACCTGGACATGTGAGGATCATTTGCATTGCGCGGCGACCGGCGCCAGCCCCGCCTTCGTGCAAAGGAACCCACGCCGATGTGGCCGAGGACGCAGGCCGCCTTCCATGCCGATTCCGCCGGCGCGCAAAACAGGCTAGCAAGCGCCATGCGCACACGTCCCCTGATCGGCGTCACCCTGGATTCGGAACCGGCAGGCGGCTGGTCGAAGCTCCCCTGGTATGCGCTGCGACAGAATTACTTCGATGCGGTGATCGCGGCGGGCGGCCTGCCGGTCGCTCTGCCGCATGATCCGGCGCTGGCGGATGCCTACCTGGATGAGATCGACGGGCTGCTGGTGACCGGCGGCGCCTTCGATGTCGATCCCGCCTTGTGGGGCGGCGGCGCGCCGCACCCCAAGGTCACGCTGAAGCCAGGCCGCACCGATTTCGAACTGGCCGCGACACGCGCGGCGCTGAAGCGTGACAAGCCGGTGCTGGGCATCTGCGGTGGGCAGCAATTGCTGGCCGTGGCCTTCGGCGGCACGCTGATCCAGCATATTCCCGATGAGGTCGCCGGCGCGCTGGCGCATGAACAGCCCAACCCGCGCACCGAACCGGGGCATGAGGTCCGCATCGCCGAAGGCACACTGCTGGCGCGCATCGTAGGCGCGCCGCGCATGGCGGTGAACTCCGCCCATCACCAGGCGGTCGCGACGGCCGGCAGCGGCATCGTCAACGCGCTTGCCCCCGATGGCGTGGTGGAGGGCATCGAGCATCCCGGCCATCGCTTTGCCCTCGGCGTGCAATGGCACCCCGAATACGCGATCGACCCGCGCGACCCATCGATCTTCACCGCCTTCGTCGAGGCCGCCCGATGACCGATGAGCCTGACGACCCCAAGCGCGGCGAACGTATCGCCAAATGGCTGGCGCGTGCCGGCGTCGCCTCCCGCCGCGATGCGGAGAAGATGATTGCCGAAGGCCGCGTGAAACTCGGCGGCAAAGTGGTGGAGACGCCCGCGACCTTCATCACCCCCGGCGATCATGTGGCGGTCGATGGCAAGCAGGTCGCGGCACCCGAACGAACCCGCCTGTTCCGCTACCACAAGCCCGATGGGCTGGTGACGACGCATCGCGACCCCGAGGGCCGCGCGACGGTGTTCGAGCGCCTGCCGGTCGGCCTGCCGCGGCTGGTCAGCGTGGGGCGGCTGGATCTGACCAGCGAAGGCCTGCTGCTGCTGACCAATGACGGTGAACTCGCCCGCAAGCTGGAATTGCCATCCAATGGTTGGGCGCGGCGATACCGGGTGCGGGTGCATGGGCGCGTGGATGAACAGGCGCTGGCCAATCTGGTCCGCGGGGTGACGATCGAAGGCGTGATCTATGGCCCGATCGAGGCCGGGCTCGATTCCCGCCAGGGGTTCAATTCCTGGCTGACCGTGTCGATCAAGGAAGGCAAGAACCGCGAGATCCGCCGCGTGATGACGCATCTGGGGCTGGAAGTGACGCGGCTGATCCGCACCGCCTATGGCCCGTTCCAGCTTGGCGCGCTGCCGCGCGGCGCGGTCGAGGAGGTCAACGCCAAGGTGTTGCGCGACCAGCTTGGGCTGGAGGCGCCGAAGCGGCTGCGGGAGATCGCGCAATCGGTGGCGCTTGTCGAACCGGCGCCAGCCGATGGCCCGCGCCGCATGCCGCGTGCGCGCAACGCGTCCATGGGGCCGCGGCGGCCGGTGCGGGGGCGGGAGGGGCCGGGCGGTCGCGGGACGTGATGCGCGCGCGCCGCCTCGCACGCCGCGGCCCGAGGCAAAGTCTTGGGCAAGGAGCGCGAAGCGCGACCGCGCCCAGACCAAGCGTCATCGGCAGGGCGCCAGTGCATGGCATGAAGGCAAGGCAGGCGGATGCCGGCCGCCCGCCGTCTGAGGGCGACATGACATGAGGATCATCGCCGGGCGCAATCGCGGCCGGGTGCTGCGCGCGCCGGACGGGGCCGCGACGCGCCCGACCGCCGAGCGCGTGCGCCAGGCGCTGTTCGACATGTTGTGGCACGCCCCCTGGGGCGGACGAACGGTGGTGCAGGACCAGCTGGTGCTGGATGCCTTCGCCGGCACCGGCGCGCTGGGGCTGGAGGCACTGTCGCGCGGTGCCACCCATGCGACCTTCTTCGAGATCGACCGCCCGGCGCTGTCCGCATTGCGTGCCAATATCGCCGCCTGCAAGGAGGAGCCGCGCAGCGCGGTGATCGCCGCGGATGCGACACGCCCGCCACGGGCGCGGGTGGGTTGCGGGCTGGTGTTCCTTGATCCGCCCTACGGCGAAGGGCTGGTACCCAAGGCGGTGAACCGGCTGGACGCGGCTGGCTGGATCGCGCCGGGGGCGCTGCTGGTGGTCGAGACGGGACTGGAGGAGGCGATGGACCTGCCAGGCTTCGCCCCGTTGGCGAGCCGCAGCCACGGCGCGGCGACGCTGCATGTGCTGCGTGCGCCGGGGGTGCGGGCCGAGGACGGGCAGTAGCGCCCGGAAGCGGCGGGCCGGGCCAGCCGCGCCGGCGCCTGAGGTCAAAAAATCCGCTATCGTCTTCCGAACATCCGCTCCAGCGCCGCGCCATCCAGCCGCAGCACGGTCGGCCGCCCATGGCTGCAGGTCGCGGCGCGCGGCGTGGCTTCCATCGACCGCAGCAGCGCATCCATCTCCGCCGCGTTGAGCCGCCGTCCCGCCCGCACGCTGCCATGGCAAGCCAGCCGCGCCACCGCCGCATCCAGCCGCCGTTGCAGCGACGCGGCCTCGCCGAGATCGGCCAGTTCCTCCGCCAGGTCGCGCAGCAGCGGTGCCGGGTCGGGGTTGCCGAGCAGCGCCGGCAGCGCCCGTACCAATATCGCGCCGCCGCCGAAGCCTTCGATCTCCATGCCGAGCCGCGCCAGCGTATCGGCATGGTCGATCAGCCGCGCCGCATCGGGTGCCGGCAGATCGACCACCGCCGGCAGCAGCAGCGGCTGGGCGCGCACGCCGCCTTCGACGAGCTGGCTGGCCAGTGCCTCATGCGTCAGGCGTTCATGCGCGGCGTGCTGGTCCACCAGCACCAGCGCGCCGTCCGGGGCCTCGGCGACGATATAGGTCTCCAGGATCTGCGCGACGGCGCGGCCGAGCGGGTGTTGCTCCGGCGCGCGTTCGCGTTGCGGCGCCGCCAGCGGCTGCGCCTGTGGCAGCAGGCCCAGGGCGCGCTGGAAGGGCGCCGGTGTCGAAGGCGGGGGCAGCAGGGACGCGTGGGTTTCGGCGAAGCCCCATCGATTCCCTGCGGCCGCCGCAGTCCCCGGCAGCGTGGTGTCATCGGCCGGCGGCGCGCCGGGCGTGAAGCCGGCGGCTGGCGTGATCGATGGCATCGCCACTGCCGTGCCGGCGCCCACCGCCAGCGCCTTGCGCAGCGCGGAGATCACCGTTCCGCGCACCTGCTCGCCGTCGCGGAAGCGAAGTTCGGTCTTCATCGGATGCACGTTCACATCGACGCTGTCGGGCGGCACGTCGAGGAACAGCGCGGCGGCCGGGTGGCGCCCCTGCGGGATCAGGTCGCGATAGGCGACACGCAATGCGATGCGCAGCAGCGGGTCGCGCACCGGCCGGCGGTTCACCACCAGATGCTGGCCCATGGTGGTCGGCCGCGTGAAGGATGGCAGCGCCACCAGCCCGCGCAGGTCGAGCGTCACGCCAACTGCCTCGACCGGCACCGCGGCGGCAGCGAAGCCCGGTCCGAGCACCTGGCGGATGCGCCCTTCCCAATCACTCGCGGCGAGGGACAGTACTTCGCGTCCGTCGCTGTCCACCCGGAAGGCGACGGCGGGCCAGGCCAGGGCCAAGCGCCGCACGGCCTCGATGGCATGTTCGGCCTCGCTGCGCGGATGGCGCAGGAACTTCCGCCGGGCCGGGGTGGCGAAGAACAGGTCGCGCAGTTCGACCCGCGTGCCGGGGGCGCCGGAGGCCGGCATCACCGCCCCGACATTGCCGCCCTCGACCGTGATGCGATGCGCCGAACCGCCGGCCGGGCGCGATGTGATGGACAGCCGCGCGACGGCGCCGATCGAGGGCAGCGCCTCCCCCCGGAAGCCCAGCGTGGCGATGCGGAACAGCGTCGCTTCCTCGGGCAGTTTCGAGGTGGCGTGGCGCTCGATGGCCAGCGCGAGGTCCGCCGCGTCCATGCCGCAACCGTCATCCTCGACCAGGATGCGGTCGATGCCGCCGCCTTCGAGCACGACCGAGATGCGCGTCGCGCCGGCATCGAGCGCGTTCTCCACGATCTCCTTCACCGCGGCGGCCGGGCGCTCGACCACCTCGCCGGCGGCGATGCGGTTGGCGGTGGTCTCGGACAGGCGGCGGATCAGGGGCCGGGTGGACGACTCGGCCGCGGCGGCGGACATGTGAGGAAGATAGCACGCGAGCCGAAGGCTTTCCTTCCGGTGCGTGCGACGGCAGGCCATGCTTGGCGTGAATCGAGTGGAGCCGGGCGTGCCGGCTTCGGATGCTCGCCCGTACAGGATGAGAGTGGGGACAGGGGTGGAAGCATCGGATCGGCGGCCGATCGCGGCGCGCAATGTCGGCGTGGTGCAACGCATGGCGGCGGCGCTGGTCGCGCGTGGGGCCTCGCCCAACGGCATTTCCATCGCCGGCATGCTGGCCGGGCTTGCGGCGGGGCTGGCCTTCGCGGCGGTGGCCTGGCGGCCGGGGATGGCGCCGCTGTTCTGGGTGGCCGGCGCGCTGCTGGTGCAGGCGCGGCTGATGGCGAACCTGCTGGACGGGATGGTGGCGATCGGGCGCGGCGTGGCCTCCCCGGTCGGCGAATTGTTCAACGAGGTGCCGGACCGGGTGTCGGATACCGCCGTGCTGGTCGGGTTGGGTGTCGCGGCCGGGTCGGTGGCGCTCGGGCTGGCGGCGGCGCTGGCGGCGATGGCGACGGCCTATATCCGCACCACGGCGCGGGCGGCCGGCGCGCCTTCGGATTTCGGCGGGCCCATGGCCAAGCAGCACCGCATGGCGTTGGTCACGGGCCTCGCTTTGTGGTGCGCCGTGCTGCCCGGAGACTGGGGTGGCGCCATGGCGGTCTGGATCGTTCTGGTGGTGGTCACGCTGGGGTCGGTGCTGACAGCCTGGCTGCGCCTGTCGCGCGCCGCCGCCGCGCTGAGGGCCAAGCCATGATGCGCGAAGCCGTCTTCGCCCACCCTGTGACGGTCGGCATCGTCGCCGCCACCGTCGCCGTCGTGCTGGCCGCCTTCGCGGTGATCGGCGTGATGACCCTGACCGGGCGCGGCACGCCGGAGCTGCGGCGCGAATTGTGGCTGCGGACCTTGTCGTGGTGCCTGCTGCTGCCGCTGATGATGGGGCCGGTGCTGCTGGGGCGGGAATGGGTGATCGCCGCGGCGACGCTGCTGGGCCTGGCCTGCCTGCGCGAATTCGACCGCGCCACGGGGCTGTTCCGCGAGACGTTGGTCGCCGGGATCGTGGTGGTCGGCATCCTCGCGGCGAATTTCGCGGCGCTCGACCATTGGTACGCGTTCTTCGTGGCGCTGTGGCCGCTGACCGTCGGCGTCATCGTCATCGGCACCATCCCGCTCGATCGCCCGGCGGGGTATGTGCAGCGCACGGCGCTCGGCATACTGGCCTATATGCTGTTCGGGGCGGGGCTCGCGCATCTGTCCTTCATGGCGAATGAACCCGGCTACCGGCCGATCCTGTTGATGCTGCTGACCACAGTCGCGTTGTCGGATGTGGCCGCCTTCACCTTCGGCAAGCTGATCGGTGGGCCGAAGCTGTTGCCGGCGACCAGCCCGAACAAGTCGATCGCGGGTGCGGTGGGCGCGCTGTGCGTCACCACGCTGCTGGTGGCCACGCTGTCCTTCTTCATCTTCCGCGGCACGCCGATGGCGCAGCCGCATTGGCTGCTGGTCTTCGGCGTCATCGTCGGCATCGGGGCGCAGGCGGGGGATTTGATGCTGTCATCCATCAAGCGCGACATCGGCATCAAGGACATGGGCACCATCCTGCCCGGCCATGGCGGCGTGCTGGATCGTTTCAATTCGCTGCTGCTGGTCGCGCCGGCCGCCTTCCACTTCATCCAGTTCTTCGTCGGCTTCGGCATGGGCCAGCCGGCGCGGCTGATCACGGGGGGCTGATGGAGTTCAAGCTGCGCCCCGCCCGCGACCATGGGTTGGAGACCGCCGACCGGCTGCGCAGCCTGTCGCGCGAACGCGGGTTGGGGAGCATCGTGCTCGGCAGCCTGTGGCGCGCCATGCTGCGCGGGTATCTGGCGGTGTATCATCGGCTGGAGGTGACGGGGCGGGAGAACCTGCCCGAGGCGCCCTTCGTGCTGATCGCCAACCACACCAGCCATCTCGATGCGCTGACCTTGTCGGGTGTGCTGCGCGGGGAGCCGGCGCGGCGCGCCCATGCGCTGGCGGCGGGCGATACCTTCTTCGGATCGACACTGTCATCCGTCTTCGCGGCCTATGCGGTGAATGCGCTGCCGGTCTGGCGCAAGCGGACCAAGGCGGGGGAACTGGCAACGCTGCGGCAAAGGCTGGTCGAGGATCGGCTGGTCTATATCCTGTTTCCCGAAGGCACACGCGCGCGGGATGGCGCGATGGCGCCGTTCCAGCCGGGGATCGGCGTGCTGGTCGCCGGCACTGACGTGCCGGTGGTGCCGTGCTTCCTCGATGGCTGCCACGCGGCCTGGCCGCCGGACCGATCCGTTCCGGCGCCGCGCAAGCTGCGCGTCAGGATCGGTGCGCCGCTGACCTTCGCCGACGCGCCGGCGACGCGGGCGGGGTGGGAAGACACGGCCCGGCAGTGCGAGGCCGCGGTGCGGGCGCTGGCGCCGTGATGCGGCACCCCGCGATCCGGTGCGTGGTCAGCCGAGGCCCTGCAGCCGCCTGATCTCGGCAATCAGCGGCGCCGTCGTCGGGTCCGGTGCGGCGCTCCGCCCTTCCAGCGCCGGCAGGATATGCGCGGCGAGCTGCTTGCCCAGTTCCACCCCCCACTGGTCGAAGGGATTGATCCCCCACAGCGCGCCCAGGCAGGCGACCTTGTGTTCGTACAGCGCGACCAGCTGGCCGAGGATGAAGGCATCGAGCCGCGGCAGCAGGATCACCGTGCTGGGCCGGTCGCCGGAGAAGACCCGGTGCGGCGCGACCTCCGCGATGCGGGCGGCACCGGCTGCGGCCATTTCCGCCCGCACCGCCTGTTCTGAACGGCCGGCCAGCAAGGCCTCGGCCTGCGCCAGGCCATTGGCGAGCAGTTTGCGATGGCTGTCCGGATGGGCGTGGTCCGGGTTGGCGACCAGGATGAAATCGACCGGCACCGGCACCGGCGATTGATGGATCAACTGCATGAAGGAATGCTGCGCGTTGGTGCCGGGTTCGCCGAACACCACCGGCCCGGTGCGGCGCGACACGCGCGACCCGTCCACATGCACCGCCTTGCCGAGGCTCTCCATCTCCAGCTGCTGGAGATGCGCGGGGAAGCGCGACAGGCGTTCGTCATAGGGCAGCACCGCACGGGCGGGGTAGCCGAGGCCGTTGACGTGCCAGATCTCGGCCAGCGCCAGCAGTACCGGCAGGTTGTCCTCGAGCGCAGCGCCAAGGAAATGCTCGTCCATCGCGTGCCCGCCGGCGAGGAACCGCTCGAAGGCCGGCCAGCCGAGGGCCAGCGCCAGCGACAGCCCGATCGCGCTCCAGACGCTGAACCGTCCGCCGACGGTGTCGGAGAAGCCAAAGACGCGCTCGGGCGGGATGCCGAAGGCGGCGGCGCCTTCCAGGTTCGTGGAGAGCGCCACGAGATGCGTCGCCGCCCCCGCCTCGCCGAGTGCCTCGGCCAGCCAGCCGCGCACCAGCGCCGCGTTGGTCATCGTCTCCTGCGTCGTGAAGGTCTTGGATGCGACCAGCACCAGCGTGCGTGTGGGGTCGAGGCCGTGGCGCAGCGCATCCCACGCATGGGCGTCGACATTGGCGAGGTAATGCGCCCGCATCGGGCAGCCGGGCGTCCACAGCGCCCGCGCGACCATGCAGGGGCCGAGGTCGGATCCGCCGATGCCGATATTCACCACATCGGTGAAGCGTTCGCCGGTGGCGCCGCGGATGGTGCCGTCATGCACGGCGTCGGTGAAGGACCGCATGCGGGCCAGCGTCTGTGCGGGCAGGTCCCGCGCCGTGGCGGCGTCGGTGGCGTCGGACGGCATGCGCAGCGTCATGTGCTGCGCGGCGCGACCTTCCGTGACATTGACGGCCGCACCGCCCGCCATGGCGTCGCGGAAGCCTTCGACATCGGTGGCGCGGGCCAGGGCGAACAAGGCCGGCAGCGCGTCAGGGCCGATCGCGGTGCGCGACAGGTCGAGCAGGATATCCCCGGCGCGGTGCGTCATGCGCGCCGCGCGGTGCGGATCGGCGGCGAAATGCGGCCGGATCGATCCGGCGCCGGGCCGGCGGGCGATGGCATCCAGGGTGGCCCAGGCGTCTTCGACCTTACTGCTCGGCATGATGCGTTCGTGTGCTCCTTGAATATTCCCAGTCTTGCATGCGGTGTTCGGCCTGTAGCAAATCAATGGGATGTGGCTTCGTCGTGGCATCCTGGCTTGCGCAGTGTTTCCCGTCCGTGCACGGGCGCAGCGCCTGGCCGCCACCACGCCCGAGACAGCGGCCGGCGCGGCACTTGTCGCGGCGCTGCGCGGCGGCGGGCATGTCCTGTTCTTCCGCCATGCCGATACGCGCGGCGAACCCTGCGACCGGTCCTTCCGGATCGGCGACCGGGCGGGGCAGCGCAACATCTCGCCCGCCGGGCGGGCGCAATCGGCGCGGATCGGCGCCCGGCTGGCTGAGCTGGGAATCCCGCTGGCACTGCCGGTGCTGGCCGGGCCGGTCTTTCGCGCGCGCGACACCGCCGATGCCGCCTTCGGGCCGGACCGGGTGCGGGTGACCGACAGCCTGCTCGCCGATGACTATGCCGGGGACCGCATCGGCTGGGTGGTGGCCGAACATCGCCGGCTGTTCTCGGAAGCGGTTCCCCCAGGGCAGAACCGCGTGCTGGTCGGCCATCGTACGCCGGCCATCATGGTGGTCGGCGATGCGGTGGCCGGGCGGGCTTTTCCCGAAGGCGCGGCGCTGGTCATCGCGCCGGGGGGCGCCGGTGGATTCAGCCTTGCCGGCATCCTGGAACTCGCGCCGCTGCCGGGCGGCGGGTTCCATGGCTGCGGGTGACGGGCGTCACAGCCCGACCGGTTCCCCCGCCACCGTCACCGCCAGCGTGTCCGGCTTCAGCAGCGCGGCGGAGAACCGCACCGCATCCGCCCGCGTGATCGCCCGCAGTCTTTCGTTGCGGCCGTCCAGCCAGCCGAGCGGCCGGTTGTTGCGGCGCATCGCCAGCAGCGTGCCCGCGATGCGGCGGCTGTCGGTGAATTGCAGCGGCAGCGATCCGGTCAGGTAGGCGATCGCCTCCTCCAGCTCCGCCTCGGTCGGTCCGGTCTGCGCCAGGTCCGACCAGACGCCGCGCGTGACGTCCAGCGCCTCGGCCACGCGGGCATTCTCGGTGGCGAAGCCGCCGGTCACCACGCCGCCGCCAAACAGCGTGTCCAGCCCGACGCCGATGCCGTAGGTCAGCCCACGCTGCACCCGCACCGCTTCCATCAGGCGGGAGGAGAAGCCGCCCCCGCCCAGGACGCGCAGCACCACCTGCGCCACCTCCCAATCCGGGTCCTGCGGCGCGATGCCGGGCTGGCCGAACACGATCTGCGATTGCGGGCTGGGCACCGGCACGATCTGTCGGCCGAAGGTGGTGAAGGCCGGCAGCGGCGGCGGGACCTGCGGCGCGCCGGCCGGCAGGGTGCCGAACAGATCTTCCATCAGCGCCGCCAGCTGCGCCGGCCGAATGGCGCCGGCCGCCGCGATCAGCAGGCCGCCGCGGCGCAGCTGGGCATCGAGAGCGCTTCGCAACGCCTCGGGCGGGATGGCGGCGAGGCTTTCGGCTGTGCCGTTCGACGGCCGCCCGGCGGGATGGTGGGGGAAGGCCGAGGCCCAGAAGGCCCGACCCGCCTGGCCACGCGGCGTTTCAAGCTGTGTCCGCGCGCCGGCGATCGCCCGGGCGCGGACACGTTCCAGCGCATCCGCATCCATCCGCGGCGCGGTCATCGCCAGCTTCGCCAGCCGCACGGATTCGGGCAGCGCATCGGTCAGGCAGCGGAAGCTGCCATCGAAGGCATCGCGCCCGGCGCCGAAATTCAGCCCGATCGCCGCATCGCGCAGCGCGTCGGCGAAGGCCAGAGCGCGCAGGTCGCCCGCCCCTTCGGTCAACATCGCCGCGGCCATGGCGGCGGTGCCCTCGCGCCCCGGCGCATCGAGCGCGGCGCCGCCCGGCCAGGACCAGGACAGCGAGACGACCGGGACGGAATGATCCTCGACCAGCCAGGCGGTGAAGGGGCCGGCTTCGACGACCTGGATCGGCAGGGTGAAAGCGGTGGTCATGGGATCACGCCCCTTCCGGCAGCAGCCAGGCGACCGTGTTCGGCGCGCCCCCGAGCACGGCGCGCGCGGCCGCCGCCACCTGCGCCTGGGTCACGGCGCGCAGCCGGGCCGGCCAATATTCCACCACATCGGCCGGCAGCCCGATGGCGAGCACGCCACCGAGCATGCGCGGCGCCGCGCCGAAACTGTCGAGCGACAGCAGCGCGCCGCCCGACATCTGCCGCGTCGCGCGGGCGACCTCGGCCTCGGTGGGGCCATCCTGCAACAGGGTGGCGATCACCGCATTGGCGGCTTCCTCCAGCCGTTCCGGCGTCACGCCGCGGCGGGGCACGCCATAGACCATGAATTCGGTCACGCCGTAGGCCTCGCTGTCATAGGAGGCGCCGGCCTGGACGGCGAGGCCGGTTTCCACCAGCGCCGCATGCAGCCGCGACCCCTGGCCCGAGCCGAGCAGATGGGCCAGGACCTCAAGCGGCAGGGCCTGTTCGGCCTGCGGCGTGGTGAGCGAGGGCGCCATCCAGGCGCGCAGCAGCAGCGCTTCGCGCGCCTGGGGTTCGCGCACCGTCAGGCGGGTTTCATGGGCGGCGGTCGGCGGTGGGGCGCGGTCCCGGCGGCGCACGTCGCGGGCGGGGACCGCGCCATAATGTTCGTCCACCAGGGCGCGGGCCTCGGCCTCGGACACCGCGCCGGCGAGCACCAGCGTCGCATTGGCGGGCGCGTAGAAATGGGCGTGGAAGTCGGTCAGGTTGTCGCGGCTGATGGCGCGGATTTCATCGGCCCAGCCGATGATCGGCCGGCCCGGCCAGGTCTGCGGACCCCATAGCGCGGCGCGGAAGGCTTCCTGGAAGCGGGCGCGCGGGTTGGAATCGGTACGCTGGTTGCGTTCTTCCAGGATGACGCGGCGTTCGCTTTCCACCTCATCGGCCGGGATCAGCGCGGCGGCCAGGCGATCCGCTTCCATCGCCATGATCATCGGCAGGCGGGATGCCTCGACCTGCTGGTAGTAGGCGGTGACGTCGCGGGAGGTGAAGGCGTTGTCGTTGCCGCCCTCTCGCCCGACACGGCGGGAGAACACGCCCGATTCCACGTTGGGGCTGCCCTTGAACATCATGTGTTCGAGGAAATGCGCCACACCCGACCGACCCGCGGGGTCCTCCCCGCCGCCGGCGGCGTAGTACAGGTATTGCGCGACGACCGGGGCGCGGCGGCTTTCCACCAGCGCGACGGTCAGCCCGTTGGGCAGCGTCCAGAGCTTGGCGCCGAACAGCGGCGCCGCGG
>JALHQB010000098.1 GCA_022842185.1 Acetobacteraceae bacterium
CACCCATTCGAGGATACTGACGTGGGTGGCCGGGTGGGGGTGCGGGCCGGTGCCGGACTTGTCAAACAGACACTTAGGCCTTTGGAAACCGTCACTTGGCGGTGCACCTGATGGCGGACCGCGACCATCGCGGCATCGCGCTGATCGTCGCCTCGGCGCTGTTCATGCAGAATCTCGACAGCGCGGTGCTGGCCACGGCGCTGCCGGCGATGGCGCGGGACCTCAATGAGGATCCGTCGCGGCTCGGCGCCGCCATCACCTCCTACCTCGTTGCGTTGACGGTCTTCATTCCGTTCTCATCGTGGATCGCCGATCGCTTCGGGGCGAAGCGCGTCTTCATGCTGGCGATCCTGGTCTTTGTCTTCGCATCCGTCCTGTGCGGGCGGTCGCAGGGGCTGGGCGAGCTGATCGCGTGCCGCATCCTCCAAGGCGTCGGCGGGGCGATGATGGTCCCGGTCGGGCGGCTGCTGTTGCTCCGCGATATCCCGAAGAAAGACATGCTGTCGGCCATGGCATGGCTGACCATGCCGGCGCTGCTGGGGCCGGTGACCGGCCCGCCGCTGGGCGGCATCCTGACCGACCTGTTTTCCTGGCGCGCGGTGTTCTGGATCAACGTGCCGATCGGGCTGATCGGCTTCGCATTGGTGGCCTGGAAGATCCCGGCCGTGCCGCCGACCAAGCCGGGTCCGCCGGATGTGGTGGGGCTGGCGCTGACGGGCGCGGCGCTGGCGCTTGTGATGTTCGGGTTGGAGACCGTGGGGCGCCACGTCGTGCCCGATGCCGTGTCATGGGTGGGCCTGATGCTGGGCTTGGTGGCCGGCTATTTTGCCATCCGACACTGCCGGCGGGCCAAGCGCCCTGCCGTCGATCTGTCGCTGTTCAGGCTTGCCACTTTTCGCGATGCGGCGCTGGCGGGCAGCCTGTTCCGCAGCGGTGCCGGCGCGGTGCCCTTCCTGATCCCGGTGATGCTGCAGATCGGCTTCGGGATGAGCGCATCGCAGAGCGGCCTCGTCTCCTTCGCCACCGCGCTCGGCGCCTTTGCGATGAAGCCACTGGTGCGGCCACTGCTGCGGCGCACCGGCTTCCGTGGCGCTTTGGTCGCCAATGGCGTGGTGGCGGCGGCCGGCGTCGCGGCGCTGGCGCTGGTGGGGCCGACCTGGCCCTCGATGGCGATCTTCGTGCTGCTCGCCGCGGGCGGCCTGGCGCGCAGCCTGCAATTCACCGCGCTGAACACCCTGGCCTTCGCCGATGTGCCGACCGAGCGGATGTCCGCCGCCACGGCGCTGTACGGCACCTTGCAGCAATTGTCCCCGGCATTGGGCGTGGTTCTGGCGACGGCGGCGCTGGAGGCGTCGTCGTCATTCTCCGGCCGGGCTGACCTGCTGCCGGTGGATTTCTCCCGCAGCTTCCTGGTGGCGGCGGTGGTGGTGCTGGCCTCGGTGCCGCTGCATGCGCGACTGTCGCCGGATGCGGGGGAGGAAGTGTCGGGTCATCGCCGCTGAACCGGGGCGCTTGTCGCCCGGTTCAGAACAATTCCATCAGCTTCGCGTGGTCGTCGAGTTCCGATGGCGCGCCCTCGAAGATGAACTTGCCCGACCGCATCACCAGCACGCGGTCGGACACGGCAAAGGCCTCCCGCACATTCTGTTCCACCAGCAGGATCGCCATGCCGCGCGATTCCCGCAGCGCGGCGATGGGCCGGATCAGATCCTGGAACAGCTTCGGCGCCAGCCCGATGGAGGGTTCATCCAGCAGCAGTGCGCGCGGCCGTGTCAGCAGCGCGCGGCCGATCGACACCATCTGCTGCTGCCCACCCGAAAGGGTGCCGGCGCGACGGCCGCGAAATTCCTTGATGCGGGGCAGGACGTCCAGCACTTCGTCGATGCGCTCGCGCTGGCCGGATTTCGGCACGCCCGCTGACCACAGCGCGAGGCCGAAGATCTCCTCCACCGTCAGGTCGGGAAACACGCCGCGACCCTCGGGCACCAGCGCGACACCGGCCGCGCCGAGTGCGGCGGGGGTGTAGTTGGACGGGGTTTCCCCGAACACCCGCATCCCGCCGGTCGATGGCCGATGCAGGCCGAACAGCACGCGCAGCAGCGTCGATTTGCCGGCGCCGTTATGGCCGATCATGCAGAGAATCTCGCCCGCCTTCAGTGTGAGCGAGACATCCTGCAACACCTCCCGCCCGCCAAACCCGGCGGACAGGCCGGTGGCCTCAATGGCATGCGCGGTGGTCGGGCGCGACCGATTCAGACCTCCGGTGCTCGCCGCCATTGGCGGCTCCGCCCTGCGGTCATCGGGCGCGCTCACGCGGCCTCCTGCGGCCGATCGCCGAAATAGATGGCGGCCAGCGCCGGGTCCTTGAGGATCGTCTGCGGGTCCCCTTCCGCCAACACCTTGCCCTGGTCGAGGAAGGCGATCCGGTTCGACAATTCCACCACCACATCCAGATTGTGCTCGATCAAGCAGATCGCGACGCCGCGTGCCTGGGCATCCTTCAACAAGGTCCCGAAACGGATACGCGATGACAAATCCAGCCCCGAGGCTGGTTCATCCAGCAGCCAGATATCCGCCTCGGCGGCCAGGATCCGCGCCATCGACAGGAACTTGCGTTCCGCATAGGCGAGATCGACGGCGCGGGCATCGGCCAGCGCGGTCAGGCCGGTGGCCTCCATCGCCGATTCCGCACGATGTTCGCGCTGCTGCTGCGCACGCCGCCCGCCTGGCTGCCAGAACCAGGATGATGTCTCGGTTGCGGCCAGCACGTTCTCCCGCACCGTCATATGCGTGAACAGGCGCAGATCCTGATAGGACCGCGCGACACCCAGCCGCGCCACCTGCCATGGCTTCAACCCCATGATCGGCTTGCCGCGGATTTCGGCCGTGCCGGAATCGGCGCGCAGATTGCCGGTGATCAGGTTGAAGGTGGTCGTCTTGCCGGCCCCATTTGGCCCGACCAGCGCCGTGACCTGGCCTTCCGGCAGGGACAGCGAGACGCCGGCCACCGCCTGCACACCCCCGAAGGACCGCGAGAGGTTTTCGCTCCGCAACGCGATGCCGGTCATGCCGTGGATTTCCCTTTCGACATGTCGCCCAGCAACCCGGCGGGGCGGAAGATCATCAGCAGCGTCATCGCGGTGCCGTAGATGATTTGCTGCACGGCGCCGACCTCGGTCGGTGGGATGAACGGGATGAAGGAAATAACGGCCGGCAGAGACAGCAGCAGCACCGCGCCGACCAGCGGCCCCCACAACGTGCCGGCGCCGCCGATGATCACCATCGCCATGATCTGGATGGACTGGTCCAGCGTGAAGGATTCGACGTTGATGAAGGACAGGTGCAGCGCATACAGCGCGCCCGCCACGCCGGCGCCGGCGCAGGCGAACACCACCGCCAGCGTCTTCGCCGCATTGACGTTCTTGCCCAGCGATTCCGCAGCGCTGTCCGCATCACGGATGGATTGCAGCGTGCGCCCGAAGGTGCCGCGTTGCAGCCGTGCCGTGGCCCACAGGATCAACGCCAGCGCGGCGAGCGCCAGCGGCAGGACCGGCACGATCGTGCCGAGGATTTCCGGCCGCGGAATACCCACCAGCCCGCCGATGCCGCCGGTCAGCGGCTTCAATTCCGCGAACAGCGTCGCCGCCACCATCTGCAAGCCCAACGAGGCGGCGACGAAGTATTCGCCCCGCACCCGCAACGCCGGCAAGGCGAGGCACAGGGACAACCCGCCCGCGATCACCGCCGCGACAAGGCAGGCGAGGAAGGGGTTGGGCACCAGCAGCAACGCGACCTGCGCGCCGCCATAGGCGCCCAGGCCGAAGAACACCGCATGGGCCACGGAGAAGATGCCCGCATAGCCGACGATGAAGTTCAGCGTGGAGGCGAGGATGCCGGAGATCGCGGCAAGCGTCGCCAGGTTGATGAGGAAGGCGGTCATCGCGTCTGCGTCACTCCGAAGATGCCGGCGGGACGGAAGATGATGAAGCCGAACAGCACGAGGAAGGACACCGCCTCCGCCCATTGCGTATCGACCACGGTCAGGGCGAGGCTCTCCGCAATGCCGAGCATCATGCCCGCGAGCGCCGCGCCGCGCAGCGAGCCGATCCCGCCGACGATGGTCGCGGCGATCGAGATCAGCATCACGTGATGGCCGATGGCCTCGTTCAGCCCGGTGGTCATGGCGGTGACGATCGCCGCCGGCGCGGCGAGCGCCGAGCCGATCGCGAAGGCCAGCACCGAGAGGCCGTTCGAGGACAGGCCGTAGGTTCGGATCAGATCCGGATTCTGCGCCAGCGCGCGCAGCGCCACACCCGCCGGATGGCGCGTGAGAAACAGCGTCAGCGCGACGAATAACACCCCCGCGGTGGCAAGCGAGATCCAAAGCATCGGGGCGACGAAGATCTCCGGCAGGATCTCGGCGGAAAAGGACAGCGGCGTATCCACCGTCGCGAAGCCGCGCCCGGCGATCATGCCGATGATGTTCTGCACCACGATGCTCACGCCGAAGGCGGCAACGAAGACCGTGAAGAACGAGCCTTCATGCCGCTGGATGGGGCGATAGACCAGGCGTTCCATGACGATGCCGAACACCATCGCGGCCGCGATGGACGCCAGCACGCCCAGCCAGCTGGGCCAGCCCGCACCCCAGGCGAACAGGAAGACGTAGCCGGCGATGGTGAAGGCGGTGCCATGCGCGACATGGAAGATTTTCGTCGCGCCGAAAATCAGCGCGAACCCGGCCGCAGTCAGGGCATAGATGGCCCCGGTCTGCAGCCCATTCAGCAGCAGTTGCAGAAACAGCATGAGACCTGCGATCAGCCGACGGCGATGACGCGCTGGCCGCGGATCTCATTGACCTGCAACTGGGTCAGCATGTTGCCCAGCTCGTCGAACTCGCCTTCGCCGCCGACGAGGTTGAACTTGCGTGTCGCCAGCATGGCGGCACGCATCGTCTCGCCATTCACCTCGCCGCCGGCCTGTTCCACCTGGCGTCCGAGCACGCCGAACAGATAGGCCGCATTGTAGTAATTGGCGTGATAGGTCACCGGCGCCTGGCCGAAGCGCGCCTGGTAATCGGTGGCGAAGCGCTTGGTGATCGGGTCGCCGCTTTCGAAGTCGAGCTTCTGGGTCGTGAACAGCGCGCCTTCTGCTTCGGGCAGGGTGCGGATGCCATCCAGGCCAAAGCCGGAAAACGAACAGATGACCTGCGTCACGCCATTGTCCCGCAGGCCTTTCACGATCTGCGCCTGCTGCGCGCCGAAGGATGCGATGTAGATCGCGTCCGGCCGCGACTGCCGCACGCGCGCGACGACCGAGCCGAATTGCTGCGCCGCGCGCGGCACCGAGTAGCTGCCGACGAGCGAAGCGCCATGGCGCGGCAGCTGTTCGCGCAACTGGCCCAGGATGCCGTCACCCAGCGGATCATCGACATAGATCAGCGCGACGCGCTTGACGTTCCGCTGGTTCACCAGGAACGGCACGATCGCCTGCACTTCAAGATGCGCCAGCGCGATGACGTTCCAGAAATAGGGGGAAAGCCCCGACAGGTCCGGCCCCACGCCACCGCCATTGACCATGATGGTCTTGGCGCGATCGCCGATCGGCGCGATCGCCTTGGCCGTCGCGGTCCAGGAGGACAGCACCCAGGAGGCACGGTCGATGTTGATCAGCTTGTTCATGCCAATCACGGAAGGCTGCGGCAGCGCCTGGCTGTCTTCGGATTGCAGGCGCACCGGGCGGCGCAGCATGTTGTCCGCGTTGATATGCGCGATGGCGACCTGCGCGCCGCGGGTGAAGGCCTCGCCGAATTCGGCATTCGGTCCGCTCATCGGGAACAGGGAGCCCATGACGTAAGGCTCGGCCGTTTGCGCGAAGGCGGGGCGGATGAAGGGCAGGGCAAGGCCGGTGGCCAGCGCGCCGCGGCGTCCGATCATGGATGTCATTCCCTCAATGGCCCAGCGTCTCGATGGATGCCGGGTCCGTTAGCGGTGTTGAGCAGATCGCGGTCGGCTGAGATCAGCCAGCCGCGTGAAGATGCTCGATCAAATCGGTTTAAGGGTCGGCCCGTGACGGGCAGGCTGTCAACCGTGCGGCAGGCGCAGGCCGGGTTCATCCCATGGCATGGCAACCAGTTTTCCGCTGGTCGAAAGCGTGATGTAGGCGGTGCGCATGTCCACGCCGCCGAAGCAGATGTTGGTGGGCATGCGCTCGGGCATCTTCACCACGCGCAGAATCTCCCCGGCCGGGGAAATCGTGGTGATCTCGCCGGCCACCAGCGTGGCGACGATGATGTTGCCCGATGCCGCGATCGCCAGGCTGTCCAGCCGCCGATACCCCGGGAACTGACACAACACGCGCCCGCCATTGGATGACGGCCAGGGGTCCTTCTTCAACTTCCCCGGCGCTTCAACATCCCACGCCCAGAGCCGCCCGGTCTCGGTCTCCGCGACATAGACCGTCTTGCCATCCGGGCTGATGCCGATGCCGTTGGCGCCGCCGAAGATCGGGAAGGCGGCCTCGACCGCGCCCGACCCATCCGCCTTGGCCCAATACGCGCCGCCATGGTCGCGGTCGCGCGCGCGCACCTTGCCGAGGTCCGAGAACCAGAAGCCGCCGGCATTGTCGAACATCAAATCATTCGGCCCGCGCAGCGGCCGGCCATCGACGGCGCGGATCAGCGTCTCGACGGCACCCGTCGCCGGGTCGATGCGTTCGATCCGCCCGCCCGAATAATCCGCCGCCTGGAAGCCCGGGCGCAGCAGGCCCGGTTCCTCATGCCAGGAGAAGCCGCCATTGTTGCAAAGGTACAACATCCCGTTCGGCCCCAGCGCCAGGCCATTCGGCGCGCCGGTCACCGTCGCGATGGTGGATTTGGCGCCCGCTTCCGTCACGCGGGTGATGCGGCGCGATTCGATCTCGACCAGCGCGATCGACCCATCGGGCATGCAGACCGGGCCTTCGGGGAAACGCAGCCCCTCGGTGATCACGCGCAGGTCTGGCGATTCGACGGTAACGGTCATGGTGGCTTCTTCCCCAGGATGTTGCGCCGATGATGGCGCGGACCGCGCCGCCTGCGAAGGCTTGACGCCATGTGCGGTGCAACAGACCCTCCCCGGTCATGACAGCCCCCGATCCCGTCACGCTCTCCGTCCTCGACAACCGTTTTCGCGCCATTGTCGAGGAGATGGGGGAGGCGATGCTTCGCACCGCCTATTCCCAGATCCTGAATTCCTCCCGCGACTTCTCCATCGCGATCTGCGACGGCCAGGCGCGACTGCTGGCCCAGGCGGATCACATCCCGGTCCATGTCGGCGCGATGCCCTTCGCCGTGCAGGCGGTGCTGGATGCTTTCGGTGACAGCATCGCGGATGGCGACATCTACCTGCTGAACGACCCGTATCATGGCGGGTCGCATCTGCCCGACCTGACCATCATCGTGCCGGTCTTCGCCGATGGCAGGCCGATCTTCTATTCCGTGGTCCGTGCCCACCACACCGATATCGGCGGTGGCACCCACGGCGCCTACAACCCCGCCGCCACCGAGATCTTCCAGGAAGGCCTGCGCCTGCCGCCGATCCTGCTCGGCCAGGCCCGCATCGCGCGGCCCGACCTGGTGCGGATGATCGTCACCAACACCCGCTTGCCGCGCGAGGTCCGCGGCGACCTGATGGCGATGATCGGTGCCGCGCATCTGGGTGAAAAGCGCCTGCTGTCGGTGCTGGACAAGCACGGAGCCGCCGAGACCGACGCCGCGGTCGCCGCCATCCTCGCCCTGTCCGAGGCCCATGCGCGGCGCATCATCGCATCCTGGAAGGACGGCACCTGGAAGGGCGAGGCCTTCCTGGATGATGACGGTTTCGGCCGCCAGGACATCGGCATCCGCGCCACCGTCACCAAGACCGGCGATTCGATTGTGGTGGACCTGACGGAATCGGACCCGCAGGTGCCGTCCTTCCTCAATTCCTCCTGGCCCAACACCGCCAGCGCGGTCCGCATGGCGATCGCCTTCCTGCTCGACCCCGAAGTCGCCAAGAACGATGGCTGCTTCCGCCCCATCGAGATCATCGCCAAGGAGGGCACCATCGTCCTTCCGCGCGAAGGCGCGCCGGTGACGATGTGCACGTCCCACTGTTCCAACGAGATCGTGGAAGCGGTGGTGAAGGCCCTGGCGAATGCCTGCCCCGACCGCGCCATGGGCGGCTGGGGACGGCGCTTCCGTATCGCCATCAAGGGCAGCGACGCACGCCGCCCCGGCCGGTCCTTCGTATGGCACCTGTTCCACGCGCGGCCTGGTGGTGGCGGCTCCTCGGGCGGCGATGGCTGGTCCACCGCCGGTGAATGGCATTCCGCCGGCGGGCTGAAATTCGGCTCCGTGGAAATGGCCGAGGCCCGCTTTCCGCTGTATTTCGCCAAGCACGAGTTCCGCCCCGGTAGCGCGGGGGAGGGCACCTTCCGCGGCGGCCTCGGCGGCGAATTGGTGATGCGCCTGGAAACCGATGGCCCCTCGGTGGCCAACACCGCCGGGGACGGCGTGCGCTACGGCGCCGCCGGGATGCTCGGTGGGCGCGACGCCGCGCCGCACCACTACACGCTGGACCGCGCGGATGGGACATCCCGCGACCTGAAGACGAAGGAGGTCGGCATCCCGCTCGCCCCCGGTGACACGCTGCATGTGCGCGCCGGCGGTGGCGGCGGTTGGGGGCCGCCGGAGAAGCGCGATCCCGCCGCGCTTGCGCGCGATGCCGAGGAAGGGTTGCTGTGAGTGCGGACAAGAAGGTCGGGGGGAGAGAACTCCCCCCGAACCCCCCTCCTTTTTCTGGCTATTGGCGCCCCGCCTTCGACGCGCATCTCCAAGTGACAAAAAAAGGAGGGGGCTCGGGGGAGTTCTCTCCCCCGACCTTAGGACTGAGCGCATGACCTACCGTATCGGCGTCGATGTCGGCGGCACCTTCACCGACGTGGTCTGCGTGGCCGCTGATGGCGTCACGACCCTTGCCAAGGCGTCCTCTACTCCGGCAGACCAGAGCGAGGGCGTGGTGAACGGCCTGGCGGTCCTGGCGGAACGCCTCGGCCTCGCCTTGCCGGACCTGCTGGCGCGCACCGAACGCATCGTCCACGGCACCACGGTCGCGACCAACGCTCTGCTGGAACGCAAGGGCGCGAAGGTCGCGATGCTGACCACCGAGGGCCATCGCGACGTCATCGAAATGCGCGAGGGGCTGAAGCCGGAACGCTACAATCTGCGCCTGCCCGCCGCGCCGGCGCTGGTGCCGCGACGGCTGCGCCTGCCGGTGGCCGAACGCATCCGCCCCGATGGGCGAGTGGAGGCGGCGCTGGACCGCGCGTCACTCGACGCCGCGATTGGGACATTGAAAGCGGAGCAGGTCGAGGCGGTGGCGATCTGCTTCCTCCATTCCTGGCGCGACGACACGCACGAGCGCGCTGCCGCGGAGGCCGTGCGCACCGCGCTGCCCGGTGTCTTCGTCACCACCTCCGCCGAGGTGCTGCCGCAGATCAAGGAGTTCGAGCGCTTTTCGACCGCCTGCGTGAACGCCTATGTCGGGCCGATCGTGTCCCGCTATCTCGCGCGGCTGCGCGGGCGTTTGGCCGATGCGGGCTATACCGGCCCGGTCTTCGTCATCCTGTCCCATGGCGGTGTCGCGCCCGTTGAGGAAGCGGCACGGCTCGCCGCCGGCACGGCGTTGTCGGGGCCAGCGGGCGGTGTCGCGGCGGGTGTCGCGCTGGCTGAACGCGGGCTTGGCGACGACCTGATCACCTTCGATGTCGGCGGCACCTCCACCGATATCGCGCTGGTGCAGGATGGTGAGGCCGCCTTGGGCCGGGGCCGCACCGTGGCGGGCGAACGCATCGCGCTGGAAAGCCTCGACATCGTCACCCTCGGCGCCGGTGGCGGGTCGATCGGCCATGTCGGCGCCAGTGGCACCTTGCAGGTCGGGCCGCGCAGCGCCGGCGCCGTGCCGGGGCCGGTCGCCTATGGCCAGGGCGGCACGGAACCGGCGGTGACCGACGCCAACCTGGTGCTGGGTTACCTCGACGCCGCGAACTTCCTGGGCGGCGCGCGCAAACTGGACCGGGACGGCGCGCTCGCGGCCTTCGAACGGCTCGGCGCGACGCTCGGCATCGATGCCATGGCGACGGCCGAGGGCGTGCATCGCCTCGCCAATGTCCGCATGGCCGATGGCATCCGCGTCGCCACCGTCCGCCGCGGCGTCGATCCACGCGATTTCACGCTGCTCGCTTTCGGTGGCGCCGCAGGGCTGCATGCCAGCGCCGTGGCGCGCGAACTCGGCATGAAGCGCGTCGCTGTGCCGGTCTTTGCCGCGGGTCTCTCGGCCTGGGGCATGCTGCACACCGATTTGCGGTACGAAATGGCGCGCAGCGAGATCAACACCGGCGGCGTGCCGGATGACGCCACGCTGCATGCCATCTGGGCCGGGCTGGAGGCCGAGGGCCGCGCCCGCGTCGCCTCCTGGTTCGGCGGGGCGGTGGAGACGAAGCGCGCCGCCGACATGCGCTATGGCGAACAGGTCTTCGAGATCGCCGTGCCGCTCGAATCCGTCGATTGGGAGGCACCGGGCCTGACCGGCCGCGTGACGGACGCCTTCCACGCGCGGCATGAGGCGCTATTCACCTATGCCCTGCGGGAGGAGGAGGTGGTGCTGGTCAATGCCCGCCTCGCGGTGATCGGGCGCCTGCCGCCGATGGCGGCGCCGGAAGCGGCAGCGGGCGGTGCCCCGGCCGGGGCCTTCGCCACCCGCCGCGCGCGACTGGATGGGGCGGAACAGGACCTGCCGGTCCTGGATTTCGGTGCCCTCGCACCCGGTCAGGAGGTTGCCGGCCCGGCCATCATCGAAAGCGACACCACCACCGTGCTGCTGCTGGCCGGCGATGTCGCGCGGATGGATGGCCGTGGGTGGCTGATGGTGACGCTGCCAACGGAAGCGTGAGGATCACGCCGCCGCCGCCGCCGCCGCCGACGCCGAGAGCGAAGCGATCTCCGCGGCGAGATTGGCCCGCGCCGAATCCTCGTAGATCGTGGCGAGGCGGGTGCGGTACAGCCGATCCGCCGCCGCGAAGCGGGCCAACACCTGGCCCCGGCCGGCCCGCCAGACCGGTTCGATGACAGCGGCGTATTCGCGCCGCAGCAACGCGGTGTTGCGGGCGAAGACGGCCGGTGTCTCGGCCAGCGGCGTCAGGTCGAGGTCCAGCAGCCGCAGCACTCGGCTGTCATCGCCCGCATAGGCCAGGTGATCCGCGGTCGCCAGGATCGCGTCCTGGGCCCAGCCGGTGTCGCCTGGCACAAGCTCGGCCAGCAATGCGGCGGATCGGGCCTCATTGTCCTTGGCCAGCGGTTCATACACCGCGTCGTGGAACAGGATGGCGAGCGCCAGGCCGCGGTCGCCAGGGTCACCGCCATGCATCAGGTGGCGCAACCACAGCAGCCCGACATGCGCGGCATCGTGATAGGCGCGGTGCGGTTCAGCATGGCGGCGGCGCAATTCGGCGGCTGCGGCGGCCCGCAGGTCGGCGCGGGCGAGCAGGGCGCCGAAGCCGGCATGACCCTGGTCCCGATCGACGGCAAGCGCGAGGGCGGCGTCGGTATCGACCATGGGTCAGCCCACCCGCCGGAATTCGGTCTGGCCGCCGGGGTCCTCCAGCAGCAAACGGTCGTCGTCCCGAAGGATGTAGCGATAGGTCTCGGCCGCCGGCACGCGGATATCGGTGCAGCCGAGCAGGCCGCAGGCGCGCCGCGGGGCCCAATCCTCGACCGTCATGCGCAGCCACGGGCCGGAGCCTGTCAGCGTCCAGCGACCGGACACAGTCATCTCCGCCCCGGCCGGGCCGTGGTCGCGCCGGGCGAAGGCACCATCCGGCGACAGGGTGATTTCGATCGGCTGCCCGGCCTGGGTCGCGCGCCAGGTGCCGGCGAGCGGATTGGCCACCGCGACGGCAAGCGGGCAGGCGGCCAGCATCAGGGTCAGGGCAAGGCGAGGTGTAACGGCCATGGCTTCCTCCGTGTCTCGGAAGGCCTACGGCCGGAGGATGCGTCCAGATGCACGAACGCGCGCTGAATTGGTTCACAGGCTGGAGAGGCGAAAACCATCTCCGGATGGCATCCCCCGCAGCAAAGCGCGCCTGACTGAACCCAGTCAGGCGCGTGAATGTAGAGTGTTTCGCGCCAGCACAGACTGGCGCGAAACACTCTACCGTGACGTCGGGGCGATCTCCGCCTCCAGTTCCTTGATGCGGGCCTGCAACGTGACGCGCATCGAAGCGGCGTGCGGCTTCAGCCCGGCCAGCGTGTCCTTCAGTTCGCGGAGCAGTTTCTCCTTCTCCGCGCGGCTGCGCTGGATCGGGCGTGCGTCGGAAAACTGGCCTTCCCGGCTTCGCATGGTGATTCTCCTGCGTGTGACAGTGGCGGCGCGCAGGACGCGCACCGCGGGAATGGCGAAGGCACCCAGATCGGGCGTCCTGCGCACAGGGTATCAGACGACGACACGGTTGGTCCCGGATCGCGGAGGGCCGCGATCCCACGGGCGCACAGCGCGAACGCGCCCAGCCCACCCGCCGCCCCTCGCACATCAGTACAGGGCGCGGAGGCACGCGGCCCGGATGGCCCGCGTCCGCCGTCTGAGGGACGAAAAAATGCTGGAGAGTCGCCGAAGGCGACTCTCCAGATCAGATGTCCAGCATGAGCCGGCGCGGATCCTCGATGCTTTCCTTCACGCGCACCAGGAAGGACACGGCTTCCTTGCCGTCGACGATCCGGTGGTCATAGGACAGCGCGATGTACATCATCGGGCGGATCTCGACCTTGCCACCGATCGCCATCGGCCGGTCCTGGATCTTGTGCATGCCCAGGATGCCGGATTGCGGCGGGTTCAGGATCGGCGTGGACATCAGCGACCCGTAGATGCCGCCATTGGTGATGGTGAACGACCCACCGGCCAGTTCATCGAGCTTCAGCGCACCGTCGCGGGCCTTCTTGCCGAAGGCGCCGATGGTCTTCTCGATCTCGGCGAAGGACAGCGTGTCGGCGTTGCGGACCACCGGCACGACCAGGCCGGACGGTCCGCCCACGGCGATCCCCATATGGACGAAGTTCTTGTACACGAACTCGTCGCCGTCGATCTCGGCGTTCACCGCCGGGAATTCCTTCAGCGCGGCGACCGCGGCCTTCACGAAGAAGGACATGAAGCCGAGCTTCACGCCGTGCTTCTTCTCGAAGGCTTCCTTGTATTCGGTCCGCAGCGCCATCGCCGCACCCATATCCACCTCGTTGAAGGTGGTCAGCATGGCGGCGGTGTTCTGCGCTTCCTTCAGGCGACGCGCGATGGTCATGCGCAGGCGCGTCATCTTCACGCGTTCTTCGCCGGCTTCCAGCGCGCGCGCGGCCTTCGGCGCGGCGGGGGCGGCGGCGGCGGCGGCGGCGGG
>JALHQB010000099.1 GCA_022842185.1 Acetobacteraceae bacterium
GTCGGCCGGCGCCTGGCGGCGCGGCGCATCGGCCATCACCCGCAGGCGTTCGCGCGGCGCTTCGGGCAGCAGGGCGAAGACGCGCGCGAGCACCGGCAGCGCCGCCTGCCGCCCGGTCGCGCCCGGCATCGCCGTCCCATCCGGCCGGCCGATCCACACGCCCACGACATGCCGCGCATCGAAGCCCATCGCCCAGGCATCCCGTCCGCCCCAGGAGGTGCCCGTCTTCCACGCCACGCCGGTCCGCCCGCCGCCGGGGAAGTTCTGCACCAGGATGGCAGCGACGGCATCGGCCGCGCGGCGCTCGACGGCCTGCTGCGGTTCCGGCTGCTCGCCCGGCGTCAGTCGCAGCGGCAGGGCGCGGCCGTGATCGGCCAGGGTCGCATAAAGCGCCGTCATGTCCCGCAGCGTGGTGCCCGCGCCGCCCAGGGCCAAGGGCAGCGACGCATCCGCCCCGCGCGGCAGCCGTGGCGTCGCCCCGGCCAGTTTCAGCGCGGACGCGAAGCGCAGCGCGCCGACCTGTTCCAGCAAGGCCACCGCCGGCAGGTTCAGCGACAGCCGCAGCGCATCCGCCGCCGTCACGCGCCCGGCGAAATCACGCCCGAAATTCTCGGGCGCATAGGCGCCGAAATGCCGCGGCAGGTCGGCGACGATCGTCGATGGCGTGGCGATCCCGCGCTCGAACGCCATGGCGTAGAGAAACGGCTTCAGCGCCGAACCCGGCGACCGCACCGCCCGTGTCAGGTCCAGCGCCCCCGCGCGCGATTCCGACCCCCATTCGCCACCGATCAAGGCCCGCACCTCCCGCGTCGCGGTATCGGCCACGACGATGGCGAGTGAGGTACGATCGGGCAGGGTCGGCAGGATGTCGGCGGCCAGACGTTCCGTGGCGCGCTGCAACGCCGCATCGAGCGTCAGCGCCACGGTGCCGCTCTCCCCCCGCGCCATCTCCCGCGCCAGATGCGGCGCCAGGCGCGGAAAGGGCTGCCGGCGATCGGGCACCGCGGCGGCCACGGCCTGCGCCTGGTCATCCGGCGAAAGTCCGGCCGCCGGCCCGCCGCGCCACAGCAGGACGGAATCGCGCGCCGCCCGCGCCGCATCGGGGTGCCGGTCCGGCCGCAGCGCCGCCGGGCGCCGGGCGAGGGCGATGAGCAATGCGGATTCCGCCGTATCCAGCCGCGCCGCCGGACGCCCGAACCAGGCCAGGGATCCCGCGCGCAGCCCTTCGATGTTGCCGCCCTGCGGCGCCAGCGTCAGCCAGATGCCAAGGATCTCATCCTTGCTGAACCGCGCTTCCAACTGCATCGCGCGAAACATCTCGATGGCCTTGGATCGCAAATTGCGCGGCCGCGGTTCCAACAGCCGCGCCGCCTGCATCGTCAGCGTGGATCCGCCCGAGACAACCCGCCCCGCCCGCACCCACTGCGCCGAAGCCCGCACCAGCGCGATGGGATCGACGCCGGGGTGGCCGCGGAAGCGCCGATCCTCGGCCGCGATCAGCAGGTCCGTCAGCGCTGCCGGCACATCCGCCGTGGTGGTCCGCAGGCGCCAGGTGCCGCCCGGGGCGGGCAGCACCGACAGCGTGCGGCCGTCACGGTCCAGCACCTCGGCACCCGTCGTGGTCAAGCGCGACAGGTCGGGGGGGAAGGCGCGGTCCAGCGCGAAGGGCGCCGCGATGATGGCGCCGAGGACAGCAACGATGGCGATGCGAGGCCAGGTGAAGGGCATGACGCTAGCGGACAGGGCGCCGCCCGATGGGCGCGGAGATTGAAGGGGCGCTGCCCCTCCAAACCACCCCGCCAGGGACCAGCGGGTCCCTGGACCGCGGGACATTGGCGCCTTGGGCCAGACGGCGTTCCCGATTTCGGGTGCCAGGCATCGCACAGCGCTGCTCGGACCGACGTCGCGCGGCAGCGCCAAATTGGAGGTTTCCAAAGGCCTTAAGCCTTTGGTGGGGTGAGGTTCGGAGAGGGGCAAAGCCCTTCTCCGAGGCGTCGAACCCACGACACTTGGCGCCTATCGGGCGCGGCCCTGTGCGACGCGCCGAATTCCCGCGCGGAGTGGCCTGGAGGGGCAGCGCCCCTCCAATCGTCGCGCGCCCCCTCACGGCAGCACCGTGATCCGCGCCGTATTCTGCCGCGCGAAAATCCCCGGCCGATACATGTCCTGCGCTTCCGCGCCGGGCAGTTCGAAGGCCCCTGGCGTCACCGCCCGCAGCCGCACTGCGATGCGCGCAAACGGCTGCGCCTGGGTGATCGTCACCGCCGCCGCATACCGGTCATCCAGCGCCGGCTGGCTGTCCACCTCGGTCAAGGTGCCGAGCCACGGCATCCCGGCGATGTCGCCGGAGGGCAGGCGGGAGGCGATCTCCCACCCCGCCGGCAACCCTTGGGTCATCATCGCCTCGTGCCGCTCGTTGGTTTCGGACCGCAGCTCCATCAACAGGATGAAGGACGTGTTCTGCGCCAGCGTGTCGAGGTTCAGCGGTTCCCCATGAAGCGCGAAGAAGCGGCGGGTGACGCGGAAGCCTTCGCGCGCGGCGGGGAGGGCCTCGCGCGGGATGCCGGTGATCGAAACGGCCTGCCAGACCGGCGCGGTGCCCAGGTTGCGCGCCGTGCCGCTGGCGGTCAGCGGCGTGACCACCACCGGGCGCGGCGGCAGGGCGGACCCGTTCACCGAGACGGTGGCGGCGCGCGTGCCCTGGCCCAGCACCTGCGCGGCGAAGACCGCCCAGGCCTGTTCCTGCGTGTTGCTGCGGCTGGGCGTGAAGTCGGCACCCGGCAGGATCGACATGACCTGCGTCAGCCGGTTCGCCATCAGCCCGCTTTCGCGCAGCAAGGCCGCGGTGGCGAGCGCGTCGCGCTGCGCCGTGCCGTAGTCGAAGGACCAGAACCGCCGGCCGGTGGCGGCAAGCGCCGCGGTGAAGGCCTGTTCCGCGCGGACATTGTCCCCGCCGCGCGCGAAGGTGGCGGCGAGCTGCGCACGGGACAGCTGCGTCGGCAGGTCGGCCAGGCTTTCCATCAACCGTCGCGCCGCACCCAGGCGCGGCTGTCCGGCCAGGGCCAGGGCATGCAGGCGATAGGCCTGTGCGGCGCGCTCCATCGGACTGTCGCCGCCGGCATCCTCGATGGCTTCATCGAGAAAGCGCACCGCCTCCCGCAATGCACCGTCCGGCACCGTCGCACCCGCCGTGCGGGCGCGGATCAACGCCTCGACCGCGTAGGGCGTCAGCCATGGCTGCGCCTCGCCGCTCGCGCTCCACATCGCGAAGGACCCATCGAAGCGTTGCCGATCGAGGATGGCATCAACCGCGCGCTGCAGGCGGATGGCGCGTTCGGGGTCCGCTTCGCCGGCCAGGCCGGCCGATAGCGCGAGCGCCCGCGATGCGGATTGTTCGAGGCAGGCGAGGGGGAAGTCCTCCACCGCGCGCAGCATCGCCGCGACATCGAAGCGCACGACCGATCCGAAGGACGCGCTGGCCCGCCAGGCGCCGTTGAAGAATCGGTCGGACGGGACCGCCAGCGGCAACTCGATGCCCGGCGGCAATTCCACCCCCGCGACCTCCGTCACGCGTGGGCGGGAGGAGCGGATGGTGATGCGGCTTTCACGTTCCACGCGGAAGCCGTTCGGCCCGGTGACGGCGAGGCGAAGGACGCCCTCCCCACCTTCCGTCGCGCGCAGCGTGGTGAAGGGCTGCGCCCGCGCACCGGTGGCGAGGTTCGCCGCCAGCCGCGTCGGCCCATTGATGGCGAGGCCCCCCGTCGCGGCCAGTTCCGCGACGATCTCGCCCCCCGGCAGCTCGATGTTGTGCAGCAGGACGGACAGCCGCGCTTCGTCGCCCGGGGCGAGGAAGCGCGGCAGCAGCGCTTCGGCCACCACCTGGTCGCGCACGGTCATCGCCCGCGCGCCGGCGCCGACGCGGGTGCCTTCCCAGGCGACCGCCATCAGCCTCAGTTCACCGGCGAAATCCGGGATGTCGAGCGGCACCATCGCCACGCCATCCGCCCCGGCGCGGACCACGCCCGAGAAGAGCGAGACGAGGCGCTGCGGCGGCTGGATGGCATCCGCCCCATCACCTTCGTCGCCGCCCTGGCGCAGCAGTGCCAGTTCACCTTCGGCAGGCGCGATCAGCCGGCCGTAATCGTCGCGGATATCGACGCCGAGGCGACGACGGCCGAGGAAATGCCCCGTCGGGTCTGGATTGGCGAAGTTGGTCAGGCGCAGGATGCCCTCATCCACCGCGGCGAGGGTCAACTGCACCGGCCCGGCGGCGTTGGTCACGCGCACTGGCACCTCGATGCGCTGGCGCGGGCGTACCAGCGCGGGCGGATCGATCTCGACGCCCAGGGTACGCGGCGCCGGGTCCAGCCCGACCCAGGCGAGGCCAAGGCCACGCCCGGGCTGGCCGGATCGTGCCTCGCCGGGACGGAACACGGTGACGGCGACATAGGCACCAGGCCCCCAGGCGGCATCGACCGGGACCTCGATCTCGGTGCCGCCCTCGGCGATGTCGATGTCGCGCAAGGACACCAGCCGGTCGGTCATCACCGTGACGGCGGCGCGGCCGGCGAAGGGCGGCGTGATGCGGATGCGCGCGGTGTCGCCGGGCATGTAGGCGCGGCGATCCGCGGCGACGTCCACGCGGTCGGGGATCTCGGCACTTTCCACACCGGCCCAACCCGAGCGGAAGCGGATGGAGGTGATGCCGAGGCCATTCGCATCCGTCACCTCCAGCCGATACCGGCCGAAGGGTAGGGAGCGGGCGAAGCGTGCCGGCTGCTGCGCGGTGACACGGATGTCCTGCGCATCCACGGGTTCATCGCGCCATACGGTTTCCCAACGGGCGATCGAACCGCGCACGACGATGCGCCAGTTCGGCCGTTCACGCACCAGCCGCGCGCGCAGGGTGGCGGCCACGGCGCGCCCTTCGGGGGAGACCGCGGCGATCTCGAAGGCGGCTTCGGTGCCGGCATCGATCGCGTCATTCTCGAAGGCCGGCTTCACCGCCAGCAACGTGCCGCGGGCGCGCACCGGCACGGTGAAGCGCGTGCGCGTCTCCCGCCCGCCGGGCTCGCTCATCGACACGCTGACCTCGCCCTTCACCGGGCGGGTTGTGTCGGGCGCGGATGGCAGGTCGAGCATCAACGTCGTGCGGCCCTGGTCGTCGGTCTCCGGGATTTCGAAGGAGATCAGGTCCGGGGCGAATTGTTCCTGCGCCAGGCCGAAGCGCCAGCCACGCCATTCGGGGAAGGGTTCCGGGTCGGTCAGCAGGCGCATCTCGGCGGTGCCCGTCAGGCCCGACCCTGGCGCGCCATACAGGAAGCGCGCGGTGACCGGCACCGGCAGGTTCTGGCCCGGCACCAGCGGCCCGGGGGCGGGGCCGGCGGTTACTTCCAGGCGTTCGGGCAGGAAGGCCTCGACCCGGAAGGTGGTGCGGCCGACCGGTGGCGCATCGGGGTCGGTCAGCGCCTCCAGCGACCAGACGCCGAAGGTGGCGCCGACGGACAAGCGGACTGGCCAGTAGATGGCGCCGCCATCCTGGCGCGGCGGGACGTATTCGGCCGCCACCTGCCCATTCGGGCGACGCAGCCGCAGCCGCACCGGCAGGTCCAACGGGCGGCCCGCGGGGTCGCGGATCAGGGCTGCGGCGTTGACCGTCTCACCGGGTCGGAAGATGCCGCGGTCGAGCCAGACGAAGGCATCGACCGGACCCGGCTGCGGCCGGCCGGTCGCGCCGCGGTCGGACAGGTCGAAGGAGGCCGCTTCCAGCGACAGCGCGGCGAGGTCATCGGCCGTCTCGGCATGGACGGCGACCGGCGCCAGCGGCCCGGTGCCGCGCATCAGCGCGGCGGGGAAGCGTGCCAGGCCATCCTCGCCGGTGCGCGCCTCGGCCAGGATTTCGTTGTTGCGCGCCATCAGCATGACGCGCAGCCCAGTGGTCACGGCGGCCGTTTGCAGGCTGCGCGCCTGCACCGCGATGCCATCCGCGCCGCGCCACGCCGTCAGGCCGATATCGGTGACGAAGAAGGGCAGGGCGGCCGTTTCGCCACTGCCACGCCGCGCCTCGGCATTGCGCAGGACGACGAGGTACGCGCCCGGCCCGGCGCTGCGCAGCACATCCGGCAGTGGCAGGATCGATTGCAGCGTGCGGTTGGCCTGCACGCCGCGCAGCTCGGCGCGGCCTTCCCACAGGATGCGGCCCATATCGTCGCTGATCGTGTCGGCGGACCAGGATTCGAGCGCCTCGCCCGGCGTCCAGTCGCGGCGCAGCGGCACCAGGTTGCGTTCAGCGACGCGCACCACGCGCATGGTCATCGCATTGATGTTGATGGTCGCCACGCCGACGCGCGGGTCCTGCCCGCGCGGCAGGATGAAGGCGCGCGTGTCGAAGGCGATGCGCGGGTCGCGGTTGGGCATCGCGATGCCCACCGTCGTCTCCTGGCGCAGATTCTGGCGGTCTTCGCCCGGCAGCCCGGCGCGCAGGATCAGCCGCGTCGTGGCGCCCCAGGGCAGGCCGGCGACGCAAAGCTGGTCGCCTTCGCGTTCCACCGCCAGGGACGGGATCGGCGGGTCCGCGCGGATCCAGTCACCCGGCTGCCAATCGGTGCGGCGCGCCGGCGGGTTGGTGAAGGTGAGGCAGGCGCGGGCCGGTTCGGCATCGGCTTCCGGCGTGACGCGACGGACCAGCATCCCGGCGGCGCGGCGGGCGGCTTCCAGCCGCTGGCGCGATTCGGGGCTGTCGCTGCGTTCCAGCACGGCTTCCAGCGCCTCGATCTGCTGCACCGGCCGGTCCATCCGGCGCAGCGCCTCGGCGATCACCAGCAGCGGCGCGATCTCGGGTTCGCCATAGGGGGCAAGCTGGAAGGCGCGCCAGGCGGCCTGCAGCGCCCGGGGATTCATCGGTGGCGTGCGGTTCAGCTGCGCCTGGGCCAGCGCCAGCCACATGTCGCCATTGGGCTGGCCAAGGCCGATCCGTTCCTCCCAGGCTGCCGCGGCCGCCGCGTAGTCGCGCCTGGCCTCGGCCTGCTGGGCGCGCTGTTCGGCGGCGCTGCGCTGCTGCGGATTGCCGCCGGCGGGGAAGCGCCGCTGCATCTCCTGTTGATAGGCCCCGGCATCGCGGCCCAGCCCCGGCAGGTCGAAGCTTTGCGCCACAGCCAGCCCCGGCAGGGCGAAGGCGAGGATCAGGAGCAGGCGGATAAGGCGCATGGGCGTGACGTTTCCGGATTCAGTTCGCGCGGCGGACAGCATGGCATGTCGTCGCCCGCTACGCATCGGACGTAACGATGACGCAGTTGCGAGATGTGTGAAGGCTTTCATCCTGATTGCCGCTGGCCTTAACGTCCCCCCAACCCCGCCAGTCACACCGGGGAAGGGAGGAAGCCATGACCATCACCACGCCCATTCGGCGGCGGCCGCTGCTGGCTGCATCCGCCGTGCTTGCCTCGCCCCGCGCCGTGCATGCGCAGGGCGCCTGGCCAAACCGGCCGATCACCATCGTCGCGCCCTATCCGCCGGGCGGCACGACGGATTTGTCGATCCGCCCGATCGCGGAACCGCTGGGGCGCATCCTCGGCCAGCCCATCGTCATCGAGAACCGTCCCGGCGCGGGCGGGACGATCGGCGCGCAACACGTCGCGCAGGCGCGCGACGGGCACACCTTCCTCGCCTTCCCCACCGCGGTGATGGTCATCGCGCAGCATGTGATGACGCTGCCCTTCGACCCCGCGACCGCCTTCGTGCCGGTGGCCATGACGTCCTTCGCGTATGGCGTCGTCGCGGCCAATCCATCGGTGCCGTTCCGCGACGTGGCGGGCCTGATCGCCCATGCCCGCGCCAATCCGGGCGCCCTGCGCTTCGGGTCGGCGGGCAATGGCACCATCACGCAATTGTCGGGCGAATTGTTCGCCGACGCGACCGGCATCCGGCTGGAACATGTGCCCTACCGCGGTTCCGCGCCCTCGCTGGTCGATCTGCTGGGCGGGCGCGTGCAGTTGCTGTTCGACGCCGTGGCGCTGCCGGCGGTGCGCGAGGGCCGCGCGGTCGCCATCGCCACCATCGCCGAGCGCCGCAACCCCGACCTGCCGGATGTCCCGACCCTGGCCGAGGCAGGCCATCCGCGCGCCCTGGCGGTGCCCTGGTATGGCGTGATGGCGCCGGCCGGGACCTCGCCGCAGGTCGTGGACCGGCTTGCCTCCGCGATCGGGGAGGCGCTGGCACTGCCTTCCGCCGCGCAGGGCATGGCGCTGATGGGCATGGCGCCGACCTTCGAACGGGGGGAGGTCTTCGCCAACCGCCTGGTGCGCGAAAGGGAAGTCTATGGCGCGCTGGTGCGGAAGCTGGGGGTGCAGCCGTCGTAGGCGGTGCCTCTGAGAGGGGCCTTGTCTGTCTCCGAACCTCACCCCACCAAAGGCTTAAGGCATTTGGAAACCTCGACTTTGGTGGTGTCCAAGACAGCGGGTCCACAAGGAAAAGAGAATCGCCCTCCGGCGCGAAGATTGGAGGGGCGCTGCCCCTCCAAACCACCCCGCCAGGGACCAGCGGGTCCCTGGACCGCGGGACCTTGGCGCTTGTTACGCAGGGCGGTCCTCACCCGTTCCAATACCAAAATCGTGCATTCATCTTGGCACCGACCGCCGGCGTCAGCACCAAAATGGAGGTTTCCAAAGGCCTTAAGCCTTTGGTGGGGTGAGGTTTGGAGAGGGGCGACGCCCCTCTCCAAGGACCACCATCATACGAGCGCGCATGGCGCAGCGTCCCTCCAACCTGTGCCATTCGCCGCCAAGAATCCGCGTCAACGGACAGCCATCAGGCCTCTACGCGCAGCCATTCCGAGAAGACGCTCGCCGCAGCCATCAGGTCCGGGGTGTCCATCGCTTCGTGCGGGTTGTGGCTGCCATGCGCGTTGCGGATCAGCAGCAGCCCGGTGGGAATGCCGGCGGCGGCGAAATTCGCGGCGTCATGTGACGCGGGCGACCCCAGCGGCATGGTCGCGATGCCCAGCCGCGCCGCGGCCTCGGCCAATTCGCGTTGCAGCGTTGCGTCGCAGGGGCCGACTGGCGCGGCGTTGCGCGGACCGAGGTCGATCGTCACGCCGCGACGGGCGGCGACATCCGAAACGATGCCGTGCAGACGCTGTTCCAGCGCAGCGAGATGCGCCGCGTCATAGGCGCGCAGGTCGAGCGAGAGCGTGAAGTCGCCGGCGACGACGGTCAGCTCGTGCTTCGCTGTATCGGTATGGAACCGCCCCACCGTCAGTGCCATGGCGCGGCCGGCGGCGTCCTCCGCCGCCCACAACGCATCCAACGCCGCGAACAGTTCCGCCCCGGCCAGCGCGGCGTCGCGACGGAAGCGGCGCGGCAGGCCGACATGCGCGTCCTCGCCCACAATGCGAATGGCTGCATGACGGATGTTGCCAGGAATGCCGGTGCAGATCGCCAGGGGCAGGCCGGCTTCCAGCAGGGACGGCGCCTGCTCGATATGCGCCTCCAGGAAACAGCGGATCGGGCCTTCAGGCAGCAGCCGCCGGCCGGGCGCGATCGCCGAAGGATCCCCGCCGCAGCGCGCGATGTGTTCCGCCAGCGTCATGCCCGTATCGGCGCGGCGGCGGTCCAGCGCATCGGGCGGCAGGATGCCGAGTGCCGCCCGGCTGCCGATCAGCCCGAGGCCGAACCACACCGCTTCCTCGCAGCGGAAGGCGGCGATGGTGATGTCCGCGCGCGGCGCGAAGCCCGCGGCCCGCAAGGCGGAGACCGCCGCCAGGGCCGCGAGGACGCCCGCCGCGCCATCGAAATTCCCGCCATGCCGCACGCTGTCGAAATGCGACCCGAGCATCACCCGTGGCGCGGCGCGATCCTGTCCCGGCCAGGTGAGATACAGGTTCGCCGCAGCATCGCGCGTGACCTCCAGCCCGAGCCGTTCGGCGTCCTCGATGGCCAGCGCATGGGCGGCATTCTCGCGGTCATCGAAGGCGTGGCGCGTGATACCCGGTGGATCGGCGCCGATCGCCGCCAGCCGGCCGAGCCAGGCCGCGACGCGTGGCTGCTCGGCGGCGAGGGTCATGCGCCGATCTCGGCGAGCACCTCGGCCGTGTGCTGCCCCAGCGTGGGCGCGAGGGCATGCCAATGGCCCAGGCCCGGGAGCATCGGCAGCGGCACCTCGCCCAATTGCGGCTGCTGCACGCGCGTCACCGCGCCCGCGGCCACCACATGCTCGTTCGACAGCCAGTCGAGCGGCGAGTTCACGCGGTCCGCCAGCAGCCGCGCGCCTTGCAGCAACTTCACCCATTCGGCGGATGGCCGCTGGATGAAGGCGGCGCGCATGATGGCGTACAGCGCCTCCCGATTCTCCCATCGCAACGGGAAGGTGACGAAGCGCGGATCGCGCGCCGCCTCCTGGATACCGAGCACCTCGGCGATGGTGATCCATTCGGATTCGCGCACCAGCGTCACCATCACCCAGGCACCATCCGCGCATTGATATGCGCCGGCCGGTGCGTTGGGCGGCGCGGCTGGCTTGCCCTGCACACCCCATTCGCCGATCTGCTGCGTCAACAGGTTCGATGTCGCCGCCATCAAGGACATGTCGATCACGCGCCGTCGCGGCGTGGTATCCTGCGCGCGTGCCGCCAGCGCCACCTGCACGGCCGAAAAGGCATAGATCCCCGTCGCCATGTCCGACACGAAGGCGCCGACCTTGTGCGGCACACCATCCGCGCCATCGTTCAGCGCGACCAACCCCGAAAACGCCTGCGCCACGGAATCCGTGCAGGGCCGTTCGGAATACGGGCCGGATTGCCCGAAGCCGGAGATCGACAGGCACACCGCATCGGGTTTCGCATTCTCCGGCCCGAGGCCAATGCGTGCGGCGACGCCGGGGCGGAACGCCTCGATCAACACATCGGCGCCGGCGGCCAGTCTGGCGGCGGCGGCGCGACCGGCATCGGATTTCAAATCCAGCACCACCGACCGCTTGCCGCGGTTGAACGACACCGTCATGACCGAAACGCCATCCTTCGCCGTGCCCAACCCGCGCGACCAATCGCCCTCGGCCGGTTCCAGCTTGATGACATCCGCACCGCACGCCGCGAGCATCATGGCGCAATACGGTCCGGCGATGCCCTGTCCGGCATCGAGCACGCGCAGTCCCGTATAGGGGCGCATCGCCTCATCCATCGCATTTCCTCCCGTGACGGTCCGGGCCTATCCTGACGCGAAGCGACACAATGGGAAGAGCACGCCAGGATGATCAGCCGCCGCGCCGCACTGGGATTGACCCTCGCGCCCCTTGCTGTCCCGGCGCTGGCGCAGGACTGGCCGACGCGGCCGGTGCGCTTCGTCATCCCCTATCCGCCCGGTGGGCCGACCGATTTGGTGGGGCGCGTGGTGGCGATGCGGGTGCAGCAGGACCTCGGCCAGCCGATGGTGGTCGAGAATCGGCCCGGCGCATCCGGCACCATCGGCGCCGCTGAGGTTTCGCGCGCCGCACCCGATGGCCAGACCTTCCTGATGAATGCGTCGATCCACGTGATTATCCCGCATCTGAACCGGAGCTTGCCCTTCGATGCGCTGGCCGATTTCACGCCGGTCACGAACATGGCGATGGTGCCGCTGGTCGCGATCGTGAACCCCGCCCTGCCGGTGCGCAGCCTGCGCGAACTGGCCGACTACGCGAAGGCCAACCCCGGCAAACTCTCCTACGGCTCCTCCGGCAACGGCGCCGCGCAGCATCTGGCCGGCGAAATGTTCAAGCAGATCACCGGCGCCGACATGGTCCATGTGCCCTATCGCGGTGCCGGCCCGGCGATCCAGGACCTGATCGCCGGCAACATCCAGGTGATGTTCGACAGCGTGCCGGCTGGCGCGGGCGCCGTGCGGTCAGGGCTGCTGCGGGCGCTGGCGGTCACCACACCCAACCGCATCGCTGCATACCCCGACCTGCCGACGACGGCAGAAGCCGGCTTCCCCGGCCTGGTGATCTCGACCTGGTATGGCATCTGGGCGCCGCCGCGCATGCCGGAGGCGATCACTGGCCGCCTTCAGCGCGCCGTCGCGGCCGCGATGCGCGACACCGACGTGCAGGCGCGGCTGGCGACGCTGGGCGCCGACCCTGTCGCCGACACGCCGGCCGACTTCGCCGCCTTCTGCCGCAGCGAGTACGAGAAATTCGGCGCGATCGTCCGCACCGCCAACATTACGATGAACTGAGGCACCATGCGCGCGATCATCTGCGAATCCTGGCGTGACTTCGATGCGCTGGAATTGAAGGACATCCCACCGCCGCCGATGCGCCCGCGCTGCGTGCGGCTGCGCATCGCCGCGGCTGGCGTGTCCTTCGCGACGCAACTCGTCGTCGCCGGCAAGTACCAGCGCAAACCACCATTGCCCTTCGCGCCGGGCACCGAGGTGGTCGGCACCATCATCGAGGCCGCGCCCGATGCCGATGCGCCGCCGATCGGCACGCGGGTCTTCGCCGTGCTCGACTGGGGCGGCTATGCCGAGGAAGTGGTGGTGGACGACATCCACGTCACCGCCATCCCGGATGGGCTGCCGATGGAAGCCGCGGTGGCGCTGCCGACCTCCTATTCCACCGCCGCGGCGGCGCTGTTGTGGCGCGCGCATGTCTCGCCCGGCGACTGGGTGCTGGTGCATGGCGCGGCGGGCGGCGTCGGCCTCGCGGGTGTCGAGATCGCCAAGGTGATGGGCCTCCGCGTCATCGCCCGCGCCGGGGCGGGCAAGCATGCGCTGCTGCATGCACGCGGCGCCGATGTCGTGCTGGACAGCGCCGCACCCTTCCGCGATGCGGTGCGCGCCGCGACCGGCGGGCAGGGCGTTGCCTGCGTGCTGGACACCATCGGCGGCGATGCCTTCGACGATTCGCTGCGCTGCCTGGGCGATGGCGGGACGCTGGTGGTGATCGGCTTCGCCGGCGGTGGGATTCCGACCGTCGCGGCCAACCTGCTGCTGCTGAAGAACATCGCGGTGGCGGGGGTGAATTGGGGCACCTATGTCGGCTGGTCGCCGGGCGACAATCGCCGCGTGCATGCGGAGCGCGTGCGGGCCCTGTGGGCGCAGCTTGTGGCATGGTGGCAGGCGGGTGCGCTGAAGCCGGAAATCCACGCCTCCTTCCCGCTCGAACAGTTCCGCGCGGCGATGGCCGAGGTGAGCGGCCGCCGCAGCGCCGGGCGCGTGGTGCTGCGGCCGTGACGGGTGCTGCGGTTGGACTCAGGAGGGGCTTTGCCCCTCCTGACCACCCCACCAAAGGCTTCAGTGTCGGTTTGAGAATGCGCCGACGGGCGCATTCTGAAGTCCGGCACCGGCCCGCACCCCCACCCGGCCACCCATTCGAGGATACTGACGTGGGTGGCCGGGTGGGGGTGCGGGCCG
>JALHQB010000100.1 GCA_022842185.1 Acetobacteraceae bacterium
CGCGCCGCAGGCACCGCGACGATCCGCGCCGCGGCCGGTTGGTGCCCCCGCCGCGCGCACCTGGCGGGTTGCCATCGGCGGTGCCCGCGTCGCGCTGCGCGCCGCGGAGGATGATCGCGGCCGGCTACGCGAGATCGCCTTCAGCCTGCCGCGCGAAGGCGCCGCCACCCGCGCACTGGTCGAAGCCGTGGCCCAAGCGGTCACGCTGGGCCTCGGCCATGGCGTACCGCTCGATGCCTTCGTCGATGCCTATGCCTATGCGCCGGGTCACGGCGGCCTGGTCGATGGCGATGCGGCGATCCAGCGCGCGACCTCGGTGCTCGACTGGGCGTTCCGACGGCTGGCGATCGACTACCTTGGACGCGCCGACCTGCCCGACCCGGCGGATGAGGAACTGCCGCTGCCCATGGTGGCGTCGCAGCCGCCGCTGCTGCCGCTCGACCTGCCGGCACAGCCCGCCCCGCGGCGTGGGCGCACCCTGCGCCACGCCGCCTGACGGCTGGCTGGCAGGCGCCGCCGGGTGCACGGTGGTGGCCGCGCCATCCGGCGTGCGGCGCTCTTGCGGGTGCTGCGACGATGATCACTCACCACCACACGAAGGACCGCAGGCCATGGCCGGACGCATCGAACAGAGATTGATCGAACTCGGCATCACCTTGCCGACGCCGGCGGCGCCCATCGCCAATTACGTGCCCTTTACCGTCTCGGGGTCGCTGCTGATCGTCTCCGGGCAGATCCCGTTGCGTGACGGCGCCGTGGCCTATGCCGGCAAGGTGAGCGTCGAGGTCGGGATCGAAGACGCCAAGGCGGCCGCGCGGCTATGCTTCATCAACCTGTTGGCGCAGGTGAAGGCGGCGGCGGGCGATCTGGACCGGGTCACGCGCGTGCTCCGGCTTGGCGGCTTCATCGCCGCTCCTCCAGCCTTCACACAACATGCTGCGGTGATGAACGGCGCATCGGACCTCGCCGTCGAGGTGTTCGGCGATGCCGGCCGGCATGCGCGTTCGACCATCGGCGTGCCCTCCCTGCCGGCGGATGCGGCGGTCGAGGTCGAGGGCATGTTCGAGCTCGGCTGACGCTGCGTCCGGCGGGTGCCGCTGCGTGCGGCGGTCGCCGAGCGGCTTCCTGCCCAGGTGTCGTGGTTCAAGCCCTTGTCTGATCGAGCAAAGGCTTGAGCCTGGCTGCATGCTCGTGAAGATCACTTCGTACTGATCCGGATTGTCTGCCACCGGGCGGGCCGCTGGTGCTCATCGCACAGCGGCTCGCCGGATCCGGGCACTGCCTACATCGCATCAAAAATGAAACATTTAACGAATTATTAACCCGACACACTTATAGAAAAATCTCCCTTTCGATCCAAACTCGGTGTGTGCGGCGCTGGCGGCCTGTATATCGGTGGCCAGCCGTGACTTGCAGCGCCCAGAGGCTGCGCTGAGCGCGTTGTATTGTCATGACTGTTATTCGCGCGTGGCGATGGGGCGCGAACGGCAGGCGATGGCGCAGTGTACCGATGGTTGAGCAAAGGGGGCTAGGCACATGTTCGATACCGGCTTCGCAGGTCAGACGGCTCCCCTGTCGTCACCGGGCGACACCATGAGGCCCGGCAGACACTGGGCCATGGCACTGGGCCTGATGGCGCTGCTGATCGGGATCGGCACTGCCGCCGGTGGCGCCTATGTCGGGTTCGGCACTGCGGCGCGATCGGTGGCGCTGCCGGGCGGGCTACCGGCGATCGAATCGGAGGTCGTCGCTCTGTTCATGTTCGCCTGTGGCGGCGTCACGACGCTGCTCGGCGCATTCAGCATCTATAAGGCGAACGACGTCTGACGCGCCGCGGGGCGCGCCTTTGGGGGAACGTCTCGACCGGGCGCCAGTGACACGCGAAGGTTTCAAGCAACTGCCATCCGGCGCGCCCTTGGATGATCTGGTCGGCGGCGCGCAGGATAGGCCAAAGGCTGACGAAGCAGCGTGTTTCCCGGCCAAGCGAGGCGACCGGCGGGGTCGTCATGGCCCAGACAGGCTACATCGGAACCCAGCCCGCTTGCGCCGTGGCGTGGTCGCGCGACATTGGGGGTGATGGATGATGGCCCCGCCCCGCTTTCGCTCACCCTGCACCGGCGCATCGCCGAAATCCCGGCCGCTGCCTGGGATGGCTGTGCGGGCGGTGACAACCCCTTCGTCAGCCACGCCTTCCTGTCTGCGTTGGAAGATAGCGGCAGCGCCATCCCCGAGCGCGGCTGGCTGCCGCAGCACGCCGCGCTGCGCGACGAGGCCGGCACCCTGGTCGCCTGCGCGCCCTGCTACGCGAAGTCTCATTCCCAGGGCGAATACGTCTTCGACCATGGCTGGGCCGACGCGCTGGAACGCGCGGGCGGCCGATATTATCCGAAATTGCAGGTCTGCGTGCCGTTCTCCCCGGTGCCTGGGCCGCGGTTGCTGATCCGTCCGGGGTGCGACGTGCCACCCGGCGCGCTGGCGCAGGCGCTGGTGCAGGGATGCCAGGCGGTGGGCGCTTCCTCGGTCCATGCCACCTTCTGCACGGCGGATGAATGGACCGCGCTGGGCGACGCCGGCTGGCTGCAACGCCTGGGAACGCAGTTCCACTGGACCAATCCAGGCTATGGCTGCTTCGACGACTTCCTCGGTGCCCTGGCGTCGCGCAAGCGCAAGGTTCTCAGGCGCGAACGCCGGGATGTGCAGGCGAGCGGCCTGGTGTTGCGCACTTTGCGCGGGGCCGAGATCACTGAACGCCACTGGAATGCATTCAACCGCTTCTACCGCAGCACCACCGACAGGAAGTGGGGGCGCAGCGCCTATCTGACCAAACGCTTCTGGCCGATGCTCAGTGACCGGCTGGGCGATGCCGTCGTGCTGATGATGGCCGAGCGCGACGGGGAACCGGTGGCCGGCGCGCTCAACCTGGTCGGGCGCGATGCCATCTACGGCCGCAACTGGGGTGCCACCGTCGACGTGCCCTTCCTGCATTTCGAGCTCTGCTACTACATGGCGATGGACTTCGCGATCGCCCACGGCATCGGCCGCGTCGAGGCCGGCGCGCAGGGCGAGCACAAGATCCAGCGCGGGTATCTGCCGGTGCCGACCTACTCCGCGCATTGGATGGCGCATCGCGGCCTGTCGGATGCGGTGGGCGACTTCCTGGAGCGCGAGCGCCCGGCCATGATGCGGGAGATGGAGATGCTGGCGACGCTGTCGCCCTTCCGCCAAGGCGGTGACGACTGACGCGATGCCGCCGGTAGGAGGCGGCCGCATCCCGCGATAGGCTGCCGCCCGTGCGCCTCGCTTACCTGCAATTGGCCGTGTCGATGGCGCTGGTCGGCGCCAATGTCGCCGTGGCGAAGCTGCTGGCGGATACGCTGCCGATCGCCATGATCGCCTTCCTCCGCTGTGCCCTGGCGATGGCGGTGCTCTGGCCGCTGGCGCGCTGGATCGATGGGCGGGTACGCGTGCCTGCGCCGGTCATGCGAAACCTCGCCTGGCAGGCGGTGTTCGGCACCGCGATCTACAATGCCGGCCTGCTCGCCGGGCTGCGGCTGACCACGGCGCTGGAGGGCGGGCTGGTGCTGGCAACGCTGCCGGCGGTGGTCGCGATCGGCGGGGCGCTGCTGCTGCGCGAGAGACTGCCGGGGCGGCAATGGGCGGCGGTGGCACTCGCGGCGGGCGGCATGGCGGCGATCACACTCGCCCGGGCGGCCGGTGGGGCAGGGGGTTCGGCACTGGGCAACCTGCTGGTTTTCGGCGGCGTGCTGGGGGAAGCGGCCTATGTGTTGCTCGCGCGGCGCATCGCCGGCCGCGTCCCGGTGGTCACCGCCAGCCTGTGGATGCAGGGATTCTCGGCGCTGGTGCTCGCACCCTTCGCGCTGCCGGATATCGGCGCGGCGGCGGCGCTGGTGGTGCCGTCGATCGCTGGACTGCTGGTGTTCCATTCCCTGACGGCGAGCGTGTTGTGCCTGCTGCTGTGGTACGCCGGATTGAAGCGCGTGCCGGCGGGGATGGCGGGGGTGTTCACGGCCTTCCTGCCGGGGACGGCCGCGCTGGTTGCGGTGACGCTGTTGGGGGAAACGTTCACGGTGGTTCATGCGGCGGGCTTCGCGCTGATGATGGGCAGCGTGGCGGTGGCCACCTGGCCGCGGCGGGGAAGGGGCGGATGAGGGCGTGGCTGTCGCTCTCGGTCGCCGAATTCGCGGCCCTGTCCGCGCGTGATGTCGCGGCGCGGCTTGCCTATGCCCAGGCGTCACGGCACGCCACGCTGGAACTGGCGCAACGCCACGCCTGGGAAGCCGCGGCGGTGCTGTTGCACAGCGCGCTGCGCGACGCCGATCCATCCTGGCGCGTGTTGTTCGAATGCGACCTGCTTCGGCTCGAAAAGCGGGTGGATGTGGTGGTCCTCACCGACCGCGCGATCCTGGTGCTGGAGTTCAAGCATGGTGCGCAAATCTACCAATCCCAGGACCTGCGTCAGGCCGAGGATTACGCGCTGGATCTCCATGACTTCCATGCCGGCAGTCGCGCCCATCCTGTGGTGCCTGTGCTGGTCGCGACCGCGGCGCCTGCGGCGCGCGTCGACCCGCCGCTGATCTGGTACGGTGTGACGCCGGTGCTGTGCAGCAACGGCGCGCAGCTCGGCACGCTGATCGATGCGGTACAGGCCGGTATCGGCCAGCCGGTGACACCGTTGGACGCGACGGCCTGGGAAGGCGCGCCGTACCGCCCGGTGCCGACGGTGCTCGAAGCCGCCAAATTGCTCTACCGCCGCAACTCCGTCGCGGAGATTGCCGCTGCGCGTGCCGATGCGCCGAACCTGACCCGCACGGCAGCGGCCCTTGCCCGAGCGATCGATCGGGCGCAGGCGGAGCGCGCGCATCTGGTCGTCTTCGTCACCGGCATTCCCGGCGCGGGCAAGACGCTTTGCGGGCTGAACGTGGTGTTCGGGGCGCTCAGGTCGCATGGTGCGGCCTTTCTGTCGGGCAATGTCCCGCTGGTCACCGTGCTGCGGGAAGCGCTGGCGCGCGATGCTGCGCCATCCGGTGGTCGGCTGTTGCAGGCATCCCGTCGCCAGGCGCAGACCGCGCTGCAAAACGTGCATCGCTTTCTGGAGCACTACGTCATCCACGCCGATCACATTCCTGAAGCGCGCGTGATTGTCTTCGACGAAGCGCAGCGCGCCTGGGATGCAGCGCAGGCAACCCGTGACACGCAGCGCCGCGTCAGCCGCCTGACCATGAGCGAGCCGGGCCATGCGCTGGAGATCATGGGCCGGCATGATGGGTGGTCGGTGATCGTCGCGCTGATCGGCGGTGGCCAGGAGATCAACACCGGTGAGGCCGGCCTCGCCGAATGGGGCCGCGTCATCGGGGCCAATCCGCGCTGGCGCGCGGTCGCGGCGCAAGGTGCGACCACGGCGGCCGACCCCGCCCAGCGCCTCGCGGATGGCAAGCGACCTTGGCTGACCTTCGATGACGACCTCGATCTGACCCTGCCGATGCGAAGCGTTCGCGACGGCGCTGGAAGCCCCTGGGTGGATGCCGTGCTGCGCGGCGCCGCCGGGGAGGCACGGGACATCGCGACAGCCGCCGGCGGCGTGCCCTTCCTGCTCACCCGCGACCTCGATGCGATGCGCGGTGGGCTGCGCAAGCTGGGACGCGGATTGCGGCGCGCGGGGCTGGTCGCGGCAGCCGGTGCGCGGCGATTGCGGGCCGATGGCCTCGGTGTGCAGGTTCCGGACGTGGCGGACTGGTTCCTGACCCGCTGGCCCGACATCCGGTCCTCGGAGGCGTTGGAGACCTTCGCCACGGAATATGACTGCCAGGGGCTGGAACTGGATGTCGTCGGCCTCGCTTGGGGCGGTGACCTGGTGCGGGCGGCCGATGGCTGGCGGCAACGCCGTTTCGCCGGAGATCGGTGGTTCCAGGTCCGCAGCGCGGAGGAACGACGCTTCATCCTCAACACCTATCGCGTGTTGTTGACCCGCGCGCGCTACGAAACCGTGTTGTGGGTGCCGCGCGGCAGCGCCGCCGAGGATCCCTTCCATGACGCGACCCGCGACGCACAGGAGATGGACGCGATCGCCGACTACCTGCTCGCCTGCGGCGCCCGCCCGCTTGAGGCCTTGCCCCCAGCCCCCACGCGCATCGCCGCGCCGACGCTGCTATGAAGGCCGCCATGCGCATTGTGCTGATCGCCCTGCTGACCCTGTTCGCCCTGCCGGTTGCCGCGGCGGAACTCAAGATCGCCAGTTGGAACATCGCGTGGCTGACCACCAAGCCGGCTGGCCATCCCGACCTGCCGCGTACCCTCCGCCCCCGCACGAATGATGAATTCGCCCGACTGCGCGCCTATGCCGACCGGCTTGCCGCCGATGTCGTGGCGCTGCAGGAAGTGGACGGCCCGCTGGCCGCCGCGCGCGTCTTCGATGCGACGCGCTACGATTTCCACTTCCCCGCCGAGACCGACACGCAGCGCGCCGGCTTCGCCTGGCGGCGTGGGCTGACTGTCACCCGAAACCCGGACCTGATGGCGCTCGACCTCGCGCCCAACGCGCGCTTTTCCCTCCGTCGCGGTGCGGACATCACGGTGCGCGACGGCGATTCACCGCCGATAAGGCTGCTATCGGTCCACCTTGATGGCGGCTGCATGTGGGACCCGATCCGCCAGCCGAATTCGCGCGACTGCCAGAACCTTGGGCGCCAGGCGCAGATCCTGCGCGACTGGATCGCCGCGCGCCAGGGCGAAGGCATCGCCTTCGGCATCCTCGGGGACTTCAACCGGCGCATGGAACGCAACGACGAATTTATCGCGCTGCTGTCCGAAGCCGGGCCGCTGACGCGCGCAACGCAGGGTGTCTCGAACCCCTGCACGGCGCGGCAGGGCGGCGCGCGGCCGTTCATCGACCACATCCTTCTCGGTGGCCCGGCGCGGGACTGGCTGGTGCGCGACAGCTTCCGCGTCATGGTCTTCACCGAACGCGATGCCGCCATCCGCGATCGCCTGTCCGACCATTGCCCCATCAGCCTGCGGATCGATCCGCGCTGATGGATGCCTCGCCGGGCTTCGTCCGCATCACCCTGCCGCTGGCGGCGATCAATTTCCTCAACCAGGGGAATCGCGCGCTGGTGGCGACGATCGGGCCGCTGCTCGCCATCGAATTCGGACTGTCGGCTGCCGAACTCGGCCTGCTCGCCGCCTGCTTCTTCGCGGCCTATGCGGTGGCGCAATTGCCGATCGGTGTCGCACTCGACCTGCACGGGCCGCGCAAGGTGCAATCCACGCTCGCCTTGGTCGCCGCGGTGGGGTTTGTCATCTGCGCCGTGGCGCCAGGCGTCTGGGCTTTGGCGTTCGGCCGCATCATCTGCGGCATCGGCGTCGCGGCCGGGCTCATGGCGATGCTCAAGGCGAATACGCAATGGTATCCCAAGCACCGTGTCGCGGCGGTGACCGGCGCTGGGCTGTTTCTCGCGGGCATGGGCGGGATGTCTGCGACCGTGCCGGTGCAATGGGCGCTGCCGTTCATCGGTTGGCGCGGGATCTTTGTGCTGCTGGCCGTCCTGGCCGTGGCGGCGTCGATCTGGATCGGGATGGTGGTGCCCGATCGTCGGCCAGGCGCGGTGGTGCCGCAGCGGCGGTCCATGGTGCAGGAGGTCGCGGAATTCGGCCGCATCTTCCGCGACCGCGCCTTCCTGCGTTTCCTGCCGGCGGTGATGGTGCTGTCCGCGCTGAACTTCACCTACCAGGGGCTCTGGGCGGGGCCGTGGCTGCGCGATGTCGGCGGCATGGCGGATGGCCCGCGTGCCCTGGCGCTGCTGATCTACGCCGCCGGGCTGGTGACCGGCAGCCTCGCCACCGGACAGGCCGCGTCCTTCGCCCAGGGGCGGGGATTCTCCCCGATGTTCGTGCCCTATATCGGCATCGCCGGCGTGCTGGTCGCGCAGGCGGTGCTGGTGGTCGCCACGCCGTCCGGCTTCTGGCCGGTCGTGGCGGTGTGGTTCCTGTTTTCCTTCTGCGGGTCGGTCGGCGTCGCCGGCTATGCCGCGATGGGACAGGGATTTCCGCCGGAGTTGCAGGGGCGTGTCGCCACCGCGATCAACTTCGCCATGCTGGTGCTGGTGTTCGTCCTCCAGACCGGGATCGGGGCGATCCTCGACCTGTGGCCGCGCATGGCGGATGGCGGATGGGACCCGGCGGGGTATGCGGTGGCGCTGTCGGTGACGTTCCTGTTGCAGGCACTGGCCGCACTGTGGATCGTGCTGGCACCAAGGGGGAAGACATCATGATCCGCAAGCGCGTCGAGAACATCCTGGACCGGTATCGCGTGACCTCGGGCAAGGGATTCCGCCTGAAGGATTTCGACGCCGGTGACACCGCGGGGCTGACGCTGGAAAAAGGCGAAGCCGCGGACCTGTTGGACCAGGGCATCGAGCAACTGGCCGGGTTGCAGGACAAGCTGTATGCCCAGGACCGCTGGTCGGTGCTGTGCATCTTCCAGGCGATGGATGCGGCCGGCAAGGATGGTGCGATCAAGCACGTCTTCTCCGGCGTCAATCCGCAGGGCTGCCAGGTGCATTCCTTCAAGGCACCGACCTCGACCGACCTCGACCATGACTTCCTGTGGCGGCATTCGACATCGCTGCCTGAACGCGGGCGCATCGGTATCCACAATCGCAGCTGGTATGAGGAAGTTCTGGTGGTTCGCGTCCACCCCGAATACCTGACCGGCCAGAAACTGCCCCCGTCTCTGGTGGGGAAGGACATCTGGACCGAGCGGCTGGAGGATATCGCCGCCTATGAACGCTACCTGTCGCGGCAGGGGACGGTGGTGCTGAAGTTCTTCCTCAATGTCAGCAAGGCGGAACAGAAGAAGCGCTTCCTGTCGCGCATCGAGGAACCAGAGAAGAACTGGAAATTCTCGGCCGGCGATGTCACCGAGCGCGGCCATTGGGACAGCTACATGGCGGCTTATGAAGCGGCGATCCGTGGCACGGCGGCGAAGCACGCGCCGTGGTACGTCGTGCCGGCGGACAACAAGTGGTTCACCCGCCTGGTCGTCGGCGCGGCGCTGATGCATGCGCTGGAGGACCTCGACCTTCATTATCCGAAGGTGACCAAGGCGCAGAAGCTAGCGCTGGAGGCGGCGCGTAAGGCGCTGGATTAGAGCAGATCGGGTCTGACTGGACTCAGCCAGGCGCGCGAAGTTGCTCGCTCAAACAAGGGCATAGAGCGTGATGGCCGTAGGCGCGAACGCACCGGAGGTCTGAATCACACGATAAAACAAAGGTCTAGAGCGTGATCGGTGTACGAAGGTAGACCGATCACGCTCTAGCGGCGCCCGACGCAGCCAGGGCCGCCGCGATGGCCGCGCGCGCCTGCGCCAGAGCGTCGGACGGCTTTTCTGGTCGGCCGTCCATGAAGTCGCAGAAGCGCGCGCATTCCAGCAGGGGATTTGGCTCGCTGTGTGGATGCGCGTCCCAGAACTCATCCACTGCCCTGCGCAGCCCAGGCCCGATGGCGCGGCACAGATCCGTCAGGTGCATCGCCATGGGTGCAAGACGGTTGGCGCGATACACCATGCAGCCCAGCGCGAGGCCCGGCTGCGCCAGGAACCCAGTGAGACGCCGGCGTTCCGCTTCCGTCAGGTCATAGCCGGCGAGCCAGGCATCGGGATCGTGCCGCGCCGTCTGCACCCGCGCGGCGGAGGCGACGAGATCAGCCATCGCCTGCTGGAATTCACCCAGCATCCGCCACCTCCCGCACACATGAATCGGCCAAGCCCTGCATGCGTTCCAACTCGGCGATCAGGCCGGGCAGGCCGATCTCGGGGAACCACGTCTCGTGAAATTCGAAGATGATGGCCCGCAGGCGCGGAAAGCGTGGGGCCCAGCGCAGCGCCAAGTCCCAAACCGCATCCGGCGTGCGGCCGCAATGGCTGTCGCTGTAGAAGCCGGCCATCTCGTCGCCGCCGGCCAAATGGATTTCTGTCACCGCGTTCGGATCCAGCGCTTCCAGCCAGGCGCCAGCGGATGTGCCGCCATTGCGTTCGGTGACGTACAGGTTGTGCAGATCGAGCAGCGTGTCGGCACGCCCCGCTTCGTGCAGGCCGCTGAGGAATTCGGGCTCGCCTTCTTCGGCTTCCGGCACCTCGGCGAAATTGGCGGCGTTTTCCATGGCGAGCGGTATGCCGCCGATCGCCTCGCGTAGCCGTGCCAGCTTCGGCGCCAGCACGGCCATCAGGTCCTCCCCGCACGATACCGGCAGCCCCAGCCCGGCCTGCGCTCCCGGCACCGACCCGCGCGGGGTGAGAAAGACCGACAGGTGTTCGCTGTACCAGGCGAAGCCCAGCCTCCGGGCGAGGGCGCCGACCTGTTCGAGCATCGCCTCATCCAAGGGCAGGTCGGAGGGCAGCGACAGCCCGAGCCCGTGGCCGGACAGCGGCCTGTCGCCGAGTGTGCGGCGGAGCAACGCCACTGGTTCCTCCGCGACGATGAAGCGGTTCCGCCCGGCGCCGGCGCCGAAATCGTGCCAGAGGCGGTCGGGGATCACCTCCAAACAATCAACGAGTTCGGGTGCCGCCGCGACGATGGCCGGCACCGCGGGGTTGTGAAGCAGTCCAACCAGGGGGCGCCGGCGCATGGCGTGGTCCTCCTCAGCGGCCAATCGATGCGCCGGACTTCAGATCGACCTGGATGACCTCGTTGAACAGGTCTTCCAGCACGACCTTCACCCGGCCCGAAAGGCAGGGGCAGCCGGTGATGTCGCGGATGCGCTCGATGATCGGCTTGTGGAGGATGGCGAATTCGCCATCGCCGATGTCGCGCGGGACGGCGACGGAGATGGTGGCGGAGGCGAATTCAGGATCGCGCTGGATCCGCATCTTGGCCAGGCGTGCAGCGTCGGACATGGGGGGATTCCTCTCGTTGGATGCAGGCCGGGTTGGCCCGCGAGAGGAACACTGCACCGATCGATCCGGAATCGCAGTGACGTGTCATACACGCAATGCGTGTGCAGGCGCCAAGTTCTACGCCACGATGATCGCCGCTTGCCAATAGGGCAGCAGGTGGAGGAACGGCACGGGGCGGCTGAAGTGGGACAGGGGATCATTGACCAGCAGCACCGGCTTGGGTTCGCGCGCCGTCGCCATCCACGCCATGCCGCGCAGCACGACGACATGGCCGTTGAAGGGCGTGGAGCGCACAGCGAGGATGACCGGCCGCCGATGCGCCAGGGCCTGGTACAGCGCCATCGGATAGGCGGGCGGTGCGAGTTGCGACGTGCTGCCGCCGAAGTGCGCGATCAGGCCCTGGATCTGCTGCAGGCCACCGGTCGTGAAGCAGGATTGCGGCATGCCGCAGCAGCGCTGCGCCGAGACACCGAAGGCCGCCGCGACAAGCGCGCATTGCGGCGGGGATTCGCCGCGGCGCCAGGTGATGATCTGCTCGGCGACGGCCGCCCAGCACCACAGCGGGGTCTGCTGTGGAATGTTGATGATGCCAAGGTCGATCGGCGGCGGCATGCCGGACGCAGCACGGGCCGGCGGGGTCGCGAGGGCGGCGGCGGCGACGGACAACAGAAGGCGGCGTTGCATTGCGGGTTCCCGACGAGACGTCAGGCAATGACGCTACGATGCCTCTCCGGTCTGCCCGACGCAGCGCTTCACAGCCTGGCGCCGCTACTCATTGGCACGATCCAGCGCATGCAGCGCATAGGTGAACGCGGCGCCCGCATTCAGCGCGATCGCGACGCCCATCGCTTCGGCGATTTCCTCCTTCGACACGCCCGCATGCTGTGCCTTGCGGACATGGGCGTCGATGCAGCCGTCGCAGCGGGTCGTGATGGCCACGGCGATCGAGATCAGTTCCCGCGTGCGCGCATCCAGGTGCTTGGTCTGCGCCGCGCCGTTGTTCAGCGCGACGAAGCCCTTCACGATGTCTGGGTGCAGTTGGCCGAGTTCCTTGCCGCGGTCCCGCAGCCCGGCGGAGTAATCCTTCCAATCCTTGATCGCGCTCATCCCGGCGTCTCCTGCCCTCGCGGCGCTGCATTGCGCCGCCGGGTTCGCAGACTATCCGCCGGGCCCGCGCGCCGCATACCCGGTGCGATGCGAGACAGGCGGAACAGGCGGAAGGATGTTCGGGAAGGCGATCCGCCGGGCGGGTTCAGCCGCCGAGCAACCGCTTCAGCTTCAGCACCGCGCTGTCGGGCGTCGTCAGCACCGGCTTGCCGGTGGCGGCCTCGACCATCGCCTTGGCGCGCGCCAGGCTGAACTGGCCGAGCGCGATGGCGTCGCAATCCGCCAGGTCCTTGGCCGCTTCCGCCGCCAGCCGGTCATGCGTCGCGGTGTCCCCGGCATCGAGCGCGGCAAGCCCGCCCTCGGCGACCTTCGGCACCACGGTGATGCCGGCGGGGAATTCCGGCGTCATGGACGGGATGGTGCCGGGGAAGGTCACCAGCAGGCCGATGCGGCGGCCCGCCGTCACGGCTTCCTCGATCATCGCCTCATTCGGCTTGAGCACCGGCATGGGGCCGAGATCGGCGGCGACGGCCTCGATGCAGGGGCCGAAGGCGGAACAGGTGAACAGGATCGCATCCGCCCCGGTTCCGGCGGCGTAGCGCCCGAGCGTCAGGAAGCGTTCGGTCATCCGCGGCGTCAGCCGGCCCTCCCGCGCGAGATCGGCCGAAAGGCTGTCATCGAGCAGGTTCATCAGGATCTGGCCGGGCCACAGCCGGGCGAAGGCGGCCTCGATCGGCGGCGGGGAATGCCGCAACGCGTGAATGAGGGCGATGCGTCGCGGCGCGCCGCTCATCGGTTCGGGCTGCCGCAGCGGCGCAGATTCGATGGCATCTCGCGGCAATTGGGGAAGGCGATCTCGTCGGGGCCGACCTGTTCGACATCGAGCGTATCGGGCCCGCCCGGGCACCCGAAGCCGATTTCGGACGGCATGCGACCGCCTGCCGGGCCGGCGGGGATGAAGCGGAAGGTCGTCGCCCCGGGCCGCGTCGTCACCGTTTCGATGAAGCGCTGGCGATAGGCGGGGTCCAGGATGCCCGTCCGCATCACACCTTCCCGTGTGAAGATCACGGTCGGCTGGGCCAGGCAGCGGGCGCCTTCGGTCTCGCCGGCGGGATACAGGCCCCCGGTCCAGGACCCGAACAGCCATTCATGCGGTATGGCGGCCGGGCCGGGCGCGGGGGCAGGCGCAGGCGTGGCCGCTGGCGCGGCGGGCGGCGCC
>JALHQB010000101.1 GCA_022842185.1 Acetobacteraceae bacterium
CAAGTTCGGCACGACGCCACGGCACGCGCCGACAGCCCAGAGGCCCGCATGGATGGCATGCGGTCCGCCCTCCTGGCCCGGCATCCAGCACTCCCCCTGACCATGATCGACAGCGCCCTGGCGGCGTTGGAACCCGAAGGCCACCCCGAGCCACCACGGCACCGGGTTGTCCGGCGGTTCGCCCGTCGGGTGGGCTTCCGGTCCGTCTCTGGGGATGGCGTGCCGTGACGCCACGGAGGGGAACGGCTGCGATGCTGGACGCACTGGCTCCCGACGCTGCGGAGGCCGGGCAGTGGGTGTCAGTGGCCTGCCGGTGCGGCCATACGACGGCGTTGGGGCCTCACAGCTACGGCGGGGCGTCGTGCCGGCTGCGGGACTTGGCGAGGTTGCTACGGTGCCAACAGTACGGGACGCGGGGAGCAGCTAGGGTATGGGTGACTGAGCGATAAGTTCAACGGGCGGAGAATCGTATGGAATGGGACGAAGATATCGCAGCGCTGGCGATTGATGACTTTGAGCGGAACGGCTTGCAGGTGTTCCGGAACTACGAGCGCGCTTTCACCGAGGGTGCGATCCGACGCTTCGTCGCTCAAATTGACATTGAAGACGAGACATTCGAGCACGCTTGCAGGGTCTGCGATCTGCTGTCGTCCGAGGAGCCGCTAGTGCTGCCCATGATCGCCTGCGCCTTCGCCGATGACGCGCTGAAGGCAATGTTCAAGCGCGTTGTCCCAGAAGCCGTCCCCGGCGGGCGCGCCGCGCTCTTCTCCGGCTTTGGTCCCCTGGGCTCTCTGTCGAGCAGGACCAAGATGGCGTTCGCATTTGACCTTGTCTCGCGGCCCGTCCTTCTGGAAGTGGAGCGCCTGCGCGCAGTTCGAAACCGCGTTGCTCACGGCTGGGACCACGCCAAACTAGGAGACTTGTTCGGATCGTCGCCTTTAAAAGACCTGCATGCGATTGAGCGCGATATGATCGGGAGTTGGTTTCCTGAGCCGAGGATTGACGCGCTCGACGCAGTTGCTCGATTCCGGATTCGCGCCGTTTGGATCGCCGCGCGGCTCGCCTACGAGACGATGTATTGGGCACGCGCCAAGGAAGCACGGCTCGACCCGGGCGCCGCCCTTTACGGCCCCGATAGACCGAAGGCGCTGGCCGCTTTGGCTACGCTCGCCAGACACGTGACTGAGCAGATAGTCCACCGGCAACGTGCGCATGACTAAGCTCGCTGGTGCCGGCGGCGTTTGACGCCCTGCCCTATCCCTCACACAACCCTCACACATCCCAACCCTCGGGCCGCCAAAGTGACGGTCTTTCAAGGGTTTGACGGCGTCGGGCGGAAGGTCCAGGTCCCCCAGCCACAAGTCAGCCGCCCGCTTCGATTGCATGTGCGCAGCGGTCGTCATCCGCACGGCCCTCCGTCGGTTCGACCCTCAAGATGATGGCCATCACGGCCAGCCATCCTGACGCCGCTGCGTAGCGTGCCTGCCGCTCCGTGTTGGTGCCACCGCAGCCCATCGGAGCACCCTGCTTCGCCCTGCCCCGAAGCATCGCGCTCCAAACCGCGATAGCATCACCCCATGACCGACCCCACCGCCCCCGGCCCGCTCGCCGCCACTGCCGCGCTGATGGCCGACCCCGCCCGGGCGCGCATGCTCGCCGCGATGATGGGCGGGGAAGCGCTGACCGCCGGCGAGCTCGCCCGCATCGCCGGGGTCGTGCCGGCAACCGCCAGCGGTCATCTCGCCCGCCTGGCGGAAGGGGGTCTGATCGTGGTCCATGCCCAGGGCCGCCACCGCTACCATCGCCTCGCGTCTGAGGAAGTCGCCGCGGTCATCGAGACTCTCGGCGGCCTCGCCGCCCGCATCGCGCCGCTACGCCCGTGGAAGCATGGGGATGCGGCGCGGCAGTCCCGGCTGTGCTGGAACCACCTCGCCGGCCGCCTGGGCGTTGCGTTACATCAGCGGCTGACCGGCGAAGGCTGGCTCACCCCGGTGTCGGGTGGCTGGACAGCCTCGGCGGAAGGCCGCACGCGGCTGGCGGCAACGGGCGTTGACCTGGACCAGGCGATGAAGGCGGCACGCTTCGCCTGCGACTGCATGGACTGGTCCGAACGCCGCCCCCATTTGGCCGGGGGCCTGGGCAAGGAGATCGCCTCCGCCTGGCTCACCCGCGGCTGGCTGCGCCGCCTGCCCGGCGCGGGCGACGCAGACGTGCTGGCCCGCCGCCGCATCGCGGTGACGCCGGATGGCGCGCGCGGCCTGCGTGAGGGCCTTGGCCTCGACGCCGCATGACCGCCGCCGCGGCGCTGATGGCCGCCCTCGCGGCCATGACCGGGCTGAGTCAGTTCCACCGCGCCTCGCTCGGCGTCATCGCGCCGGATATCACCGCGGAACTTTCGTTGACGCCCGCCGTGCTGGGGGCGGCGAACGGGATGTTCTTCGCCGCTCTGCTGCTGGCGCAGATCCCGGTCGGCATCGCACTCGACCGCGCCGGGCCACGGCGCACCGTGGCGGCACTGTGCGGAATCGCGGTGGCCGGCGCGGCCTTCCAGGCCTTCGCGACTGATGGCCCGACCTTGCTGGCGGCGCGCTTCCTGATCGGGCTGGGGTCGGGCGCGTCCTTCATGGCGGCCGTGGTGCTCTGCGCGCGCTGGCACAGCGGGGCGGCGATGACGCTCGCGTTGTCGCGCGTCTTCGCCCTCTCACAGATGGGCATCCTGCTAGCCGGCGCGCCACTCGCCGCCGCTTCGGGGCTGCTCGGCTGGCGCGGTGCGCTGGGTGCTTCGGCAGTACTGACGGCGGCCTGCGGCCTGCTGTGGTGGCGCCTGGTGCGCGACGACCCGCCCGGCCGCCCGCCAGTGGCCCGCGCGCCCGAGACGCTGAAGGAAGCGCTGCTGGGCCAACTCTCGATCTGGCGGCTGCCTGGGCTCGCCCGCGTGCTGTCGATCCACCTGGTCGGCTACGCGGCGGCGGCAACCGTGCTCGGCCTCTGGGCCGGACCCTATCTTGCCGATGTGCATGGGCTGGATGCGACCGGGCGCGGCTGGGCGCTAGCGGCGATGGGCGTGGCGATGCCCGCGGGGCTGCTGGCGATCGGGCCGCTGGAACGGCGCATCGGCGCGCGGCGCGGCATCGTCACGGGCTGCGCCGGGCTGGCCGCGATGTCGCTCCTCCTCCTCGCCTTGTGGCCGGGCGCGCCATTGTCCGCCTGCATCGCCCTGCTCGTGCTGCTGGTGCTGTTCTCCGCCTTCCCCGTGCTGGTGGTGGCAGAAGGACGGTCACTGTTCCCCGACCATCTGGTCGGGCGCGGGGCAACCACGGTCAACCTCGCGCAGGTGCTGGGGTCCGCGCTGCTGCCGATGATGGTTGGCGCGGTGGTGGGGATGTTTCCCGAGAATGCCGGCGGGTTGCGGCCCGAGGTGGCTTATCGGGCCGGGTTCGGGCTTCTTGGAGTGTCACTGCTGGGTGGGATGGTGGCCTGGGTCGTGCTCCCGCGCGGGGCGGCGCGATGAACGTCGGGGGAGGAACACCTCCCCCGAATCCCCCTCCGTTTTTTGGAACTTGGAGGCGAATGGTTCAGGGCAGCAGGGACTGGGCCTCCGACCACAGGCGCGTGGTCAGGTCGGCCGCCGGTTCGGCCCTTGCCAGGAACGCGGCCTGGCCGGCCCACATCTGCATCGCGTCGTGGTTGCCGGCCTTCTCGGCTGCGGCGCGGATCGGGGCGAACAGGCCACGTTGAACCGGATAATCCGCGATCGGCGGTGCCGCCGCCCGGATCACCGCATTGGCGATGCCGCGTCCCAGCCGGCCCGAGAACATCCGCGTCGGCAACGTCCCTTCCGGTTCCGCCGCCGCGATCGCTTCGGCCCACACCGGATGGATCGCTGCCTCCGGGCAACGCAAAAACCCGGTGCCGATCTGCACCGCGCTGGCCCCGAGCGTCAGCGCTGCCGCGATGCCACGCGCATCGCCAATCCCGCCCGTGGCGATCACCGGCACCTCCAGCGCATCAGCGAAACGCGGGATCAGGGCGATGCTGCCGGTCAACTGGCCTTCCGCCGCCGCATGGTCGAATGCCCCACGGTGCCCGCCCGCCTCCGCCCCCTGCGCGATGATCGCATCCGCCCCGGCCGCCACCGCCTCGCGCGCCTCGGCCAGGGTCGTCGCAGTGGCGAACCAGGCGATGCCGCGCGCCTTCGCCTGCGCGATCACGTCATCGGGGAAGACGCCCATGATCGAGGATATCACCGTCGGCCCCGCCGCGAGCATCGCCGCGCATTGCGCCGTGAAGTCAGGCAGCAACGGCCCTTCGGGGATCGGCGGGCGCGGGCCATGGCCGGCAAGGAACTCGGCCATCGCCGCTTCGCGCGCGGCGTCCCGCACCGGCGGCGGATCGGGGATCCAAAGGTTGATCTGGAACGATCCGTTGGACTGTGCGCGGAAGGTGCGCGCCCACTCGCCGATCCCGTCCGGTGTCGTGTTCAGCGCGCCCAACGCGCCCATCCCGCCGGCATTGGCGACCGCGCCGGCCAGCGCCGCCGGCGTCGATCCCGCCATCGGCGCAAGCAGGATCGGCAACCGCAGCCCGAAGCGTTCGCAGAAGGCCTTCGCGTGGCCCTTGGCTGTGATACTCGTCATGCGCTGACCCTCCGTCCTGCGATTCTCCCGCACGAAACATCGCCCTGCAATGCACACCACCCCCCGCCTCCGTCCCGACCTCGCCCTCGAAGCTGCCGCCGGTCGTGTCGCCGGGGTGGATGAGGCCGGGCGCGGGCCGCTCGCCGGGCCGGTGGTGGCGGCCGCGGTCGTGTTCCTGCGCGCGCCGCCCGCCGACATGGCCGCGCTGATCGATGATTCGAAGAAGCTGACGCCAGCCCGCCGCGACACCGCCTTCGCCGCGCTGCGCGATGCGGCCCGGGCCGGCCTGGTCGAGTTCGGCATCGGTGCGGCGTCCGCTACCGAGATCGGCACGCACAACATCCTGCGCGCGACGCACATCGCCATGGTGCGCGCCGTCGCGCGGCTGGCCGCGCTGCCTGACCTCGCGCTGGTGGATGGCAACCAACCACCGCGGCTGCCCTGCGCGGTGCGCTGCGTGGTGGGTGGCGACGCGCTGTCGCTGTCGATCGCCGCGGCCTCGATCCTCGCGAAAGTCGTGCGTGACCGCGCAATGACCCGGCTGCATCCGCGCTGGCCCGGATACGGCTTCGCGAACCATGTCGGCTATGCCACCGCGGCGCATCTGGCCGCGCTTGAAAGCCTTGGCCCCAGCCCGCATCACCGGCGCGGTTTCCGCCCCGTGGACCAGGCCGTTTTCCGGTTTGCTTGACCTGCCGAGTCGCACAAGCGATTCTGCCACCTTCGCGCCGGGGGACGGGGTCAACAGTGGGTACGCAGATCGACACGCCGCTCGACCAGGTCCTGGTCGGGGACTGCATCGCGTGGCTGCGGCATCTGCCGCCAGCCTCGGTGCACGCCATTTTCGCCGACCCACCCTACAACCTTCAGCTGAAGGGCACGCTGCGGCGTCCCGATGACAGCCTGGTGGATGGCGTGGACGATGCCTGGGACCGCTTCGATGACCTTCCCGCCTATGACACCTTCACGCGGGAATGGCTGACCGAATGCCGCCGTGTGCTGCGCAAGGACGGCACGATCTGGGTGATGGGCGCGTATCACAACGTGTTCCGGCTCGGCACCGCCTTGCAGGATCTTGGCTACTGGATCCTCAACGACGTCATCTGGCGCAAATCCAACCCGATGCCGAATTTCCGCGGCCGGCGCTTCACCAACGCGCATGAAACGCTGGTGTGGGCGGCGCGCGGTCCGGAATCCCGCTATCGCTTCAACTACGCGGCGATGAAGGCGCTGAACGACGATCTGCAGATGCGCAGCGACTGGCTGATCCCGCTCTGCACCGGCCATGAACGCCTGCGCGACGATGCCGGCGCGAAGCTGCACCCGACCCAGAAGCCCGAGGCGCTGCTGCATCGCGTGATCCTGGCCTGCACCTCGCCCGGCGATGTCATCCTCGATCCGTTCTTCGGGTCGGGCACCACCGGGGCGGTGGCCAAGCGGCTCGGCCGCCGGTTCATCGGCATCGAGCGCGAGCAGGGCTACGCCGATGCCGCGCTGGCGCGCATCGCCGCGGTGGAACCGGCGCCCGAGGACGCCGCCGCGGCGCTGCCATCCAAGAAGGAACAGCCGCGCATCCCCTTCGGCACGCTGGTCGAGCGTGGAATGGTGGCGCCTGGCGACAAGCTGTTCGACCGACAGAAGCGCTGGGAAGCGGTGGTCGGGGCCGATGGCACCTTGCGCTGCGGCCTGGCGACGGGGTCGATCCACAAGGTTGGTGCGGCGGTACAGGAAGCGCCATCCTGCAATGGCTGGCTGTTCTGGCATATCGAAGGCCGCGACGGCCGCCTGCGCGTGATCGACGAATTGCGCGAGACCGCTGCGCGCGGCGCGTAGAGTGGCCTGCGCGAGGCGAGGGGTGAACGGCACGCCAAATTGCGTTCGACTTCGCGCTCGCAGGTCGCTCAAATCCGCAGCCTGTGCGAGCATCTGCACAGGCGTGCCTGGAACCGGCCATGCGCGAACGGCTCCAGCGGAGGGACTGCCCCCATGAATGACAGCATCGCCGCCCCCGACCCGCACCCCGCCGGACCGCCGCCCCTGCCCGCCCCGGCCGCGCCGCGGTCCTGGGGTCGCGCGCTGCTCGCCGAGGCACCCTACCTCGCCATGCTGGTCACTGGCTTCGGGGGTGTCGCCTTCATGGGCGGGGAGACGCCGAACCTGCTCTACTGGCAGGTGCTGACGCCGATCTTCGCGCTGCTGTGCATCGTCGCCGGCTGGAACGCCGCCGCCGGCCGAGGCCAGCGGGTCCGGCTGGTCTGGACCCAGGCGGCGCATTGGGCGGCCTTCCTGGCGGCGATGCTGATGCTGTACCTGCCATCGGTGCGCGGCGTGGTGAATGACAACGCGACCGAAATCGGCCTGTTGTTGCTCCTCGGCCTCGGCACCTTCGTGGCCGGCGTGCATGCCGGGTCTTGGCGGATTATCGCGGTCGGCGCGGTGATGGTGGGATCGGTGCCGACGGTGGCGATCGCGCAGGAATCGGCACTCGCCATGGTGGCGGCCGCGCTGGCGGTGGTGCTGATCGGCGGGGCCTTCGTCTATGCGCGGGCGCGGGGGTAAGGCGGCCGGCGCAGTCCTGGGATGGCGCTTGCCGCGCGCTGCCTGTCCGTCCCAGGGCGTTTTGCGCCACATCGTACCGGCGCTGAAGACATACCACCCGAGTTTGAGCGAGCATCGTCACGCGCCTGACTGATCCCAGTCAGGCGCGATCTGCTTTAGAACGTCATCGGTTTACCTTCGTACACCGATCACGTTCTAGGCCTTTGTTTTATCGTGTGATTCAGACCTTCGGTGCGTTCGCACCTACGGCCATCACGCTCTAGGCCTTTGCTTTATCGTGTGATTCAGACCTTCGGTGCCTTCGCACCTACGGCCATCACGCTCTAGGCCTTTGTTTTATCGTGTGATTCAGACCTTCGGTGCCTTCGCACCTACGGCCATCACGCTCTAGCAACCGCCAGGCACCGGCTCCAGCTTCACCATCCGACCATCGACCGCAAATTCGCGGAAATCCATCAGCATCTCGTCGGCGACGCCGTTCTCCCAATACCGCAGGGAGACTTCGTAGGATGGCGTCGTCGCCCCGCCGCCCTGCTGCTGCGCCTCGCGGTCGAAGAAGGCGATACGCATGCGGACGGACCCGAGCGGCGACAGCATCGGGAATTCCGCGACGTCGCGCGGCCCGTCCCAGGCGGACAGGACGGTGGTGGAATCCTGCGGCCCATCGGATGACGTGCCGTCGAACAGCGGCGCGACGACCAGGCGCTGGCCGTTGCGTGCCGCATTCAGCGTAATGATGGTATGCGCATTGGGCAGCATGGTGCCGGCGGCGAGGCGTTCCTCCTTCACCTCCGGTTCCGTGTAGCGGATCACGCCGGACCCATCGGCGTTGAGTTCCGCGTCCCCGGCGATGCGCTGCGTCACCGCGCCCTGGGTCATCTGGGTCAGGGTGAAGCGCAGGCGGCGTCCGTCCTTGCTCTCGAAGGTCGAGTAGTCGGAGGCGGTCTCGATCTCGGTGCCTTCGCGGTCGGTCAGCGTCAGCGTGAAGCGCTGACGGGTCGCCCAGCCGTCGCAGGCATCGACCAGTTCATACACCATGCCGCCCTGGGCCGAGGCGATGTTGCCCGGGTCGCGCTGCGGCGCGAGGGTCAGACGATAGGCCGCGCGATGCGGCGCGAGGTGGCGCGCCTCAATCGGCTGGCCCTGCGGCACGGAAGAAGCCGCGGCGGCGGGCGCCGGTGCCGGGGTCAGGGCCTGGGCGGGCGGCATTCCCACCAGGGAGCCGAGGACGAGGGCGGTCGTGAGCGTCAGCCGCATCGTGGGCTCTCCTGCATCGAGATCAGACTGAGTATCTAGGCGCTCTTGGTCCCTGGCGCACCCTTCGCCGGCGGCATATCGAGCTTGATGTGCAGTTCCTTCAGCCGCGCATCGGGCACTGGCGCGGGCGCCTGCATCATCAGGTCCTCGCCCTGCTGGTTCAGCGGGAACAGGATGACCTCGCGGATGTTCGGCTCATCGGCCAGCAGCATCACGATGCGGTCGATGCCAGGTGCCGAGCCGCCATGCGGCGGGGCGCCATAGCGGAAGGCGTTCAGCATGCCGCCGAAGCGCGCCTCGACCTCATCGGCCGAATAGCCGGCGATCTCGAAGGCGCGGATCATGATGTCAGGGCGGTGGTTGCGGATCGCGCCGGAGGACAATTCCACGCCGTTGCAGACGATGTCGTACTGGAACGCCTTGATCTCCAGCGGGTCCATCGTGTTCAGCGCCTCCAGCCCGCCTTGCGGCATGGAGAACGGGTTGTGGCTGAAGTCGATGCGCTTGGTGTCCTCGTTCAACTCGTACATCGGGAAATCGACGATCCAGCAGAAGCGGAACTCGTCCTTCGCGATCAGGCCCAGTTCCTCGCCCAGGCGCGTGCGCACCTTGCCGGAGAATTTCGGCGCCTCGTCCTTCTTGCCGGCGGCGAAGAACACGGCGTCGCCGGGGTTCAGCCCGCAGGCGACACGGATCGCCTCGACACGATCGGCTTCGAGGTTCTTGGCGATCGGTCCCTTGGGGCCATCGGCGGCGAACTGGATGTAGCCCAGCCCGCCGGCGCCTTCGGCCCGCGCCCATTCGTTCAGCTTGTCGAAGAAGCCGCGCGGCTTGTCGGCCGCCCCCGGCGCGGGCACGGCACGAACGATGCCGCCCGCCGCGGCGATCTTGGCGAACAGCCCGAAGCCTGACCCGGCGAAGTGGTCCGTGACATCAGTGATCTTGATCGGGTTGCGCAGGTCCGGCTTGTCGGACCCATATTCCAGCATGGCCGTGTCATAGGCGATGCGCGGGAATGGCGAGCCGTACACGCGCCGCTGTCCGGCGAATTCCTCGAACACGCCCGCGATCACCGGCTCGATGGCGGCGAAGACGTCTTCCTGGGTGACGAAGCTCATCTCGAAATCGAGCTGGTAGAACTCGCCAGGGCTGCGATCGGCGCGCGAGGCTTCATCGCGGAAGCAGGGCGCGATCTGGAAATAGCGGTCGAAGCCCGCGACCATCGCCAGCTGCTTGAACTGCTGCGGCGCCTGCGGCAGGGCATAGAAGGTGCCGGGGTGGTTGCGCGACGGCACCAGGAAGTCGCGCGCGCCTTCGGGGGAGGACGCGGTCAGGATCGGCGTCTGGAACTCGGTGAAGCCCTGGTCGATCATGCGCCGGCGGATCGAGGCGATGACCCCGGCGCGCAGCAGGATGTTGTTCTTCTGCTTCTCCCGCCGCAGATCCAGGAAGCGGTAGCGCAGGCGCAGATCCTCGGGGAATTCCTGTTCGCCGGCCACCTGGATGGGCAGCACCTCGGCGTGGGACTGGACTGCGATCTCATGCACCTGAAGCTCGACTTCGCCGGTCGGCAGCTTGTCGTTGATCGTGCCGGCCTCGCGCAACACGACCTTGCCGGTCACGGTGATCACGCTTTCGGGGCGGGCGCCCTCGGCGGCCTCGAACACGATCGAGCCGGATGGGAAGACGCATTGGGTCAGCCCGTAGCGGTCGCGCAGATCGATGAACAGCAGCCCGCCATGGTCGCGCTTGCGATGCACCCAGCCGGACAGCCGCACGGTCTGGCCGGCATCGGAGGCGCGGAGCGCGCCGCAGGTATGGGTGCGATAATCGTGCATGACGGGTGCTCGGATGCGATGGAAGGCCGCGCAAAGGGACCGACCGGGCGCGTGGTGTCAAGGTTGCGGCCGTCCGGCGGGCCTCACGCGCTGGCGTGATCCAGCGCCGCCATATCCTCATTGCCCAGCACCACATCCCCAGCCACGGCGAGTTCCGCCAACTGTTCCGGGCTGGTCGCGCTGGCGATCGGGGCCGTGATCCCGGGCCGCGCGATCTGCCAGGCCAGCGCGATCGCCGCCGGGCTGACCCCATGGCGGGCCGCCACCGCATCCACCGCCGCCAGAACCGCCATGCCATTGTCCGTCATGTGCTTGGCGACCGAGCGCTCCCCGCGCACGCTTTTGCCCAGATCGGCGCTGGTCCGGTATTTCCCGCTCAGGAACCCCGAGGCGAGCGCCGAATAGGTGATGACGCCCACCTCCTCGGCCTTGCACAGCGGCAGCAGGTCGGCCTCGATGCCGCGATCCATCAAGTTGTACACCGGCTGGTGGCTCTCGAAGCGCGGCAGGCCCTGCGCCGCCGACAGGTCCAGCGCCGCCTTCAGCCGGGCAGCGGTGTAGTTGGACGACCCGATGGCGCGGACCTTCCCCGCCTCGATCAGCCGCTGGAAGGCGCCCAGCGTGTCGGCCAGCGGCGTCGCCTCGTCATCCTTATGTGCCTGGTACAGGTCGATCCGCTCGATCCCCAGCCGCTTCAGGGATGCCTCGGCGGCGGTCGCGATCCAGCCCGGCGCCAGCCCCTTGCCCTGGCCCGGCATCTCCATCCCGCATTTCGTCAGGATCAGCACCTTGTCCCGCACCCCGGGCCGCGCCTTCAGCCAGGCGCCGATCACCGCTTCCGATTCGCCGCCCTTATGGCCGGACACCCAGGCGGAATAGACATCCGCCGTGTCGATCGCGACCAGGCCGCGCTCCACGCAGGCATCCAGAAGGCGGAAGGACATCGCCTGGTCCGCCGTCCAGCCGAAGACGTTGCCGCCGAAAACAACCACGGGGACCGACATCCCCGACCGGCCGAGCGCGCGCATCTGCATCGAAATACCCTCCGAGAGCGAGCGCCACGATGCGCCGGCGCCACCCCCCCCGCCAGCCCTCGCCTTTCCCTGGCCCGCCGCGGGGTCTAAACGTGATCCGATGAGTCGCCGTACCCCTGCCGCCTCCGCCGGATCCGGCGAGCCGCCCCCCGCCCTGATCTCCGACACCGAGTCCCTGGCCGCCCTATGCGCGCGCCTGCGCCAGGAACGCTTCGTGACGGTCGATACCGAATTCATGCGGGAACGGACCTATTGGCCCGAACTCTGCCTTGTGCAGCTGGCAGGCGACCATGAGGTCGCCGAGGTCGATGCCCTGGCGCCGGGCCTCGACCTCGCCCCGCTCGGCGAATTGCTGGCCGACCCGGCCGTGGTGAAGGTGTTCCACGCCGCGCGGCAGGATGTCGAAATCTTCCTGCTGAAGTTCGACGCCGTGCCGACGCCGCTGTTCGACACGCAGATCGCCGCCATGGTCGCCGGTTTTGGCGACCAGGTGTCCTATGATGGGCTGTGCCGGTCGCTGGCCGGCGTACAGATCGACAAGGCGCATCGCTTCTCCGACTGGTCGGCCCGCCCGTTGTCGCCCGCGCAGCTGGCCTATGCCGCCGCCGACGTGACGCATCTGCGCAAGATCTACACCGCGTTGGACACCAAGCTGCGGCGCGAAGGCCGTCTCGCCTGGGTGGCGGAGGAGATGGCGGCACTCGCCGACCCGGCCACCTATCGCCAGGATCCCGAGACCGCGTGGGAAAAGCTGCGCCCTCGCACCACCAACCGGCGCTTCCTGGGCGTGCTGCAGGCAGTGACCGCCTGGCGCGAACGCGAGGCGCAGCGCATCAACATCCCCCGCCAGCGCCTGGTGAAGGATGAAACGCTGCTGGAGATCGCGGCGACCACGCCGACCAATGCCGCCGACCTCGCCCGCGCCCGCGGCATATCCGAAGGCTTCGCCAAGGGCCGGTCGGGCGCCGGGCTGATAGCCGCGGTCGAGGCCGGCCGCGACATGCCCGACGATGCGCTGCCCGAAGCCCCGAAGGACCGCGCGGGCCCACCCGCCTCCCCGGCATTGGTGGCGCTGTTGAAGGTGCTGCTGGCGGCGAAAAGCGAGGAACACAACGTGGCGCCGAAACTGCTCGCCAGCAGCGACGACCTCGATCGTCTCGCCAGTGGCGTCGGCGCCGAGGTACCGGCGATGCAGGGTTGGCGGCGGGAGGTGTTCGGCGACGCCGCGCTGGCGCTGAAGACCGGAAAGCTGGCTTTGGGCGTGGACGGCAAGCGCGTAAAGCTGATCCCGGCCGGATAGTTAGGTCTTTGGCGAGGAGGGGCAGAGCCCCATATCCGCGAAGGTTTGGCGGAAGCTTGGAGGGGCTTTGCCCCTCCAAACCACCCCACCAAAGGCTTAAGGCCTTTGGAAACCTCAACTTTGGTACACGCCCTGGGCGGTCGCCCATAAGTATTGCTGGCCTCTGACCACGCGGGCAGGCCCGGCGACATAGCGCCAAAAATCCGCGGTCCAGGGACCCGTTGGGCCCTGGCGGGGTGGCTTGGAGGGCCTGGATCCCTCTGTACCGAACTTCAATATCGATTGCGCCTCGCTGACTAGCAGGCTGCTGAAAAACCTGCACGCTGAGGAGGATTTGCTGGCTGAGCGTGTTCTGTCTGTGCGGCGTGTTTGACGTGATGAGCGGGTGTTCGCGCCCTGTTCACGCAACGGGTCG
>JALHQB010000102.1 GCA_022842185.1 Acetobacteraceae bacterium
TCGAGCGGCACTCCCGTATCGCCGCCGCCTTCGTGCGCATGGCCATGATCCGCATCATGCTGCGTCGACTGGCCACAAAGCCCTCAGCGTGAATCTGAACTTCCCGGATGGGCTCTTAGGGTGTCCTGATCCGGACGCGGGTCTAACATCGCGAAGGCCGGGCTTGGGCGGCGGCCCCGGGGCGCCGCGCAGACGCAAGCCGCGCTACGACCTCGGCGCCATGGCCGGGGCGGCGTGCCGCAGGCGTGGCACGATCGCGCCGGGCAGGCCGCGTCGAGGCGCCAGCGCGAAGATGCGCGCCAGCACGGCATCCATGTCATAGGGTTTGCCGAGCAACTCGAACTCGCCCGCGCCACCATGCTTGGCCAAGGCTTCGGCCGCATAGCCGGAGGCCAGCAGGACACCCATCTTCGGACGCAGCTTGCGGGCCTCGCGCGCCAGATCCACCCCGCTCATGCCACCGGGCATCACCACATCCGAGAACAGGATGTCGGCCGGCACACCTTCGCGCAGCAATTGCAGCGCCGTGGGTCCATCGGGCGCCGCCAGCACGGAGAAGCCCGCATCGGTCAGAAGTTCCACCGCGACCGACCGCACCGCCGGTTCATCCTCGACCACCAGGACCGAAATACCGGCCCCCGACACCGGCGTCGCAAGGTGTGACCCGGGCGGCCGCGCGGCCAGGGCCTCGGTCTCGGACCCGAGCGGCAGGTACAGCGTGACCGTGGTGCCCCGGCGCAGGGCGGACTGGATCGCGACATGCCCGCCGATCTGGCGCATGAATCCGAACACCTGCGACAGCCCCAGCCCGGTGCCCTGCCCGTCCTTCTTGGTGGTGAAGAACGGTTCGAAGGCGCGTTCGCTGACTTCGGACGGCATGCCCTCCCCCGTGTCGCGCACCTCGACGGCGACATAGGGTCCGGGTTGCGCATCCGGATTGCCGGCCAGCGCCTGTTCCTGCAGCCAGGCGCGGCGGGAGACGATGCGGATCGTCCCGCCGCGGGGCATCGCATCCCGTGCATTGATGACCAGGTTGAGCAGCGCCGCTTCCAGCTGCGTCGCGTCGGCCCGGCAGGGCGGCAGCTTCTGGTCGAGCGAGAGTTCCAGGTCCACCGATTCATCGAGAGCGCGGCGCAGCAGCGGATGGAATTCACGCACCAGGACATTCGCATTGACCGTCGCGAGGACCAGCGGCTGGCGCCGCGCGAAGGCCAGCAGGCTGGCGTTGAGACGCGCCCCGCGATCCACCGCCGCCACCGTGGCGCCGAGCAGCCGCCGGGTCCGGTCATCCGCCTTGGGCCCGAGATGACGTTCGAGCGCCCGCGCCGTGCCCAGGATGGCGGTCAGGAGGTTGTTGAAGTCGTGCGCGACACCGCCGGTCAGCCGTCCGAGGCCCTCCATCCGCTGCGCGTTGCGCAGACCGTCCTCGGCCGCTTCGCGCCGGGCGATCTCGGCGCGCAGATCAGATGCATTGGCTTCAAGCCGCCGGAAGGTCTCGCGGTCGCGCTGTTGCCGCCGCCGCCCGGTGAAGGCGAACAGCGCCAGCAGCACGCCCGCCACGAAGCAGGCAATGCCGATCAGCGCGATCTTGAACAGCGAAAGCCGTTCCTCGGGCAGCGCCGGCACGGTGTGCACGATGGTCAACGGCAAGCCGGCCAGCCGGTGCCAGGATATGATCTGTGGCGCGCCATCGCCGAAGGCGTCCGCCGCCAAAAGCATCTCCGGCGGGCGGGACGCCAGCATCGCGCGGCTCAGCGGGCCATTGGGGTCGAGCGCCGCCGGCCCGTCCGCCGTCGTATCCTCCCGCAACAGGATGGCCCCGTCATCGCGCACCAGGGCGAAGCGGGTGCCGGGGCGCCGGCCATCCTGCGTCCAGGCCGAAAGGAATGCCTCGGCGCGCAGCACGGCGAGCAGGACGCCATCGAAAGGCCGCCCCTCCGGCGCGCGGCCTCGGCCGATCACGATGCCGGCGCCAGGCGCGGCGAGGTCCCGCGGCGCGGCCTCGAAGCTGACGGCGCGGTTGCCCTCGCGCGCCAGGCGCAGCGCCTCGATGCTGCTGGTATCGGCGCCCGGCGCCTGGTCCGGCCCGCCGCTGACGGCCACGCGGCCATCGGGGCGGATCGCGGCTAGGATCGCGATGGTGGGCGCCTGCGATGCCTCGATGCGGCGCAGTTCGGCCTGCAACGTGCTGCGCCGGGCCTGGATCTGGGTCCAGGTCGCGCCCGCAATGGCATCCTCCACACGGTCGAGCGCCACGATGCCGCTATCCAGGACGCGTAGCGTCTGCGCCGCGGCAAGAGTCGTCGCCACCTGCCCTTCGACCCGCAGCGTTTCGCGCTGATGGGTCACGTCATGGTGAATCAGCAGGGCGAACATCAACGCCGGCACGACGATCGCCGCTGCCAGGATGACGCCCGGCCGCATCGGCCGTGGCATCAGGCGTGTTGTGATGGGTCGGTAAACCAAGCGACCTGTTCCCTGACCGATCAGGCCGCCGCGCTCGGTCCTGGCGCGTGCATCCCCCTCGAAGGGCACAGTATGACACATCTGTGCGTCAAATGCAGGTGATTGCCTCCATTATTACACACGAATCAGAAAAACGTCGCGCGACGAGCGTTACTCTAGCCGAGCGCGCAAAGGACCCAGACGTTTCAATCAATGCGGGTGCGGCGGGCAGCGGCCCACACTCGAATCATTCCGCCGGCGCGGCTTCGGCCATCCGGCGCCGCCGCCGCAGCCGCCATTCCTGCGCCAGCGCCATCACCGCGGTCAGCAGCATGAAGGCGGCGGCCGCGAAGAAAACCAGCATCGGCTGCCCGGCATCGAGCAGCCAGCCATAGAGCACCGGCCCGGCCATGCCGCCGATGTTGAAGCCGGTCGAGACGATGCCGAACACGGCCCCCGCCTGGCCCGGCGGGGCCGCCGCACGTACCAGCATGTCGCGAGACGGCATGATCATGCCCGACAGGAAACCCGCCATCGCCATGACCGGGACCAGCGCCAGCGCCGGCACCACCGCGCTGCCCACCAGCAGCAGCAGCGCCGCGGCCGAGCCGAAGCCAAAGGCCGCCACCAACCCATGGTTGCGCGTGCGGTCGGCGATCACGCCACCGGCAAGAACGCCGCCGGCGCTGGCGAACAGGAAGGTCGTCAGCGCCGCATTCGCCATGGTCAGTGACAGGCCCTGCCCATCGACCCAGGCCGCCACCGAGAAATTCTGGATGCCGCCATTCGACAGCGCCAGGGTGATGAAGAACAGCATCATCGCCAGCACCGCCGGCGAGATCACCGACATCGGGACGCCCCCGGCGCCGGTGGCCTTGGCCGCGACGGGCCGCGGCGCCGCTTCCGGCGCGCGGCCGAAGATCAACGGCACGGCGGCGATCGGCCCTAGCAGACCGGCGGTGATCAGCGCCGCGCCCATGCCCAGCCATGCGGCGATGCCAAGCACCAGGGCCGGCGCGATCGCGCCCCCCATGAAGCCCGCGAAAGTGTGGATCGAAAAGGCGCGCCCGACCCGTTCCTCGGCGATCGAGGACCCCAGGATGGCGTAGTCGGCCGGGTGGTAGACGCTGTTCGCCAGCCCGGCCATGCCGGCCGCGACGATCAGCCAGGCGTAGGTGCCGGTCAGGCCGAGCAGGATGAACGATGTCCCGCCGAGGATCAGCGCCGCCGCCAGCATCCGCCGCGGCCCGGCCCGATCCACGATGAAGCCCATCGGGGCCTGCGTGACGGCCGAGACGACGTTGAAGGCGGTCAGCGCCAGGCCGAGTTCGATGTAGGAGACGCCAAGGTTCTCCCGCAGCAGCGGGAACAGCGGCGCCAGGGTCAGGATATGGACGTGGCTGACGAAATGCGCGGCGCAGATCTGCGACAGCGTGCGGCGCTCGGCGGCGGTCCAGCCGGCGGCCATGATCAGTGCGCCTCGGCCCAGGAATGGCCGGTGCCGATTTCGACGGATAGGGGCACGCGCAGCTTGGCGACCGATTCCATGACGTCCCTCACCACGGCCGAGGTTGCATCGACCTCGGCTTCAGGGACCTCGAATACCAGTTCGTCATGGACCTGGAGCAGCATGCGCGCGGACAGGCCTGCATCGCGCAGGGCGCGGGGCAGGCGCACCATGGCGCGCTTGATGATCTCCGCCGCACCGCCCTGGAAGGGGGCGTTGATGGCGGCGCGTTCGGCCCCCGCGCGGCGCACCGGGTCCTTGGTGGCGATGTCGGGGATCCAGAGCTTGCGGCCAAAGGGCGTGCGGACGAAGCCGTGGATGCGGGCTTCCTCCTTGCAGCGTTCCATCTCCTGCCGGATGCCCGGATACTGGGCGAAATAGGCGTCGATGATGGTGCGCCCCTCGCCGGGCGGGATGCCCAGGCGGGTCGCCAGCCCGAAGGCCGACATGCCGTAGATGATGCCGAAGTTGATCATCTTGGCGCGGCGCCGCGCTTCCTTGTCCACGCGGCCGGGTTCCAGGTGGAAGATTTCCGCCGCGGTGCGCGAATGGATGTCCTCGCCCTGTTCGAAGGCCTCGCGCAGCGTTGGCACATCGGCCAGATGCGCGAGCAGGCGCAGTTCGATCTGGGAATAGTCAGCCGCCAGCAGCACATGGCCCGGCTCGGCGACGAAGGCGCGGCGGATGCGCAGCCCTTCTTCGGACCGGATCGGGATGTTCTGCAGATTCGGGTCGTTGGAGGACAGCCGCCCGGTGGAGGTCCCCGCCATGCCGTAGGAGGTGTGCACCCGCCGGTCCACCGGATCGATCTGCGCCGCCAGCGCATCGACATAGGTGGATTTCAGCTTTGCCAATTGCCGCCATTCCAGCACGCGGGTTGCCAGTTCCACACCCTGCGCGGCCAGGTCATCCAGCACCGCGGCGTCGGTGGAATAAGCACCGGTCTTGCCCTTCTTGCCGCCCGGCAGCTTCATCTCGTCGAACAGGATCTCGCCAAGCTGCTTCGGCGAACCGACATTGAAGGGCCGGCCGGCGAGTTCGTGGATCGATTTTTCCAGCACGATCAGGCGGGCGGCGAAATCCTCTCCGATGCGGGCCAGTTCGGCGCCGTCCACCTTGATGCCATGGGCCTCCATGTCCCGCAGCACGCCAACCATCCGGCGCTCGACCTGCTCATACAACGCCAGCGCGCCGTCCTCGCGCAGCCGCGGCTTCAGCAGCAGCCACAGCCGCAGCGTGACGTCGGCATCCTCGGCGGCATAGGCGGTGGCCTTGTCGAGCGGCACCAGGCCGAAGGCGATGCGCGCCTTGCCGGTGCCGGTCACCTCGTCGAACTTGATGGGGGCGTGGTTGAAGTGCAGGACGCACAGTTCATCCATGCCGTGGCCATGCCTGCCCGCCTCCATGGCGTAGGACAGCATCATCGTGTCGTCGATCGGCGCGACGGCTGCGAAGCCGCCATTCTCCGCCCGCGCCAGCACCTCCAGATCGTATTTCGCGTTCTGGAACACCTTCAGCACAGTGGGGTCCGCCAGCAGCGGGCGCAGCAGGGCGAAGGCCCGATCGGGCGCGACCTGGACGGGCGCAGGGCCCGACAGCATGTCCCCGGTGTCGCCGTGATGCAGCGGCACGTAGCAGGCGCGGCCGGGCGCGGTGGCGAGCGAGAAGCCCACCATCTTCGCCCGCCGCGCATCCAGGCTGTCCGTCTCGGTATCCAGCCCCACCACCCCAGCCGCCGTTGCATCGGCGATCCAGCGCGCCAGCGCCTCCTCGGTCGTCACCGTCTCGTAACCGCCGAAAGTCACCGCCAGGTCCGGTGCGACCGGCCCCGGCGCGGGCGCATGCATCACGGCCATGGGCGGCGCGCCACGGCGCGGCGGGTCACTGCCTTCGCCCAGCTTGCCCATCCGCGCCAGCAGCGACCGGAAGCCCATGGCGCGCAGGAAATGCTCCAGTTTGCCGTCGCCGGGCGGCTTGGCCGCCATCTCCTCGATCGGGCAGGGCAGCGGGGCGTTGTCGTCCAGCAGCACCAGGCGACGGGAGATGCGCGCCTTCTCGGCGAATTCGATCAGCGCTTCGCGCCGCTTGGGCTGCTTGATCTCGCCGGCGCGCGCCAGCAGCGATTCAAGGTCGCCATATTCGTTGATGAGCTGCGCCGCGGTCTTGACGCCAATGCCCGGCACGCCGGGGACATTGTCGGTGGAATCGCCCGCCAGCGCCTGCACCTCGACCACCTTGTCCGGCGTCACGCCGAACTTCTCGAACACCTCCGGCTCGCGGATCGGCTTCTGCTTGATCGGGTCCAGCAGCTGCACGCCCGGCCGGACCAGCTGCATCAGGTCCTTGTCGGAGGACACGATGGTGACGAGGCCCGGACCCTCGGCCAGATAGGCCTTGGCATAGGCGGCGATCAGGTCATCCGCCTCGAAGCCTTCGAGCTGCGCGCGGCAGACGCCCAGCGCATCCGTCGCATCCCGGATCAGCGCGAACTGCGGGATCAGATCCTCGGGCGGGTCTGGGCGATGCGCCTTGTAGTCGGCATAAATGTCGTTGCGGAAATTCAGCCGCGCGGCATCGAACACCACGGCGATATGCGTGCCCGCATGCCGCGTGAGGAACTGCGACAGCATGGTGGTGAAGCCATAGACCGCATTCACCGGAACCCCCTCGGGGTTCGTCATCGGCGGCAGCGCGTGATAGGCGCGGAAGATATAGCCCGACCCATCCACCAGGATCAGGTGGCGCTCGCCCGGCTTGACCGTGGGCAGCGCCTCGGCGGCGGCATCCGCCAGCGCGGTGCCCCGGGGCCGGCCGGCCTCCGGGGCGCGGGTCGTGTCAGTGTCCATGGTCCTCGCCCGCGCCCGCGGCGAGGACGTAGGTGATGGAGCAATACGGGCAGGTGATCTCGCGGTCCTCGACATGCAGCCAGATGCGGGGATGGCCCAGCGCGCCGGCGGCTTCGCCGTCGCAGGCCACGTTGCGGGCATGCACCTCGATCCGCTGGTCGGGGGTCAGGCCCTCGATGGGCTTGGGGGCGTATCCGGTCATCAGGGGGTCGCGCATGGTGAACCTCGTCACAGGCCGTACAGCATAGTCGTCGCGGACGTGGTGGACCAGCCGGGGGGCGGGTATCATGTGGGCAGTGATGACAATCCATGGACAGGGCGGCAAACAGGAAGGTCGGGGGAGAGAACTCCCCCGAACCCCCTCCTTTTTTTGTCCATTGGCCCCGGCCGCCGCAGCAAGGTCCCAAGTTCCAGAAAACGGAGGGGGATTCGGGGGAGGTGCTCCTCCCCCATCTTTCTTCCGCCGCAGCTTGCTCGCCACGCTCACCCTGTCCGCCTGCGCCCCGGCCCGTTCCCCCATGGGGCCACGGATCGCCACCCCGATGCTCGCCCCCGACGCCCTGGTCATGGCCGATGGCGCGCGCCTGCCGGTCCATGCCTGGCTGCCGCCCAGCCCACCACGCGCCATCGTGATCGGCCTGCATGGCATGAACGAACACGCCCGCGCCTTCGCCGAGGACGCCGCGCCCTGGTTCACCGACGAAGGCGTGGGCCTCTATGCCTATGACCAGCGCGGTTTCGGCGGGTCGCCCAACCGCGGCATCTGGGCCGGGCACCAGACCATGGCCGCAGACGCCACCGAGGCCGCCAAGCTGATCCGCGCCCGCCACCCCGGCGTGCCGGTGGTGATGATGGGCGAAAGCATGGGCGGCGCCGTGCTGCTGGTGGCCGGCGCCTCCGACGCACCGCCGGCGGTTGATGGGTATGTCCTGCTCGCCCCCGCGGTGGTCGGGCGCGCGGGCCTCGGCTGGTTCGCGAGCGGCTTGCTGGACGTGATGGTGACGCTGGTGCCGATGATGGGCTTCCAGAACAGCGCCCCGGGATTCCAGCCGACGGACAATGTCGATGCCTGGCGGCGCTGGTCGCGCGACCCGCTGCTGATCCGCCACACCCGCGTCGATGCCCTGGCCGGGCTGGTGGACCTGATGGACGCGGCGGTCGCGGCGGCGCCATCCTTCCGCGGACCGGCCCTGCTGCTGTATGGCGGCCGCGACCGGCTGGTGCCGGCGCGTCCGACCCGCGCGCTGCTTGCCGCCATGCCCGAACCGCGCCGCCAGCGCGCCGGCTTCTACCCCGCGGGCTACCACATGCTTCTGCGCGACACGCAGGGGGAACGGGTGGCGCAGGACATCACGACCTGGGCGAAGGACCAGCGCGCGCCGCTGCCATCCGGCGCCGAGGATGCGGCGCGGAACTGGCTGGCCGCGTGACCGCACGGGACGGGTCCTTCTTCGGCCGCGACGGCATGATCACCCTGGTCGCCGCCCTGGCCGTGATGGTTCTGACCCTGGGCGTGGCTCCGGCCGCGGCGACCTTCGTCGTGGTGCGCCGGGCCTGGCGGGCGCCGGTGGAACCGCTGGCGCCGCCGCAACGCATCCTGGTGCTCGGCCACAGGCTGCAGGATGGCGGGCCGTCGGCGGTGTTCGAGCAACGGCTCGGGCGGGCCGCATTGCTGGCGGGCCAGTATCCGCGGGCGGCGGTGGTGCTGCTCGGTGGTCGCACGGCGCCGGGGCAGCGGGCGGAAGCCGAGGTCGGGCGCGACTGGCTCGTCGGACGCGGCCTGGATCCCGCACGCATCACCCTGGAGACACAGTCGCGCCACACCCTGGAGAATTTGAGCAACCACCGCGCGCTGCACGGGGCCGGCGGGGCGGAAGCCCTGGTGACCAGCCGCTTCCACCTGCACCGGGCGCTGCTGATGGCCGGCGGCTTCGGCCTGTCACCGATGGGCGTGGCGGCGGAAGACAGGCCGCGCCTGGAACCGGTGCGGCTGCTGGGCGAAGGGTTCCGGGTGCAGTGGTACGTGACGGGACGATGGATGGCGCGGGTGTTGGGACGGCAGGCGTGGATGGCGCGGATCAGTTAGAGCAGATCCCGACAATATGGGCGCCATGGGGTCACCCCGACCCCATCCTCACCAACCCGCCGTTCCGCAGCCGATACCCAAACCTGCGCGCTAGCGTCAGCCAGGCGAACGCCACCTTGAAGGCCAGAACCGGCACTTGCCGGTTCGCATTCACATGCACATCCCCCGCCAGCAGGCTGACCAACCCTTCGCGCATGCGGAAGCGATTGGACGGGTTCATGAACATGTCCCGCAGCACCGGGGAATTGATACGGTACACCAGCCACGACAGCGACCCGATCGCGCGCTTCACCTTGCGCTCGAAGGCTCGCGCCAGCGGTGCGGCCCGAACCGGGTCGTCCAGCCAGGTATCGGCAACCTCCGCGCCCATCTCCGCACTGGCCATCGCCAGCAGCACGCCTGAGGAGAAGACCGGGTCGAGGAAGGCATAGGCATCGCCCGCCATCAGCCAGCCATCGCCCTGCATCACCTTGGATGCGTATGAATAATTGCCCGTGGTCGTGACCTCGGAAATCAGCTCCGCATCCGCGATCCGGCGCGCCACCGACGGCACGGAACGCAGCGTGTCCATGAAGAAGTCCCGCGGTTCGCCGCGCCGGCGCTTGAAGAAACCGGGGTTAGAGACGACGCCGATGCTCATCACGCCATCGGGCAGCGGGATCATCCAGAACCACCCCTCATCGAACAGGTGGATCGTGATGTTGCCGTCCTCGGCGTCACCAAAGGGCGCGACGCCGCGGAAATGCCCGTACAGCGCGCCGGTGTTGTTGTGCGGGTTGCGCGCCTTGCTGCCCATCGCCCCGGCCAGCACGGTGTCGCGGCCCGACGCATCGATCACGAAGCGCGGCCGGAACACGGCCACCGCGCCATCCTTCGCGCGCGCCGTCACATGATGGCCGGCGCGGGCATCCAGCGTCACGTCCAGCACGCGCACGCCTTCGCGGGCATCGGCGCCGGCCTCCCGGGCGCGGGCGAACAGGATCTGATCGAAATCGCTGCGCCGCACCTGGTACGCATGGGTGTAGTCCTGGTTCAGCCCGGCCGCGAAGGAGAAGGCGGTGTGGCTGCCATGTTCGTCCGACACGAAGCGGGCGCCGGGCTTGTACACCCCGATCGCCGCCATGCGGTCCGCCACGCCCAGCCGTTCGAAGATGCGCAGGTTCAGCGGCAACAGGCTCTCGCCGATGTGAAAACGCGGGTGATGGTCCTTCTCCAGCAGCACGACGCTGCGGCCCCTCTCCGCCAGCAACGTCGCCGCGGTCGCGCCCGCCGGACCGCCGCCGATGATCAGCACGTCGCAGGATGTGGCTTCCGGTTCGGCGTCGGGGGTGTCGAGAGGCATGGCCCTGTGTCCGGCTCCTGTCCCGCGATAGGGTGTCATCCCATTCCTCCCGGTTTTCCGTGACGCACGCAACTGCCCCCGATACTGCCGGCCTGATCGTGATCATCCCCGCCTTCCAGGAAGCGGCGACGATCGCCGAGGTCGTCGCGCGCCTGGGCGTCACCCTGCCGGCCGCCCCGGTGCTGGTGGTCGATGACGGGTCCACCGACGACACGGTCGCGATCGCGCGCGCATCCGGCGCCGGCGTGCTGCGCGGAGAGACCAACCAGGGGAAAGGCGCGGCGCTGCAACGCGGCATGCGCCACGCCCTGAAGACCGGCGCGGCCTATGTCGCCACGCTGGATGGAGACGGGCAGCATCGGCCGGAGGACCTGCCGCGGCTGCTCGCCCTGGCGGCCCCGGACCGCATCGTCATCGGGTCCCGCCGGGGCGCGGCGGGCCAACCCGCGGCGCGGCGGCGCGCCAACCGGGTGGCGGATTTCTGGATCTCCTGGGCCGCGCGGCATCCGGTGTCGGACAGCCAGTCGGGCTTTCGCATCTATCCGGTCGCGGCGCTTGCGGACCTTTCGCGCTACGACGGCCGCGCGCGGCGCTTTTCCTTCGAGAGCGAAATCCTGATCGACGCGGCGCGGCGCGGCATCACCACCATCGCCGCGGAAATCCCGGCACTGTATGGCACCACCCTGCGCCGCCCCAGTCATTTCAGGCCCGTTGCGGACATCGCCCGAATCGTCATCATGGTCGCCGGCAAATTGCTGGTGCGGGGCATGGACCCCGTCGGGCTGTTTCGCAGCCTCGCGCCAGCGCGCAGGAAGGAGGGTCCCGATGCTTCATCGTCGTGAACTGCTCGCGGGGACCGTCGCCATCGGTGCCAGCCTGGTTCTTGGCGCCTGCCGGGAAGCCGCGGTCTATGAAAGCATCGGCGGGCAATTCGCCGGCAGCGGCACCATGGCGGAACGTGAATCCCAGATCCGCCGCGCCGCGGCCACGCAGCCCGGCTGGTCCATCCAGCCGGTGCGCTATGGCCTGCTGCGCGCCACCAATGCCTGGCGCAGCCACCAGATGACGGTGGACATCGCCTTCGACCTGCGGACCTTCTCGATCCGCTACGTCAACAGCGTGAACCTCGACTATGACGGCGCGCGCATCCACACCGCCTACAACAGCCGCGTGCAGGCGCTCGAGGCCGCGATCCTGCGGACCCCGCCCGGCCCCCTGGCCCGCGCGCCCGCACGCGCGCCCGAGACCGTGCTGGGACCAACCGCGAGCGCCCGATCCCGCCGCCTGAGCGAAGGCGTGTCCCAGCTGCCGGTGGGGGCGGTGCCCGATCCATCGGCGCTGCCGGCTGGCCAAAGGTACTGACGGGTGCGGCCGGGAGGGGCGAATATATGGCGATGGTGTTCCTTGGAGAGGGGCGTGGCCCCTATCCAAACCTCTCCCCACCAAGGGCTTAGAGCGTTTTCACCCAGACTGTCCGTATCCTTGATGGGAGAGATAGTGGGAGCATTCGGTGGGTGAGCAGCCATCGATGATGGTAGCGATGGCCTGCCAGAGAGCCTCGCGGGTTCG
>JALHQB010000103.1 GCA_022842185.1 Acetobacteraceae bacterium
GTGCCGCCCGCCCACCCCCCCCCCCCATGGCGCCACGTCACACGTGCCAACGCTCAGTCGTTCCCGAACGCCGCCGCCCGCCGCGTCGCGCTCCGCCGCTCCAGCGCGCGGCTGCCCAGCGCCACGACCAGCGCCGCCGCCGGCATCGCCGCCGCAGCCCATGTCACCGCCCCGAGCCCCGGCCCGTGGTCGATCACCACGCCGCCCAGCCAGGCCCCCAGCGCGTTGCCCAGGTTGAACGCCGCGATGTTCAGGCTTGAGGCCAGGGTCTGCCCCGCGCCGCCCGCTGCCTCCAGCACTCGCAATTGCAGCGGCGCGACCGTCGCAAAGGCCGCCGCACCCAACAGCCCGACGGCGACGACCGCCGCGATGCGGTCCTGCAGCGCGAAGGTCGCGCCGACTAGCACCAGCGTCAGCGCCGCCAGCGTGCCCAGCAGGGCCGGCATCAGCCGCCGATCCGCCAGCCTGCCGCCCACCAGATTGCCCAGGATCAGCCCGGCGCCGAACACCAGCAGGATCGGCGAGACGGCGGCCTCCGAGAACCCGGTAATGGAGACCAGGATTGGCTGGATGTAGCTGAACACCGCAAAGACGCCGCCGAAGCCCAGCACCGTCATCAACAGCCCCAGCAGCACCTGCGGGCGCCGCAGCACGGCCAGTTCCTCGGACAGCCGGCCCGGTTCCTCCGGCCCGGTCGCGCGGGGCACCAGCAGCGCCAGCACCGCGAAGGCGATAACGCCGATCGCGGCCACCGCCCAGAAGGTGGATCGCCAGCCATGGGCGAGGCCGAGCCAGGCACCGAACGGCACGCCCAGCAGCGTCGCCACCGTCAGGCCGGTGAACATCAGCGCGATCGCCGAAGCCCGGCGCTCCGGCGCGACCAGCCCCGCGGCCACCACCGAACCCACCCCGAAGAAGGTGCCATGCGCCAGCGCGGTGATGACGCGCGCGGCCATCAGCGCGCCATAGCTGGGGGCGATGGCGCAGGCCAGGTTGCCGATGGTGAAGATCGCCATCAGCGCCAGCAGCACGGTCTTCCGCGGCAGGCGCCGCGTGGCAATGGTCAGGACCGGCGCGCCCACGAACACCCCGAGCGCATAGCCCGACACCAACAGCCCGGCGGCGGAGATCGAGACGTCGAGGTCGGTGGAGACCTGCAGCAGCAGCCCCATGATGACGAATTCGGTGACGCCGATGCCGAAGGCACCAGCGGCGAGGGCATAGACGGCAATGGGCACGGTGGGCCTCCAGGCTGCATCGAAACGGATGCAGCGGGACATGGACGACGACCGCGCCATGAACCATACGGCAAGACGACACATCACTTGTGAGGTGAAGTCACATGCCGCGCCCGGACATCAATCGCACCGCGGAGATGGAGGTCTTCACACGGGTCGTCGCCCTGGCGGGCTTCTCGGCCGCGGCGCGGTCCCTGCGGATGACGCCCTCGGCCGTCAGCAAGCTCGTCGCGCGGCTGGAAGCGCGGCTGGGAACCAGGCTGGTCAATCGTTCGACGCGGAAGCTACAGCTTACCGCGGAGGGGCTGGCCTTTCACGAACGCTGCCAGCGCATCCTGACGGACATCGAGGAGGCGGAGCGTGAGGCGGCCGCCGGCGCGGCACCGCGCGGGCGCGTGCGCGTCAATGCCAGCGTGCCCTTCGGCACCCATCACCTGTTGCCGCTGGTGCCTGGCTTCCTGGCCCGGTATCCGGAGGTGACGATCGACCTGGTGCTCAACGACCAGGTGATCGACCTGCTGGAACAGCGTGCCGATGTCGCCATCCGTGTGGGTCCGTTGCGCGCCTCGCGGCTGGTGGCGCGCAAGCTTGGCGACAGCGCGATGGTGGTGGCGGCGGCGCCCAGCTACCTCGCGCAGCGGGGCACGCCGGATGGATTGGCGGCGCTCGCGGCGCACAACCTGATCGGCTTCAACTTCGCCCGCAGCTTCGAGGAATGGCCGTTCCGCGAGGATGGGCGGATCGCGACCATACCGGCCAATGGCAATGCCCAGGTGGGCGACGGCGAATCCGCACGGCTGCTGGCGCTGGCCGGGGTGGGGCTGGCGCGCCTCGCCCGGATCCATGTCGGGACGGACATCGCGGCGGGGCGGCTGGTGCCGGTGCTGGAAGCGCTCAACCCCGGCGATCGCGAGGAAATCCACGCGGTCCATGCCGGACAGGGCGGGCATATGCCCAGCCGCGTTCGCGCCTTCATCGATTACCTGGTGAAGGCGGTCCGCCTGCCGTGATGCAGGCGGGTGCCGCCGACGGTCAATCCGGCGCTTCGGCCAGTTCGACCGGCACGATCTCGACGCGTGCGACGCCGCTGCGGATCATGTCGATATGCCGCGCGATGCGCGGGCTGAGATCGACGATGCGACCCCGCGTCCATGGCCCCCGGTCCTGCACGACGCCGGTGGTGGACAGGCCGTTGTTCAGGTTGGTCACGCGCACGACGGTGCCGAAGGGCAGCGTGCGGTGGGCGATGGTGTTGGATGTGGGGTCGAAGCGCTGGCCGCTGGCCGTCCGTCGGCCGGTGAAGTGGCGCGCGTAATATGAAGCGGTGCCGACCTGCGGGTCCCCCACGGCGCGACCCAGATCGGCGGCCGGTGCCGGCGCCTCCGGGGGGGCCTGGGCGGCGCTTTCGGCGGATTGGGCACAACCCATGGTCATTGCCGACAGCCCGATCACCGCGAAGCCGGCCGCCGCGCGCCATGCGGTCGTCCGGATGCGCCGGTCCCGCAGCGATGACGGGGCGCGGGGGGGCGCGGCCTGGCCGTCACGGGGCTGGGGAGCGTGGCATTGGAACCCCATTGGGATCTCCTTGTGGTCCTGGCTGCGCGAGCCGTTGGGGGGATGCGCCCGGCGGCGCATGGAGAGTCTCCAGCAGGCAGAAATCTCGGATGACACAGTCGGCCCGACGGCCAGCGGTACTGCCATGCAACAATTCCTTGCGTCTGGCAACAGTCGAACCCCGTCGTGACTCCTGCGCGACCGGGGCAAGCCCGACCCTGACTGAGCGACTTGTTATCTATTCGCCAAGTATTGTGACTTCTCGTCTATTCCGAGCCTCCCGGCCCGGAATTGAACTCGATCGTTAATTTATTGTATTCATATCCATGCCGGGGAAGGCAAAAAACCCGCGCCGACAGCCAGTGGACAGGCGCCGTGCCAGGCCTTAACCGCCAGGGTCGCGCAGCAGCACGGGCAAGGCATTCCATGAGCGGCACCAACCAGCGGATCGACGGCAAGCGCCTGTGGGACAGCCTGATGGCGATGGCCGAGATCGGCGCCACGCCCAAGGGCGGGGTGAAGCGCCTGACCCTGTCGGATGTGGACAAGGCCGGCCGCGACCGCTTCCGCGGCTGGTGCGAGGCGCTGGGCCTGACCGTGCGCGTCGATGCCATCGGCAATATGTTCGCCCGCCGCGCGGGGCGCGACCCGAAGCGCCTGCCGGTGCTGCTCGGCAGCCATCTGGACAGCCAGCCCACCGGCGGCAAGTTCGACGGCGCGCTGGGGGTGATCGCGGGGTTGGAGGTGATGCGCTCGCTCAATGACCTGAACATCACCACCGATGCGCCGATCGAATTGGTGAATTGGACGGATGAGGAAGGCTCCCGTTTCGGTCATTCGCTGATGGGGTCCGGCACCTGGGCCGGCATCTATTCGCTCGACAAGGCGTATGGACTGCGGGACGGCGATGGCGTGTCGGTGTCCGAAGCGCTCGACACCATCGGCTACAAGGGCGAGCACGCCGCGAAGCCCTTCCCTGCCGATGCCTATTTCGAACTGCATATCGAACAGGGCCCGATCCTGGAGCGGGAGGCCAAGCAGATCGGCATCGTCACCGGCGCCCAGGCGCAGGTCTGGTACGACGCGGTCATCATCGGCCAGGACAGTCACGCCGGCACCACGCCGCCCTCGACGCGCAAGGATGCGCTGGTCGCCGCCGCGCGTGTCATCACGCTGGTCGATCAGCTGATGCGCGCGCGGGGCGAGGATGGCCGCGGCACCGTGGGCTTCCTCCAGATCGCCCAGCCGTCGCGCAACGTGGTGCCCGGGGAGGTGCGCTTCAGCGTCGAGTTCCGCCACCCCATCGATGCCGAGATCACGACCCTCGCCGAAACCTTCCCCGCCGAGGCCGCGCGGCTGGTCGCCGAGACCGGCTGCCGGCTCGACCTGACCGAGCTGTTCCGCATCCCGGCGCAGCCCTTCGACCCGGCCTGCGTGGACCTGGTGCGCCAGGCGGCGCAGCGGCTGGGCCTGTCCTCGCGCGAGATCATCTCCGGCGCCGGCCATGATGCGGTCTATGTCGCGCGATCGGTGCCGACGGCGATGATCTTCACCCCCTGCAAGGACGGCCTGTCGCACAACGAGGCCGAGAGCATCCTGCCCGAGGAGGCCGAGGCGGGCTGCCAGGTCCTGTTCGAGGCGGTGGTGGCGCGCGCGAACCGCGCGATGTAGCGGCGTCGGCCCGATCCCGCCGACGCGCCGAAACCAATCGCGTGCATGTCGCGGCGGCGATTGCGGCGCAACGATGATCCGCAACGGGCGCGTGCAGCTTCTGTTGCTATTGCCCTTGCGAAACGCGTCTTTTCATCCTTCCATCCGCAGGCAACGCCCTGAAGCGGGCAGCAGGGAGAGAACACCATGACCATGAAACGCCTTGTGTTCGGACTGGTCGCGGCGCTCACCGCCGCCCCGGCCTATGCGCAGGCCCCCGCGCCTGTGCCCGGTTGGGCGGTCGGTCGGCCTGAGGGTTCGACCCTCGCACCCCACGCCGCGCGCATGACCGTGACACCGCTTGACCAGGTGCCGGTCGGGTCCATCCGCCTGCCGCCGGGTTTCCAGGCCGAGGTCTTCGCCCATGGCATGCCCGGCGTACGCGCCATCGCCGAGGGGCCGAACGGCACGCTGTTCGCGGGCACGCGCGCCATCGGGCGCGTCTATGCCATCAGCCGCAACCCGGACGGCACGACCCGCACGCGCACCCTGCTGCAGGGCCTGCCGCAGCCCAGCGGTCTGGTGATGGTCGGCAACAGCCTGTTCGTCTTCGCGGTCAATCGCGTGCTTCGCTACGACAACATCGAGGCGAACCTGGACAATCCACCCGCGCCGGTGGATCTGACCGCCGCCTTCGCCCTGCCGACCGAACAGGAGCACGGCGGCAACCACCATTGGAAGTTCGCGACGCTCGGGCCGGATGGGCGCATCTACACCAATGTCGGCGTGAACTGTAACGTCTGCGAGACGGACCGCGACAAGTTCGCGCTGCTGGTCTCCTTCAACCCGGATGGTTCGGACCGCCGGATCGAGGCGCGCGGCGTGCGCAATTCCGTCGGCATGGCGCATCATCCGGTGACGCGCGAGCTGTGGGCGACCAACCACGGCCGCGACTGGGCCGGCGACGACGCGCCCCAGGACACGCTGCTCCGCGTGCGCCGGTCCGGCGAGGATTTCGGCTTCCCCTTCTGCCTCGGTGACTGGCGCGACCCGCAATACAATGCCGGGCGCAACTGCTCGGAATTCGCGCAGCCCGCGGCGCTGCTGGGCGGGCATACCGCCGTGCTCGGCATGCGCTTCTACACCGGCACGATGTTCCCCGAGCAGTACCGCAACATGGCCTTCATCGCCCGGCGCGGGTCGTGGAACCGCTCACGCCTGGCTGGATTTGACGTCGTGGTCGCGCATCTCGACGCGCAGGGCAACGTCGCGCGGGTCGAGGAATTCCTGACCGGCTTCCGCAACGACACAGCCCAGACCTTCGCCGACCGGCCGGTCGAGGTGCATGTGCTGCGCGACGGCTCGATGCTCGTCTCGGGCGAGCAGATGGGTGCGATCTACCGCATCACCTATCGCCAGTGAGGCTGGCGGGACTTTTGGCGGCGGCGCTGTTCGCCGCCGCCGTCGCTTTGCCCGCGGCGGCGCAGGATGCCGCGCGCGGGGCCGCGATATCCGCAGAACGCAGCGGGGCGGCGATATCAGCAGAACGCCGCGGGGCGGCGATATCCGCAGAACGCCGCGGGGCGGCGATGGCCGCGGAACGCTGCGCCGCCTGCCATGGCGAGAACGGGCGCAGCGCGATGGAGGGCACGCCCTCCCTCGCCGGCCAGCCGGCGCTGTTTGTCACCACCCAGATGATCCTGTTCCGCGAAGGCCTGCGCCAGGTGCCGGCCATGACCGCCGTCGCCGAAGGCATGGCCGATGGCACGATCGAGGACCTCGCCGCGCACTTCGCCTCGCTCCCGCCGGGCCCGCCGGAGGATCGCCGGCCGCGTGACGAGGCGCTGTTTGCCGCCGGCCAGGCGCTGATCGGCCCGCGCAACTGCGCGGTCTGCCACCTGCCGACGCTCACCGGGCGGGAACAGGTGCCGCGCCTGATCGGCCAGCGGGAGGATTTCCTGGAGCGCACCATGATCGAATACCGCGACGGGCTGCGCGTCGGCGCCGATTCGCAGATGAACGGCGCCGTGGTCGGGCTGACGGACGCGCAGATCGCCGCCTTGGCGCATTATCTGTCGCAGCGCGATTGATGCTGCGGGATAATGCGTTTGTCTCAGCGAGCATCTTCACGCGCCTCACTTGTTCCAGTCAGGCGCGATCTGCTCTAGCGAAATTCGCGATACCGGAACTCGGTCGTCGTCGCCTCGGACAGCGCCGCCGCGAGCAGCCCATGATGCGGCGACAACCCGCAGGCCGGATCCGTCGCCGCCGCATCGCCGGTCAGTGCGAAGGCCTGGCAACGGCAGCCGCCCCAATCGCGTTCGGCATGGTCGCAGCCACGGCATGGCGCGGGCATCCAATCCGTACCGCGAAAGCGGTTGAAGGCCGCGCTGTTTTCCCAGGCGTCGCGCAGGGAGGTATCCCGGACTGATGGGAATTCCATGCCGGAGATTGATTCCGCCGCATGGCAGGGCAGCACGCGCCCAGCGGGTGAAACAGCGAGGAACCGACTGCCCCAGCCGCCCATGCAGGCCTTGGGCCGCGAGGCGTGATAGTCGGGCACCACATAATCGATGACCAGCCGGCCGCGATGGGCCAGCCGCGCCGCATCGACGATGCGCGTCGCGTCATCCAGCTGGTCGCGCGTCGGCAGCAAAGCGTCCCGATTCGCGAGCGCCCAGCCGTAATACTGCACATGCGCGACTTCGAGCCGCCCCGCACCCCAGGCCAGCGCCAGGTCGATCAGCCGCGGCAAATTGTGCAGGTTCTGCCGGTGCACCACGGCGTTGAGTGTCAGCGGCAGCCCGGCATCCCGCACCATGCGCGCGGCGGCTTCCTTGCGCGGCTGGGCGCCCTTCATGCCGCCGATGCGTTCGGCACCCTGCGGATCGGAATCCTGTACCGACAGCTGGACATGATCCAGGCCGGCTTCCTTCAGCCGTGCCATCAGCGCGGCATCCAGCAGCACGCCGGCGGTGATCATGTTGGTGTAGAGTCCCGCTTCATGCGCGGCGGCGGTGATGGCGACAATGTCCCGCCGCGCCGTCGGCTCGCCGCCCGAAAGATGCACCTGCAAGCAACCCAGCGCGGCGGCCTCGTCAAACACGCGTGCCCATTCCGCGGTCGTCAGTTCCGCCGAGGCGCGCGTCAGTTCCACCGGGTTCGAGCAATACAGGCAGCGCAGCGGGCAGCGATGGGTCAGTTCCGCCAGCAGCGCGAGCGGCGCGTTCATGTCACGACCGCGCCACGCGCGACCAGGTCGTCCAGCATCGCGCGCACATCCGTCGCGATGACGTCGCGCGGCGCATCGAACTTCGCCGCCAGCGCATCGATGATGCCATCGACATCGCGCGCGCCATCGACCAGCCGCAGCACTTCCAGCGCCGTCTCGTCCGGCACGAACATCCGTTCCGGCGCCATCACCACCCAACGATCGCGCGCCTTGTCATGATGCAGCCGCACGCCGGGGGAAAAGCGCGGCGTCATGGGCTGAAGGCACCCGGCGGCGGGATCGCCGGCGCGACATAGGCGAAGTGCAGCGCATCAAGTTGCGCCCACAGCAGGTCGCATTTGAAGCGCAGCGCGCCGAGGACCTGCTCCTGCTTCTCCGCCGTGTCGGCGTGTTCCTTCACATAGGACAGCGCGAAGGCGACATCCTGCGGCGCCTGGGTCAGGCGCGGCGTGAAATAGGCGAGCGTTTCCGCCGTGACGAAATCATAGTTCCGCAACATGCCCGACACGCGCTGGGAGATGATGTCGGGCGAGAACATCTCGGTCAGCGATGAGGCGATCGCCTCCAGCAGCGATTTCTCCCGCACGAAGCGCACATAGGCATCGACCGCGAAGCGCGTGCCCGGCAGCAGACCCTTCAGGGACACGACATAATCCCGGTCCAGCCCCAGCCCATCGGTCAGGGCGAGCCAACGCTCCACACCACCCGGATGCGAGCCATCCCCGTCATGGTCCTCCAGCCGCCGACGCCACTCGCGTCGCAGATCCGGCGTGGGCAACCGCGCGACGAGGGATGCATCCTTCGCCGGGATCGAGGCCTGGTAGTAGTACCGGTTGAGCGCCCAGGCCTGGACCTGCGCCTTGGTCAGCTTCCCGCCATGCAGCAGGTGATGGAAGGGATGCAGGATGTGGTAGCGCTCGGCCCCGATGGCGCGCAGGGCCGCTTCAAGGGCCTCGGGGGACATCGGCAGGCTCACAGGCGGATCTCCATGCCGTCCCCGGCAACCTCCCAGCCATGCCGCGTCAGGATCGCGCGTTCGGGGCTGTCGGCCAGCAGGGCGGGGTTGGTGTTGTTGATATGCACGAAGATGCGGCGTGCCACGCGGATGGACGCGAAGGCATCCAGGGTCGATCCCTCACCGGTCATGGGCATATGGCCCATGCGCCGGCCGGTCTTGGGGCCGGCGCCGATGCGGATCATCTCGTCATCGGTGAACAGCGTGCCGTCGAACATGACGCAATCGGCGCCATCGATGCGGTCGCGCAGCGCCGGCGTCATCATCGCGCAGCCGGGGATGTAATGCAGCGTGCCGCCGCCGGCGGACAGGGCGAGGCCCACCGCCTCCCCGTCCTCCGCCACGCCGGGGTCACCTGCGGGTGTCTCGGCAAACAGCGGCACCTTGCCGGGCACCGCATAGGCGGTCACGGAGATGCCCAGCACATCGAATGCCTCGTCCAGCCTGACCGTGCGCCGTTGTACGAATTCAGGGTTCAGCGCGCCGAAGATCGGGTTGGCATCCAGCACCGCGAGCGTCTGCGGCGCAGCCAGCAGGGTGAAGGCCTGGCGTTCACGCAGGTTCAACAGCCCTGCAATGGCGTCGATTTCCGCCCCGGTCAGCAACACCGCACCGATCGGCGAATTGCGCAGCGATCCGGGCCGCGGGTGCAAAGCGGGTGTGGCGGCGATCTGCTGACGCAGATCGGGGCTGGCATTGACCACCAGCCAATGGTCGCCATCGGCGGATACCGCGATGCTCGCCTGGCTACGGGCCAGCGCGGCGGGGTCGCCGGCGCGCGACCGCAAGCATCCGGCACCGGCGGAATTCCACTGCGGGAACCCACCGCCAGCGCCAGCGCCAAGGACGATGATCCGGAGCACGCAGCGCGCCCCGGGGGGCGTCGGCCTCAGCCGATCTCGGCGCAGGCGTAGCTGTTGATTTCGAGCGCCAGGGAAATCTCGACGATCTTGGGGGTCTTCCAGGCCATTGTCGTATCCTCCGAAGGGGGCCGGGCGATGCGCCGGTTGGTGAAAGATGGCGGGTCCGCCACTGCACATCAAGCGCCCGGTGGCGGCGTTGGTTGCACGGACTGTGGAATCAGAAAAAGGGCCGTTGTCCAAACGGCACGAACAGCCGGAGGAACCGTTTCCGCCTGCCCGGTGTTCGTGGCGCAGGGGGCGAAGCGGGGCGGAATGGATCCCGCCGATGTGTGCCCGGCCGCTTCCTTGCGCTGCTCCACTGGATCACGGCCCGCATGGCCCAGGGAATTTCCGCGGTCCAGCGACCCGTTGGTCCCCGGCGGGGTGGTTTGGAGGGCAGCGCCCCGCCAACCTTTATCCGCCCCCGCCAGCGGCCGCCGCGTGATGGTGATGATCGTGCCCATCCGCCTTGGGTGCCGGCAGCAGGTTCATGCCGCCGAAGCGGACACCGCGCTCGCGGATCAACGCCTGCGCAAAATCCTGCACCTCGGCCACCGCGCCGCGCAGCACCGCGACCTCCAGGCACAGGTCGTGGTCCAGATGCGTGTGCAGCGTCGCGACGCCCAGCGCATGATGTTCATGCTGCGCCAGCACCAGCCGCCGCCCCAGGTCGCGTTCGCCATGGTCGTAGATGTAGGACACGACGGCCATGCAGGGCATCGAGGGCTCGCGCGCCGCCTCCGCATCACGCAGCGGGCCGCGTAGCAGGTCGCGGATCGCCTCCGACCGGTTGGAATAGCCATGCGTGGCCATGTGGTCGTCCAGCGCCTGCGCCGTCTCGTCGTCGAGCGTGATGGTCAGCCGCTGCATCGGTTGTCTCCTGCAGTGCAGGCTAGAGCAGATCGCGCTTGGCTGGAATCAGTCACACGCGTGACGATGCTCGCGCAAACAAGGGCGTTCCATGCGCCCGCCCCGAGAAGCCATCACCGGGACTGGCGCCGCGCCGCGACGTGTGAGACGAATTGGTCGATTCATCATACGTTGGAATGACCGATGCAGCGGCGCGCGCTCATGGCGACCCTTTCGGCCCTGCCGGCCCTGGCCGGCCGGGCGGCGGAGGCGAATCAGCGCCGCAGCATCACATTCTCCTGGCCGACCAATGTCGGGCCACTGAACCCGCATCTGTACAACCCGAACCAGATGTTCGCTCAGGCGATGGTCTATGAACCGCTGGTCCGCTACGGCGAGGGCGGAGCGGTCGAACCCGCCCTGGCCACGGCATGGGAGGTGGAGCGCGATGGCCGCAGCATCGTGTTCCAGCTGCGTCAGGGCGTCCGGTTTTCCGATGGCACGGCCTTCGACACCGCCGCGGTGGTGGCCAATGTGGACGCCGTGCTGCGCAACCGCCCGCGCCACGCCTGGCTCGAACTCATCGCGCAAATCGAAGGTGCCGAGGCGCTGGACCCCGCGACAGTGCGCCTGCGCCTGCGCGGCCCCTATTATCCGACGCTGCTCGAACTCTCGCTGATCCGGCCGCTGCGCTTCGCCGCCCCGGCCGTGCTGCGGCCCGATGGCAGCCTGTCCGCCCCGGTCGGCACCGGCCCGTGGCGACTGGCGGAGACCGTGCGCGGCCAGCACGATCTGTTCCTCCGCAACGATGGGTACTGGGGTGACAAGCCCCTGGTTGAACGCGTGCTGGTGCGCGTCCTGGCCGATTCGAACAGCCGCGCGCTGGCGCTCGAGACCGGCGAGATCGACCTGATCTACGGCACCGACCAGATCGACGCCGACACGTTCCGCCGCTTCGCCGCCGACCGGCGCTTCGCCGCCACGGTGTCTCCGCCGCTCGCTACCCGCATGCTGGCGATAAATTCGGCGCGTTTCCCTACCGACAACCCTGCGGTGCGCCAGGCGATCGCCGCCGGCATCGACCGCGCCGCCCTCGTCCGCCATGTCCTCCAGCAGACCGAACCGGCCGCCGAGACCCTGTTCGCCGAAACCTTCCCCTATTGCCGCCTGGGCCTGCGCGCGCCGGGCTTCGACCGCGCCGCGGCGGCGGCCCGGCTGGACGCC
>JALHQB010000104.1 GCA_022842185.1 Acetobacteraceae bacterium
GCCGCCGCGGCGTCGCCGACGCGACCGCGCCAGCGCGGCACGCAGGTGCGAGCCCGCCGCCCCGCCACCATGATGCGGCATGTGTGGTTTCGCGCTGTCGGTCATCGGGGCATCCTGGTCGGTGGCCAAGCCGCTTGCGTTCGCGCAACCGTCGCCGAGCCGTTGAGCGGCGTCATCCGCCGATCGGGTCCGATCCGGTCCGCGGCGGGCGTCAGCCTGGAACCAACCGTGTCGCGCCTCAATGGCTGGATCGAAGTGTCCCGCCATCCACGTGAATCACCTGCCCCGTGATGTACCGGGCGCGCGGCGAACACAGGAAGGCGACGAGGACCGCGAGGTCGTCAGGGTCACCGATGTAGCCGACCGGGACTTCCCTCTCCGCCCAGGCGCGGCGCGATTCCTCGGTGGGCATGACGCGGGTGTCGATCTGTTCGGATCGCAGCCGTCCCGGCGGGACGCAGTTCACCGTGATGCCGTCCCGGCCCAAGGTGCGCGACAGCGCCTTCGACCAGATATGCACCGCACCATTCGGCGCATTGGCCGGATTGATCGAAAACGGTTCGTCCGTGCCGGTCAGGCTGACGATGCGGCCCCATTTGTTTGCCTGCATCGCCGGGATCAACGCATGGGTGATGCGGCGGCCGGCCTGGAAGTTCAATTCCATCGCTTCTTCCCACACCTCGTCGGTGCCGAGATCCGTCTGCGGCCGCGATCCGCCGGCATTGTTCACCAGGATGTCGCAGCGTCCGAAATGACCCAGCACGGCATCGCGGATGCGATGGGCGGCGTCGCGGTCGGTGATGTCCTGTTCGATGATGAACGGCGCGGCCGAAGCCGGCAGGTCGCGCGCCAGCGCATCGAGCAAGGGGCGCCGGCGGGCGAGAATGGCAAGGCGGCACCCCTCGGCGGCAAGCATCGTCGCGATGGCACGGCCGAGACCGACGGAGGCACCCGTGACGAGAGCCACCTTGCCGGTGAGTTGAAGGTCCATGCCGGCGGTCTCCTGCGATGCGGTCGCGGGAGGCTCGCATGGGGGGCTGGGCGGTGGCTATGGGTCGGGTGGCTTGGGCGGGCAGCGCCCCATACGCGCGAATATGCGGCGATGATGCTCCTTGGAGATGGGCTTTGCCCCTCTCCAAACCTCACCCCACCAAAGGCTTAAGGCCTTTGGAAACCTCACCTTTGGTGCTGAACGCCGACGGTCCGTTGCCAAGCTGAATGGCCCAATCTTGGCATTTGACCTGGTGAGAAACGCCCTGCGTGACAAACGCCAAGGTCCCGCGGTCCAGGGAGCCGTTGGTCCCTGGGTGGCTTGGAGCGGCAGCGCCCCTCCAACCTTCGGGCCGCTACGCCGCCGTCACGAACGCCCGCAGGTTCTCCGCTTCCTGTTCCGCCTCGGCGATGCGGGCCTTCACCAGATCCCCGATCGACACCATCCCCGTCAGCCGGCCGCCGTCCATCACCGGCAGGTGCCGGCAGCGATGGTCGGTCATGATGCCCAGCCCCTCGGCGATGGTCGTGGTCGGCGCCGCGGTGCGCAGGTCCGCGGTCATCAAATCGCGGGCCGTGCGGGCCAGGGCCGCCGCGCCTTCGCGGGCGACGGCGCGGACGATGTCGCGTTCGCTGATGATGCCGAGCACCGCGCCATCCTTGTCACGCACGAGTGCCGCGCCGATGCGGTGCTGCGCCAGTGACCGGGCGATCGCGGTGACGTCCTCGCCGGGGCCGACGGAAAAGACGTCCTCGCCCTTGTGTCGCAGGATGTCCTTGATGTGCATTGCCGATCCCTCCTTCGCCGCGGGCCGGGGGGCCCGCGGGACGCGGTCACGAGAAGCGCCGGGATCGGAGGCGAAGCGAGGGGTCCGGCGATCCCTGTCCGCGCAACCAGAAGGCGAGTGTGCCAGCGCGCCGCGCCGCGGTGCAAGCAGGAAGCGGGGCGAGTCGCGGATCAGTGAGCAGCCGCCGTCGCCCCGCCGGCGAGCTGCGTGCGCACCAGTTCCGCGAAGCGGCCGTCCAGCGCGACGAGGTCTGCGAAGGGTCCGCGCTCGACCACTTGGCCGCCCTCGAACACCAGGATCTCATCGGCTTCCCGCACGGTGGACAGGCGATGGGCGATGATGAAGGTGGTCCGCCCGGCCATCAGGGCGGTCAGCGCCTTCTGCACGCGCGCTTCCGTCGCGGCATCGAGTGCAGAGGTCGCTTCGTCCAGGATCAGCACCGGCGGGTTCTTGATCAGCGCGCGCGCGATGGCCAAGCGTTGCCGCTGACCGCCCGACAGGTTCGACCCGCGCTCGCCCACGATGGTCTCATAGCCCTGGGGCTGGCGGGTGATGAAGTCATGCGCCTCGGCCTGACGGCAGGCGGCCTCGATCTCCTCCTGCGTCGCCTCCGGCCGGCCGATCAGCAGGTTTTCGCGGATGGTGCGGCTGAACAGCATCGATTCCTGGAACACCACCCCGATATTGGCGCGCAGCGATTCCAGGGTGAGTTCGCGCAAATCGTGCCCATCGAGCGTGATGCGCCCATCCACCGGGTCCCACAGCCGTTGCAGCAGGGCCATGGCGGTGGACTTGCCCGCACCGGTCTGGCCGACCAGCGCGATGGTCGTGCCGGGTGCCGCGTTGAACGACACGTCGCGCAGGATCGGCGGACCGCCGGGATAGGCGAAGCCGACGCCCTCGAAGGCGACATCGCCGGTGGCGCGGCCGATGTCCTTCGCGTCCGGTGCCTCGGCAACCGACGAACGCGCGTCCAGCACGCCGAACAGTTCATCGATGCGCGGCTGCACGAAGACCATGTGGGACACGAAGCCGACCGCGCCTTCCATCCGCCCGATCAACAGCGTGGCGAAGCCCATGAAGGACACGATCTCCCCCACCGTCGCCTGGCCGCGCACATGCAGCACCGTGCCATAGACGAAGATGGCGATGACGCAGACGGTCGAAGCCGCGCGCGTCAGCACCGAGACGATGGCCCACCAGTTGAGCACCGGGAACTGGTGGTCGAGGACCTGGCGAATGATGTCGCCGAACATCCGCGCTTCCGACGACAGGCGCGTGAAGGACTGCACGACAACCACGTTGGACAACGCATCCTGTGCATTGCCGGCCAGGCGGGAATGGAAGGCCTCCACCTTTGCCTGGGCTTCCTGGGTGCGCCGGATGACCAGGGTGGCGACGACGGCGAAGACCACCACCAGCACCACCAGCAGCAGCCCCAGCCGCCAGTTCATCACCATGGTCAGCGGCAGCAGCACGATGAGCGACACGAAGGTAATGATGTGCTCTCGGAAGAAGCCGAGCCACAGGCCGAACAGATTGTCGGTGCCGACCAGCATGACCTTCATCAGGCGGCCCGACTGCGTATCGCCGTGAAAGGACAACGGCAGCGACAGGACATGCTGGAAATAATTGTGCATGACCTTCAGGCGGTTGCGATGCGCCATGCGGTCGGCGAACAGGCCGACCGCGACATTCGCACCGATGCTCGCCATGCCGACGATGGCCCACAGCAGCAGCAGGGACGCGGCTTCGGACCACAGCGCTTCGGCCGTCATGCGCTCGGACCGCGACAGCAGGTCCACCACCCGGCCGAACAGCACGGGTTCGAGGAATTGCAACCCGGCCAGCGCCAGCGCCGCGACGCCCAACCCCCAGGCCATCGGGCGATCCGCGCCGAGCAACCACAAGACGCGCCCGTAGAGCCTCAGAAACCCCATGCGGTCGCGCCCCTGTCGTCGATCGCCCAGTGCGGGCGGGATATGATGTGCGGACAGTAGGGCCTTTTCGATGCGGACGGTATCGGGCCGACGCGGCGAGGGGGAGGATTGGTGCCGACGGTTGATTGCCCTGCGCAGACGGGCCAGTTATGGCGGATCACAACAAGGTGGCCGCCAAGCCGGTCGCCGGGAGGAGAAGAAAAATGATCGACCGCCGCGCCCTGTTGGGCGGTATTGCCATCGCCCCCCTCGCCCGTCCTGCCTTCGCGCAGGCTTGGCCGACCAAGCCGATCCGCCTTGTCGTCGGCTTTCCGCCGGGCGGCACCACCGACCTCGCGGCGCGGGTCATGCTGGAACCGCTGTCCACGCGGCTGGGCCAGCCGGTTGTGGTGGAGAACCGGCCCGGCGGGTCCGGCGGCAATGTCGGCGCGGATGTCGTCGCGAAGGCGGAACCGGATGGCTACACGCTGCTGATGCAGACCGTGTCGTCCGGCGCGATCAACCACGGCCTGTATGGCGCGCGCATGCCGCACAAGGCCGATGACCTCGCTGGTGTCGCGCTGGTGGTGAAGGTGCCGAACGCGATCTTCGTCAATAACGACCTTCCGGTGCGCACGCTGCGCGAATTGGTGGACCTCGCGAAGCGCCAGCCGGGCAAGCTCAACATCGGGTCCTCGGGCGTCGGCACGTCGCTGCACATGACGGGCGAATTGCTCAAGCAGGCCGCGGGGATCGACATGACCCACGTGCCGTTCCGCGGTGCCGGGCCGATGCTGCAGGAAATCATCGCCGGGCGGGTCGAGGTCGGCGTGGACAACCTGCCGTCCGTGATCGGCCATCTGCGCGACGGTCGGCTGCGCCCGCTGGCGATGACCACCACGACGCGTTCCCCCGCTTTGCCTGACGTGCCGACCACCGCCGAGGCCGGCTTCCCGGCGGTCGAGGCGACCGCCTGGTTCGGCGTCTGCGCCCCCGCCCGCACGCCGCGCCCGGTGATCGACCGCATGGCGCAGGCGATCAATGCCTCCCTCGCGGACCCCGCCGTGTGGCAGCGCGTGGCCGATCTGGGCGGCATGAAGCCCGACCTGACCCCCGATGGGCTGTCCACCCCGGCGGCCTTCGACACCTTCATCCGCGCCGAGATCGTGAAGTGGGGCGAGGTGGTCCGGCGCGGCAACATCACGGTCGATTGATCCGCGCGCATTGCGGCGGGCGCCGCATGGTCTAGGCTGCCATCCGAACGAGGCCAGGGAGCACCTTGCATCCCAGGTCCATACGGGAAGGATGACGAGACCATGACGATCGCCCGCCGCAGTATGTTTGCCGCCCTGCCTGCCGCGCTTGCCGCGCCACGCATCGCAGCGGCGCAGGGCTTCCCGTCCCGTCCCATCCGCATCATCGTCCCGTTCACGCCGGCCGGCACCACCGACCTCGTCGGCCGGTTGACGGCGGAAATGCTCGGCCGGCGCTTGAACCACCAGGTCGTGGTGGACAACCGGCCGGGGGCGTCGGGCAATGTCGGCGGGGAATTCGTCGCGCGCAGTGACGCAGACGGCCACACGCTGCTGCTGACCACCATCGGCACCGGCGCGATCAATTTCGCCGTCTTCCGCGACCGCATGCCCTACAAGCCGGAGGACCTGGCCGCCGTCGGGATGATGACGCGCGTGCCCAATGTTCTGATGGCCGCGAACAACACGAATATCCGCTCGGTCGCCGACCTGGTGCGGGAGGCGAAGGCACGGCCCGGGCGCATCAACTACGGCACGGCGGGCATCGCGACTTCGCCGCATGTGGTGGTGGAGCAGCTGCGCCTGGCGACCGATATCGAGCTCACGCATGTGCCGTATCGCGGCTCGGCGCCGATGCTCACCGAGATGGTCGCCCAGCGTATCGAACTGGGGATGGACAACATCCCATCCGCGCTTCAATTCATCCGCGACGGGCAGATCCGTGCCATCGCGACGACCGGCGCGCAACGCAACGTATCGCTGCCCGATGTACCGACCGTCGCCGAACAGGGCCTTCCGGGCTTCGAGGCGACTGCGTGGTTCGGTGTTTTGGCACCGGCGGCCACACCGGGAGCGGTGGTCCAGCGGCTGGGCGCGGAACTCAATACCATCGCGCTCGACCCCGAATTCCGGCAGCGCATGGAGAGTTTCGGTGCCGAACCGCCCCGCCTCACTCCGGATGGCGGCAGCAGCCCCGAGGCCTTCGCCGCGTTCATGCGTCAGGAAGTGGCCAAATGGGCCGATGTCGTCCGGCGCGCGAATGTGCGGGTCGAATAGGCCGCTGGTCTAGCCGAGCACGTAGATGCCCGCCCCGATCAGCAGGGCCCACAGTGGCAATGAGAGCAGGACCGCCATGACCAGGCCGATTGCGGGCGACATGTCGCCTGCCTCATCCTGCGTCAGGGCGTCGTTCGGCGTGGTTGCGTCAATCGTGGCGGCCGGACTGTCGCCAGCGATGCGATCGTCGCGTCCTGGCGAATCAGCCGGATCGGCGAGATCGACCGTTTCGATGCTGCGCCAGGCAAGGACAACCACGCGTAACCCTCCCCGCATTGTGTCGCGCTTAAATCGTCGGCGCGCGATCCACGATCAATTGCATGAACGGCGATTACCGGGGGCTACACCGGGCAGCAGTCGCCCCGCCTCGCGTCATACGCGAGAAAAACTAGCGCAAAGCTACTCGCGGCGCCATCAAAAGATGGCAGCCGGTTGCGGCCTGTCCGCTCCATTTTTTATAAGTTGAACGGAATTCATGCTGCAGTGCATCACAACCAGACGCGACAGGGTTGGACCATCGCGCCACAGCCACCGGACCAGACGCATGGCAGCCGGGACCCGGCAACCGCGTCGCGCAGGGGCGATCAACGCCCCGCAACAGGAGAACGCCAGATGATCGTCAACCGCCGCACCCTGATGGGGGGCCTCGCCGCCCTGCCCCTGCCAGCCCTGGCCCAGGACGCCCCGTTCCCGTCGCGGCCCATTCGCAATGTCGTGAACTTCCCGCCCGGCGGCACCACGGATATCGCGGCGCGGATCTATGCCGAACGGCTCCAGGTGAGGCTCGGCCAGCCGGTGCCGGTCGAAAACCGCGGTGGTGCGACCGGCAATATCGGCGGGGAGGCCGTCGCGCGCGCCACACCCGATGGCTACACCGTGCTGAGCACCGCCGTGTCTCCGGCCGCGATCAACTACGCGCTGTTCGGCGCGCGCATGCCCTACAAGCCGGAGGACCTCGCCGCCGTCGGGCTCTATCTGCGCGTGCCCAACGTCATCATGGTCCATCCATCCCAGCCGATCCGCACCATCCAGGACCTTGTCGAGGCGGCGAAGGCCCAGCCAGGCCGGCTGAACTATGGCAGCGCCGGCGCCGGCGGGTCGCCGCACATGTCGATGGAGATGTTCCTGCTGCGCACCGGCACGCGCATGACACATGTGCCCTTCCGCGGTGCCGGGCCGATGCTGATCGAAGCCGTGGCTGGGCGGCTGGAAGCATCGGTGGACAACATCCCATCCTGCATCGGTCACATCCGCGACGGGCGGCTGCGCGCGCTGGCCGTCACCGGGCATGTGCGGTCATCGGTGCTGCCGGATGTGCCGACGCTGGCCGAAACGGTGGTGCCGGGCTTCGAGGCAACCGCCTGGTTCGGCATGCAGGCCCCGGCGCGCACGCCCCGCGCCGCGATCGAACGGCTCGGCGCGGAGATCGACGCCATCAGCAAGGAACCGATGATACGCTCCAAGCTCGCGGAGCTTGGGGCGGACCTGCCGAACCTGACCGCGGATGGCGGCACATCCCCCGCGACCTTCGAGGCCTTCATCAAATCCGAGATCGAGAAATGGGCCGAGGTGGTGCGTGCATCCGGCGCGACGCTGGAGTGATGGCGTGAAGCGCAGTTTCTACGGTTGGGCCACGCCCAATTCGAACCGCGTGACGGTGATGCTCGAGGAATGCGGCCTCGACTACGCCGTGCATGGCGTGAACATCCGCAAGCGGGAACAATTCGCGCCGGAGATCCTGGCGCTGAACCCCTATGGCAAGGTGCCGATCCTGGTGGAGGATGCCGAGGACGGCGCCGCGCCGCTGGTGCTGTTCGAAAGCGGGGCGATCCTGTTTCACCTGGCGGAGACGCAAGGGGTCCTGCTGCCGCGCGAAGCACCAGCGCGGGCGGAGGTCATGGCCTGGCTGATGGTCGCGCTGACATCGCTCGGCCCCTATACCGGCCAGGCGCATCACTGGACGGAACTGGCGCCGGAAAAGCCCGACGCCGCGCGGGCCTATAGCCTGGGCCTGGTCGAACGCGTGTACCGGTTGCTCGATGGGCGGCTGGCGCAGGTGCCGTTCCTCGGGGGCGAGGCGTATTCGGTCGCGGACGTCGCGGCCTATCCCTGGGTGGCGCGGGCCGGCTGGGCGGAGCGGCGCATCGCCGACACGCCGAACCTCGCGCGATGGTTCGCCGAGGTCGGTGCGCGCCCGGCCGTGCAGCGCGGCATGGCGCAGCCCGAAGGCGCGGTGCTGGCCTGACTACCGCGTCTCCAGCGGCGCGCCGGGCGGGCCGAACAGCATGCGCGCCTTCGCCCGCAGGCCGCGCGCGCGCCGCACATCGCGCAGCATGTTGCCCCACTCATGGAAGGCGATGGTGACGGGGTTGGTGCTGACCAGCGGCGTGGTCAGGCCGTAGCGGCAGGGTTCCTCGGCGGCCTCGGCGGCATAGGTTCCGAACAGCCGGTCGAACACCACCAGCATGCCGCCGAAATTCCGGTCGAGGTAACGCTCGTTGCTCGCGTGATGGACGCGATGGTTGGATGGCGTGTTCAGCACATATTCCAGCCAGCCCAGCCGCGGCACCGTCTCGGTGTGGATCCAGAACTGGTACAGCAGGTTCACCGCAAGCGCGCCGAACACGCCGATGGGGTGGAAGCCCAGCAGCGGCAGCACGAGGAACGGCAGGAAGCCGCCGCTGATCTCCGAGGTCCAGCCGAGCCGCACCGCGGTCAGGAAGGTCAGGTGGTTCGGCGAGTGATGCACCGCATGCGTCGCCCAGAACCAGCGCACGCGGTGATGCAGCCGGTGATGCCAGTAATAGACGAATTCGACCGCCAGCATCAGCAGCGCCAGGCCCCACACGCTGTCGAGCGGCACCGTCCAGGGCCGGATCTGCCACACCGCCATGAACAGCGCGAGCACGATGCCACCGGCGAGGATGCGCTTGACCGCCTGGCCGATCGCCACGCCGATCGAGGCGAAGCCTTCCCCCCAGGGATAGGCCGAACCGTGCAGGCGCCGCCAGAACAACGCTTCCAGCAGGCCGATCGCGACCAGCGCCGGCAGGGCGAAAAGCAGGATGTGCTGCGTCACGGGTGAGCCTCCATCGGGATTGCGCGGTGGCCGCGCGGCACTCAATATCTGAGGATTGCTCGGCTTTCTCCACTCGCTTCCCGGCCGCCGGAGGGTTACATGGCGAAACAGTCCAAGCCATTGATCGCGCTGCGAAAAGAACCCGTGCAGGCGCGCTCTCAGGACACCGTGGACACCATCCTCGAAGCGAGTGCTCAGATTCTGCAGAAGGAAGGCGAGGCGGCGCTGACCACCAACCGCATCGCCGCCCATGCCGGGTTTTCGATCGGCACGCTGTACCAATACTTCCCCAACCGCGAGGCGATCCTGTCCGCCATGGCGACGCGCGAGCAGGCGCATATCCTCAAGAAACTGGAAGCGGTCTTCGCGACGCTGGACCCCACCGACCCCGAACCGACGGTGCGCGAGGCGGTGGCCGCGCTGCTCGGCGCCTTCCGCGGCCGGCACGGGGTACGCCGGGCCATCATCCTGGGCGTGATGCGGCGCATGCCCGATGACCCACGCGCTTCGGCCGGCGTGGCCGAACCGCTGCTGACGGCGCTGGAATCACGCTGCGCGGGGCATTTCGTGCCGCTCGGCGAAGCAGGGCGCTTCGTGCTGCTGCGCGCCATTGCGGGCGCGGTGCGCGCAGCAGCGATCGAACGCAGCCCGCTGCTCGGCAAGCCGGCATTCGAGGATGCGCTGGTGCGGCTGGTGATGGGGATGCTGCTCGGCGGCCGATAGGTGGGACGATTGGAGGGGTGCATGCCCCATGCGCGCGCGTGCTTGGCGATGGTGCGCCTTGGAGAGGGGCGTCGCCCCTCTCCAAACCTCACCCCACCAAAGGCTTAAGGCCTTTGGAAACCTCCTTTTTGGTGCTCAACGCCGTCGATCGGTGCCAAGATGAGTGTTCCGCGCCTGACACCACGCCAAGGTCCCGCGGTCCAGGGACCCGTTGGTCCCTGGCGGGGTGGCTTGGAGGGGCAGCGCCCCTCCAATGTTCGCGCCCATGGAGCGCTGCCCCTCCAAACCAACCCGCCAGGAGGCGACGGCCTTCTGAACCGCGAAAATTTTCGCACCCGGCTTTCGGCGGCACTACAGCCACGCGGGCGGGACGTGGCGCCAGGGCAGGGCCCCGAGATCGAGTGCCGCGGGGCCGGGCGCGTCGCATTCTTCGATGGCGACGCAGCGATCCTTGAACGCGGCGCGGAAATGGTTCTTGCCCTTGTTGGCCAGCAACCGCGTGGCAGCAAGGTCGATGCCATGCAGCGCGAAGAAGCCGGGATCGACCGCGGATTCCTTCAGCGTCGTGCAGATGATGCGCAGATGGCCCACGCGCAGCACGCAGGTCGGGCCGAGATCGACCGGCGCGCCGCGCTCCATCGGACCTTCATTGACGAAGCGGCCATCGGTCAGGCGCTCGACTTCGACATCGACGATCACGGGTCGGCCAAAAGCCTCGGTGATGGTCGCACCCAGATGCCGCGTCAGCGTCGCGCCGATGCCGGCGTCCTGTGCGGCGGCGACGGACGCCGGGTCATGGAGGAAGGCGAAGACAGCCGGCACGTCCAGCGACGCGCCCACCAGCGTGCGCAGCATCTCCGGCGTATCGGCGATGCCACCGGATAACGGGTTATCCGCCGGGTCCAGCAGCGCGACCAGGCCCGGCGGCGCGGCCAGCGCCCGCTGCAACGCGCGCGCCGGGTTTGGCAGCGTGACGGCGAAGCGGTCGCGCCGCGACGCGATGGCATCGGCCAGCCGTTCCGCGAGGTCGCGCGCAGCCCCGGCATCCTCCGCCCACACCATCCCCGATGGCCCGGCATGCGGGCTGTCGCCCCAGGCGAAGCCGCCGAAGATCGATGCATCAAGGATCGGGCCATGTTCGGCGGCCGCCGCCTCGGCCCAGACCTCGGCCATCGGTCCCGCCTCATGGCGCATGTGGAAGCTGTGCAGCACCATCGGTCGCTTGGCGATGTGGCCGAAGGCGCGCGGCGCACCTGACAGGCGACGTTCCAGTTGCCGCAGCGCGCGCGTCGCCGCCGCATCCATGTCGATGTGCGGATAGGTGCGATAGGCGGATGCGCCATCCAGCCAATCCACGATCTCGGGCGCCATGTTGGCGTGGAAGTCGAAACTCGCCGTGATCGGCACATCTGGCCCGACGATGGCGCGGATGCGTGCGATGGTGGTGGCATCCGCCTCGGGGTCGGATTCCGTCACGCAGGCGCCATGCAAGGAAAGGTACACGCCATCGAAGCGCTGCGTCTTCAGCTCTGCCTCGACCGTGTCCCGCCAGCCGCGCATCGCGTCATCGGTCATCGGGCCGCCAGGCTGCGCGCCCGTGCAGGTCAGGACCGTGGCGCGCCAAGCGGGCCGCGCAGCCAGGAAGGCGTGCAGCGCGCCGAGTTCCGTCGCGGTTCCGGCGTAGCGCGCGAGATGCCCCTCCCCGCTGCCCCATTCACGCGATTCGAAGGCGCTGCGCGGGGTCGAGACGGGGGTGAAGGAGTTCCCTT
>JALHQB010000105.1 GCA_022842185.1 Acetobacteraceae bacterium
CCCCCCCCCGCCCCGCGGCCCCCCCCCCCCCGCGCCCGGCCGGGGGGGGGGGGGGGGTGCGGGCCCCCCCCCCCCCCCCCCCACCTTTGGATCGGGTTTACGCCGGCGCCACCGCGCCCGCCCCCAGCCCGACCGGCAGGTCGTCGGGGCCAGCGGTGACGGTGCGCGCCGCCGGTACCGGCCCGAGGCGGGCCGCCACCGTCTCCAGGCTGCGCGCCACCGGCCCGGGCGCGATGGCCGGCGCCAGCTGCAGGGCCGCCGCTTCATCCGGCGCGAGACCGATGACGACGCGACCTTCCCGTGACGCCTCGCCCTTGGCCCGTCGCAGTCGGGGCGCGGAGACGGTCTGCGACAGGCACAGGATTGCCGTGCTTGCGACCTCGCCATCCGCCGCGGGCCGCCAGCCGCGCAGCCGCGCCATGGCCAGCGCCGCTGCGGCGAGCGCCCGATCCGCCGGGCCGGCAACCGCGATGGCCCGCACTGCCGGGGCGTCCGGCGGCACCTCCATCTCGGCCGCCAGCGCCGTCGTCAACGCCGCGAGATCGGTTGCCGTACGCCGGGCGGCCGGCACCGACAGCGTCCCCGCCGCCCGATCGGCGGACAGAGCGGCGATCGCCGGCATGACCAGGTCGCGCAGCGCTGCCGGGATGCCCTCGGCTTCGGCATATTCCTCGGCGACCTGCAGCGCCCCTTCGGGGTCTTCGGCGAGGTAGCGCTGGTAGAATCGCAGCGGCGCGGGCAACGCCTCCCCATCGCCGAGCAGGATTTCAAGGAAGCCGAAGGCCGGCACATGGCGGCCGAGGATCGCGAGGCATGCCGTGATGGGTGGCGCCAGCAACAGCCCGATCGGTCCCCACAACACCGTCCACAGGGCCGAGGAAATCAGCAGGGCGAGCGGCGATATGCCGGTGGTGCGGCCATAGAGCATCGGCTCCAGGACATGCGTGACGACGCCATCGACCACGGCAAACAACACGAGGACCAGGACCGGTTCCGTCCACCCCACGCCGGTCGCCACTGCGACGACGAAAGGCAGCATCATTGCGATCCAGGCGCCAAGGAACGGGATGAACCGCAGCACAAAGGCGAGCACGCCCCACAACGGCGCATTCGGGACGCCGATCACCGCGAGGCCCAGGCCCATGCCCAGCCCGAACAGCGCGTTCATCATCATCTGCATCAGCAGGTATCGGCCGACGCGCTCCGTGGCATCGGCCATGGCGCGCGTGGTCCGGTGCAGGTCCTGCATGCCGGCAAGGCGCAGGAAGCGGTCGCGGACATCCTCCCGCTGCATCAACAGATAGGCCATCAGCAGCAGGGCGACGGCGAGGGATGCCGCCGGGGCGGCAACCAGGCTGGCCAGTTCCAGCAGCGTCTCCAGGGCGCCGCCGCTGCCGGAGGAGGTGGTGGTGGTGGCAGGTGCGGCGAAGGTGGCACCGCCGCCGCCGAGTTCCTCCGACAGGCGGCGTATCGTGCCGGCGGCGCGATCCAGCACCCCGGACCCTTCCGAAACCGCGCGGACCTTCGCGCGCAGGTTGCTCTCCCAGCTCGGGAGGTCCGCCGCGAGGCTCAGGACCTGCGAGATGACCAGCAGCATCATCGCGCCGATCGCCGACAGGCTGAGCAGCAACAACAGGGCCACCGTGAGAGAGCGCGGCAGCCCGATGCGTTGCAGCACCCGCGCCACCGGAATGAGGATGACCGACAGAAGCAGCGCCAGCGCCATCGGGATGAACACGTCGCGCCCCAGATGCAGCGCCGCCAGGATCATCAGTGTGGCGATGAACCACAGCGGGTTGGGCCCGGAGACCGTCGGTCTCTCGGGCAGATGGGCTTCGGATGGCATCGGTGGCTCCCGCATTGCAGCCCAAATCGAACGCGCGGCGGAACGGTGAGTTTCCGTGCCCTGCAACTTCCGCAACGGGCTATCGTTGTGACCCCAACGACCCCCAGTTGCAAGGAGACCATCATGACCAGTGCTTCCAGCCGCATTGCCGACGACGTCAAGGACATGGCGACCGACGCGAAGGATACGGCGCAGAGCGAGATCGCGGCGCTGCGCAAGAAGGTCGAGGCGCTGATGGCCGACCGTGTCAGCCCCGCTTTGGCCGAAGTCGCCGGGCAGGCCGAGGCTCTCGCCCATGGGGCCAAGGACACGGTGAAGCGTCAGACCGACAACCTGGCCACCACCGTGCGCGCCCAGCCCTTTGCGGCGGTCGGGGCGGCGGCGCTTGCGGGATTGGCCATCGGCCTGCTGATCCGGCGCTGACTTCATGCGCCTGATCCAGACGCTGGGCGTTGCGGCGCAGGCGGAAAGTCTCCGCCTGCGCCGTGAGGTGCGTGGCACCGCCCGGCAGGCGGCGTGGATTGCCGCGGCGTCGCTGTTCGGCGTGGCCGCGGTGGTGACGATCCATCTCGCCGCAATCGCTTACCTTGCCCCGCAGCAGGGCTTGGCGGTGGCGGCCGGAATCGTCGCAGTCGCGGACCTGGTGATCGCGGGCATCTTCCTGCTGCTGGCCCGGCGGCGCGTGGATCCAGTCGCCGAAGAAGCGCGCGCGTTGCGCGTGGCGACCTTGGCGTCCTTGACCCGGCGCGATCCGCTGCGGGGTGTGCTCGGCATGGCCCTGCGCAGCGGGTCAGCCCCGGTCCTCGGGGCGGTGGCCGCGGAGGCTATCTCAGCATGGCTCAAGCGCCGCTGAGGTGGAATGCGCATAAGGGAGGCGCTGGCTGACTGCCGCGCTTTTCGCCATTTTTACGACAGCATAGCTGGCTTGCAGCGCGTGCCGATCGGCGCGCGCTGCTGCATGATACCAAGTTCCGATGAGGCCGCCGCGACGATCAGGCGACCTGCGCGTTATCCACCATCGCGGTCAGCCAGCGACCCTTGGGATCGCGATAGATCACCCACCACGGATCGCCGGCCCGCGAGGGCTCGATGCCGAACCGCGCCAAGCAACGCCCATGTGCCGTCTGTACCGAGATGGGGAGGGTGAAGACACGAAACATGGCCGATCTCCATTGGCTGGGCTGAACGTCAAACGGCCACGCGCGCGCGTGGTTGCGGGTGCTCGCGATCTTGTGAGCAAACCGCCGGTAGCAGGGCGGCGTTGTTTCTTCGATCGGCAGATATGCCGATATGTGTTCGAAGGAAGAAAAGACGCCATGACCAGGACCACCACCATGCTGCCCGCCGCGCTCGCCGCCGCGATCGTCCTCGCGCCGACGCTGGCCTTTGCGCAGGCGCGTGACGGGACGGTCGCGAACCCGCCGTCGGACAGCGTGGGGCGCACCATCGACCGCGCGACCGGTCAGCCGACGATCGCCGACGGCCGCCACGGCAACCCGCCATCGACAGCCGTCGGCCGCGCGGTGGACCGCGTCACCGGCCAGGTGACCAGCCCCGACGGCAGCGGCAACAACCCGCCGGGCACCGCGGTCGGCCGCACGCTTGAACGCGTCGGTCAGGCGGTCACCTCGGCCACCCCCGCCATGCCGGCACCGACCCGCGCCGCCACGACGCAGGAAGTGCGCCCGAGCAGCCGCGCGTCCAAGATCATCGGCGCCAACATCTACAATGAGGAAGGCCAGTCGATCGGCGAGGTCGAGGATCTGATCATCCAGCGCGATGGCGCCGCGCCGGTCGCCGTGGTTTCGGTCGGCGGGTTCCTTGGCATGGGCGCGCGCCTGGTGGCCGTGCCGTTGTCCGAACTGCGCTTTGCCGAAGCCGATTCCCGGTGGACGCTGAATGGCGCGACGAAGGAAAGCCTGCAGGCCCGCCCGGTGGTCAGCTACGCCGCGCGCGGCTGATCCCGCCGATACAGCAGGCAGATCGCAAATGCGCCGCCCGTGGACCTGCCACGGGCGGCGCTTTCTTTTGTGCGACGGGCTCGCGCGGCGGCGCGCAGTGCCTCGAATGCGACTCGGAGCCTCATCGCGCACGAATCACGAACGCGTTAGTGCCCGCCAGGCTGTCATGCCCACAACGGATTGATTTGGGTGACGGCTCCGACTCGGGGCGAATCCGTCAGCGATTCGTTCGCGCGACTCGGCCCAAGTGTCTGATTCGTAATGAAGCGCTCTCGGCGGTGGGAGCGTTGTGAATCACCTTCTGTTCCAAAGCCGTCATGCCGGCCGCCGTGCAAGCGACCAGGACAGCGCCGCCAGCAGCACCGCCGCGATCGCGAGCGAAACCCCCAACCCCACCGTCGCCGCCCCCAATCCGAAGGCGATCGGCCCAAGCGACTGCCCCGTGAAGAACGAAAACGCGTGCAGTGACACGGCGCTGCCGCGGAACTGCTGGGAGAGTTCGGTCGCGCGCGTCTGGATCGCGTTGTGGATCATGTAGAACGCCATGCCGAGCAGGAACCCCGCCGCCACCGCGACCCAGAGCGACGTCGCGAGGGCCAGCCCCACCAGGGCGACGAAGCCGATGCCACCCCCGATCCGTACCACCATCGCCTGCCCGAACCTGTTGAGCAGCAACCGCGCGAGTGCGGCGTAACCCAGTCCGCCGAAGCCGAAGGCGCCGATGACGAAGCCGGCTTCCATCGTGCTGCCGATGTCTCGGCTGATCATCAGCGTCGCCATGTAGGGAAAGGAGCCGAAGACCAGGCCGCCCTCCGCGGCGACGGTGGCGAACAGCGGGATCGCCTGGGGGTTCGCCAGAATGGTCCGATACCGCTTGGCCGCGACGACCGGGTCGTATCGCGTAACCGGTTCCTTCGCCACGCCGCGCGACGCGGCCACCAGGGTGATGGCGCCGATCACTGCGGCGACCGCGCAGAACACCAGCATGCCGCGCCAGCCCGCCACGGCCGCGATCGGCCCGGCGATCGCCCCGCCGGCAATCTGGCCGGAAATACCGAAGACCAGCATGCGCGAAAGCGCCACCTGGCGGTCCCGCATCGGCACGGCATCGGCCATGATGGCGAGGGTCAGCGGCATCATGCCGCCCGCGGCCGCTCCGGACAGCGCCCGGAAGGCCATCAGCCAGCCCAGCGATGCCGCCGCCGCCGCCATCAACATCATCAGCACGAGCAGGCAGATGCACAGCGTGACCACCCGCCGCTTGCCGACCGAATCCGCGATCGGCCCCAGGATCGGCTGCACGAAGGCAAAGGGCAGGGTGAAGGCGGTCCCCAGCAGCGCGACCTGCGCCGCCGTGCTGCCAAGGTCATGGGCAATGTCCACCACCAGGGGATCCGTCGCCCGGACGGCCAACGCCCCGGCGAAGACCGCGGGTCCGTACATCGCCAGCACGCGGTTCATGCCGGCCCGGCTGGAGACCGCATCCTCGTTCGTCGCAGGGGGTGTCATGCCGCTATGCTGCGCCGCAGCGAAGCCGGCCACAACCCGCATCCCCTGCAATGCTTTGCCGCCCTGGGCGCAGCCCGATAGGCTTCCCCCAGGAAGCGGAGAAGCAAATCATGGCCGAGACACTGGAACCCGCGCTGCGCACGCCGGCACCGATCGAACATGTCGATGTCCTGATCGTCGGCGCGGGCATCTCCGGCATCGGCGGGGCGTATCATCTGCAGGAACAATGTCCCGGCCGCAGCATGGTGGTGCTGGAGGCCCAGGACGGCTTCGGCGGCACCTGGCGGACCCACCGGTATCCCGGTATCCGGTCCGACAGCGACCTCTACACCTTCGGGTACCGGTTCAAGCCCTGGGTCGGGCCGCCCATCGCCACCGCGCCCGAGATCCTGAAATACATGGAGGAGGTGATCGCGGAGAACGGCCTGGACCGCGTCATCCGCTATGGCCACCGCATCCGTTCGGCGCGATGGGATTCGGCAACGAACCTCTGGACGGTCGAGGCCAGCCGCCGCGACGGCACCACCGCACGCTTCACCGCGAATTTCCTGTGGATGTGCCAGGGCTATTACAGGCACGACGAAGGCTACACCCCCCAATGGCCTGGCATGGACCGCTTCGGCGGGACCATCGTCCATCCGCAGACCTGGCCCGAGGACCTCGACCACACCGGCCGCCGCGTGGTGGTGATCGGGTCGGGTGCGACCGCCGCGACCATCGTCCCCGCCATGGCACAGGACGCCGCCCATGTGACCATGCTGCAGCGGTCGCCCACCTTCTTCCGCACCGGCCGCAACGGCATCGATATCGCCGACGAATTGCGCGCGCTGCAGATCAATGAAGAATGGATCCACGAGATCGTGCGGCGGAAGATCCTGTTCGAACAGGCGCGCTTCATCGACCGCACGCATACCGAACCGGAGACGGTGAAGGCGGAACTGCTGGGACAGATCCGTGCGCTGCTCGGCGATGACTATGACATCGACCGGCACTTTACCCCGCGCTACCGGCCATGGCAGCAGCGCCTGGCCTTCGTGCCCGATGCCGACCTGTTCCGCGGCATCGCCGCCGGGCGGGCCTCCGTCGTCACCGATGAGATCGAGACCTTCACCGAGACGGGCCTGCGGCTGAAGTCCGGCCAGACGCTGGATGCCGACATCATCGTGACGGCAACGGGCTTCCACCTGAACGTACTGGGCGACATCGAGGTGACGATCGACGGCGAAGCGCTGGTGTTCGGCGATACCGTCACCTATCGCGGCATGATGTTCACCGGCGTGCCGAACATGGCCTGGGTGTTCGGTTACCTGCGCGCCGCCTGGACGCTGCGGGCGGACATGGTGGCCGATGTCGTCTGCCGCCTGCTGAACCACATGGAACAGACCGGCGCCCGGCGCGTCGAGGTCGCGCTGCGGCCGGAAGACCACAACATGCCGCTCGGCCCGTGGATTGATCCGGAGGAATTCAGCTCCGGCTATGTCGCGCGGGGCAACCACCTGCTGCCCAAGCGTGGCGACAAGCCCGAATGGCAGCATACCCACGACTATTGGTCGGAGAAGGATGCGCTGCCGGCCATCGACCTGACCGATCCGGCCTTCGTGTATCGCTGAAGGCGGCGAAGCCAGGCCGGACGAGGCGCCCGGCCCGCTCGGCTCAATCCGCGGTGATGTTGTTCCGCCGGATCACTTCGCCCCATTTGCGGTTCTCGCTGGCGATGAAGGCGCCGAACGCCTCGGGGCTGTTGCCGCCCGGGACCGCGCCCTGCTGGTTCAGCCGCTGGCGCACTTCGGGGTCTTGAAGCGCTGCGATCGCGGCACGGCGCAGGGCGTCCAGCGCGGCGGGCTGGGTGCGGGCGGGTGCGACCAGGCCGTGCCAATTGCTGGCATCCACGCTCGGCAGGCCGAGCTCCGCGAAGGTCGGCACGTCCGGCAGCCAGGACATCCGTTCGGGTGTGCCCACCGCCAGCGCCCGCATCGTGCCGGCCTGGATGTTCGGCAGCAGCACCGGCAGGTCGGCGAAGCCAAGCTGCACCTCGTTGCGCAGGATCGCGGTCGCGAGCTGCCCGCCGCTGTTGTAGGCGATCTGCACCATGTCGAGGTTCGCGGCGGCACGCAGCTGCTCGGCGGCCAGGTGCGGCATCGAACCATTGCCGGTCGAACCGAAATTCAGGGCGCCCGGCCGCGCGCGTGCATCGGCGATCAGGTCCTGCAAGGTGCGGAACGGGGAGGCGCCCGGCACCACCAGCGGTTCGGGCACCAGGACACCCAGCGTGATCGGCGCCAGGTCCGTGATCGGGTTGTATGGCGTGCCGCGGCTGAGATTGGGGGAGATGGCAAGCGCCCCGGCGCTGCCGATGCCGAAGGTGTAGCCGTCCGGCGCCGCCTTCGCGATCACGTCCACCCCGGTCACGCCGCCCGCACCCACGCGGTTGTCGACCACCACCGGCTGGCCCAGCGTTGCGGCCATGTGCGGCGCCATGATGCGCGCGACGATGTCGCTCGGGCCGCCGGCGGCGAAGGGCACGACATAGCGGACCGGCCGCGTCGGGAAACGGTCCTGCGCGACCGCCGGCAAGGCGACCAGCGCGCCGAGCAGGGCGGCCAGGGTGGCGGTGATCTTCATGGGGATTCCTCCGTGCTGCGGTCGGTGCCGCTCAGGCCAATGTCGTTCGGGTGGGCAGCCGGGCGCGGCCTTCAGGCGAAGTCGGGGTCTTCCAGTTCCGGCGCGACGCTGCCGGGCAGGCCGAGTTCGAAGGTGTTCAGCGTCAGCGCGACCATGCAGTAGTAGCCAAGGATGCCGACCAGCTCGACCATGCCGCGCTGCCCCAGCGCCGCGATGCCGCGCGCATAAACCGGCGGCGGCACCCGACCGGTCGCGAGCAGTATGCTCGACACGTCATAGACCGCCTGTTCGCGGTCATCGCGCAGCGCCGGGGTGCGGCGCGCGGCAATGGCGGCGATCACCTCCGGGTCCATGCCGGCCTTCAGCCCTTCGCGCTTATGCGCGGTCCATTCGTGATGCGACGTCCAATGCCGCCCGCAGACCAGGATCGCGAGTTCCGACAGGCGCGGTTCCAGCGTCGTCTGGTAGCGCAGCAATTCGCCGAGCTTCTGCCCACGGCTGGCCAGCTCCGGATTCTGGATCCAAGCGACCATCGGCGCCGGCACGCGGCCACGCACGCCGGCGACGGCTTCGGCACAGGCGGCCTTCTGGGCATCGGTCATCTCGGCGTCGGCCGGAAGCTCCAGGCGGGGCATCGGGGTCACTCCTCAGTCAAACGGAACGTGGGATCTGCGGCGCGGGCGGGACCACGGGGGGCCGATGCATGGCACGGCCAGCGCTTGTCGGGCGCTGCGGCCCGGGGCGTTCCGCGTTTCCTCACCCTGCCCCTATAGGCGGGACTGCCGGGTGGTGGAAGGTGGGTGGGGCAAGGCGTTGTCCTACATCACCGCCAGGGACCACGATCTCGGAGAGGGGCTTTGCCCCTCTCCGAACCTCAGAGGCTCCGATCGTTCGTGACTGACCGCCCTTGTTCTGAAAGCCCAGCAAAAACGTCATTTTCCCGGTGGCGCCGTTCGTCAGCCTTCGCCAGTGTGCGCCTATTGCCGCAGATATTTGGGGACAAAAACAGGGGCTTATCCCCAAGCGATTTCGGAGCTAGACGACACCTCAGTTGAGGCTCCGTTCGGGGAATTGCCATGCTAACGGATCGTCGCGTCAAGGCCCTCGGAGTGGGCAAGCACTACGACGCCGGCGGCACCGGCCTCCTACTGCGCGTGACGAAAGATGATCGTCGTGCCTGGGTCCAGCGCCTAACCATCGCCGGCAAGCAGCGCGAACTGGGTCACGGTGTCTATCCGAAAGTGAGCCTTGCCGCCGCGCGGCTGGCTGCGGCGCAAGCAAAGGATGTGGCCTTGGCGGGTGGCGACCCTATCGCAGAGCGAAAAGGGGCCCGAAAAGTCAGGTTGGCTGCTGCTGTTGCGCGATTGCGCACCTTGGGAGATGCCGCCACGGCCTATCTAGAGGCGCACGGCGCCGGCTGGAAACCGGGAGCTCGGCGGGAGTTCCGCTCGAGACTAGCTCGGCATGCGGCGTTGCTTATGGACAAACCCGTTGCTGACCTGACCGTCGACGATGTCCGAGCCACGCTCGCGCCGCTTTGGATCACGAAAACGCCCACCGCCACGACTCTGCGATCTAACCTGCGGCATGTTATCGACTATGCGCGGGCGGCAGGGTGGCGGGATAGCGCGAACCCTGCGATGTGGGATGGGACGTTGAGGCCGCTGCTCGCAAGGCCCTCAGCGGTGCATACCCGAAGCCACCATGCCGCGCTGTCATGGCCGAAGGTTCCCAACTTCGTTGCTGCCCTCCGCAAACTTGAGGGAAAGCCTGCGCGTGTACTGGAACTGTCGATCCTTTGCGCCAGCAGGAGCGGTGAGGTTCGTGGCATGGTGTGGGGCGAAGTTGATCTTCTTGCACAGCTTTGGATCATTCCGAAGCAGCGCATGAAGGCTGGCCGAGAGCACCGCGTGCCGCTTTCGGCTGCGGCGGCGAAGATAATCGAAGCAGCGCGACCGGTCCTGGCCGACGGACAGGTGATCGATCAGACCGCGCTAGTCTTCCCTTCAGCGGCAGGCACGCCGCTGTCCGCCGCTCGGGTTTTGAAGGTTCTGGACATCATGCATGCTGTCGCTGAGGGAGGATGGCGCGACCATCGCGGGGACAAGATTACCCCGCATGGATTCCGGAGCAGCTTTCGTGATTGGGCAGGCGACCAGGGGCATAGCCGAGACGTCGCGGAGGCGGCACTCGCCCACCAGCTGGGGAGCGAAATTGAACGCGCCTACGCGCGATCGGACCTGCTGCAACGACGACGGGCACTAATGGACTCGTGGGGAATGTTCTGCAACCTCGGGTAAGCGGAACTCAAGCAGAGCGCCGCAGACAGAAATCACGTCGGAGGAGAGGTCAACGGCAATTTACAAACTTGAGCGTCCCCCGGCTGCCTCGGGGGTAACGGATCGAATCCTGAATGCAGCAGCGATGGGAACCAGGGAACGAAATTCTCCGCGCGCTAGGAGATCGGTGGATGGATGTGGGTGCAAGAGTCCCAAGTTGAACGTTGTAGCCGACCGCAAGGACGACGCCTCGCGCCTAGCCTTCACGGCCAGGATGCCCGACGAGAAGAAAGAGGGCGCCGTGGCCTTCCTTCATGCCGCCATCGCCTGGTTCCGCGCCCATGACGTCACCGCTCAGCGCGTCATGACCGACAATGGTGAGGTGCTCCCCGTCTTTCGGACAGATGGTTAAGCTCGGTTCGCCCACGAGAAGGACGGACCCGGATGACGGGCAAGCGGACGCGGTATTCTGCGGAGTTCAAGGCGAAGGTTGCGCTGGAAGCGCTGCGTGGTGAGCTGACGGCGGCGCAGCTGGCCGCGAAGCACGGGATCCACCAGACGATGGTGGGCGAATGGAAGCGGCAGGCCGTCGAGGGGCTGGCGGCGGTGTTCTCAGCGAAGTCGGCGGCAGCGGAGACGGCGAAAGTGGTCGAGGCGGATGTCGAGAAGCTGCACGCGAAGATCGGGCAGTTGCTGATGGAACGGGATTTTTTGGCCAAGGCGTCCGGTCGATGAGCATCGAACGGAGGCGGCAGATGGTCGAGCCCGAGCATCCGCGGCTGTCGATCGTGCGGCAGTGCGAGCTGGTGTCGATCAGCCGCTCGGGGTTCTACCATCGCCCTGCTGCCGAGACGCCGCTGAACCTTGCGCTGATGCGGCTGGTGGACGCGCAGTTTCTCGAGACACCGTGGTACGGCTCGCGGCAGATGGCGCGGCATCTGCGCCGCGAAGGCTATGGTGTCGGGCGCAAACGGGTACGGCGGCTGATGGCCAGGATGGGTCTGGCGCCGATCTACCAGCGGCCGCGCACGACGGTGCCGCATCCCCTGCATCAGGTGTGGCCCTACCTGTTGCGGGATCTCATGGTGGACGGGCCGAACCAGGTCTGGTGCGCCGACATCACCTACATCCCGATGCGGCGCGGCTTCCTGTACCTCGTGGCGGTGATGGATTGGGCGACGCGCAAGGTTCTGGCCTGGCGGGTGTCAAACACGATGGATGTGGAGTTCTGCATCAGCACGCTGGAGGAGGCCTTGGCGCGGTTCGCGCGGCCGGAGATGTTCAACAGCGATAAGGGCAGCCAGTTCACATCGCCGCGGTTCACTGGCGTGCAGTTTGT
>JALHQB010000106.1 GCA_022842185.1 Acetobacteraceae bacterium
ACGCGCTGCGCCCGGCCGACAGCCCGCGCGCCGAACTGCTGCGCGCGCTGGCCGACCCGCTGCCAGCGCGGCTGGAGGATGGCGGGCTGGTCGCGGCCGGGTATGACGGTGAACTCGACGCGCTGCGGACCCTGCGCGACGGCGCGCGCGGGGCGATCGCGGCGTTGCAGATGGACCTCGCCCAGGCCTGGGGCGTGGCGAGCCTGAAGATCCGCCATCACCAGCAATTCGGCTTCCTGGCGGAAGTCCCGGCCGCCGCGGGGGAAAAACTGCTGCGTGAGGGCACCAAGGACGGCCCGCAGGCGCCGGTGCATCGCCAGACCATGGCCAATGCCATGCGCTTCACCTGCACGGCACTCGCCGATCTCGACCGGCGCGTGGCCGAGGCGGGGGAGCAGGCCGGCAAGCGGGAGCGCGTCATCGCCCAGCATCTGCGGCGGCTGTGCCTATCGGCCGGACCGGGCATCGCGGCGGCGGCGGCGGCGATGGCCGAACTCGATGTCCATGCAGCCGGGGCGGAACTGGCCGCCGATGGCAGCTGGTGCAGGCCGGAGATGACCGACCGCGCCGATTTCGCCGTGACTGCAGGGCGGCATCCGGTGGTCCAGGCGGCATTGGCCCGTGCGCGGGGGCCGGCCTTCGTGCCGAACGATTGCGATCTTTCGGCCGGACGGCGGCTGTGCCTGCTCACCGGGCCGAACATGGCCGGCAAATCGACTTTCCTGCGGCAGAACGCGCTGCTGGTGATCCTCGCCCAGTCGGGGCTGTTCGTGCCGGCCGAGGCGGCCCGGCTGGGGCTGGTGGACAGGTTGTTCTCCCGCGTCGGCGCGGCGGATGACATCGCCGGCGGCCGATCGACCTTCATGGTGGAGATGGCCGAGACCGCCGCCATCCTGAACCAGGCCACCGCCCGTTCGATGGTGGTGCTGGACGAGGTCGGGCGCGGGACCGCCACCTGGGACGGGCTGGCGATCGCTTGGTCGGTGTTGGAGGCGCTGCACGACCGCATCCGCTGCCGCACCATCTTTGCCACGCATTTCCATGAACTGACGGCGCTGGCCGGGAAGCTGCCGGAACTCGCCCCCGCCACGATGCTGGTGCGCGAATGGCGCGGGGACGTGGTGTTCGAACACCGTGTCGGCCCTGGCGCGGCCGAGAAATCCTGGGGGGTGCATGTCGCCCGCCTGGCCGGCGTGCCGAAGGCCGTTCTGGCCCGCGCGCAGGACGTGCTGAAGGCGCTGGAAGCCCGCGCCCGCGGCCTTGACCCGTTGTCGGACGAGCTGCCGCTGTTCGCGCGCGCCGCACCGCCGCCCGTCATCGAACGTCATCCGGCGCTGATCGAGCTGGAAGAACTCGATGCCGATTCGCTCAGCCCGCGAGATGCGCTCGACATACTCTACCGACTGAAATCTCTGTTGGGGCCTGTCACAGACCGCACGGAATAGATAGTGTTCCACCCGATGACATCCCTGGACGACGCCGGACCCGATACCGGACCCGCCGAGGGCCCGGCCCGGCGGCCGGCGCCGGTCGCGGGCGAACCCCCTGTGCTGCTTTCAAACCTGCTCGCGGACTTGATCCCCGGCGGCCGGCCCTTGCCGCGCGACGAGGCGGTGACGCTGCTGCGCCGCCACCTCGGCCGCATCCAGAACCGCGTCCAGCAGGTGTTCGAGGCGCATGAGATCACCGGCCTGCCGGCCGCGCGGTGGCTGGCCTCCCTGACCGACACGGTGATGGTCGGCATCCGCGCCTATACGGATGCGATGCTGCCGCCGGCCGCCGGCGACAAGCCATGGGCGCTGGTCGCGACGGGTGGCTACGGGCGCGGGGTCCTGGCGCCGTATTCCGACATCGACCTGTTGTTCCTGACCGATGCGGGCATGGGCGCGCGCGGCAAGCAGTCGGTCGAGTTCATGTTGTACCTGCTGTGGGACCTGGGGCTGAAGGTCGGCCACGCCACGCGGTCCCGCCATGACTGCCTGGTCGATGCCAAGGGCGATGCGACGGTTCTGACCGCGCTGCTCGATGCCCGTCACGTCGCCGGGGACGAGGCGGTGTTCCTCCGTTTCGCCGCCGCCTTCCGCGAAGCCCGCGCCGAATGGGGCCTGACGCCCTTCCTGGTCGCCAAGCGCGCCGAACGCCACCAGCGCCATGCGCGGTATGGCGAAAGCCCCTTCCTCGTCGAACCGCATGTGAAGGAAGGCCGCGGCGGGTTGCGTGACCTGCAGACGCTGTACTGGCTCGCGCGATATGCCTTCAACGTGCAGCGCATGCCGGAACTGGTCGGGCCGCACACCCCCGGCGGCGGGCTGCTGACGGCCGAGGAAGCCCGCGCGATCCGCCGCGCCTGGGATTTCTTCTGGACCGTCCGCTTCCACCTCCACATCGCCACCGGCCGCGCCGAGGAACGCCTGACCTTCGACCTGCAACCCGTGGTGGGCGCCCGCATGGGCTACACCCGCCACGGCATGCAGGACGGGGTCGAGCGCTTCATGAAGCACTTCTTCCTGATGGTGCGGGACGTGGCGCGCTTCACCCGCATCCTGGAACCGGCGATCGAACGCGCCTCGCTCGGCCCGCCCGCCGTGGTGCCGGCATCGGACAAGGCGCTGACCGAAGCCGGTTTCGCGCTGGCCGATGGCAAGGTGATCGCCGCACCGGGCCACGACTTCACCATCGACCCCGTGCTGATGCTGCGCATCTTCCGCATGGCGCGCGACCGTGGGCTGGACATCCATCCGCTGGCGTTCCGCGCCATCGTGCGCCACGCCCGCCACGTCGCGCGGCTGCGCGGGAACAAGGAAGCGAGCGCCGAATTCCTCGACCTGCTGTCCGGCCGAGACCCGGCGACCTGGCTGCGCCTGCTGAACGAGGCGGGGCTGATTTCCCGCCTGCTGCCGGACTGGCAGCGCATCGTCGGGCTGATGCAGTTCGATACCTATCATGTGTTCACCGTTGATGAGCACACGATCGAGGCGATCGGCGTGCTTGCGGCGCTGGAACGCGGCGCGCTGAACGAGGTGACCCCGGTCGCATCGGAACTGATCGGCCAGTTGCAGTCGCGCCGCGCCCTGTACGTCGCGGTGCTGCTGCACGACATCGCCAAGGGGCGCGGCGGGGATCATTCGGAACTCGGCGCCGAACTGGCGCAAACAATCTGCCCCATGCTGGGCATGACGCCGGAGGAGACGGAGACCGTCTCCTGGCTGGTGTTGCATCACCTGATGATCAGCCAGACCGCGTTCAAGCGCGACATCGAGGACCCCAAGACGATCCTCGACATCGCCGAGGTCGTGCAATCCCCTGAACGGTTGCGCCTGCTGCTGGTGCTGACCGTCGCCGACATGCGCGCCGTGGGCCCGAAGGTGTGGAACGGCTGGAAGGCGACACTGCTGCGCGAATTGTACTGGCGCGTGGCGGAAGTGCTGGCCGGCGGGCTTTCGGTCCCGGAGCGGGATGTTCGCGTGGCGCGTGCGAAGGATGCCGCCGCGCAATTACTGGCCGACCGGCCAAGGCCGGAGATCACGGCCTTCCTGGAACTCGGCTACCCCGGATATTGGCTGTCCTTCGATCCCGAGACGCATGCGCGCCATGCGGCGATGATCCAGGAGGCGAAGGAGGCCAAGGCCCCACTGACCGTCCGCACCCGCGTGCTGGAATCCCGCGCGGTGACGGAAGTGACGGTGTATTGCACCGACCATCCCGGCCTGTTCAGCAAGATTGCCGGCGCGCTGGCGGTGGCGGGCGCGACCATCGTCGATGCGCGCATCCACACCATGACCGATGGCATGGCGCTGGACACCTTCTGGGTACAGGACGCCCAGGGCGGGGCCTTCGAGGCACCGCATCGCCTGGCGCGGCTGTCGGTGCTGGTGGAACAATCGCTGTCGGGCCGGCTGAAACTGCGGGACGAAATCCGCAAGCTGAAGCGCGAACCAGCGCGGCTGCGCGCGGTGACGGTGCCGCCACGCGTGGTGATCGATAACCACGCTTCCAACACCTACACGGTCATCGAGGTGAATGGCCGCGACCGCCCCGGCCTGCTTCACGACGTAACGGCGGCGATCAGCGACCAGGGCCTGCAGATCGCCTCGGCGCACATCACCACCTACGGCGTGCGGGCGGTGGACGTGTTCTACGTGAAGGACGTGTTCGGGCTGAAGGTGGAGAACGACCGGAAACTGGTGACGCTGCGCCGGGCGCTGGAAGTGGCATTGGAAGCGGTGGACGTGCCGGATGGCGGCGTGAGGCAGCGGGCGGCGGCTGGCCGGGCGTGAAGGGGCGGGGATGGGCTTTGCCCCTCCCCGGACCCCACCCCACCAGGATGCGTGGGCATCCTGGACCGCCGGGACATGGCGCTGGGCACGGCTGGGAATCGCGAAGCCAAAGGGCGTACCGGGCAGGCCGCCAGATCGGGTCGGGGCCTACGACTTCAGCCGATACCCCGTCCGGAACATGCACCACAGCACCGCCAGGCACAGCGCGATGAACCCCGCCATGAAGGCCAGGCTCGCCGCGACGCTGACATCGCCGACACCGTGGAAGCTCCAGCGGAAACCGCTGATCAGATAGACTACCGGGTTGAACAGGCTGATGGTCCGCCAGGGCTGCGACAGCATCTCGATCGAATAGAAGGCACCGCCGAGGAAGGTCAGCGGCGTCACCACCAGCGACGGGATGATCGCGAGCTGTTCGAAGCTTTTCGCCCAGATGCCGATGATGAAGCCGAACAGGCTGAAGGCGATCGAGGTGATGAGCAGGAACGCCACCATCCAGACAGGATGCAGGATCTCGATTTTCACGAAGAAGGTCGCGGTCAGCAGGATGATCAGCCCGATGATCACCGACTTGGTCGCCGCGGCGCCGACATAGGCGATCACCGCTTCGAAGGCCGACAGCGGCGCGGAGAGGATCTCGGAGATGGTGCCGGTGAATTTCGGGAAGTAGATGGCGATCGAGGCGTTCGAGATGCTCTGCGTGAGGATGGTCAGCATCATCAGGCCAGGCACGATGAAGGCGCCATAGTCCACCCCGCCCATCTGCTGCATGTGCGACCCGATCGCCGCGCCGAACACGACGAAATACAGCGCGGTGGTGATGACCGGCGTGGCGATGGACTGCCAGACCGTGCGGAAGGCACGCTGCATTTCGGTGCGATAGATCGCCCACATGCCGTGAAGGTTGATCCCGGGCATCAGGCGCGCTCCACCAGGCTGATGAATATGTCTTCCAGCGAGCTGCGTTCGGTGTCGAGGTCGGTGAAGTCGATGCCCAGCTCGCCCAGCCGCTTGAGCAGCGCCGCGATGCCGGTGCCTTCGGCATGGGTGTCGAAGCTGTAGCGAAGACGCTGCCCGTCCGACAGCAGTTCCAACGGCCAGCCGGCCAGTTCCGGCGGGATCGCCGTCATGGGGGTTTGCAAGGCCAGCGTCACCCGGCGCTTGCCCATCTTGTCCATCAGGTCGGCGGTGTCCTCCACCAGAAGGATGCGCCCTTTGTCGATGACGCCGACGCGGTCGGCCATTTCCTCGGCTTCTTCCAGGTAATGGGTGGTCAGCACGATGGTGACGCCGCGTTCGCGCAGCCGGCGGACGACGGCCCACATGTCGCGGCGCAGATTCACATCCACGCCGGCGGTCGGTTCGTCGAGGAACAGCAAGGTCGGTTCGTGGCTCAGCGCCTTGGCGATCATCACGCGCCGCTTCATGCCGCCGGACAATTCGGTGATCTTGCTGTCGCGCTTGTCCCACAAAGACAGGTCGCGCAGCAGGGACTCGATATAGGCCGGGTTGGGCGCACAGCCGAACAGGCCGCGGCTGAAACGCACCGTGTTCCACACGGTCGCGAAGATATCGACCGCGATTTCCTGCGGCACCAGGCCGATCGCCGAACGCGTCCGGCGGTAATCCTTCACGATGTCATGACCATCCACCCGGATCGTGCCGGCGGTCATGGTGACGGTGCCGCAGATGATGCTGATAAGGGTGGTCTTGCCAGCGCCGTTGGGGCCGAGCAGCGCGAAGATCTCGCCGCGGCGGACCTCCAGGTCAACGCCGGCCAGCGCGGTCAGGCCGGAGGCATATCGCTTTTCAACGCCGGCAACGGAGAGGATGGGCGTGGTGGGCTCGGTACTCATGATCATGCCTCGCCATATAGGCCTGGATCACCGGCGCAGCAGCCCGGCCCCCTTCCACGCCTGATCGTTTCGCGGCAGGGCCGATGACGAAATGCCCGCCTGGGTCGGCCGTGCCCGGATAAGCCCCTTGATGTCCAAGGGACGGGTCGCCGCTACGACCCGGGCACGCCCTTCGACGTCGAATACTCGAAATGCAGCGCCTCCCCCGGGAACACCCGCGGATGGATCGCATGCGCCGCCATCGCCGCCTCGCTGAACCCCTGCAGGATCAGTTTCAGCTTGCCCGGATAGGTCGCTATATCCCCCACCGCGAACACCCCATCGACATTGGTCGCGCAGGTTGCCGGTTCCACCGCGATGTGGTGCCGGTCCAACCCGAGCCCCCAATCCGCGATCGGGCCGAGTTCCATCGACAGACCGAAGAAGGCCAGCAGGTGGTCGGCGGGGATGTCGCGCTCCTCGCCCTTCAGCGTCGCGATCGTCACCGCTTCCAAGGTCGCCCCATCCCCCTTCAGCCCATGGAGCTGGTAAGGGATGGCCATGTCGATCTCGCCCCGCGCCGCGGCGGCATCCAGCTGCGCCGCCGTTTCCGGCGCCGCGCGGAATTTCGGCCGGCGATGCACCACCGTCACGCGCGCCGCGACATCCTTCAGCGACAGCGCCCAATCCACCGCGGAATCGCCACCCCCGGCGATCACCACGCGCTTGCCACGCATCTCCTCGCGGCGGGACACCATGTAGCGCACGCCCCCGCCCGCCTCGTATCCGGCCAGCCCGTCCAGCGGCGGCCGGTTCGGCCCGAAGGCGCCGGCGCCGGCGGCGATGATCACCGCCTTGCAGCGGATCGTCTCGCCGGCCGAGGTGCCCAGCACCAGCCCGTCATCCTCCCGCACGAGCGTCTCGACCCGGCGGCCGAGCAGGAACACCGGCGAGAACGGCGCGATCTGCTGTTCTAGATTGCCGATCAGGTCGGCGGCGGACACCGCCGGATGCGCCGGGATGTCGTAGATCGGCTTTTCCGGATACAGCGCGGTGCATTGCCCACCGACCGCTTCCAGCGCATCGATCACCACGCTTTTCATGCGAAGCATGCCGCATTCGAACACCGCGAACAGCCCGACAGGCCCCGCGCCGATGATCGCCACATCCGTATCGATGACGGCCGCCATGGCCACTCCCCCGAATCCTGGCGCGCGTGATAGACGGACCAGGCCAAGGATCATAGCCGCGCCGTGCCCGGCGCCGCCCACAGGCCACGGACCGTGACGCTGGACCTCAAGGACCTTACTGCCACACAGGCCCTGGCCGCCCGCCTCGCCGGGCTGCTGCGCGCAGGCGATGCCGTGCTGCTGGAAGGCCCGCTGGGCGCGGGGAAGTCCGAATTCGCCCGCGCCGTGTTGCGCGCCGCCGCCGGTGATCCGGCGCTGGAAGTGCCCAGCCCGACCTTCACCCTGGTGCAGTCGTATGACCTGCCGGCCGGCGCCGCGCATCATTTCGACCTGTATCGACTGGACGGGCCAGCTGGGCTGGACGAACTCGGCTGGGATGAAGCGCTGGAGGGTATCGTGCTGGTGGAATGGCCGGACCGGCTGGGTGCGCTGGCGCCCGCCGATGCCCTGCGCATCGCGCTGCAACCGGGCGATGACGAGGACGCTCGCGTCGCACATCTGAGCGGCTGGGACGAGCGGCTGGGCGCCTTGGCGCCATGAGGGACGCCAGCGCCTTCCTGCGCCAATCCGGCTTCGGCGATGCCGCGCGGGCGCCGCTGCCGGCCGATGCGTCCCTGCGGACCTACACGCGGCTGCGTGGCGGCCCGCGCCCTGCGCTGCTGATGGATGCCCCGCCGCCCGAGGATGTCCGCCCCTTCCTGTCCGTCGCGCGTCACATCGCGGGGCTGGGCCTGTCGGCGCCAGAAATCCTGGCGGCGGACGAGACCCAGGGATTCCTGGTGATCGAGGATTTCGGCGATGCGACCCACGCCGCGATGCTCGATGCCGGCGCCGATCCGCTGCCCTTGTACCTGGAAGCGGCGGAGGCGTTGGCCGCGCTGCACGCCGCCCCGCCGCCTGCCACCCTGCCGGCCTGGGACGCCACGGCGATGGCCCGCGCCACCGCCGCGACCTTCATGGATTGGTGGTGGCCCGCCGCGATGGGCGCGCCGCCGGATGCCGAGACGCGCGCCGCCTGCGATGCCGCGATCCACGCCATGCTCCGCCCCCTGGCGGATGCCGGCGGCTTCGTGCATCGCGACTTCTTCCCGGCGAACCTGATGCGCCTGGCTGACCGGAGCGGCCCGCGCCGCACCGGGCTGCTGGATTTCCAGGACGCCGCCATCGGGCACCCGGCCTATGACTTGGTCTCGCTGGTCGAGGATGCGCGACGGGATGTCGCAGCGGAGGTTCGCGCCGCCGCGATCGCGCGGTATCTCGATGCCCGCCCCGGCGTAAACCGTGACGAATTCGCCGCCGCCATGGCCGCCTGCGCGGCGCAGCGCCACCTGCGCGTCGCGGCGCTATGGGTGCGGCTGGACCGGCGGGACGGCAAGCCGCATTATCTGGCCCATGGTCCGCGCTGCTGGCGGCTGCTGGACCAGGCGCTGGCCCACCCGGCGACGCGGCCGCTGCGCGACTTCCTCGATGCGCGCGTGCCGCACGCGCTGCGCCGCAACCCCATGGCCATGACGGAAACCGCATGATCGCCCTGACCCACGCCATGGTGCTCGCCGCCGGATTGGGCACGCGCATGCGCCCGCTGACCGATGACCGGCCGAAGCCGCTGTTGGAACTGGATGGGCGGTCGCTGCTCGACCACGCGCTGGACCGGTTGCAGGCGGCCGGCGTGTCCCAGGCGGTGGTCAATGCGCATTGGTTCGGCGAACAGATCGAAGCCGCGATGGCCCGCCGTGACGATCCGCGCATCATCCTGCAGAAGGAAGACACGCTGCTGGAGACCGGCGGCGGCGTGACGATGGCCTTGCCGCAGCTCGGCGACGCACCCTTTGCGGTGGTCAATGGCGATGCCTTTTGGCTGGACGGGCCGACGCCCGCGCTACGGCGCCTGTCCGCCGCCTTCGACCCGGATGAGATGGACGCGCTGCTGCTGATGGTGCGGACCACGCAAGTGGAAGGCGTGGTCGGCAAGGGCGATTTCCTGATCGACCCGATCGGGCGGATGCGCCGGCCGAAGGAACGGGAGATCGCGCCATATCTTTATGCCGGCGTGCAGATCCTCTCCCCGGCGCTGTTCGCCGATGCACCGGACGGCGCGTTCAGCCTGAACCGCCTGTACGATCGCGCCATCGAGAATGGGAGGTTGTACGGGCTGGTGCATGACGGGGTGTGGTTCCACCTCTCGACCCCGGAGGATCTGGAGCAGGCGGAGGCAACGCTGCGGGCGGGGCTGGCGCGGGCGATGTTCTGATGGGGCGCAGCGGTTGCGCGGGGAAGGCGCTGCCCTCCCTGGACCCCAACGCCCCCTGGCTTTCGGGGCGATCTTGTCGCGCCCATTATGCAAAGCCGCCTCGACATCCCCGACCCCGGTCGAGGGATCCAAGGGCCTTAAGCCCTTGGCGCGGTGAGGTTTGGACAGGGGCGGCGCCCCTGTCCAAGGCGCCCCCATGAACCTCTACGCCATCCCCCCCTCCGCACCGTTCCTCGAAACCCTCGCCGCCGGCCTGCTGGCGCGCCTGCCGTCCGACCAGCCGGAGGCGCTGGCCCGCGCCACCCTCCTGCTGCCCACCCGCCGCGCCGCGCGCGGGCTGCGAGAGGCTTTCCTGCGCGCCGCCGGCGGCCGTGCCCTGCTATTGCCGCGCATGCGCGCGCTCGTTGGCCTGTCCACCGAGGAAGCCGATGAGCTGGCCTTGCCCGACCTTCTCGACCTGCCGCCCGCGGTCGAGCCCCTGACGCGGCAATCGGTGCTGGCGGCGATGGCGCAGCGCATCCCGCGCCGCCACGGCGGACCCTCCACGCCGGAACAGGCCTGGCTGCTCGCAGGCGAATTGGCGCGGCTGTTCGACGAGATCGCGCTCGAGGAACGCGACCTCGACATGCTGGAACATGCCCCGGCGGAGGATTTCGCCGAGGCGTGGCTCGCACGGCTCGATGGGTTGGTGCCGGACCGGCACGCGGCGCATTGGCAGATCACCACGGCGGTGCTGCGGGCGGCGGCGCAGGATTGGACCGGCTGGTTGAGTGACCGCGGGTTATTGGACATCGGCGTGCGGCGCGTGAAGGCGCTGGCGGCGCAGGCGGCGGCGTGGCGCGATGCGCCGCCAGGCCATCCGACCATCGCGGCCGGCATCGGTGCCGGCGGCACCATCCCCGCGGCGGCGGAATTGCTGCGCGTGCTGGCCGGCGCGCCACGCGGCGCCGTGGTGCTGCAAGGCCTTCCGGAACCGATGGATGCCGCGCTGTGGGATGCCGTGCACGACGCGCCGACGCATCCGCTGGCCGGGCAAGCGCGGCTGCTCAAGGCCATGGGGGCTGGCCCGGCCGATCTGCGGCCCTGGCATGACCCGGCGCCGATCGGCGCGGCGCCGGACCGCGCCATATTGCTCGGCCGCGCGTTGACGCCGGCCGAGGGCCTGCCGGCTTGGACCGAACGCGACCCGCCGCGCTGGTCCGCCGCCATGACCGGGCTGTCACGGCTGGTCGCGACCGATGCGCAGCAGGAAGCCGCCGCCATCGCCCTGCTGCTGCGCGAAAGCATCGAGACGCCGGGCGAGCGCGCCGCCCTGATCACCCCTGACCGCGACCTGGCACGGCGGGTTTCGGCGGAGCTGTCCCGCCACGGCATCACCGCCGATGATTCAGCCGGCGAGCCGTTGGCCGAGACCCCGGCCGCGGCCTTCCTGCGGCTGGTCGGGCGGATGGTGGCGGATGGCTTCGCGCCGGTGCCGCTGCTTGCCGTGCTGAAGCACCCGCTGTGTGCCGGCGGCATGGATCGCACGGACTGGGTCATGGCGGCGCGGCAACTGGAACGCGCGGCGTTGCGCGGGCCTCGGCCGGCGCCGGGGCTGGCTGGGCTGCGGGCCTCGGCGCGCGCGGTGAAGGGCGATGCGCTGGCCGCCGTGGCGGCATTGCTCGATGCGCTGGAGGCCGCGCTGGCCGGCTTCGACGAACTGCCCGACGCCCCCGGCCCCCCCCCCCCCCCCCGGTTGGGCGC
>JALHQB010000107.1 GCA_022842185.1 Acetobacteraceae bacterium
GCCCACGCCGCGCGCCGCACGCTATACCGGCCCGACGCCGGCCGACCCCTTCGCCGGGCAGATCGACGACATCTTCGAGGCAATGGAAGCCGCCGAGGCCGCGGCGGAACGCGCTGCCGCGGCCCCGCGCGCTGCCCGTCCGGCCGAGGTCGAAGCCACGCCGACCGAAGCGCCGGTGGTGATGGAAGCCGCCGCTGTCGTGGAAGTGGCTGCCGAGGCAACGTTCGCCGCCGAGCCGGTCGTTGAAGCGCCGCCGGTCGTCGTCGCGGCAGAAGCCGCGCCAGCACAGATGACGGCAGAAGCCGCGCCAGCACAGGTGACGGCAGAAGCCGGGCCGGCATTGGTGAAGCCGGAAGACGCGCCTGCGCCAGTGATGGCGGAAACCGCGCCGGTGGTGGTGGAAGCCGCACCGGCGCCAGCCGTGGCGGACGCCATGCCGGAACCGGTGCAGCCGGAGGTCGCGGCCGAGCCCGCCGCTGCCGAAGCTGCGCCGGCCCGCAGCACCAAGAAGGCCGCCCCGGCACCTGCTGCGGCGCCGGCCCTGGAACCCGCCGCGGCCGAACCCATCGTCGGCGCCCCGGTGCTGCCGGTGGTGCTCGGGGAAGGTGCCGAGGCTGACCGGCCAAAGCGCCAAGGCTGGTGGCGTCGCTGACGCCATCGGAACCGTCACCGCGTTCGGATTCAGTGTGCCGAACGCAGGAGCTGCAACCTGATCCGGTCATGCGCATATCCTGCGCATGACCGGATGGAAGGCTAGACGGCCATGGGCCATGATCGCCGCTTGACCAAGCGCGCCGTCAATCTCAGCCTGAATGAAGGGCTGGTGCAGGAAGCGGCGGGCTGACCGCCAATCGCTCCGAGACCGTCGAGGCCCTGCTGGCTGAATTCGTCGATGCCGAGAAGAAGAAGCGCGCCTCGGCTGACGCCCAGGTCGCGGCGCTGGTTGCGGCCTCCAACCAATTCCTGGCGACCCATGGCGCCTTTGGGGATGAGTTCTCCACGCTTTCAGTGGGTTCGGTTCATGTCCCGCCCCATCGCCAACATTCTGTTTGATCGAGCGATCCAGGCCTCCGGTGCCTTCACGCCTGCGGTCGTCATCCTCTGATGGCGAAGTTCGACGTGCATCGGAATCCGGGCCGGCACCGGGATGCGATCCCCTTCGTCGTCGTCGTGCAATCCCGTCGCTTCGATGTTCATGCGCGGCGCCTAGTGGCACCGTCGATGGCCGCGACGCCGCTTGAATCCGGCCGATACCCGGACCTGGCGCCGCGCTTCATTGTCGATGGGCAGCGGGTGATCCTCGATCCGCTGCAATTGCAGACCGTGCCGCGCGATCTGCTGGGGCCTGGTGTGGCAACGCTTGCCGATGATGCCGACAGCAGCCGGATCGTCGCGGCGATCGATGCCGTGCTGAGCACAAGCACGGGCTAAGCACCACGGCCCCCGCCTGCTACCCTGCACCATGGCTACCGCACCGCGACTCCTGCTGCCCGACGTGCCTTCCCTCGTCGCGGGCTTCGGGCGGGCCGTGCTGATCACCCCCGACGGCGAGGTCGAGACCTTGACCGCGCAGGCCGCCGCGCCGCGCCTGCGGGACACCGCGCCGCTGCTGGTGCATGCGCCCGCCACCGCGCGCCGCCTGGGCATCGCGTCCATCGAACCGGCGCACGACCTGCTGGAATTGTTCGCCTTCTGCCGCCCGGCGCAACCCTGCGCGCCCACCCCGCGCGGCCTGGCGCTGGCGATGGACCTGCCGCAGCCCGCCGATGACGAGGCCGCCGCCGCCCTGTTGACGCGCATCGCCACCGACCTGCTGCGGCACCTGGCCGATACGCGGGAGGCGCAGATCAATCGCGACGCCGCCGGCCTCGCGGCGCGCATGGGCGAAGCCGGCTGGGCCTGGGCACCATCCGTGCTGGCGGCGCTCGGCGACCCCACGGCCAAGCCGATGCCCAACGCCTACAAGGTCTGGCGCCGCCTGCCGGAATGGGAGGACACCGCCCCTGCCCCGCCCGCCGCATCCTTCGGGGTGGAACCGGCCGAGGCACGCCGGCGGCTGGCGGATATTCTTGGCGCCGGCGCTGAACAGCGGCCGCAGCAGGCCGATTACGCCTCGGCCGCCGCCGGCGCCTTCGTTCCGCGGGAACACCCCTGCGCGCCGGCGGTGGTCCTGGCCGAAGCGGGCACCGGCACCGGCAAGACGCTGGGCTACATCGCGCCGGCCAGCCTGTGGGCGGAGAAGAACGGCGCGCCGGTCTGGATCAGCACCTTCACCCGCAACCTCCAGCGCCAGATCGACCAGGAAACCGCGCGGCTGTACCCCGACCCGGAGGACCGCCGCCGCCGCGTGGTGCTGCGCAAGGGGCGGGAGAACTACCTGTGCCTGCTGAACCTCGATGACCAGACCTCCGGCGGCCCGCCCCCATACTGGGCCGTGGCACTTGGGCTGGTGGCGCGCTGGGCGCTGGCGACGCGGGATGGGGATCTGCTGGGCGGCGACCTGCCCGGCTGGCTGACCGAATTGTTCGGGCCCGGCGCGGTGCTGCCGCTGGCCGACCGGCGCGGTGAATGCATCCATTCCGCCTGCCCGCACTACAAGACCTGCTTCGTCGAACATTCCATCCGCCGGGCCAAGACGGCCCAGATCGTCGTCGCCAACCATGCGCTGGTGATGATCCAGGCAGCACTTGGCGGCGGTGAGGACGGGCTGCCGCTGCGCCTGGTGTTCGATGAAGGCCATCATCTGTTCGACGCCGCCGATTCCGCGTTTTCCGCCGACCTGACCGGGGCGGAGATGTCCGAACTCCGCCGCTGGCTGCTGGGGGCCGAGGGCGGGCGGTCCCGCGCACGCGGCCTGCGGCGGCGGCTCGAGGAACTGATCGGCGAGAAGCCGGAACTGGGCGCGCAGTTGGAAGCCGCATTGCTGGCATCCCGTGCCCTTCCCCTGCCCGGCTGGCCCGCGCGCATGCCCGGCGACGGCACCGCCCGGCCGGACGAGACGCCCAATGCCGGCGAAGTCTTCCTGCGCGCCGCGCGCGAGCAGGTTCTGGCCCGCACCGACGAAGCGCGGGACGCGGGGCTATACGATTCCGAATGCGACCTGTTCCCCGTGACCGAAACCCTGCCCGCCGCCGCCGAGGGCCTGGCCCGCGCGCTCAAGCGCATCGAGGAACCCCTGGTCGTGCTGCGCGACCGCCTCGCGGCGCGGCTGGAGGATGAGGCGGAGGAGCTGGAAGTCGGCGACCGAATCCGCATCGAGGCCGCCTGCCGCGCGCTCGAGAACCGCGCGCTGCGGCCGCTGCGGGCCTGGACGGGGATGCTCGCCACCATCCAGGCCGATGCCCCGCAGCCGGGCGAAAGGCCGGATTTCGTCGACTGGCTCAGCCTGGAGCGGCGCGGCGGTACGGACACCGATGCGGGGATGCATCGCCATCACCTCGACCCCACGGAACCCTTCGCCCGCGCCGTTGCGGCGCCTTCGCATGGGGTGCTGATCACCTCCGCGACGCTGCGCGACGAAGGCGAGGATGACGACCCCGAGGCGGTCTGGCGCGACGCGGAAGCGCGCACCGGCGCCTCGCACCTGCCCATCCCCGCGATCCGCGCCGCCATGGCCTCGCCCTTCGACTACGCGTCGCGCACCCGTTGCCTGGTGGTCACCGATGTCGCGAAGGAGAATGCCGGCCAGGTCGCGGCCGCCTTCCAGGCGCTGTTCCTGGCGGCGGGCGGGGGTGGCCTCGGGCTGTTCACCGCGATCCGGCGACTGCGGGACGTGCAGGCGCGCATCGCCGGGCCGCTCGAACAGGCCGGCATCCCGCTCTATGCCCAGCACATCGATGCGATGGACAACGCCACCCTGGTCGATGTGTTCCGCGCCGAGGAACATGCCTGCCTGCTCGGCACCGATGCGATGCGCGACGGTGTGGATGTGCCCGGCCGCGCGTTGCGGCTGCTGGTGTTCGACCGCGTGCCCTGGCCGCGCCCGACTATCCTGCATCGCGAACGCCGGGTGCATCTGTCCGGTGGGCGGCCCAAGGACTACGACGACCGCGTCGCGCGCCATCGGCTGCGCCAGGCCTTCGGCCGCCTGATCCGGCGCGCCGATGACAAGGGCGTGTTCGTGCTGCTGGACCGGTCCGCGCCATCACGGCTGCTGCACGGCCTGCCGCCTGGGGTGCTGATCCGCCGGCTGGGGCTGGCGCAGGCGGTGGCGGAGACGCGGAATTTCCTCGCCGAGCCATGACCCCTTCCGTCCGGGCGCTGGTGGGAGCATCTTCGGCTCCTGTTCCCCGCGGGAGGAGAATTTCCATGCCCATGACACTCGACACATTCGTGGCCACCGCGCGCGACGCGCTCAAGAGCCATCCCGGTCTGGAAGGCCGCATCATGGTCTGCGACCTGGTGCGCGAAGCACTAAAGGACCCGGAGTTCGTCGCCGCCCACATCAACGACAAGACCCCGGAACGTCAGGTCCTGTACGAGGACCCGGAGCTCGGCTTCACCGTGCTGGCCCATGCCTATTCGGATGCCAAGACCTCCGGCCCGCATGACCACGGCCCGTCCTGGGCGATCTACGGCCAGGCGGAAGGCGAGACCATCATGACCGATTGGGAATGCCTGGCCCGCCCGACCGAAGCGACGCCCGGCAAGGCCAAGCGGATCAAGGACTACGCCATGAAGCCGGGCGATGCGTATCTGTATGAACCCGGCATCCTGCATTCGCCGCGCCGCGACGGGCCGACGCGCCTGCTGCGGATCGAAGGGCTGAACATGGATCGGGTGACGCGGCTGGCGTATCTGCCGGCGGATACCGCGGCGTAAGGGAAACAGAGAGGGCTTTGCCCGCTCCGGACCTCACCCACCAGAGGCGTAGAGCAGATCGCGCCTGACTGGACTCCGTCAGGCGCGCGAAGATGCTCGCTCAGACAAGGGCTTGGAGCATTTGGCGCCAGAATTCCGGCAGTCGCGCCCGGCACCAAGTATCGGTTTCCAAAGGCCTTAAGCCTTTGGTGGGGTGGTTCGGAGGGGCAAAGCCCCTCCGGTCTTCACACCACCAGCGCCCCATCCCGCGCCACCACCCGCCCGCCCGCGACGACCAGCCTGCGCGCCGGCCTCGCGACCACGGCTTCCGCCAAGGTGCGCGCATCGACCAGCACGAGGTCCGCGCGCGCGCCCGCCGCCAGCCCATAATCGCCGAAGCCGCAGCCTGACGCCGCCGCGCCGCTGATGCAGTCGAAGGCGAGCGCGATGTCATCGTCGCGGCGGAAATTGTTGCGCAACCCGACCAGCATCGCGCGTTCGAGCATGTCCGGCGAGCCGTAGGGCGTCCAGGTGTCGCGGATGCCGTCATTGCCCGCGAAGATCGTCACTCCCGCGGCGCGGCACGGGGCGACCAGCGGCACGGGGCGGGAGGCCGGCGCCGTCGTCGCGATCGCCACCCGCAATTCCGCCATCTGTCCCAGCAGCGCATCGCGTTCGCCTTCGGGAATGTCGCCGAGGCAGAAGGCGTGGCTGACCACGACCTTGCCCTCCATGCCGAGCGCGCGGGTACGCTCGAGGATCAGTTCGAGCGAGAAGGCACCCATCGAGCCTTGCTCGTGCAGATGGATATCCACCGGCTTGGCGTGCCTGTCGGCCAGGTCGAAGACGATGTTGAGATGCTTGACCGGGTCGCGTTCGATCGCACAGGGGTCGAGGCCACCGACGATGTCCGCACCCAGCGACAGCGCGGCATCGAGCGCGGCTTCGGTTCCCTGCCGGCCGAGGATGCCCGATTGCGGAAAGGCGACGATCTGAATCTCCTGCAAGCCCGCCATCGCCGCGCGGGTTTGCAGCACGCGTTCGACATGGGCGGTGCCGGCCAGCGTATCCACATCGACATGGCTGCGGATGCGCGTGGTGCCGGCGGCGAGGAAGGCCCGCGCCATCGCGAGCGACGCGGCATAAGCGTCATGCCCGGTGCGGGCGCGCCATTCGCGTTCATGGTCGATCTTGTCGATGATGCGCGGCCCGACGGTGTTCACCAACCAGTCCGCTTCATGGAAGGTCGTCTTGTCGAGATGCGTGTGGCCTTCGATGAAGGCCGGGAGCAGGAGCAGGCCGGCACCGTCCTCAACCACAGCGCCGGCCGGCGGCGCGGCGGCTGACATCGCGGCGATGCGGCCACCCTGGATGGTCACCGTCACCGCCGCGCCGCCAAGCGGGCGCACATTCGTCAGATGCCATGTCTGCATGAGAGCGTCCTTGTCGCCACCGATGGCGTTCGCCGCAGTCTATCGGGCGAAGGTGGCAAGGGAAGTCAGGCCGCCGCCAGCACCCAATCGCGGAACAGGCCGAGGTCGATATTCCCGCCACACAGCACCAAGCCGACGCGCTTGCCGCGCATCGCGTCGCGTTCCTGCATCAGCGCGGCCAGGGGTGCGGCGCCCGCGCCCTCGGCCAGATTGTGGGTGTCCTGCCAATAGGCGCGGATCGCCGCGGCGACCTCATCATCCGTCACCCTCACGATACGGGCGGCCCCGGCGCGGATGATCGCCAGTGCGCCGGCATCGGGCACGCGCGTCGCCATGCCGTCCGCCAGCGTCTCGGCCCGGGGTGTCGTCACCACCCGCCCGGCGGCGAAGGACAGGGCATAGGACGGCGCGCCGGTCGATTGCACGCCGATGACCTGCGTATCCAGCCCGAGAAGGTCGCGCGCCAGGATGCAGCCGCAGATCCCCGACCCCATCCCGATCGGCACATACAGCGCATCGAGCGGCGGCGCAGCGCGGAAGAATTCCAGCGCATAGGTCGCCACACCCTTCACCAGGTCGGGCGCGAAGGATGGCGCGAATTCCAGCCCCTCGACCTCGGCGAGCCGCATGGCTTCGACCCGCGCGGCATCAAAATCCTCGCCATGTTCGATCAGCCGGGCGCCGAAGGCCCGCATCGCGGCGTTCTTCTCCGCGCTGTTGCCGTGGGGGACGAGGATGGTGACCGGCACGCCATGGCGCTGCCCGGCATAGGCCAGCGACTGCCCATGATTGCCGCGCGTCGCACTCACCACGCCGCGGACGTCGGGGCGTTCCCGCTTCAGCCGGTCCATATAGACCAGCCCACCGCGCACCTTGAAGGCGCCGGTGGGCGTGTGGTTCTCATGCTTGACGTGCACATCCACGCCGCAACGGGCCGACAACAGCGGCCACGCATAATGCGGCGTGGGTGCGAAGGTCAGGTGAATGAGGCGCGCCGCCTCCTCAAGTTCGCCGAGAGTGAACATCAGGAAGCGGCGCGGCGCGTCACAGCGGCTTGAGGTTGACGGCGGCGGCCTTGCCGCGCTCGTTCTCGACGTCGAAGCTGACCTTCTGGTTTTCATCCAGCCCGGTCAGCCCGGCCTTCTGGACGGCGGTGATGTGGACGAAGACGTCCTTGCCGCCATCCTGTGGGACGATGAAGCCGAAGCCCTTCGTTGCGTTGAACCATTTCACGGTGCCGGTCGCCATGCGTGCTGTCTCCTTGCCTCGCCCCGTTGCGCTGTTCGCCGCGGGGATTGTCCAGCCGGGCCCGGGTTCGGCTTGAAGGCGCCCGGGTATCCGGAGGCACGGCAAGGCGAGACAGACGCGATTGGAACGAAATCACGCGCAGATCGCGGCGGCCGCGTCAATGAAGGTGACAATCCCGCCATGTGGCGGCCAGTGGTGCCGCCTGCGCGATCTGGGCGTCAGTCCACGCGGATGCCGAGTTCCGGGATCGTCCGGGCCCAGAACGCATGTTCGTCGCGCACCTGCGTCGCGAAGGCTTCGGAGCTGACCGGCGCGGTCAGGGGTTCCAGGCCGTCCCGGCCGAGCTTTTCATGGAAGGCCGGCATGGCGGCGATCTCGGCCACCGCCGCACGCAGCGCGGCGACCGGTTCGGCGGGCGTGCCCGGCGGGTAGAACACACCATGCCAGCCGGTCACGTTGTAGCCGGCGAGGCCCTGTTCGGCGACGGTCGGGACATCGGGGAAGGTCGGCGAACGCTGCGCGCCGGTCACCGCGATGGGGCGCAGCTGCCCTTCGCGCACCAGCGGGATCGCCGGCGGCGGGGAGGAGATGTTGAACTGCACCGTGCCGTTCACCGCATCCATCAGCGCTGGGCCGGTGCCGCGATAGGCGACGTCGCTCAGCTCTATGCCGGCCATGCGCGCCAGCAGCTTGCCCGCCAGGTGGTTGTTCCCGCCATTGCCCGAATGGCTGAAGGTGATGACGCCAGGCTGCGCCTTGGCCAGCGCGATCAGCTCGGCGAGGTTCGATGCCGGGAAACGGGGATTGCCGACCAGGATATATTGGTAGTTCGCGACGATCCCGGCGGGCACCAGGACGCGCGCGGGGTCGTCCCTTTCGGCGGTCCGATAGACATGGGGGTTGATGACGATGTTGGACGACACGGCATAGAGGAAGGTGTTGCCGTCCGCCCGCGCACGCACCGCCTGGAGCGTGCCGATCGAACCGCCGGCGCCGCCGCGATTCTCGATCACCACCGGCTGGCCGATCTTCTGCGAGAGCATCTGCGCGAATTCGCGCCCGACGATGTCGGTGCCGCCGCCGGCCGCGTAGGGGACGATCATGACCATGGGGCGGCTGGGCCGCCAGGCGGCGCCCTGCGCCAGTGCGAGCGACGGCGCGAACAAGGCCGGGGTCAGGAGCAGGCTGCGGCGGTTCATTCGGACGGTTCCTCCAAGTCGGGCCGGTCCTTAGCACCTTCGCCGCGGCACGCCATAGGGATCGTTGTTCATCCGGCCTGCCATCACAGCAGGCACAAAAAAACGGATCGAGGCCGGGCCTCGATCCGCGAACGCAAAGTGCTGCCGCGCCAAGGCCAGGATGTGCCGCAAGCGCGGCGGTCCAGGGCGCGGAAGCCGGGCGGCCGGAAGGCCGCGCCGAAGTCTGGGGCAAGGCAAATGGAAGGGGCGGTCCCGAAGGACCGCCCCGACCAATCAGAAGTCCATGCCGCCCATGCCGCCCATGTCGCCGCCACCGCCGGCCGGGGCCGACGGCTTGGACGGACGCTCGGCGACCATCGCTTCGGTGGTGATCAGCAGCGAGGAGACCGAGGCCGCATCCTGCAGCGCCGTGCGCACGACCTTGGTCGGGTCGATGATGCCGGCTTCCACCAGGTTCTTGTACTCGTCCGACTGCGCGTCGTAGCCGTATTCGTAGGTGTCGGTGCGCAGCACCTCACCGGCGACCACGGCGCCGTCCTTGCCGGCGTTCTCGGCGATCTGGCGGATCGGCGCCTGGATCGCACGACGAACGATCTCGATGCCGACCTGCTGGTCCGCATTGGCGCCCTTCAGGCCGGCGAGCTTCGTCGAAGCGCGCAGCAGCGCCACGCCGCCACCCGGGACGATGCCTTCCTCGACCGCCGCGCGGGTCGCATGCAGCGCGTCGTCGACGCGGTCCTTGCGCTCCTTGACTTCCACTTCCGTGGAGCCGCCGACGCGGATGACGGCGACGCCACCGGCCAGCTTCGCGAGACGCTCCTGCAGCTTCTCACGGTCGTAGTCCGAGGTGGTCTCCTCGATCTGCGCCTTGATCTGCTCGCAGCGGCCGGTGATGGCGGACTTCTCGCCGGCACCGTCGACGATCGTGGTGTTCTCCTTCTCGATCTTCACGAGCTTCGCCTTGCCGAGCATGGCGAGGGTCACGGACTCGAGCTTGATGCCCAGGTCTTCGGAGATCACTTCACCGCCGGTCAGGATGGCGATGTCTTCCAGCATCGCCTTGCGGCGATCGCCGAAGCCCGGCGCCTTGACGGCGGCGATCTTCAGGCCGCCACGCAGCTTGTTGACCACCAGGGTGGCCAGCGCCTCGCCTTCAATGTCCTCGGCGACGATCACCAGCGGACGGCCCGACTGCACCACGGCTTCGAGGAGCGGCAGCATCGGCTGCAGCTGCGACAGCTTCTTCTCGAAGATCAGGATGTAGGGGTTTTCCATCTCGGCAATCATCTTCTCCGCATTCGTGATGAAATACGGGGAGACGTAGCCGCGATCGAACTGCATGCCCTCGACGACGTCGAGCTCGGTCTGGATCGACTTGGCTTCCTCGACGGTGATGACACCCTCGTTGCCAACCTTCTCCATCGCCTTGGCGATCATCTCGCCGATCTCGGTCTCGCCATTGGCGGAGATCGAGCCGACCTGCGCCACTTCGGCGGAGGACGTGATCTTCTTGGTCTTGGCTTCGAGGTCCTTCACGACCTCGGCCACGGCCTTGTCGATGCCGCGCTTGAGGTCCATCGGGTTCATGCCCGCGGCCACGGCCTTGGCACCTTCGCGGATGATGGCCTGGGCCAGCACGGTCGCGGTGGTGGTGCCGTCACCGGCGGTGTCGTTGGTCTTCGAGGCCACTTCGCGCACCATCTGCGCGCCCATGTTCTCGAACTTGTCGTGCAGCTCGATTTCCTTGGCGACGGTCACGCCGTCCTTCGTGATGCGCGGGGCACCGAAGGACTTATCGAGCACGACGTTGCGGCCCTTCGGGCCCAGCGTCACCTTCACGGCGTCGGCCAGGATGTCCACGCCCCGGATCATACGTTCGCGCGCCGAAGCGCCGAACTTCACGTCCTTAGCAGCCATGTGTCTTTACCCTTGAATTCTGTGTTGCGTCGGATGGTCGCGAAGCGGCGCCTCAGGCGGCCTTCTTCGCGGCGGCCACACCTTCGAGAATGCCCATGATGTCGGACTCCTTCATGATCAGGAGCTCCTCGCCATCGAGCTTCACTTCGGTGCCGGACCACTTGCCGAACAGGATGCGGTCGCCGGC
>JALHQB010000108.1 GCA_022842185.1 Acetobacteraceae bacterium
CGAACCCGCGAGGCTCTCTGGCAGGCCATCGCTACCATCATCGATGGCTGCTCACCCACCGAATGCTCCCACTATCTCTCCCATCAAGGATACGGACAGTCTGGGTGAAAACGCTCTAGACGACGCGAACCGGCACCAGAGTGGGCGGGACCTCCGACTCCATCCGCACGAGGCCCGGCATCGTCCCCTCGCGGGCCTGACGCCGCCACTCGAACAGCACGCTGCGGCTCATGCCGTGGCGGTCGGCGACGCCCGCCACCGACGAGCCGGGCCGCATCGCCTCCTCGACCAGCGCCAGCTTCTGCTCCGTCGTCCAGCGGCGTCGCCGCTGCACCACGCTGATCACCTCGCCCCGCTGACCGTCCGGCAATGCCCATACCCCTACGCGTAAGGGCGACAACCGACATCCGCGCCGCCCAGCAGCCGCGCAGGTCAGCCGACCAGCACCACGCGCCGCAAGGCAGTCGAGGGAGGACGCTTACCTCGTTCACGCGTTTCCTCGGCCTCGGCCCCTGGCGCGCGGCCCGCTCAGCACCGACCAGGCCGATGCCGTCGCCGCGGCAATCGACGCCGCCGCCACCGCCGTGGAGCGCAGCTGATGGAAACCGAGACGCTGGGCCTGTCGTCGGAGGCGCGGGTCCCCACCACCGTCGCACGCCGCTACCTGACGCAGCTGTGCAAGCACTTCCAGCACAAGCTGCCGGTGGAACTGGGTGAGGCCGAAGGCCGTATCGAATTCGCCATGGGCGTCTGCACGCTTGATGCGGCCTTGGTGCCGGACACGCTGGTCATCCGGGCCGCCGCGGCGGACGAGGAAGCGCTGGGAAAACTGGAAGGCGTGGTGGGCCGTCACCTCGAACGCTTCGCCTTCCGGGATGCGCTGACGGTGTCCTGGGTCCGGCGGTGAGCGCATCGGCGGGTCCCAAAGACGCAGAAGGCCCCGGCGGTGTCCCGCCGGAGCCTTCACATCGCGTGGCCGGCTGCGGCCCGCGAAACCCTGGTGACCTGCAGGTCAGCGACCAGCAGTGATCCGGGACACGAGCACGACGGTCCGAGTAATGCGATGAGACACCGGATCACCTCCTTTCGGTTGTTGATGCGCGGAATGCTGCACCCGCGCCGAGGGTGGGATCAAGCATTTCCATCGAGTCGCATGATTTTGTTGTGCGGCGATGCGGCCGCGCGCAGGCCCGCGCCGAAGCGCAGGCCCGTCATTCGCTACGAAATCTCGGCATAGGCGCCGTTGCGCCAGACATAGAAGACGTAGTCCGGCGTGGTGATGTCGCCCTTGGCGTCGAAGCTGATCGGCCCCAGCACCGTCTGCCACGGCCCATCCGCCTTCAGCACCGCCGCGAGGCGCCGCGGATCGGTCGTGTTCGCCTTGGCCGCCGCCGCCGCGAAGATCTGGATCGCGGCATAGGTGTACAGAACATACCCTTCCGGATCGACATTGCGGGCGCGGAAGCGCGCGACGACCTCGGCCGCGGTCGGGCGCTTGCGCGGGTCGGAGCTGAACGTCATCAGCGTGCCTTCGCCGGCCGCGCCGCTGATCTGCCAGAACTCGTTCGTCACCAGCGCGTCGCCGCCGATCAGGGTGGCGTTCATCCCCTGTTCCTTGGCCTGGCGGATGATCAGCCCGCCTTCGGTATGATACCCGCCCAGGTAGATGACATCGACCCCCGCCGCCTTCATGCGCGACACGATGGCGCTGTAGTCGCGTTCGCCGGGTGTATAGGCGGCGTACATCGTCTCCTGCATGCCACCGGCATTCATCGCCTTCTTCGTCTCATCCGCCAGGCCTTTGCCGTAGGCGGAATTGTCGTGAAGGATCGCGACCTTGCGACTGCGCATGTTCGCCAGGATATGGGCGCCGGCCACCATGCCCTGCTGGTCGTCACGCCCGCAGACGCGGAAGGTGTTCCACTTGCCTTCGTCCGTCAGGCGCGGATTGGTCGAGGCCGGCGACATCTGCAGCACGCCTTCCTCGGCATAGACGTCGCGCGCGGGGATCGACGACCCGGAGCAGAAATGCCCGGCGACGAACTGCACCCGTCGCGAGGCGAGCTGGTTCGCCACCGATACCGCCTGGCGCGGGTCGCAGGCATCGTCCCCGACTTCCAGCGCAAGCTGGCGGCCGAGCACGCCGCCCGCCGCATTGAGGTCGGTGACCGCCTGGGTCGCGCCTTCGCGCATCTGCGTCCCGAAGGATGCGTTCTGCCCGGTCATCGGACCCGCGGTCGCGATGCGAACCGGCCCCGATGCGGCCTGTGCGAAGGCATCTCCGCCGGTGGCCAGCGTGCCGAGGCCCGCGCCGAGCACAAGCCTGCGTGTCGTGAGCATTTTCTCGTTCCCTTCGAAGCCGGCCACCCCGTGCCACGATGGCGCGGCGGCCCTGATGAAGCGAAGGTTAGGGAGAGGAACGCCCCTTGCCCAGCGCCACGTTGGGGCGCGTGATCCCGCACACGTTTTGAACAGGCAGCGCTCTGGCGATGAGCGTAACGTCCTGATACGATTGTCTCGAAGTTCCTGATGCGGGAGTATTTTTGATGCGCGCGTCCATCCGTCGGCCCGTGGCGAGTCTGATGTCGGCCGCCATGTTGGCGGGCTGCGTATCGACCCAGCTTGGCAGGATCGGGGCCGATGACGGGCGCGATGCCTGCCGCGCCTATGTCGTGCAACTGGATTCGACCGGTGATTTCTATGGCGAGGACATCCTGCGCGGTGCCGCGATCGGCGCCGGAACGGGGGCGATCGCGGGCGGCATCCTGGCGGCGGCAACCGGCCGGCGTGGCAGCGACATCCTGGCGGGTGCGGCGATCGGCGCCTTGGCCGGCGGGGTGATCGGCGGCACGGCGGGCTACATCCAGGCCCGGCAGCGCCAGGCTCAGAACCAGGGCGCGCTGGTGCAGGCGGTGGGCGGGGACCTCGCCAATGAGAACCGGCAATTGGCCGCCACGCAGGTCGCCTTCGACCAGCTGGTCGATTGCCGCGTGAATGCCGCGAGCGCGATTCGGGCCAATGTTCGGGCCGGCCGGATGAACCGCGACCAGGGCATGGCGCTGATGACCTATCAGCGCGATCTGATGCGCCGTGACGTGGCCCTCGCGCAGGCCATCAACCAGAAGATCGGCACCCGCGGCGCCGAGTTCGACAGTGCGATCGAGACCATCTCCCCCGGTGTGAAGGGCACGGTGCAGGCGCGCCGCGCCGTCACCGCCCGGCCCACCACGGCGCGCGTATCCGCGCCGATCCGCATCCGCCCTGATGCCGGTGCGGCCGAGGTCGGCCAGTTGAACCGGAGTGAATCCGTGACGGTCAGCCCGGCGCAGGGTAATTTCGCCCGCGTCGAGACGTCCTCTGGCGTCGTCGGCTATGTGCCCGCCAGCGCGGTGGGCGTGCGTGGCCTTGGCACGCCGGAGGCGAGCGTGGGTGGCCGTGGCGAGGATGGGCAGTTCCGCCAGCTGGCGGCGTCCAACATCGCGCGGCGCGACAATTTCTCCGAGAGCGTGGCGAATGCGGACCGGCTGGCCCAGGGCCAGGGGTTTGAGTTGGCGAGCAGCTAGAGCAGATCGCGTCTGACTGGATTCAGTCAGACGCGTAGTGAGGCTCGCTCAAGCAATGCGCTCTGAAGACGGAGGGGCGCTGCCCCTCCGAACCACCCCGCCAGGGGGCGACGGGCCCCTGGACCGCGGGTTTTTGGCGTCAGGCGGGACGGACATGCCGAATAAACCAGGACTGCCCTCCGCGCCGGGCACCAAGTATTGGTTTCCAAAGGCCTTTAGGACTTTGGTGGGGTGGTCTGGAGAGGCAAGGCCCCTCCAGCGCTTGCTTGCTGTGCTCGCCGTCCTCGTCGTCAGCGCATCCGTCCACGCGCAAGCCCCGAACGAACCCCCCCAGCAGCCCTTTCTGCGCATCGAAGCCGGCGCCCATATCGCCCCGGTCGGTCGCGTCGCGATCGATGCCGCGGGCGGCACGCTGGCCACCGTATCCGACGACAAGACGCTGCGCCTGTGGAACATGCCCGAAGGCACGCAGCGCCTGGTGATCCGCCCGCCCATGGGGCCGGAGGCGGAAGGCGAGCTCTACGCCGTCGCGCTGACGCCCGATGGCGCGCGCGTCGCTGCCGCCGGCTTCACCGCGCGATCCTGGGACAGCAGCTTCGCGCTCTACATCTTCGATGCGGCGAGTGGCCGGCTGCTTGCGCGGCTGCCGGGCCTGGCGGCGCCGGTGCAGCACCTCGCCTTTTCGGCCGATGGCACGCGGCTGGCGGCGGCGCTGGGCGGGCGCGCCGGCATCAAGGTGTGGGATGCGCGCAACGGGCGCCTGCAGTTCGAGGACACCTCCTTCACCGGTCCGACCCGCATGGTCGCCTTCGATGCGGCCGGCCGGCTGGCTGCCAGTTCGGCGGATGGGTCGGTGCGGCTGTATGCCGCCGATGGCCGGCGGACCGCCCAGCGCACGCCGGTCCAGGGGGCGAGGCCCTATGGCATCGCCTTCTCGCCGGAAGGTTCGCTGCTGGTGTTGGGCTTCGAGGATCGGCTGCGGGTGGAGGTTCTGGCGACGACCGACCTGCGTACCGTATTCGTGCCCGATGCCGCCGGGCTTGCGGGGGAGGGACTGCCCGCGGTCGCCTGGGCGCATGACGGGCGCGGCGGGCTGCAGCTATATGCCGGCGGGTATGCGCGCCACAACCGGCCGTCGGGGCCGCAGGGCGCGGCGCCGGCACCGGCGGCAGCGCCGGCCACCGCCCCAGGTCCGGCAGGACCGTCCTCCTCATCATCGGCGCCGGGCGGTGGGCGCGGTGTCATCGTGCGGCAGCAGCAGCCGGCACCGGCGGGCATGCTCGATCCCGCGTTGGTGTCGCCGCCCGATGCGCGGCGTGAATTCATGATCCGCCGCTGGGCGGATTTCGGGCTGGGTGCTGCCACCGATATCCCAGCGTCGCGGGATGCCATAGCGCATATGGTGCCGCTGCCCCAGGGCGGGCTCGTCTATGCCGCCGCCGATCCTGGCTGGGGGCGTATCGCGCCCGATGGCACGCTGGCCGTGGCGCCGCGGCCGACCGGCGGGGATTTCCGCAACACCGGCGTGACGCTCGCATTGTCGGCGGATGGGACGCAGGTGCAGTTTTCCCTGCGGGCCGGCGGCACCCCGGTCGTGTTCGACCCGCTGACCGGCAATCTCAGCGCCTGGGCGGGGGAAGCCGGTTTCGCCACCGCGCGCACCGAGACGCCGCGCCTGCGCGTGCTCGACTGGCGCAATTCCAACCGCCCGCGGCTGAACAACGTCCCGCTGCGCCTCGGCGAGGGCGAATTCGCCCGCTCCCTGGCGATCCTGGTGCGGGAGGACGGGTTCCTGCTCGGCACCGATACGCATCTGCGGCTGTTCGACGCGCAGGGCCGGTTGATCGATTCCATCGCGACACCTGGCGCGGTGTGGGGCCTGACGGTGGCCGGCGACATGGGCGTCGCGGCGCTCGGGGACGGCACCATCCGCTGGTATCGCTTTGAGGCCGGGGCGCTGCGCGAACAGGCGGCCCTGTTCGTCAACGCCGATACGCTGCGCTGGGTGATGTGGACGCCCGAGGGCCTGTTCGACCACGCCGCCAATGGCGGGCAGGAACTGGTGGGCGTGCATCTGAATGGCGGGCGAAACCAGACGCCGGAATGGGCCTCCTTCCAGCAGGCCTATCGCGCGCTGTACGCGCCCAGGGCCGTGCGCGGGCGCATCGCGGGGGATTTCGCCCCGGCGCAGGAACGCCTCGCCCAACTGGGTGAGGTGCGCAACCGGATCGGGCGCCTGCCGACGCTCGCGCCGGCGTCGCTGTGCGCCGTGGTGGGCGCGGAATGCCATGCGATCGCGTGGGATGCGCGCGCACTCCCCGAAGGGTCCACCGCGCTGCGCATGGGCTTCACCACGACGGATCGCGGGCTTGGCTTCGGGCCGCTCGACGTGCTGGTGAATGACCGCATCGCGGCGCGCGCCGTACCCTCGGCGGGGGATGCCAGCGTCGAGGTGCCGCTCGACCCCGGCAGCAATCGCATCGCGACACGGCTGTATGCGAGCGATGGCGCGCTGTTCGCGGAAGGCCCGGCCCTGACCCTGCGCCGGCCGGGCGAGCCCGAGCCGGTCGCCGGTGCGGGGCGGCTGGTGGTGCTGGCGATCGGCGTGAACGAATACGCGCAGCCGGACCTGAACCTGCGCTTCGCCGAACCCGATGCGCGGTCGGTGGGCGATGCGTTGCGTGCCGCGGGGGCCGGGCTGTTCCGCGATGTCGATCTGCGGTTCCTGCCCAGTGCGCAGGCCAATCGACAGGGCGTGTTGGAAGCGCTGGCCGCCGTCGCGCGCGATACCGGTCTCGCCGACACCTTCATCCTGTATCTGGCGGGGCATGGCATCGTCTCGCAGCCCGGCAACCACTTCCTGTTCCTGCCATCGGATGTGCGCGACACCAGCAGCTTCCCGGTGCTGCGGCAGCAGGCGCTGGACGACACCACGCTGGTCGCCGCACTCGCGCGCATCCGGGCGAGGGACGCCTTCATCCTGATCGACACCTGCTATGCCGGTCAGATCGACATCGACCAGTTGGCCGCGATCGGCAACGACACCGGGCGCTTCCTGCTGGCGGCCTCTTCCTCGGTGCAGGAAGCGCTGGATTCCTACGACGACCGCAACGGTGTCTTCGCCTATGCCCTGATGGAAGGGCTGCGCGGCCGCGCGGCGGTGGATGCGGAAGGGCGGGTGACGGCGCTGGCCCTGGGTGAGTGGGTGATGCGCCGCGTGCCGCAGTTGGCGCGCGAGAAGGGGCACCAGCAGAACGCGGTGTTCCGTGCGGCGCAGCGGGATCTCAGGTCGTTTCCGCTGGCGGTGGTGCAGCGGTAGAGCAGGTCGCGCCTGCAGTCAGGCGCGTGACGGTGGTCGCAAAAAACCGGCCCGGCGCGTATCGGCGCGCGCCGCGCAAGGCTCAGCTTTCCGGTTCAGTCGCGACGCACCCCCCGCCCGCGCGGGTGAAGGACGCCACGCGGTCGTCGCGGATTTCGAAGGTCACGCGGCAGGGTGGAGGCGGCAGATAGGCCGGATAGCCCAGGCCGAAGCCGCCACCCCAACCACCGCGCCAGCCGAAGCCGCCCAGGCCGATGCCGATGGTCGGCGCCGGCGTCGGCGTTGAACTGCCAAGCCGTTCATATTGCAGGAAACGCCGCCCTTCGGGGGTGGTGAAGTCGCTGTCCGGGACGCCAATGCGCTGGACCATCTCGCCGACCGGCAATCCGACCAGCCCCTGCATGCGGGTGTCGAAGCCGGCCTGCGTGGCACAGGCGCCGAGCGTCAGTGCGGCGAGGATCATCATTGGGCGCATGGGACAGACATGGGGGCCGAAGGCGGCGGTTTCGAGGCGGCGGCCATGCGCCCCACCGGGCGGCGCCGTGATCACCACGTCGGAAGCAGCCAGGCGCGAGACGATGCGCGCTCAAACAATGGGGCAAACCGCTCTACGCGGCCTCGCCCGCCGCCCAGCCGCTCGACCACGCCCACTGGAAATTGTAGCCACCGAGCCAGCCGGTGACGTCCACCGCCTCACCGATCACGAAAAGTCCAGGAACGTCATGGGATGCCATGGTTTTGGACGACAGCGCCGCGGTGTCGATGCCGCCCAGCGTCACTTCCGCCTTGGCATAGCCCTCGGTGCCCGAGGGTTCCAGGCGCCACGCCTTCAGCAGCCCGCCGAGCGCCTTGAGCGGCGCATCCCCCAGTTCTCCCATGATGCGCGGCGGCAGGTGTGCGGCCACCAGGGCCTGCGCCAGGCGCTGCGGCAGCAGGTCCGACAGGATGGTGCGCGGTTCCGCCTTTGGGCGCGCGCGTTTGGCGGCCAGCAGCAGCGCGGTCGCGTCCTGGCCGGGCAGAAGGTCGAAGGTCATCGGCGCGCCGGACTGCCAGTAGGATGACGCCTGCAGCACGGCCGGGCCGGACAGCCCGCGATGGGTGAACAGCATCGCCTCGGGGAAGGCGGCGCGGCCGGCCTGCGCGATCACCGGCAGGGCAACGCCGGCCAGAGGCTGCATCAGGTCCAGCGCCGCGCCGACGAAGGTCAGGGGCACCAGCCCGGGGCGTGGCGCCACGATCGGCAGGCCGAAGCGCCGCGCCACATCATGGGCGAAGCCTGTCGCGCCCATCTTCGGGATGGACAGCCCTCCGGTGGCCAACACCAGTGATGCCGCGGTGAATGCGCCGTGATCGGTCGCGACGGTGAAATGGTCGCCGCGCGTGATGTCGGTGACGCGATGGCGCAAACGCAGATCGACACCCGCCGCTTCGCATTCCGCCAACAGCATTTGCACGATCTGCCGCGCCGACGCCGACCCGTCGCAGAACAACTGCCCCAGAGTCTTTTCGTGGAACGCGATGCGATGCTTGGCCACCAGCGCGATGAAGTCGTGCTGCGTATAACGTGCCAGCGCCGAGCGCGCGAAATGCCGGTTGCCCGAGATGAAGCGGTCCGGCACGCAGCCCGTATTGGTGAAGTTGCAGCGCCCGCCACCAGAGATCAGGATCTTCTTGCCCGGTTCATCCGCGTGATCCAGCAGCAGCACGCGCCGCCCGCGCTGTCCCGCGCGCATGGCGGCGAACAGCCCGGCCGCCCCGGCGCCGAGCACGACGACATCGAAATTCATCACGCGGCAGCCGCGCCGGCGCCGGCCATGTCCCGCCCGACCGCTTCCGCGACGCGAATGCCGTCCACGCCCGCCGAGAAGATGCCCCCGGCATAGCCCGCGCCTTCGCCGGCCGGATAAAGACCGATGGTGTTCACGCTGCGGAAGGACGCATCGCGGCGGATGCGGATGGGGGAGGAGGTGCGCGTCTCCACCCCCGTCATCAGCGCATCCTCCATGTCGAAGCCGCGGATCTGGCGGCCGAAGGCGGGCAGCGCTTCGCGGATCGCGGCGGTGACGAAATCCGGCAGGCAGCGCGCCAGGTCGGTTGGCGTCACGCCCGGCTTGTAGGACGGCACCACCGCGCCAAGCGACGTCGAGGCCCGCCCCGCCAGGAAATCCCCCACGCGCTGGGCTGGCGCGCTGTAGTCGCTGCCGCCGGCGATGAAGGCCTGTTCCTCCCAATGCCGTTGCAGGTCGATACCGGCGAGCGGGTGGCCCGGGTAATCCTGTTCCGGCGTGATGCCGATGACGATGCCGGCATTGGCATTCCGCTCGGCGCGCGAATACTGGCTCATGCCATTCGTCACGACGCGGCCGGGTTCGGATGCAGCGGCCACGACCGTCCCGCCGGGGCACATGCAGAATGAATAGACCGATCGGCCGTTCCTGGCGTGATGCACAAGTTTGTAGTCCGCAGCACCCAGGATCGGGTTGCCCGCGAAATCGCCGAAGCGCGCGCGGTCGATGATCGATTGCGGATGTTCGATGCGTACGCCGATGGAAAACGGCTTGGGTTCGATGAACACGCCGCGGTCGAACAGCATCTGGAAAGTGTCCCGCGCCGAATGGCCGATGGCGAGGACGACGTGGTCGGTCTCGATCGTCTCGCCCGCTTCGGTGACGACGCCGCGCATTGCGCCGCGGTCGATCACCACATCCGTCACGCGCGTGCCGAAGCGGTATTCGCCGCCCAGCGCCTCGATCTTCGCGCGCAGGGATTCGACCATCGTCACCAGGCGGAACGTGCCGATATGGGGCTTGGCGACGGTCAGGATCTCCTCGGGCGCGCCGGCGGCGACGAATTCGGTCAGCACCTTGCGCGAGACCGCCTCCGGCGCCTTGATGCCGGAATACAGCTTGCCGTCGGAGAAGGTGCCCGCGCCGCCCTCGCCGAACTGCACGTTGCTCTCCGGCACCAGGACCTTGCGGCGCCACAGGCCCCAGGTGTCCTTGGTGCGTTCCCGCACCACCTTGCCGCGGTCGAGGATGATCGGGCGAAAGCCCATCTCGGCCAGTATGAGGGCGGCGAAGATGCCACAGGGGCCGGTGCCGATGACGACGGGGCGCTTCCATGACGCCGCCGGCGCGTGGACGACATGGCGGTACCGCGTGTCGGGCGTGGGGGACAGTGTTCGGTCCGCCGCGGCGCGGCGCAGCAGGGCGGCTTCGTCGGCGACCTCGATGTCCACGGAATAGACCAGGACGATGTCCGACCGCTTGCGCGCATCCCAGGCACGGCGGGCGACATGCGCGGCGCGCAATTCGTCGCCATGCAGGTTCAGGCGGGCGCGAACGGCCGCCTCGATCGCTTCGGGCGGATGGTCCAGCGGCAGTTTCAGTTCGGTCAAGCGTAGCATGGGGGCGCTATAGCACGGGAATGGGGAGGCTCTGGCCCATTGCTGCGTAAAATGCGTGGCGGGGGATTGGAGAAGGGCTTCGCCCTCTCCTCGCCTTGGCGGCAGTGCCGCCAAGCCCACCAAAGGGCCTTAGGGTGTGTCGTCATTTTGGGGATTCCGGCACGGGTCGCAGATGTGATTCATAGCGGGTCAGCATGGTGGGAGCTGACGGATGCGACGCTATGGGCTGCGGGACGAGGAGTGG
>JALHQB010000109.1 GCA_022842185.1 Acetobacteraceae bacterium
CAAGGCCGCGGCGATCGTGGCGGGCGGCACGTCGCGCCGCGCGGCGGCCAGCGCCGCCAGCCCGTCGGCGGCCATCTCCCGCATCAATTCCGTCGCGGCCTGGGGGTTGGCGATCACCGCCTCGGCCGAAAGGCCCACCGCCGCCAGCCGATCACGCGGCAGCAGGCAGCGCCCCTGGGCCGCATGGGCGGGCACCGACCGCAACACCCCCGCCAAGCCATAGCCCGCGCCCAGTGCGCGCAATACCTCCGACGCGGTCGCATCGGCGCCAAGCACACGCCCGGCCACCGCCGACCAGCCGCCGGCGGTGCCGCGCAGCCACGTCACGAATGACTGTTCGGTGGCGATCGCGTCCTCCTCCGTCTCGACCTCCCGCGCATCGATCAGGTCGATCAGGGCATCGGGGTCGAGCGCGCCGGCGCCGATCGCGACCTGCACCGGGCCGGCGACCTCATGCCGGCGGGGCGGCATTCCGGCGCGGGCTTCCTCGACCGCGTCGCGCCACCATTGCAGGCGGATCAGCGCGGCCATCGGGTTGGTCGCCGCTTCCCGCGCGCGGGCGAGTTCGTGGTTGAAGGCGATCAGGGCGAAGACCGCATCCCGACGGTCCGCGGGCGCGAACAGCGCGCAGAGGAAGCGGTCCGGGTCGTGGGCACGCGCGAAGGCGCCGATGGGGGTCAGGGTCACGCCGCCGATATGCGCGCGCCGGCCGATCGGGGAAACCCCGCGCGGTTGACGCGCGTTGCACCCCCGCCTACCTCGACCAGGAGGCGCGGCCCGCGCTTCGACCGACGATCGGGAGACACCTCCAATGGCCTTCAGCCTTCCCCCCCTGCCCTATGCGACCGGCGCGCTTGCCGCCAACGGCATGTGCCAGGAGACGCTCGAACTCCATCACGGCAAGCATCACAACGCCTACGTCACCGCGCTGAACGGCTTCGTCGAGAGCAAGGGTCTCGCCGGCAAGTCGCTGGAGACGATCGTGGCCGAGGCCGGCAAGGCCGGCGCCGATGGCCTGCCGGTGCTGAACCAGGCCGGGCAGCACTACAATCATTGCCTGTTCTGGCAGGTGATGGCGCCGGGCGGTTCGCATGGCGAAAGCGTCCCCGCCGCGCTCGCGGCGAAGATCGATTCGGACCTCGGCGGCCTCGCCAAGTTCAAGGACGACTTCAAGGCGGCCGGTGCGACGCAGTTCGGCTCGGGCTGGGCGTGGCTGGTGGTCGGCGCCGACGGCAAGCTGAAGGTGACGAAGACGCCGAACGGCGCCAATCCGCTGAGCACCGGCGAAGGCAAGCCGATCCTGGGCGTGGATGTGTGGGAACACGCCTACTATCTGGATTTCCGCAATGTCCGCCCGAACTACCTCGCCAATTTCCTCGACAAGCTGGTGAATTGGGACGTCGTCGCCGACCTGCTCGGCAAGGGCGGCTACACCTCCGGCCAGTCGGCCTGATCCGCAACGGATCGGCATTTAGGGGCGCCGGGGTTCTCCTGGCGCCCTTTTTGTTTGCGCCTGATGTCTGACGACGGTTTCAGGCGCGCGGTGTGGCCGCCAGCAGCGCTGTGACGGCGTGCAGCAGGCGCACGGCTTCCTGCTGTCCCGCTTCATGCGCGGCCGCCAGCACCTGTTCGATGGCGCGCGTCGCGGCCTCGATCGGGTCCTGTGGCGGTCCGGCCGATACGTTCAGGGCGGGGCGCAGGCCGCGGCTCGCGCCGAAGTCGATGACGTGGTTCATGCTCTCATCCCCTGAATCGCTACGGTCACGCCGGTGAATCCCCCGATCCTCGGGCAGCCCCGCGAAGCCGCGGCGCTGTCGCGGCTGTCTCGCGGAAGTTAGCGACGGCGAGTCGCGGCGGGAAAGAGCGAAGCGAAGCGCGGGACCGGAATCCTCGAACCCTGTGGTTCCGGCGCATCACCGTGTCCGCCACGCTACGCGGCGGACGCAAGGCCCCATGCGCAAGGCGCGGGGATATTGCCGCATCGCCGCCGCGCTTTGCCGCTATCTCCCTCCCCCGATCGGGACCCGAAACCAAGATGGCCCCGCCCTGCCTGGAGCCCCGCGTGTCCATCCTGTCCATCCTGCCGTCGGCCGCCGCGCTGACGGACCCGGCCAATATCGCGGGCTTCGCCGCGCTTGGTTCCTCTGTCACCTGGCCGCTGCTGCGCCGGCGCAGGGCGATCCTGGCGGTGCAGGTCGCCGGATCACTGCTGTTCGCGCTGCATTACCTGTTCCTCGGCGCCGGCACGGCGGCGGCGATGTGCGTGATGGGCGCGCTGCAGGGCATCGCGCTGGTCACCCTGATCGACCGGCGCCGAAGGATCATGGTGGTCGGCGTGACCATGGCGATCGCGGCGGTGGTCACCGCCTGCACCTGGACCGGCCTGGCATCGTTGCTGTCGCAGGGCGGGCAGGCGGTCTCGGCGATCGGCCGGCTGCAACTCGACACCCAGCGGCTGCGGCTGTGGTTCCTGGCGTCGGTGGTGTTCTGGTGTTCGCACAACCTGATGGTGGGGTCGGTGTTCGGCCTGGCGTCGGACACGCTGGCGCTGACCTCCCTGCTGCTGGGGCTGTGGCGCAATCGCGCCGCGGCGGCCGCACCACGATTGCGTGACGCGGCCGCCTGACCGCGCCAGCGGGCCGAAATACGCGCGGCTCCGCTCGACAAAGTCGCCGAAGGCTCCATGCTGGCCGCAACGCCCGAATGGAGGAGACCCGACATGGCAGTCGTCGAGACGGAACGACACGGCAAGGTATTGGTGGTTCGGATGAATCGCCCCGAGCGGCTGAACGCGCTCAACCAGGAGATTCGGATCGCGCTGGCCGAGACGTGGATCGATTTCCGCCGCGACAACGACCTTGAGGTCGCCATCCTGACCGGCACCGGCCGCGCCTTCTGCGCCGGGGAGGACATGAAGGAGACGCTGGCGAACAAGACCCCCGGCGGGAAGAAGCTCGACATCGAGGACCCCTTCGCCACCGGCGCATTGGAGAAGCCCGTCATCGCCGCGGTCAACGGCTTCGCCATGGGCGGCGGCTTCATGCTGGTGGAACGCACCGACCTGCGCGTCGCCGCCAATGACGCCATCTTCGAGGTGTCGGAGGCCAAGCGCTGGCTGCTGGGTGGCTATAATCACGGCCATCTGGCGAACCTGCCCTATCCGGTCGCGATGGAGATGGCGCTGGGCTTCCGCTTCACCGCCGAACGCTTCCACCAGCTCGGCTTCGTCAACCGGCTGACCGAAGCGGGCAAGGTCGTGGAGGTGGCGCTGGAGATGGCCAACCACCTGCTGACGCTGCCGCCGGCCTCGCGCGTCAACACCGTGCACATGATGCGCCGCATGCGCCCCAAGCCGACCCCGGCGCAGCGCGACCTGGCCGCCGCGCTGCATGACCACGGCGCGAAGTCGGATCTGCTGGAAAGCCGCGCCGCCTTCGCCGAAAAGCGCGCGCCGAACTTCAAGGGCTGGAACGACCCGGACGACCGCTATCGCATGCCGGATCTGCGGGAGGGTTGATCGTGACCCAGGCACCGCCGCGTTTCGGCATCTGGGCGCTGGTCCATGGCAGCCGCGCGGCGCGGCAGGACCCGGAGGAACCCTTCGACGCATCCTGGGCGCGCAACCGCGCCCTGGTGCTGGAGGCCGAGGCGCTGGGCTTCGACAGCACGCTGGTGGCTCAGCACACCTTCAACCCGCACAATCCCGAAAACGGGCAGTTGGAAGCCTGGACCGGCGCGGCGGCTTTGGCGGCGATCACCAGCCGCATCGAGATCATCATCGCCATCAAGCCGCTGCTCTACAATCCGGTGGTGCTCGCCAAGATGGCCCTGCAGATCGAGGAGATCAGCGGCGGGCGCAGCGCCATCAACCTGGTCAATGCCTGGAACCGTGCCGAGATGGACAAGGCCGGCCTGCCCTTCCCCGAACATGACGCGCGATACGCGCTGGGCGAGGAGTGGCTGTCGGTCGTCGAACCCCTGCTGCGCGGGGAACGCGTCACCCACCACGGCGCGCATTTCCAGGTGCAGGACGCGGCCATCGTGCCGGCAGCGGCGACGCGCGCGCGGCCGCGCATCTATATCGGCGGGGAATCCGAACCGGCCCGCGCGCTGGCGGCCGCGCAGGGCGATGTGTGGTTCATTAACGGTCAGCCGATCGACGATGTCGCCGCGCTGATCGCAGACGTCGCACACCGGCCGCGCAAGGCGGACCCGCTGCGCTACGGCCTGTCCGCCTTCGTCATCGCCCGCGCAACCGAGGAGGAGGCATTCGCCGCCTATGGCCGGCTGGCGGCGCTGGCGGAACTCGACAAGCCGATCCTCGCGCGCCAGGCGGTGCACACCGACCCCGCCGTGGTCATGAAACAGACGATGGCGAAGTCGCCGCGGCTCGGCACCAATGGCGGCACAGCGGCGGGCCTGGTGGGCACCTATCAGCAGGTGGCCGACCGCATCGCGGCCTTCCACGACGCTGGCATCGAGACCTTCATGCTGCAATTCCAGCCCTTCGAAGCGGAGATGCGCCGCTTCGCCGCCGAGGTCATGCCGCGCGTGAAGCGCGGCTGACCTTTCAGCCCAGGCCGCCTTCGGGTTCATCCCGCATCTGCTTGAACACGGTCTTGGCGGTGATCATCGCCTCGCGCACCGCGGGCAGGCCGATATAGCCGCTGAGATGCAGCAACGCCTCGGACAGTTCCTGTTCCGTCCAGCCCGCCCGACGCGCCATCCGCAGGTGGATGGCAAGTTCCGGCCAGGCATGGATGGCGGTGTCCGACACGATGCAGATCAGCGTGCGCGTCTTGGTGTCCAGCCCAGGCCGCGCCCAGAGCTGCGCGAAGACGGCTTCCCGCGCATAGTCGCTGAAGGCGTCCATGATCGGGTCGTCATAGACGGTCTTCATGCCTTCGAGGCCGGTATCGCCGATCAGGCCGCGACGCACCGCGTCACCCTTGTGCCAAAGCTCGCTCTTGGCCATGTCCCACCCTTCCTTTCTTGTCCCGGCCCGATGGCGGGCCGCGCCGGGAAGGCTACCACGGCGCGCCAGGCGGACGACCGGCGTGGTGGCTTTCGCGTGACGCAGCCGCCGCGCGGGCATCCCCCTGTCGGAGTTCCCATGCTTGAATTCGGCCTCGACACCTTCGGCGACGTCACCACCGGACCTGATGGCCAGGTGCTTGAGCAGGCACAGGTCATTCGCGACGTCATCGCCGAGGGCGTGCTCGCCGACCGGCTCGGCATCGATTTCTTCGGCGTCGGCGAGCACCACCGCGAGGATTTCGCGATCTCCGCGCCCGAGATCGTGCTCGCGGCCATGGCCGGGCAGACCTCGCGCATCCGGCTCGGCTCGGCGGTCACAGTGCTGAGTTCCGACGATCCGATCCGCGTGTACCAGCGTTTCGCGACGCTGGACGCCGCATCGAACGGCCGTGCGGAGGTGATCCTCGGGCGCGGTTCCTTCACCGAATCCTTCCCGCTGTTTGGCTTCGCGCTGGATCAGTACGAGGTGCTGTTCGAGGAGAAGCTTGACCTGTTCACGAAGCTCCTGCCGCAGGCGCCCGTGACATGGGCCGGCACGACGCGCCCACCGCTGCGTGACCAGCGGGTGTTCCCGACCGTGGAACAGGCGCCGCTGAAGGCGTGGATCGGCGTCGGCGGCAGTCCGGAATCCGTGGTCCGCGCGGCGCGGTACGGCCTGCCGCTCATGCTCGCCATCATCGGCGGCGATCCCCGACGCTTCGCGCCCTATGCCGATCTCTACCGGGAGGCCTGCGACAAGCTCGGCCAGACGCTGCGGCCGATCGGCGTGCATTCCCCCGGCTATGTCGCGGCGACGGATGATGCGGCGCGCGAGGAACTCTGGCCGGATTATCGGGTGATGCGCGACCGGATCGGTGCGGAACGCGGATGGCCGCCCATGACGCGCGCGGAATTCGATCGCGAGGCGGATCACGGCTCGTTGTATGTCGGGTCTCCCGAGACGGTGGCGCGGAAGATCGCGGCAACGGTGAAGGCGCTGGGGGTGCAGCGCTTCCAGATGAAGTACAGCGCCGGCGCGCTCAGCCATGCGCGGCTGATGCGCAGCATCGAACTGTATGCAACGGAAGTGATGCCGCTGGTGCGCAAGATGCTGGGCTGACGCGGGGCGACGTCTGCGGCGGAACGCGCCTGACTGATTTAAGTCAGGCGCGTGAGGAGGCTCGATCAACAAGGGCTTGGGCGCGGAACGCTCGCCGGATCAATCCGGCACCCGGTAGCGCACATAGACCCCCGCACGCCCTTCGTTCCAATTGGCCGCGCGGTCGTATCGCACCGTCGCGCCCAAAGCGAGGTCGCGCGACAGCGCGTATTCCAGGTCGCCACGCAGGCTCCCGATCACGCCGCTCTCGCTCTGGGACGGGTTGGTCGTGATGACCAGCGGGTTCTGCGCCGCCTGTGCGACGAGCTGCGCCTGCAATCCAGGATTGGTCGGGAAGACGGGCGACTGGTCCTCCGACCAGACGGCGTAGCCGATCGATCCGCCAACCCGCCAGGACCAATCGCCCGACCGCGCCCGCCAATCGACCGGGATGTTCAGCGCCGTGTAGCTCTGCGGGCTGAAATACCCGCCCTGGCCCAGCGTGAAGAAGCGCAGGTTCTTGTCATAGGCGAAGTAAACCAGGTCGAGCCCGACATTCACCGATTCATCCGGCCGGCGCATCACGGCATAGGACCCGCCGGCGCCGGCCTCGACGCGCGAATTGTCCTCGACGCCGCTGCCCTGGAACACGGCATAGCCGCCACCGGCATACAGGCTGCCGGCACCCTGCGCGTATTCGACCTGCGCGCGGCCGCCGCTGCGGATCACCCCGCCCCAGGTCTCGCCCGTCAGGCTGTCGCGCTGTCCGGCCCAGGACAGCAGGCTGTCCGTCACCGCGCGCCGTTCACCCGCGACGCGCACGCGCCAGCCGCCGCCCAGGCCCGGAGACACCTCGACCCCGCCGACCACATTGTTGTACCGGAAGCCGATCGGGGTGGTGCCGACATCGGCGCGGAACCAATCGCGCTGATAGGCCAGGTTGAGCCCGACACCGCCCGCCGTATCACCGCGCGGCGGCAGCATGCCGCCCGGATAGGCGATCGGGTTGGCGCCGAAGGATTGCAGGGAGACCAGGTCGGCCGGCAGCGATCCGGAACTGACCGAGACCGGCGTCACCGTCGCCGCCATCCGCCCGCCGATGCCCGGCACGCCGATCGAGGCCTCGATCGGCATCGCCACTTCGTTCAGGCGGTCGAGACCCGGCGTGCCGGACCGGGTGCGGACGTAGGGCGAGGCCACGAAGCGCGTCGCCGTCGCCTCCCGTGCCGCTTCGATTTCACGCGCGATGTCCGCCGCGAGAGGATCGCGCGCGATCACCGCGCCCACGGTCACGCCGGCGCTGCGGAACGGGTTGGAGTCCAGCGTTTCGCCGGGCAGGAAGCCCACTTCGCCGATCTGCGAGCGCCGCTGTTCCTCGGCCAGCCGCGCCGCGCGCAACGCCGCCCGGCCATCGCCCCGCGCCAGCGACAGCCGCGCCTGCATCAGGGAAACGCGGGCTTCGTTCGGCGCCAGCGCCCTGCCCTCATCGACCAGGGCCTGCGCCTGCCGCCAGTCGCGCGCGGCGATCGCCGCATCCACCGCCCCGGCCCGCGCATTGATGTTGCGCGGGTCGCGCGCCAGCACGGCATCGGCAATGCGCTGGGCGTCCTCGGGCCGGCGGGCGCCCTGGTACAGCCGCGCCAAGGCGAGGTTCGCCGCCGGATCATCCGGGCTGCGTGCGAGCACCGGGCGCAGACGGTCGAAGCCCGCGGCCTGGTTGCCGTCCTCATTCGCGCGATCGGCAGCGCGCACCGCGATGCCGGCCAGCAGCGCATCGGCCTGGCGCCGGTTCTCGGCGGTCAGCCCGGGATCGGCCATCAGCCCCCGCACCATGGCGGTCGCCTGCTGTTCCAGCCCCGCCTCCAGCAAGGCGCCGCCGATGGCGAGCCGCGCGGTGGCCGAGGGCGTCCGGTTCACCGCCAGGGCGACACGCGCCGCTTCCTCGGCACCCCGCGTATCGCCGATCCGCCCCAGGGCGCGCACGACCGCAGCCGCCGCGGCGCCGGTGGGATCCTGCCGCGCCGCGATGGCCAGCAGCCGCTGGCGGCCTTCGAAGCCACCGATGGCGGCCGCTTCCTCGACCTCGGCCGCCACGCGGGTACGCTGCGCCAGACGCGCCATGTCCGGCGAACGCCGGCCCGGAGGCACGCGCGCGATCAGCGCCGCCGCATCGGCATTGCGCCCCTGCTCCTCGGCGAACAACGCCGCGGCGAACAGCGCATCCGATCCGGCACGTGGGTCGCCCAGCGGCGCTTCGATGATGGCCCGCGCCTCGGCCCCATCGCCCTGGCGCAGCAGGGCACGCGCCAGATCGAGCCGGATCCACGGATCGTTCGGCGCGTCGGCCAAAGCGCCGCGCAGCAGCGCCGCGGCGGTGGCGGCATCCGGTGCCCGGGCCGCTTCCGCCCGCAGTCGCGCCGCCGCACCGCCCGTGCTGGCCGGCGTGGCCACGCGCAGGCGGCGGGCCAGGTCATCGGCTTCCGCGGTGCGGCCCAGTTGGCGCAGCGCGCGTTCAAGTCCTTGCAGCGCCGGCTGGAAATTCGGGCGACGGGCCAGGGCGGTGCGAAAACGCTGTTCCGCGCCCGCCGCGTCGTTACGCCGCAGCGCGACGTCGCCGAGCAACACCTCGGCATCGGTTCGGTCGGCCGCCTCGCGCGCGACGGCCCGCCGCAGGGTCGCCTCCGCCGCGTCGAACTCGCCACGCCGCAGCTGCGCGCGGCCCTCGGCGAGTTCGACGCTGTAGGCCGCGCCATCGAGCGCCGGCCGCCAATTGGCCGCGCGCGCCGGGTTGGCCGCGATGGCGCGTTCCAGCAGGCCGCGGGCTTCCACGGCCCGGCCTTCGCGCAGCCGCACCACGCCAAGTCCGCCCAGCGCATCCGCATCCTCGGGGTTGCGCGCCAGCGCCGCCTCGAAGGATCGCGCCGCTTCGCGCAGCCGGTTCGCATCCAGTTGCTCGAAGCCTTCCTGGCGGGTCTCGGCGCCGACCTCCGCGGCACGCCGGGTGGGGTCGCGCACTTCCGCCAGACGCCGTTCGATCGCCGCGTCGCCTGGGCGCACCGCGAGGAAGGCCTCCAGCGGCCCTTCGGCGGAAGGGCCGGTCCCGAGCCACAGCAGCGCCTGCCGCCACGCCTGCACCGCGAGCGCCGAGGTCATGGGGTCGCGCGCCAGGGACGCCAGTTCGGTGATGCCCTGGGCCCGCGTCGGTTCCCGCCAGGTCAGCACCTGCGCCGCCGCGACGCGCGCGCGGGCATCCTGCGGGCGCCGGGCTGCCAGGGCGGCGAGTTGCCGTCGCGCTTCCTCCCACCCGCCTGGCGTGCCGGCCAGGGTCAGCCAGTATTCGACGGCATAGGCATCGGGCGGCGCACCGGCGCCGAAGGCGTCGCGATAGCGCGTGAGGGCTTCGGGCACGCGGCCGTCGCGCGACAGCCGGCGCGCTTCTTCGATGGTGTCGCGGTTCACGGCGGCGCCGCGCAACGCGTCCTGCGCGCCGGCGATCGCCGATGTGCCGGGCGCCACGCTGCGCAGCCGCGCCAGCAGCGCTTCGGCCGCCTGGCGGTTGCCCATCGCGGCCTGCGCCTCGGCGGCGCCGGCCAAGGCATCCGCATTGCGTGGGTCCGCCGCCAGGGCGCGGTCATAGGAGCGTATCGCCAAGTCGGGACGGTTCTGATCCTGCCAGTACCGCGCCTGCTGCAACAGGACGGCGAGCGCGCCGTTCGTCTGCGCCATCGCCGACCCTGCGAGGGCCGCGGCCGCCACCGCGCCGAGCAGGCCAGAACGCCATTGCCGTGCCTGTGTCATGCGCCACGCCCCCGCAGCCGTCGTACCGCGCGCCGCCGCAAGGCCACCAGGACAGGAAGGCCGATCAGCAGGCTGGCACCCAGCAACATCAACAGAAGCACCCAAGGCTGCGCGCCCAGATAGTGGTTTGGCCACATCCAGAACGGCAGCGTGCCGACACTGTATGACTGGGCGGTGCGGAAGGATTCGATGCTGTCCCCGGTCATCACAATAAGGTCGCCCTGCATGCGCGGAATGCGGGCGGGGTCGCGCAGCGCCTCGGCCATCGCCTCCACCGCCGCGGGGGTCGGCGCGGCGATGGCCACGACCGAACGCCCGGCCCGCAGCGGCGACTGCGCGCCGGCGACGAGCGCCAGGCCCTCGGCGGGTGCGGCCAGCAGGGCCGCGGCGCGGATGCGTTCCTCGGGCGGCGGGCCGTCCCAGATCAGCCGCGCGAAACCTTCCATCTGGTCCGGCAGGGACATCGAC
>JALHQB010000110.1 GCA_022842185.1 Acetobacteraceae bacterium
CACCGCGGCAGGCCGCGCCGCCGCCGGCGCCGGCGCGGCTTCCGGCGGCAATTCCCGCCCCGGCAGCGGCACGATCTCGGCGGCATAGGCCCGCCACAAGGCCCGATCCGCCTCCGACAGCCCGCGCGGTTTTCGTCGCGTCATGCCGCCGGCATGGCGGCGGGGTCATCGTCCAGCAGGATGATGTGCAGCCGGCGCGGCCCATGCGCGCCCAGTTCCAGGGTCTGTTCGATATCGGCGCTGCGCGACGGCCCGGTCACCAGCATCACGTTGCGCGGCATGAAGCCGCCGCTGACAGGGTCGGTGCGTTCGCGCCGCAGCGTGTCCCAGGCTTCTTCATAGGCGCCATGGATGCGGGACGTCCGCAGCACCACGATCTCGGTCTCCGCCAGGATATTCAGCGTGGTCGGCCGCGCCGGGTCGGATGGCAGCATCAGCGTCCCGGTCTCGGCGATGGCGGCGTAGCCGTGCTGGACGGACACGGCATCGCTCGCCTCGGCGCGGCGCGCCTCGAATTCCAGCAACGGCTTGTCGGCCCAGGGCAAGGCCCGCAATTCGGGGTTCGGCGCCATGACGAAGCGCGGGGCGAGGTTCTGCGCCGCGAGATAGTCCGCCACCGCGCCGGGGATCTCCGCCGCATCCGCCACGCGATCGACCGACCCGAATTCCTTTTCGACATTGTGGATGAACAGCGCGACCTGTTCGGGACGCGGCACGCGGGACCGCGCCGGGATCAGATGGCGCGGATGGGTGGCCAGGCGGCCATCGAGCATCGCCCGCTGATCCGCCGGCAGCGGACCGCGCTTCAGGCCGCGACGGATGGAATGGAGGATCGCGTCCCGGCTCATCGGACCGTCCCCGCCCGCTGCATCTTGGTGTAGCGCGCCATGAAGGTGCCGCCCGGCTCCGGCGCCGGCAGGTCGCGCCCCTTGGTCCATCCGCCCGCCAGCGGCATCGACCGGAACGCCCCTTTCCCGCGCGCCAGCAGCGAAAGCGCACCAACACCCATTCGTGTCGCCAGCCGGTACATCCCCGGCCGCCGCGCGAACCACGCCCACAGGCCCAGGCCCCGCCGCATCCCCGTGGGTGTCAGATGCCGCTCGAACTCCCGTTCCCGCCAATGCCGCATCAGCTTGGGCAGTGGGATCTTCACCGGGCAGACGCTCTCGCATTTCCCGCAAAAGGTGGAGGCGTTGGGCAGATGCGCCGCCTTGTCGATCCCCACCAGCGACGGCGTCAGCACCGACCCCATCGGCCCGGGATAAACCCAGCCATAGGCATGCCCGCCGGTCGCGCCATAGACCGGGCAGTGGTTCATGCAGGCGGCACAGCGGATGCAGCGCAGCATCTCCTGGAACTCGGACCCGATCATGTTGGACCGGCCATTGTCGATCAGGACGACGTGGTATTCCTCCGGCCCGTCGAGGTCGCCAGGCCGCCGCGCGCCCGTGCTGAACGTCGTATAGACCGAAAAATCCTGCCCCGTGGCCGACCGCGCCAGCAGCCGCAGCAGCGACGTCGCATCCTCCAGCGTCGGCACCACCTTCTCGATCGACGCCAGCGCGATATGCACGCGCGGCAGCGTCTGCGTCAGGTCGCCATTACCCTCATTGGTCACGATCACCGAAGACCCGGTCTCGGCGATCAGGAAATTCGCCCCCGTGATCCCGACATCCGCGGCGAGGAAGCGGGACCGCAGCTTGGTGCGCGCCTCGGCCAGGATGTCGCGCCGTTCGTTGAACACGCGGTTGGGGTCGAGGTCGGTGTGCATCCGGCGGAAATCCGCCTCCCAATCCTCCCGGTTCAGGTGGAAGGCGGGCGCGATGATGTGGGACGGATGCTCGTGCCGCAGTTGGATGATGTATTCGCCGAGGTCGGTCTCAACCGGCGTGATGCCATGTTTTTCCAGGTGGTCGTTGACCGCGATCTCCTCCGAGATCATCGACTTGCCCTTGGTGACCGTCTTCGCCCCCGCCTTGCGGCAAATCTCCAGCACGGCGGCGCGCGCCTCATCGGCCGTCGAGCACCAATGCACCGTGCCGCCCGCGCGTTCGACATTCGCGGCATAGGTCTCGAGGTAGAAGTCGAGATTGGCGAGCGTGTGGTTCTTGATGTCGCGCCCGATGTCGCGCAACGCCTCGAATTCCGGCAAGCGGCCGACCGCCTCGGCTCGGCGTTGCAGGAAGGCGCCCTTGGCCTTGCCGAGCGCCTTCTGCAACCCGGCATCGGCAAGCGCCCGGGCGGCGTTCTGCTTGAAGGCGGGGGAAGTGACCTGGACCACGGGGCGTCCTCGACAATGTGTCTCGCGTCCACCGGGTGTAGCGCGGATTCCATCCTGGCGTGAGGGGCGGGTTTGCGCGTGCCTGCGCGGCCGGATCCCGGCCAGGCGCCCAGACGCGGCCATCCCAAGTCCCGCGGCCGACCCGCCCCCCCTTCCCCGGCGGGGCTAAGCGGCTACTTTCCCATGTATCGGCACGATGTTTCAGCGCCTTCGCAACATCTGCCGGTGGCGCGCGTTTGGCCGACATCCCATGACACATGTCGCTCGGGGCTTGCTCTATGTCGTCCGGGGGGCGAAAAGGCCGCGCCCCGCCTACGGGGCCCGATTCGCGCCGTTACAAGGAGAAGCGCCGGTGATCACGCGTCGTTCCCTCTTCGCCGCCGGCGGCGGAGCCATGGTCCTCGCCGGGTGCGAAACCGTGCAGGTCACAGCCGATGGCCGCTTTCCGATCATGGCCGTGCTCGGCACCCAGTCGGATTGTTCGGATTTCCACGCCGCGCTGCGCCGCGCCGGCCTTGATGAACTTCTGAACGGCCCCGGCCCCTTCACGGTGCTGGCACCCACCAACCAGGCCTGGGCCGCGGCGGCCCCGGCAATCCGGGATGGCGGCGCCCCCGCCCTGCGCAACCTGATCGCCGCCGGGCGGCTGCGCCTGCCGGACATCACGGCCCGCGACGGGCGCATCCGCATGCTCAGCGGCATCGACGTGCGCATCGTGGGCGGCACGCCGACCGAACCGCGCATTCAGGCCGCGGCCGCCGGGCGCGCACCGAGCGGCACCTCGGCCAGCATCATCCGGCCGAACCTGCTGTGTTCCAACGGCGTGATCCACGTCGTCCAGGGCGTGCTCGTCCCCGCGTGACGGGCGCCTCGGAGAGGGGCTTTGCCCTCCTCCGAGGAGCACCTTCCGGCGCATGGGGCAGCGCCCCTCCAATACATTACCCCACCGGCACCAGCGCCGCCCTGAACTGCGCCGCGCAGGCCTCCCATGACCACGCCTCCGCATGGCTGCGGCACGCCCCCCGGTCGGCGCCCAGCGCCTGCAGACAGGCGGCGCGCAGGTCCGTATCCACCGCGCCGATGCGCGGGTCGGTGATCACATCCAGTGGCCCGGTCACGGGAAACCCTGCGACCGGCGTGCCCGAGGCCAGTGCTTCGAGCAGCACCAGCCCGAACGTGTCGGTGCGTGATGGGAACACGAAGACATCCGCCCCGGCATAGGAACGCGCCAGGTTGCCGTTGTCGCGATACCCGGTGAAATGCGCGTCGGGAAACCGCTTCATCAGCCCTTCCCGCGCCGGCCCGTCGCCGACCACGACCTTGGTCCCCGGCAGGTCGAGCGCGAGGAACGCCTCGATGTTCTTCTCCACCGCGACGCGCCCGGCATAGAGGAACACCGGCCGCGGCAAGCCTTCCCACGGCTCGCGCGGTTCCGGCTTGAAGCGGCCGAGATCGACCCCGCGGGTCCAGGCCCGTACCTTGGTGAAGCCGCGCCGGACGAGTTCATCGCGAAGGGATCGTGTCGCCGCGAAGGTGCCGGCGCCGGCTTCGTGGAAGCGCCGCATCACCGCCCAGGACCAGGCGACGGGGATGCGCGTGCGGGCATGCAGGTATTCGGGAAAGCGCGTGTGGAAGGCGGTGGTGAAGGGCCAGCCGCGGCGCCGGCACAGCGCGCGCATTGCCCAGCCGAGCGGGCCTTCGGTGGCGATGTGCACGGCCTGCGGCGCGAAGGCATCCGCGAGCTTCGCCAGCCGCCGCCCCGGTGCCACCGCCATGCGGATTTCGGCATAGCCCGGCATGGGAAAGTTCACGAAGCGATCGGGGCCGATCACCTCCACGGTGTCGCCGCCAGCCCGCAGGTGGTCCACCACGATGGACATGGTGCGGACCACGCCATTCACCTGGGGGAACCAAGCATCGGAGACCACCAGGATGCGCAGCGCCGCGCGATGCGTGCCGACGCAATCGGCGGCCGGCACCAGGCCCACATCGTCCATCATGCGGCGGGCATCGCCACGGCGGCGCGGCGTGGCACGCGCGCGAAGGACAGGCGATTCTCCTGCACCCAATCCACCAGTTCGAAGCGGCCATCGGCGTGCTCGACCAGCGCGGTGCAGGATTCCACCCAGTCGCCGTCGTTCATGTACACGACGCCCTGGACCTCACGCATCTCGGCGTGATGGATGTGGCCGCAGATCACGCCATCCAGGCCGCGGCGCTTGGCTTCGGTCGCCAGCGCGGTCTCGAAGCGGTCGATCGCCTTGACCGCTTCCTTGACCTGCCGCTTCAGCCATTGCGACAGCGACCAGTACGGATACCCGAAGCGCCGCCGGCCGGCATTAAACCAGCGGTTCATCGTCAGCGCCCAGTCATAGGCCCAGTCGCCCAGATGCGCGATCACCTTGGCGTAGCGGATCACGCCGTCGAACTCGTCGCCATGGATCACCAGAAAGCGGCGGCCATCGGCGGCGGTGTGCTCGGCCTCGCGCATCAGCTTCACGCCCGCGACTTCCAGGCCGAGCCAATCGCGGAACATCTCGTCATGATTGCCGGGGATGTAGATCACCTCGGTGCCGTGGCGGGCCATGCGCAGCACCAGGCGGATCACCTCGTCATGGTCGGCGTCCCAGTACCAGGACTTCTTCAGCCGCCAGCCATCGATGATGTCGCCGACCAGGTAAAGCCTTTCGCATTCGACCTTGGTGAGGAAGTCCACCAGGAAGTCGCCGCGCGCGCCCTTGGTGCCGAGATGGACATCCGACAGGAAGATGCTGCGGTAGTGGCGGCGCGGATTGGCGTCGTGCATCGGGTTCCGTCTCCGGAGCGCCGGCGGGTCTCACGCGAATCCCGGCAGCGTGCTGCAGATGCGCGGGCGATACCGTGCCGCGCGAGGCGCGCGCGTGAATCTTGGATGAATCGTGGAACGAATTCTGTCGTGTCATGCGACAGTCGCGGGAACGACGCGCGATCGTCATCGCCGCACTGCCAGAAGCCCGCCCCATGCCGACGCGCATGCTGATCGTGTTCAATCCCGCCGCCGGGGCGCGCCGCCGCCGCCGGTTGTTCGCCGCGCTCGACCTGATGCGCGGCGTCGGACTGCGGCCGGAGGTCGCGCAAACCGAACGACGCGGCCATGCGGTGGATCTGGCACGCGACGCCGCGATGGCGGGCATCCCGATCGTCGTGGCGGCCGGTGGCGACGGCACCATCGCCGAGGTCGCCGCCGGCCTCGCCGGATCGGACAGCGCGCTTGGCGTGCTGCCGCTGGGCACGGCGAATGTGCTGGCGTTGGAACTCGGCATTCCGCGCGCGCCGGCGCAGGCGGCGGCGGTGCTGGCGATGGGTCGCACCGCGCTGCTGCACCCTGGCGTCGCGCGGGACGCCGATGGCCGGGACCTGCTGTTCGTGCAGATGCTGGGCGCCGGCTTCGATGCGGCGGTGGTGCACAACCTGTCCTCGCCGCTCAAGCGGGTCGTCGGCAAGGGTGCCTATGTCTGGCAGACGCTGCGGGAGATGCCGCGTTACGGCTTCGCGCCGATCCGCGTGGTGATCGACGGGCGCGCTGAGGATGTGGCGAGCGTCATCGTCACCAAGGGCCGGCTATACGCCGGGCGCTTCCTGCTGGCCCCGGGGGCGGACCCGCTGCTGCCGGGCTTTCATGTCGCATTGTTCCGCGATGCCGGGGCTTTGGCCGCGATGCGCTACGGCGCGGCGCTGCCGCTGGGGCTGTTGGCCCGGTTGAAGGGCGTGGAGATCCGCCGCGCGGCCAGCGTGCAACTGGATGGCGCCGGCATTCCCGCACAGGCCGACGGGGACGCGGCAGGATGCCTGCCGGTGCGGCTTGGCCCGGCGCCACGGCCGATGCGGATCGTGGTGCCGTGATCGGCCGGAATGTGGCCCATGCCTAGAACGTTCACGCGGTCAGGGGATTCCAGACCCGATCCGGTCGGGTTTCGCGGCTTAGAGCAGATCGCGCCTGACTGGACTCAGTCAGGCGCGTGACGATGCTCGCTCACACAAGGATTTAGAGCGTTTTGCGCCAGCACAGTCTGGCGAAAAACGCTCTAAACCGCGACGGGATCGCCCAGCCCCTGGCCGCGTGTGGCCGCGCATGCTGGATTGCGCAGCTTATCCCACACCGCCAGGACGTCCCAGCCCATGCCCATCGGCTTTCGCATCACCCCCGTCACCCAGCGCGTCGACCCGGCGCTGATCGCCCGCGCCGCGAAGCTCCCGGCGGCGAACATCGGCGACGTGATGTCGCGGTTGCAGACCATGCGGGGCGGCTTCCGCCCCTTCGGCGGCAAGAAGGTCATCGCCGGCCCAGCCTTCACCGTCCGCGCCCGCGCCGGGGACAACCTGCTGCTGCACCGCGCCTGCGACATGGCCGAACCCGGCGACATCATCGTGGGTGACGGCGGCGGCGACCTGTCCATCGCCCTGATGGGCGAATTGATGATCGGCCACGCGCAGACGCGCGGCGTCCACGGCATCGTGCTGGATGGCGCCGTGCGTGACGTCGATGCGCTGGCGGCGATGGACATCGGCGTCTGGGCTTGCGGCGCGACACCGTCGGGCCCGTACAAGGATGGCCCCGGGGAGATCGGCCACCCGGTGTCCTGCGGTGGCCAGGTGGTGATGCCCGGCGACCTGATTGTCGCCGATGCCGATGGCGTCGTGGTCATCCCGCGCGCCGAGGCCGCCGCCGTCATCGCCCTGGCCGAAGCGCACAACGCGAAGGAACAGGCGGCCCAGGCCGCGATCGACGCCCGCACCTATGACCGCGCCTGGGTGCTGGATGCCCTGCGCGCCAAGGGTTGCGAAGGCGCCTGATGCGAAGGGCCAGGCGGGTGCTGGCCCGGATCGGCGGCGGGCTGCTCCTGCTGCTGATCGCCACGGCCGCCTGGCTCTACACGCCAGACCGCGACCAGGCCGCGCTGCGCGCCGCGCATGCCGGCGCGCCGTCGCAGTTCCTCGACATCGCAGGCGTCACGCTGCATCTGCGCGACACCGGGCCGCGCGATGGCCCGGCGATCCTGATGCTGCATGGTTTCGGCGCCAGCCTGCACACCTGGGACGGCTGGGCGGAGCGTCTGTCGCACCGATTCCGCGTCATCCGCATCGACATCCCCGGCTTCGCCCTGACCGGGCCCGACCCGACCGGGGATTACAGCGATGCCCGCTCCATCACGATCCTGGCCGCGCTGATGGACAGGCTTGGCATCGCGCAGGCCGATGTGATCGGCAATTCCATGGGCGGCCGCATCGCCTGGCGCTTCGCCCTGGCGGAACCTTCGCGCGTGCGCCGGCTGGTGCTGGTCTCGCCGGACGGCTTCGCCAGCCCCGGGCGGCCCTACGGCGAACCGGAGCCCTTGCCGGCGATGGTTCGCCTGCTGCCGTGGGTGATGCCGCGCGCGATGGTGCGCGCCACACTCGGCCCCGCCTATGGCGACCAGGCGTTGATGACCGACGCGACCGTCGATCGCGCGCATGATCTGTTGCGCGCACCGGGCGTGCGCCGCGCGATTCTCGACCGCATGGCGCAGAATGGGCTGGAGGATCCGCGGCCGCTTCTGCCGCGCCTCACCATGCCGGTCCTGCTGGTCTGGGGTGAACGGGACCGCATCATCCCGGCAAGCCACGCGCAGGACTGGGTGGCGGTGATGCCGCAGGCGGAATTGATCGTGCTGCCAAGCCTGGGTCATGTGCCGCAGGAGGAAGCGCCGGCGGTATCGCTGCCGGCCGTGCGGGCGTTCCTCGAACGCTGAAATCCGGGCCAACTGCCTCGACCGTATCCCAGCCTTCCACGCTCCGGGCCGCACGCGCCGCACCGAGGAACGCCTGTCCGGCGTACCGCTGCTCACCCGGACGCTCGTCCAGGCAGCCGCTCAATCAAAACCCTCCCCCCGCGGGGCGGAGGGAGGGTCTGGAAGGCACGTCGATCACGGCGGGAGAATTGACCCGTCGGCCGATGGCGTCAGGCGGGCTGCGGCGTCGTCTGCTGGATGGCGGACAGCATCCACTGCCCACCAGGCCCCTTGCGGACGAAGGTCCACAATTCGGTCGTGTCGGTCCGTTCCGTGGTGCTGCCCTCGACGACCTTGTTGGTGGCGTTGTCGAAGGTGGCGTCCAGCATCGACACGCGCATCGCGACGGTGGCGTAGTCCTCGCCATCCTCGTTCCACGCTTCCGCCAGGTCGCCCTGTTCCAGCCGCACGTCGCGCGTTTCATTGCGCCAGTTGCGGGCTTCGAGGTCGCGCAGATCCTGCGCGAAATACGACACCATCTCCGGCGTCGCGACCGCGCGCAGCGCCGCGAGGTCGCGCTTGGACCAGCCGGCGTTCACATCCTTCAGCGTCTGCTCGAAGGCCTGGTAGTCGGCCGGGCCGATTTCCAGCGGGCCACCGGCGCGCACCGGCTCGGCCGCCTTCAGGCCGCCCATGCCGCCGAACTGCTTCGGCTCCGGCTGCGCCTGATAGGCGTAGCCCTGCGGCTGCTGCGGGCCGCCGGCGGTCGCGGCGCGACGGCTGCGGATCAGCCGGACCACGAACATCACCGCCAGGCCGATCAGCGCGATCTGCAGCAGCATCCCCAGCATCGCGCCGAAGCCGGCACCGCCGCCCATCAGCCCGAAGCCGAGCAGCCCGCCGATCAACCCACCGGCCAGCAGCGCGCCGCCGAAGGACCCGAAGAAGCCGCGCTGCGGCGCAGCCGCGCCGGCAGCGCCCGCCATGCCCGGACGGGCCGCGGTGGCCGGCGAGCCCGGCTGCGTCGCGGTGCGGTCGAAGCGGGTGCCGCCGCCAGGTGCGGTCGTGGTGGATGGCGGGGCCGAATAGGTCTGGCTGCCTCGGCTGCCAGAGGACCTGCCGCCACCCGGCCGCGCCTCGGCCAGGATCGGCGCGAGTGCGAAGGCAAAGGCGGCGAAAGCGGTCAGGATGATCGCGGTGCGGCGCATGGGTCGGGGCGTCTCCAACATGAATTACACGCAATATAGTCTATCCCGGCGCAGATTTCGATGCCCTTCCGCGCAACGCTTCCTTCACCCACCGGGGCCGATGCTGGCCGGCGGGCGCGCCTTCCACCATGCCCGCAGCATGCAAGGATGCCACCGCTGATCGGCACCGTCGTCGAAACCCCCACCGGGCCCGGCCCGGACGCCATCCGGCGCGCCTTGCGCGGGCCGCCGGGTCGCGTTGCGCTGCGCCTGACCGCCCCTGCGGTGCCGGCCCGCCGGCGCGTCGCCATGGCCCTGCTTGAAGAAGCTGGCCGGTCGCGGGGCGGCGCCGTGCTTGAAACCCAGGCCGGCGACCTGCTGCTGACCGAAGCCGATGCCGCCGATGGCGCGCGCATCGCCGCCCTGCTCGAACGGTTGCTCGGCACGGCGCCGGAACGCCTCGACCTGCCGGACGCGGTCGCTGCGCTGCTGGCCTTGCCCGGCGCGATCCCCGCACGCGCCGCGGCCATGCCCCCCGCCGCTCCGGGGATCGAGGCGCTGGCCGATGCCGCGCCCTTGCCGGCGCTGCTGCGGCGCGAAGGCGTGGTCTATCTGGCCGCCGGGGCGCAGCAGCGGCTGGCGTTGATCCGGCTGCGGCTGTCGGGGGCGGCACTGGCGCCCCATCTGGGCGCCGCGGCGGCGGATGCCGATCTTGCGCGCCATGCGCGGGACCGGCTGCGCGGCGGATTGCTCGCGGCGCTGGCGGAACCCACCCGGCGCGATGCGCTGCTGGGGGCCATGCCGGCCGTCCCCCTGCTGATCGACCTGCCGATCGCCCTGCTGCCCGACACCGGATCCGACGATGCCGGCCTGACGCCCGCGCTGATCGCGGCCCTCGCCCCGGCCGAGGCGATGGCCGAGGGCCTCGCCCAGCGCCGCGCCGCGCTGCGCCGGGCGGGGTGGGGGCTGGCGGTGC
>JALHQB010000111.1 GCA_022842185.1 Acetobacteraceae bacterium
GCCAGGCCCGGGCCGGCCGAACGCCGGGTGCTCGCCTTCGCCCAGGATGCCGTGCGGCTGTCCCGCAGCCTGCCCGCCGGCCCCCGCGCCCGGCTCCGGGCGCTGCTCGCCGAAGGCCTGACCGGCGACGCGACCCTTGTTCCACTGTGGCACCTGCTGCGCAGCGCGGCGCTATACCGTGACCGCGGCTTCAGCGTGGAATTTGCCGGCCTGGCGGAGGAAGCCCCTTTCGACCTGCGGATCACCCGCGATGGCATGATGGCCGAAGTCGCCTGCGAAACCATCTCGGCCGAGGAAGGCCGCCCGGTCCATCGCGGCGACTGGTGCGCGCTGGTCGATCGCGTGCACCCGGAATTGCAGACTTGGCTCGCCGCCCATCCCGGCCGCTACCTGCTGAAGGTGACGCTCCCGGATGGCTTGGCCGGCCCCGGCAAGGCGGCGGAATTGCAATCGCGCATCATGGGCCTGCTCGCCGCCCAGAAGCGGCAGGACAGCAGCGCGGATGCGGTGATCAAGCTCGATCCGCTGGTGCTGGCCGGTGCGCAGGCCGCCTCCGCCCTGCCGCAGCATCTGCGCGCGCAGTTCGGACCGGAAGCGCATCTGGCTGTCACGGGGGATGCCGCCGGCGGCAGCGTATTCGTCATGGCCGCCCGCGCCGGGCAGGAAAACGCCGTGGCCGATGCCGTGGTCGCCCGCATGCGTCGGACCGCGCAGGCGCGCCTGACCGGCGATGCACCGGGCATCCTGTCGGTCTTTGTGGACGACCTCGACCGTGGCGAATGGCGTTCCTTGCGGGACACCCTGCAGCTTGAAGCCGCCGTCCGCCGATTCCTGACCGAATCCGTGGCGCGGCGGGTGGTCGCGGCGGCCGTCGCCTCGCGGATGGAAATGTTCGGCATGGCGCCCCCCGATTCCGCGGCGGATGGCGAACTGCGCTTCCGCAACCCTGGCCACCCGGCGAGCAAGTCGCCGGCGCTGGCGCCCGCGGTGACCTCGGTCGGCTGAAGGGCTTCGAACGAGGACGGCGGCGCCCGCCTTGGTCGGATCAAGCGGCGCGGCGCGCCATCAGGTCGTATTCGACCTCCGGCGTGTAGACCGAAGCCTCCTTGCCCAGGCGCGAGGAGAACAGCGTGAAGCAGCCCACCTGCACCGGCGCCGCGCGGAACAGGTTATGCGCCTGGACAAAGGCGATGACCTTGTCCGGCGGTGCCCGATCCGTCCGCGCGATCGTCACATGCGGTGAAAAGCGCTTGCGTTCCGGGGGCAGGCCGATGCGCTGCAAGGCGGTCTCGATCTTGTTCTGCAAATGCGTCAACGCGTCATTGCGTTCCGCACCCACCCACAAGGCGTTGATCCGGCCCGCCTTTTCGAAGGTGCCCACGCCGCGCAGCGACAGTTCGAAGGACGTGCCGCGGATGACCGACAGCGCGTCATCCACTTCCTGGGCACGCCAATTCTCGATCTCGCCGATGAACCGCAGCGTCAGGTGGTAATTGTCGGGTGGTACCCATTTCGCGCCGGGTATGCCGCCAGCAAGGGCGGAGACATCGGCGCGGCATTCGGCGGGCAGGTCCAGGGCAACGAAAAGGCGCAGCATCGTTCGGCCCCCATCAAGGCCGGGAAACGGGTCAGCCCTCGGGCACCCGCCCCAGCAACGACTCGACTGGCGGAAGCATGCGACGGACCAGTTCCGCCACGCCAGCTTCATTCGGATGAATTCGGTCGGGCTGGTTCAACGCGGGATTGCCAGCCACCCCATCCAGCAGGAAGGGATAGAACACGACCTCCGGCCGCGCCTCCGACAATCGCGTGAAACTGCCGGCGAATTCCCGCCCGTAATCGGCGCCGAGATTGGGCGGCGCCAGCATCCCCGCCAGCATCACCGGCAGCTCGCGGGCTTTCAGCGCATCCAGGATGGCGGCGAGGTTTGCCTCCGTCGCCCGCGGTTCGATGCCGCGCAGCCCATCATTGCCACCCAGCGCCACGATCACGGCCTGCGGTCGTTCCGCCAGCGCCCATTCGAGCCTGGCGCGCCCGCCCGCCGTGGTATCCCCCGACACGCCGGCATCGATCACCCGCACATCGCGGCCCCGCGCCCGCAGCGCGGCTTCCAACTGCGCCGGCAGCCCCTGTCCCCGTGCCAGCCCATAGGCCGCGGTGATCGAATCGCCGAGCATCAGCAGCCGCACCTCCGCAGCCTGTGCGGGGATGGCCGCCAGCAGCGGAAACACTCCGATACAGGCCGAAAGTTTGCCAATGGCGGCGCGGCGCCCATATCGGTTGGAAAGCCGCGGAATTCTGATCGACATGGATGCCCTTCTGCAAACCACCCCGACCACCGAGGGGCGCCAGGCCGGCGCGACCCTGATCCTCGCCACCGACCTCCAGTTCAAGGTGAGGGCCCAGTCAGGCGAGATCAATATCCTGCACGGCGTCGATCTTGCCGTCGGGGTGGGCGAAGCGGTCGGCATCGTCGGCCCGTCCGGGTCCGGCAAGACGTCCCTGCTGATGCTACTGGCGGGGCTCGACCGGCCTACCGGCGGTACCCTGTCCGTCGCCGGCCGTGACCTGACACGCATGAACGAGGACGCGCTGGCCGTGTTCCGCCGCGAGACCGTCGGCATCGTCTTCCAGGCCTTCCACCTGGTACCGACCATGACCGCGATCGAGAATGTCGCGGTACCGCTGGAATTCGCCGGACGCGCGGATGCCTTCGATCGCGCGGAGGAAGCGCTGCGTTCCGTCGGCCTTGGGCATCGGCTGACGCATTACCCCGGCCAGCTGTCAGGGGGCGAGCAGCAGCGGGTGGCGCTGGCCCGCGCCTTCGTGGCGCAGCCCAAGCTGCTGCTTGCCGATGAGCCGACCGGGAACCTGGACCGCGGCACCGGCGGGCAGGTGATGGACCTGCTGTTCGGCCTGCGCGAGAAATTCGGCACGACATTGCTGCTGATCACGCACGACCCGCTGCTAGCCGAACGCTGCGAACGGCAGGTGCGGATCGAGGATGGGCGGATCGTGTCGGATGGGGTGCGGTGAGCCCCATGGGCGCGACATTGCTTGTGGGCCAGAGAAAGGCTTTGCCCGTCTCCGCACGTCACCCCACCAAAGGCTTAAGGCCTTTGGAAACCTCAAATTTGGTGCCGTTTCGGGCGGATTGGCCGCTGGAAGGTACCCGGCTCTGCTCACCTCTGAAGCGCCCTGACCGACTGGCGCCAAAGTTCCCGCGGTCCAGGGACCCGCTGGTCCCTGGCGGGGTGGTTTGGAGGGGCAGCGCCCCTCCATTCTTGGCGTGCAAGGGGCGACGCCCCCTTCAAGGCACGGCAATCGCGGCATGAACACCCTCTCCCTCGCCCTCCGTTTCGCCCGCCGTGACCTGCGCGGCGGCGTGAAGGGCCTGCGCATCGTGCTCGCCTGCCTTGCGCTTGGCGTCGCCGCGATCACCGCCGTGGGCACGCTGCGCGCCGGCGTGGAGGCCGGCATTGCTGCCGATGGCGCCCGCATCCTGGGTGGCGAGGTCGAGGTCGCCTCCCAGCAGGGCCCGCTGCCGCAGCAGGCGATCGACTGGATGGCCGCGAGTGGCGCACGGCTGTCGCGCGTGACTGCCATGCGCGCGATGGCCGTGGCGCCCGATGGCGAGCGCACGCTGGTCGAACTGAAGGCGGTCGATGACGTCTATCCCCTGTTCGGCGCCCTGGTGCTGGACCCGCCGGGCCGGCTGGCCGCGGGGGAAGTCGTGGTGGAACGGGTGGTCGCCGACCGCCTGGGGGTGCAGCCGGGGCAGGCCATTCGCATCGGCGAGGGTCGCTTCACGTTGCGTGGCACCATCACGACCGAGCCGGACAAGGTGACCAGCCCGGCCATCCTTGGCCCGCGCGCGATGATCGCCATGGCGGATCTGGAGTCTACGGCGCTGGTGCAGCCGGGCAGCCTGGTCACTTTCGAATACCGGCTCGCCTTACCGGAGGGAGCGGATCGTCGTGCCTATGCAGACGCGCTGAATGCCGCCTTCCCGCAGAATGGCTGGCGCATCCGCACCGCCGACGCGGCCGCGCCTTCGGTCAACCGCTTTGTGGATCGCGCCGCCTTCTTCCTGACGCTGGCGTCGCTGACCGCATTGCTGGTCGGTGGGATCGGGGTGGCGACTGGCGTGCGATCCTGGCTGGACCAGCGGGCGCGCACCATCGCGACGCTGCGCTGCCTGGGGGCCTCGGCGCGGATGATCTTCGTGACCTACCTGATTCAGGTCCTGGCCTTGGCGGTCGTGGGCATCGCCATCGGATTGGTGGCGGGATTCGGGCTGACCATGGCGGCGGCGGCGGCGCTGGCGGATGCGCTGCCGGTGCCCCCGCGGCTCGGCTTCTATCCGGCGGTGCTGGGGCTGGCGGGGCTGTATGGGTTGCTGACGGCGCTCGCCTTCGCCCTGTGGCCGCTGGGGCGCGCGATGGAAATTCCCGGCGCGGCATTGTTCCGGGATGCGTTGCAGCCGGCCGGTGTACGCCCGCGCATCGCGCTGGTGGCGGGGACGGTTTCCGCGGGCCTCGCGCTTGCGGTGCTGATCATCGGCACGGCGGAAAACCGCGCCTTCGCCGGATTCTTCGTCGCCGGCGCGGTGGCGACGCTGGTCGTCTTCCGCATCGGCGCGCTGGCCCTGATGAAGGCGGCGCGGCGCTTCCGTGCGGTGCGGCGGCCGTCCTTGCGGCTGGGGCTGGCCAATCTGCACCGGCCGGGGGCGCCGACGCCTCTGATCCTCGTCTCGCTCGGCATTGGGCTGACCACGCTTGCGGCGCTGGCGTTGATCGAAGGCAATATCCGCCGCCAGATCGCGGACCAACTGCCGGCCGCGGCGCCGAACTTCTTCTTCATCGACATCCAGTCCGACCAGGCTAACGATTTCGACCGCGTGGCTGCGGCGCAGCAGAGCGTCAGCGACATCAAGCGCGTGCCTTCGATGCGCGCGCGCATCGTCGCGGTGAATGGCGTGCCGTCCGAACAGGTCAGCACCTCCCCCGAGACCGCCTGGGCGCTGCGCGGCGACCGGGGCCTGACCTATGCCGCCACCCCGCCCGAAGGCACGCGCATCGTGCGCGGCGACTGGTGGCCGGCCGATTATCGCGGCGAACCGCTGGTGTCCTTCGACGCGAACCTCGCCCGCGGCTGGGGGGTGGGGATCGGCGATACGATCACGGTCAATGTGCTCGGCCGGGACATCCCGCTGCGCATCGCCAATCTGCGCGACATCGAATGGCGCGGGCTGGGACTGAACTTCGTGCTGGTGGCCTCGCCGGGTTTGCTCGAAGCCGCGCCGCACACGCATATCGCCACGCTGCGGTCCGATGCCGCGCGCGAAGGCGCGGTGCTGCGCGCGATCAGCGAGGCTTTCCCGAACGTCTCCGGCATCCGCGTGCGCGACGCGCTGGAACAGGTCGCGGTCCTGCTGGCACGGATCGGCACGGCACTGTCGGCCACGGCTTCGCTGACCCTGGCCGCCGGGGCGCTGGTGCTGGCCGGCGCGGTGGCGGCAGGGCAGCGCCGGCGGGTGCGCGATGCGGTGGTGCTGAAGACGGTCGGCGCCACCCGTTCGCAGATCCGCCGCGCCTTCCTGGTGGAATTCGGGCTGTTGGGGGCGACGGCCGGGGTGATCGCCGCGGCGGTCGGCACGGCGGCGGCCTGGGGCGTGGTGCGTTTCGTGATGCGGGCGGACTGGGTTTTCCTCCCCGGCACGCTGGCGCTCACGGTGCTGGCCTGCACGGCGCTGACGGTGGCCTTCGGATATGTCGGCACGGCGCTGGCGCTGCGGGTCCCGCCGGCCCCGCTGCTGCGTAACGAATAGGCAAGATCAGGGACTTACGGACCGCCCGCGGCTTCCTGTAAGGTCCGCGCGGCCGAATCCAACCGGCCCCGGAATTCCATCGAGGATTTGCCATGTCGCACACCCCCCGCGCGCGCCTGAGAATGGCCGCGATCATTGCCCTTCCGTTGCTCGGCCTCGGCGCCTGCGCCAGCACCCCGCCGCAGCCGGTCACGCCGCCGGCCCCCACGGTGGTCTCCACCGCGAAGGAAGCCGTGGGCGTCGTCCGCTCGGTCAATGCGCGCACCCGGCAGATCGCGATCCGCACGCCGAGCAACGAGACGGTCACCGTCGTCGCCGGCCCCGAGGTCTCGAACTTCGCGCAGATCCGCCCCGGCAACCGCGTCCGCCTGCGCTTCGAGGAAGCAGTGGCGGTGCAGTTGACCCCACGCGGCACCGACCTGCCGGCCGAAGTCGATGTCGGCGCTGCCCGTTCGGCCCCCGGCTCGCGCCCGGCCGGCGCGGTCGTGACCACGGTCCGCGACACCGTGACGATCAACGCGGTCGACACCACCGCGAACACGGTCACCTTCACCTCCTCGCGCGGCGTTCGCCGGACCCTGCCGGTTCGCAGCCCCGAGATGCAGGCCTTCATCCGCACGATCCAGCCGGGCCAGCGCGTGAATGTCGCGATCTCCGAGGCCGTCGCCCTGTCGGTCGAGCCTGCCGAGCGTTGATCCGGACGGGGCCGCGCCCGACGGTGCGGCCCCGTGTCCGGCGAGCGGCGTTTACCCTTCGGCCATTCCTGCCTGGGATGGTGGGGGATGTCGGCGGTCGCCGGGCTGCCTATGTGCTGGGCGGCACTCGACATGATTGATCGGCGGAGCCTGCGGACTCCCGTTGATCTAGATGAAGAAGTGTCCATATTCTGCGTCAGCGGGGAATCATCCCCTTCGGAGGAGTTTTCCACACCATGGCCTTAGGTCCCGACACTCGATACACGACGGGTGCGCCTGGCTGGGGTCGCACCGCGGCCGCCGACGCCGCCGCCGTCGATGCCGGGCTGCGGTCGTACATGCTGCGCGTGTACAACTGGATGGCATCCGGGTTGCTGCTCACGGGCATCGTTGCCTACGTGGTCGCTTCGACCCCGGCGCTGATGAACCTGTTCTGGTCGGTCGGCTACGCCGCCAACGGCATGCGCGTCGTCTCCCCGACGCTGCTCGGCTGGGCCGCGATGCTGTCGCCGCTCGCCTTCGTGCTGGTCTTCTCCTTCGGCATCAACCGAATGAGCAAGTCCACGGCGCAGTTGCTGTTCTGGGCCTTCGCCGCGGCGATGGGCGCCAGCATGTCGAACATCTTCCTGCGCTACACGGGCCAGTCGATCGCGACGACCTTCTTCGTGACGTCCGCCATGTTCGCCGGCATCAGCCTGTACGGCTACACGACGAAGGCCGACCTGACGAAGCTGGGCAGCTTCATGATGATGGGCCTGATCGGCATCATCATTGCGGCCGTCGTCAACATCTTCCTCGCCTCCAGCGCGCTGGCCTTCGCCATCAGCGTCATCGGCGTGGTGGTGTTCGTTGGCCTCACGGCCTACGACACGCAGCGCATCAAGGCGGACTACCTGTCCTACGCCTATGCGGAAGGCACGGATGAAGCCGGCAAGCGGAGCGTAATGGACGCGCTCGGCCTCTACCTGAACTTCGTGAACCTGTTCCAGCTGCTGCTGTCCTTCATGGGCCAGCGCCAGAGCAACTGATCCGGCTCGCCACAGGCGCGCCAAAGAAAAGGCCCCGGGGAGCGATCCCCGGGGCCTTTTTCGCATTCGGTGGTGCCGGACGCTTCAGTCTTCCACGTCCGCGTCGTCCAGCTTGTCGGAAGCATCGGCCTTGCCGCCCTTGTCCGCCTTGCTGAGGTAGAGGAGGATCTTGTCGATCGCTCCTGCCTTGTCGGTGGCGTCGATCGCCGCGACCTCGGCCGCCAAGCGGTCCAGCGCCTGTTCGTAGATCTGGCGTTCGGAGAAGGATTGGTCGGGCTGGCCGGCGTTGCGGTGCAGGTCTCGCACCACTTCCGCGATCTGCAACGGATCGCCCGAGTTGATCTTCGCCTCATATTCCTGGGCGCGGCGGGACCACATGGTGCGCTTGATGCGCGCCCGGCCCTTCAGCGTATCCAGCGCGATCTGCATCGCCGCACCGGCCGCCAGCTTGCGCAGGCCGGAGGACGACGCCTTGTTCACCGGCACGCGCAGCGTCATCCGGTTTTCCTCGAAGGTCACGACGATGACCTGCAGGGAATACCCGGCGGCTTCCACCGTTTCGATCCCCTGCACCTGGCCCACGCCATGCGTCGGGTAGACGACATGGTCACCGGCCTTGAAGTCCTCCTTCGGGCGCGGCGCGACTTTCGCGGTGGCGGCGATCACGGCGGGCGATACGGAAGGCCGCTGCGGCGGGCGATGCGGCGGCGGCGGCGACACGATCGCGCGCGACGGCGGCGGCGGGATCGGCATGCGCGACGGCGCGATCGGCCCGACCGGCGTGGTCACGGCCGGTGGCGGATTGGCGGATGGCGGCCGGGGCGGGGCGGCTGCGGGCACCGGGGCGGCAGCCTTCGCGGCTGCTTTCTTGGGGGCGGGCTTGGCGGCGGGGGCCTTGGCGGGCTGGGCCGGCGCTGCGGGCTTGTCGGAAGCGACTTTGGGGGCGGGCTTTGCTATGGTCTTGGTCACCGGTTTGGCCGTCATCGTGGCCGATTTCGTCGTCGCGGTCTTGGTCGCCACCTTGACCGCCTTGGCGGCGGCCTTGGGCTTTGTCGGGACCACTGCAGCTGTCGCAGCGGCCTTGGTCTTTGGCGTGGTGGTGGGTTTCGCCGTGGCAGTCGTGCGGGACTTGGTCGGCGCCTTCGGGCGAGCCGTTGCCTTCATCGCGGAGTCGCTCCTGCTCCCGCAACGCCGGGGCGTCACGGCCAGCCTGGCCGCCACGGGCCGGGCCGGAAATGCCATGGTCATGCGCGCCGCGGGGCGCATCACAGCCATCCACTTGAAACCATAGCAGAAAAAACGACCCCCGTCACCCTTTGGAGGCAGCCCGGCCTCCAGGACTTCGGTTCAGCCCGGATTGGGGCTGAAAAGATCCTTCTTGTCCGGCTTGTCCTTCCACTCATCCGCATCGGCGGGCGCTTCGCCCTTGCGCGTGATGTTGGGCCATTGCGTCGCGTAGGTCCGGTTCAGTTCCAGCCAGGCGGTCGCCTTGTCATCGCTGTCGGGCGAGATCGCCTCGGCCGGGCATTCCGGTTCGCAGACGCCGCAATCGATGCATTCATCCGGATGGATGACCAGCATGTTCTCGCCAACATAGAAGCAGTCCACCGGACACACTTCCACGCAGTCCATGTACTTGCACTTGATACAGTTTTCGGTGACGACGTAGGTCACGGGCGAAAGGCCCCCGGGGCTCGAGGTTGCGGCGCACCCAAAATGGCTGTGCCGTGATCGGGTAGCAAGTCGTGCGGCGCAGATTGCGGGTTTTGCGCGGCGACATCGCGGGCGGCGCGTCCCGCGCAGCCTGGGTCAGCCCGAATCCTGGCCGGCCACGTCCGACAGATCATCATACAGGCCACGCGCCTCGGTGGCCGGGCCCCGCCGCTCCGCCAGCGCCAGCACACGCCAGATGGCGATGCGACCGGCCTCGCCCTTGCCCTGGGCGATGGTCAGGACATCGCCGGGCCTGACCCGCGCATGCGCCTTGTCCGTCGGCTGGCGGTTGATCCGCACGGCCCCGCCTTCGATCAGCCGGGCACAATCGGCCCGGGTCTTGCGCAGGCGCGCGCACCACAGCCAGGCATCGAGGCGCTGCGCCTCGCGGCCTTCTGCCGCCACGTCAGTCCTTCTTCAGCAGATTGGCCAGGACCGCGAAGGGGCTGTCCGGGCGGGGCATGGACGGCATCTGCACACGTTCCTCGCGCGGGCGCCGGGGCCGGTCGCGATCACCGCCATGGGACGGCTTGCCGCCGTCGCGATGCTCGTTGCGTCCCTGGCGCTGGTCGTTGCGCGGCGGCCGCTGGTCCTGGCGCGGGGGACGCGGGTCCTGGCGGGGCGGTCGCTGATCCTGGCGCGGAGCCTCGGTTCCGGCCTCGGCCGGCACGGCACCTTCGGCGGGGCGCGCTGCGTCGGCTGGCGCACCGCCGCGATCATCGCGCCGCGGGCCACGCTGGCCATCACG
>JALHQB010000112.1 GCA_022842185.1 Acetobacteraceae bacterium
TCGGCGGCCCGCCGCGCGGCGAGGGCATGTCCCCCGCCACCGCGGCCGCGATGGCCCGGCAGGTGGCGGGTTTCGCCGGGTCGGTCCTCGCCACCGGGTCGCGGCGCACGGGCGCGGCCGCGGAAACCGCGGTGGCCGAAGCCCTGGCGGGCATCCCGCACCACTTCCACCGCTGGGGGGATGGCCGCCCCAACCCCTATGACGGGCTGCTCGCCTGGGCCGATGCGGTGGTGGTGACGGGTGATTCCGTCTCCATGCTGTCCGAGGCGCTGGCCACCACCGCCCCGGTCTTCATCGCCGATCCGGGCGGACTAGGCGTGCGTCATCACCGGCTGCACGACAGCCTTTATGCCGCCGGCCAGGCACGGCCATTGTCGGCGGCGCCGGCCCGCTTCGCCCGGGACCCCTTGGACGAGACCGGCCGCGTCGCTGGCGAGATCGCGGAGCGATTCCTCCGCCCCTGACGGCGCCGGGCAGCGCGGGGGTGCCTCAGGCGCGCCCGTCAGCCAAACGCGAAATCATCCGCCGCGAGCTGCCCCGCGCCCGCGAGCCCCGCCAGCCTGATGGTGATCTCCGCCGCGCCATCGCCATTCACATCGATCAGCACGGTGCCGCCGGACACCCGTGCCTCGCTGTTGTCCCCGCCGCCGGTGAAGGCCGCGCCGCCGCGATAGCTGAACACCCCGACAACCGTCGAAGCCACGGCGATCAGGTCGCCCTCGTCGCCGCCGCCATCCAATCCATTGAAGTCGGTGATCGTATCCGCACCGACCTCGCCGACCGCGAAGATGAAGCGGTCCGCGCCGGCGCCGCCCGTCAGGCTGTCGGCGCCGGTGCCGCCGCGCAGGATATCGTCCCCCTGCCCGCCTTCCAGCACATCCCGGCCACCGAGGCCGGACAGGGTATCGGCACCCGCGCCGCCCGCCAGTGCATCGGCACCCACGGTGCCCTGCAGCACCCGCCCTGCATTCGCCCCGAGCGCGGCGGCGGCCGCGGCGGTCGGATCATCGTCGATGATGATGCCGGCGGCCGTGCCATCGGCGATGGTTGCGCGCACCGGGTTGCTCAGCACGATGCTGAAGCCCTCATTGGCCTCATCGATGCTGTCGCCCAGGATGGCGACCTTGATCACCTTCGACTTTTCGCCCGCCGCGAAGGTCACGGTGCCCGCCGCGGAGTCGAAATCGGCGGCCGATGCGCTGCCCGTCACCGTGCGGTAGTCCACCGTCACGATTGACGTGGCGGCGGCCGACAGGACGACCTCGAAGCTGGCATAGGCGGCGGCGCCCGCCACGTCGTCGGGCAGGTCGAATTCGATGGGCCGCAGATAGACCATCTTGTTCTCATGCACCGTCAGCCAGTCGTCCTTCAGGATGCCGCCGGTGTCGCCCGAATTCGGGTTCCAGGACCAGTAGGTCCAGCTGATGCCCTGCTCACCAGCGGCCAGGTCGCTGTCCCCATCATTGTCGAAATCACCGGCGAGATAGGCGGTGATCGCCTCGAGCCAGGCGATGTCCTTGGCCTCGGTCAGCTTCGTGCCGAATTCGCCGATATAGACCGGCGCGATGCCCTCACGGTGGATGTAGCCCCACATCTGGTCGAACTTGGCGGGCAGGTTGGCCGGGAAATCGGCGCCCTGGAACCAGGGCTGGGGATAGATCGAATTCGGATAGTCATGGGCCGAATAGACCAGCTTGTTGGCAACATCGAGTTCGATCGGGCGATCGCGCACGCCCATCAGGTTGCCGCCCCACCAGTAGTTCTCGCCCTGGTATGTGGCGATGCCTTCGACGAAGATCAGCCAGTTCGGGTTGACGTCGCCGATCGCGTTGCCCGCGCGTTCGGCGGCTGCGGCCCAGTCATTCGCGCCGCCGCCACCCCAGGTGCCGTTATAGGGTTCGTTGTGCAGGTCGGCGCCGATCACCGCGGTGTTGCCGGCATAGCGTTCCGCCAGCATCTGCCAATCGGCGATCCAGGCGGCCTCGGAATGACTGGCGTCGTACCACAGCCCGTTGGGCGAGGTTCCCGCGCCCGCATCGCTGCGGTGGTGATCGAGGATGATCCTGATGCCGATCTGCTCGGCATAGGCGACGATCCTGTCCATCACCTGGATCGGCGTCAGCCCAGCCAGGTCGGGATTCTTGCTGGTGTCGATCCCCAGCGCCTGGCCGGTGGCGTGCAGCATGTCGGACGAAAAGGGCAGGCGGATGGTGTTGAAACCTTCATCCACCATCTGGTCCATCATGTCCTTGTAGGACCGTGTCCACAGGCCGTTCGCCGACATGTTGGTGCCTTCGAAGCCGAACCAGTTCACACCCGCGATCTGCACGCTGCGCCCGGCGGCATCGACGATCTGGTTGCCCGCGGTGCTGAACCATCCGCCCCCAAGGGTCGGATCGCCCTCGACGATCGAAGCGTCCCTGATGGTGATGGTCGGCAGGTCGTCATTGACGATGGTGCCGGTGCCCTTCGCGGTCTTGATGGTGGCGCCCGACGCCCCCGACAGCGTGAGGGTCAAGGTCTCGTCCGCCTCGACAGCCGTGTCGCCGGTCACCGATATGGTGACCACCTTGGACGTCTGGCCCGCCGCGAAGGTCAGCGACCCCGTCGCCGCCGCATAGTCCGTGCCCGCCGTGGCCGTGCCATTGGCGGTCGCATAGCCGACCGTGACCGGCCCGGTCGCCGCGGCGGAAAGCGAGACGGTGAAGCTGAGGTTCGATGTCCCGCTGGCACCTTCGGTGACCGAGGCATTGGCCACCGACAGCGTGGGCACCGAGGATGCCACATCGTCATTGCGGATGGTGCCGATCGCCACGCCGTCGGCAATCGTCGCGCCCGCGGCCGATGACAGGTTGAACCGCACCGTCTCGTTCGCCTCGACCGCGGTATCCCCGGTGACCGCCACCTGGATGACCTTCGTGGTCTCCCCTGCCGCGAAGGTCAGCGTGCCGGATTTGGCCGCATAATCCGACCCCGCGGCCGCCGTGCCGTTCGACGTGGCGTATTGGACCGTGACGGGTGTGCTGCTGGGCGCCGAGAGCGTCACCGCAAAGGCGAGCGCGCTGCTGCCGGCATTGCCCTCGATGACCGAAGCATCGGCCACCGCCAGGGTCGGCAACGGGGCTGGCGTCGCGCCGTTCAGCCTGGTGCCCGACACGGCCGTGCTGCCGGCGCTCGATGCCTGGAACCCGAAGCTGGTCTCCCCGCCCGCCGCGACGGCGCCGTTGTAGCTTTGGTTCTTGATGACGTAGTGGTTGCCGACATGGCTGACGATCACCGCATTCCAGATGTTGGTGATCGTGAAGGACGCATCGAATTCGGCGGTCCAGCCATTCAGCGCGCTGCTGCCGGCCTCCACCGTCATGGTCGCGGTGAATCCCGCGCCCCAGTCGCTGTTCACGGCATAGTCCAGCCCGGCGGCGGAGGCCGCCGGCGCCGTATCGTCGTTGGTGATGGTGGCGATCGCGGCGCCATCGGCGATCGTCGCGCCCGACGGGTTGGTGAGGTTGACGGCGAAGCGCTCATTGGCCTCGACCAGCGCATCGCCGGTGACGTTCACCTGGATGGTCTTCGCCGTCTCGCCGGCCGCGAAGGTCAGCGTGCCGGTCTTGGCCGTGTAGTCGGACCCCGCCGTCGCCGTGTCATTGGCGGTGGCGTAGCCCACCGTGACCGGCCCGGCTGCCGCCTTGGACAGGGTGACCGTCAGGGCCATCACCTTGCTGCCGGCGTTGCCCTCGACGATCGCCGCATCGGCGATCGACAGGGTGGGCAGCGCCACGGCGTCGTCATTGGTGATGGTCACGATGCCGGTGCCATCGGCGATCGTCGCGCCGGTCGGGGCGGACAGCAGGATACGGTAGGTCTCGGTCGGTTCCACCTCCGTGTCGCCATTGATGTGCGCGTGGATGGTCTGCGTCGTCTCCCCCGGCGCGAAGGTGACGATGCCGTCGAGCACTTCATGGTCCACGCCGCCGACGGCCGTGATGTCCTGGGTCGCGTAGCGGACCGTGACGGTCTCGGTCGAGGCTTTCGACAGCGTCACCACGATGCGCATATGCGTGAGGTCGGCATCGCCTTCCGCCGTCGCGTAGTCGGTGATCGAGATGGCAGGCAGCACCGCGGGTGCGGTGTCGATGTCGTTGTCGGTGATCGTGCCCGTGGCCGTCCCGTCCAGGATCGTCGCGCCATTCGCCGCGGATAGCTGCACGGTGAAGGTCTCGGTCAGTTCGCTGATGCGGTCGGATTGGACGGCGATGGCGAAGGTCCTGGTCACCTCCCCCGGCGCGAAGGTCACTGTGCCGACGGCGGGGGCGAAATCGTCGCCCACCCGCGCGCTGCCCCCCAAGGTCGAGTAGCTGACGCTGACCGCGCCGGCGGCCGCCTCGGACAGGGACAGGGTGAAGATCATCGCGGCGGTGCCGGTATCGCCCTCGACCACCCGGCCATCGCCGATCGAGATCGTCGGCAGCGACGGCGCGGCGTCCAGCGTGGACTGCCATTCCGTGCGCAGCCCGGCATCGCGGGCCACGATGTTGCTCATCTCCAGCGCGCCGAGCGTCACGCCCGAAAGCGTGTAGGTCTGCCGGTTGCCTTCGATGGTGATGACGGTCGAGCCGCCGACCTCGGCGATCCCGATCTCCGACGCCTTGAACCAGCCGAAATCGAGCCTGTCGAGGGCCGGGTCGAAGGCGACGGTGGTGTTCACGCCGTACAGCCAGTCGATGGTGGTGGTCCTGCCTTCCGCGCCGGATGGCGGGTCGCCGGACCCCACCCCGGTCGGCCAGGCCGTGGTGCCGGCCACCGGCACGCCCTGGGCCACCACCTGGCCGGCCGGCACGGTGGTCAGCCCGAGCTGGAGGTGCACGCGGTCCTCCAGCACCTCGGCGGCGTAGAAGATGAAGTTGCCGGCCGTCAGGTCCGACTTCGCGACACCCAGCAGGATCAGCGCCTGGCCGGTCCCGGCGTTGGAGATCACCACCCCTTCCGCGCTGTCGTTCAGGAAGATCTGCTCGCGCGATCCGTAGAAACGGAAGTCCACCACGTCGGTCGCCGGATCGAAGGCCACCTTGTCGATGCGGCCCAGTTCATGGGACCGCGCATAGACGGTGTTCGACGCCGCGGTGATCCCCTGTTCCCAGGCCAGCGCCCCACTGAGGCATTGCCGCAGATGGTCGTTGATGATCGGGGCGAAGCTGTCGACCGTCAGCTGGCCCAGCGAAACGCCGCGTATGATGATCGTCTCGCCGCCCCAGGGGTTCATGAAGCCCACGCCGGCGGGGGTATCGACGACGATGAAATTGTGCACGGACACATCGCCGAAATCGAGTTTGTCCCGCGCGGGGTCGAAGCCGATGATGTCGGCGCCGGCGGTATCGACGGCGAAGACCCGCCCTGCGGTCGTGGTTCCGGACATGGTCTCGCCCCCCTCTGCGGCCGATGCGAACGCGGATTGCGTCCCGCATGGCGCCAGTATCATCCCGGCCGCCGCCCGCAATGGTAGGGGGGCGCGGCAATCGATCAAGGCGGCGGGAAAATCGGTGAGGCGGGCAGCGCGGCTTGCCGGCCGGGGCGCGCGTCGGTAGTCCGCGCTGTCGCACATATCGGCCTGCGCGGCCGGAATCGGAAGGGGGCAGGATGTCCTACCGCCCGCAGGGCGCCGCGGTTGATGCCGCCTGGGTGGCAGGGCCGGGCCTCCGCCGCGTCCTGGCCATGGGGTGGGGCCTGTTCGCTGTCGTCGATGTCCTGACGCGGCTGCGGGTCTATGGGAATCTCGAGGTGGCGCTCGGCGTGTCCCTTGTCCTCGACCCTGTCATCATCCTGCTGGCCGCCGCGCTTCATGCGGCCTTCGACCGGCTCCGCCTCGATGGCCGCATCTCCGCCGCGGCCCTGCCCTGGATCATCGGCCTGAGCCTGGCGTCATCGGCGGTCGTCGTCGCCGTCGGAACGCTCATCAGGACGTGGTTCGGGCTCGGCATGTCCAGTTGGGCGCGCGAAGACGCGGCGGTCATCGTGCTGGTCCACTACTTCATGGTCTTCATCATCTGGAGCCTGGTCTGCTTCTGGATGAAGGCCGAAGGCGCCCGCCAGGGCGAACGGCATCGCGCCGCGCAGGCCGAGGCGCAGGCGCTGCGGACCGAGGTGCAGCGCCTGCGCCTCCAGCTCGACCCCCATTTCCTGTTCAACGCGCTCAACGGCATCGCCGAGGAGATCCCGGACCATCCCGACGCGGCGCTGGCCATGGTACAGGACCTCGCGGTCTTCCTGCGCCAGTCGCTGTCGGGCATCGACACGCCCATCGCCACGATCGGTGAGGAGGCACAGGCGCTGGCATCCTATCTGCGCGTGCAGGAAGCCCGCTTCGGCGCGCGGCTAGCCGCACGGGTGGATATCGAGGCGGCTGCGACGGCGCGGCGCATTCCCAGCTTCCTGCTCCAGCCGCTGGTCGAGAATGCGATCCGCCACGGCAGCCGCGACCCGCGCCTCGACATCGGCATCCGCACCGCGGGGGATAGGCTGCACGTCACGATCACCAATTCGGGCGAGCTTGCCGATGGCAGGACGACGGGGATCGGCGTGGCGAATGTTCGCCAGCGTCTGGCCCTGCATTATCCGGATCGTCACCAATTCAGCCTCACCCAACGCGGCGAGACGGTGGTGGCGCGCCTGACGCTGGAGGGTGAACCGTGCTTCGCGTCGTGATCGTCGATGACGAGCCGCTCGCGATACGGGCGATGCAGCGCCTGCTGGCGCCGCGTGCCGATATTTGCGTCGTGGGTAGCGCCGGATCGGCGGCGGCGGCGGTGGACATCATCCGCGCGACACGTCCCGACCTGGTTTTCCTCGACATCGACCTTGGCGGCGGCAACGGCTTCGATGTCATCGCCGGGCTCGACCACGCGCCGAGGATCATCTTCGTGACCGCCCATGCGCGGCACGCGGTCGATGCCTTCGCGGTGGAGGCGGCGGACTATCTGCTCAAGCCCGTGCTGCCGGAACGGCTGGCGGCGGCGCTGGAGCGCGTGGAGCGTCTTGTCGCGGCGCAGGCGGCGCTTCGCACGGTGGAGCTGCGGACGCCGAATCGGACGATCTTTGCCCCGCCCGGCGCCATCGCCGCACTGTTGGCCGATGGCGACTTCACGCGCGTGCATGTGGCCGGCGCGCCGCCGATGCTGATCCTGCGCTCGCTCGGCCAGTTCGAGGCGTTGCTGCCGGCACCGCCGTTCCAGCGCCTCGGCCGGTCGGTGATGATCAATCTCGATCGCGTGCAGCGCATCCAGTCGCGCGACCGCAACCTGTCCCATGTGGTGGTCGATGGCCTGGACGGCATGCTGCCATTGGGACGGGTGGCGAGCGCCCGGTTGCGTGCCGCGCTCGCCGGCCGCTGAGGAGCAGAGCTAGAGCGTGATCGGTTTACCTTCGTACACCGATCACGCTCTAGACCTTTGTTTTATCGTGTGACTCAGCCCTCCGGTGCGTTCGCACCTACGGCCATCACGCTCTAACGCAACAACGCCGCGTAGCGATCCCGATAGGCGAACAGCAACATCCCCGTCAGCACGGCCAGCACCAGGGCAATCGGCATCCCGCCCGGGTTCAGCACGACGTGGAACAGGATGATGACGGTGATGATCGGCAGCAACAGAAGCAGGGCTGCGGCCGGGGCCCGGTTGAACAGCAAGGCGAGTGCCGCGATGAGGTCGATCGTCTTCATCAGCGGCCACAGGAAGCCGCTTTCCTTCAGCGCATCCTCGAACCGCAGCCCCGCGGGTGATGTCGGCGGGTGGATGAATCCGTCACCGGTGAATACCCAGAAGAAGCCATCGATGGCGCTGACGAGGAACAGCAGGGCAATGAGGATGCGCGGGACATCGACGGTCAGGCGGCGGATCATGACAGGCTCCAGGGACGGCGGGAGCACCCTCCTACCGCCCCCGACGCCTGCCGCAAGTGTCACGCCAGCCGCTGTGTGAACCAATTCACCGGGCGCGTCCGGTGTCCTAGGTCGCGGCACCCACCGGCGGCTGCGGGCCGGTCGGGGTCGCGCGGAAGGACATGCCGACCGGGGCGCCATTGACCGTTATGGTGCAATCGAACTGGCGATCGGCATGGCCGATCTCGCGCGACTGGCAGGCGGCCGTAACCGGCATCATGCCCGCCTGGCCCTGCAACGTGGTGGCGCCGTAGGTCACCAGGGTCCCCTGGATCACCGGCTGCCCATTCACCCGGACCGTCAGGTCATGGCGCGGTTCGGTGTTGGCGCCGACCGGGATGCGGCTGGTCTGCATTTCCCCCGAGACCACCAGTTGCTGGCCGGTTGCCGGGATCGCCACCACCTGGTCCGGGGCGCGCGAGACGCCCGGCGCGGTCATGGCGCAGCCCGAGACTGCGATCACGGACAGGCAGGCGAGGACGCTTCGGCGCATGGTCGTTCTCCGTATATTCATGACATGCAGACAACGTCCGGTGACGGTGCTCGGTTGCATTGGTCTGGCCCACGGCAGCGCGGGGTTGAGGGCTGGCATGGCGCAAAGCTCTCGCGACCGCCGCCACCTCCCCCGTTGGATCGGCGAATCACCCGTCGAGATGATTTCACCCGGACGGGGAAGTGCTCTAGCGTCCAGGCCGGGGATTTTTCTTGGGGGGCTCGTGGCCTATGCGCTGCAACAGCTGATCAACGGGATCAGCCTCGGGATGATCTATGGGCTGATCGCGGTCGGCTACACGATGGTCTATGGCATCATCGGCATGATCAACTTCGCCCATGGCGACATCTTCATGGTCGGCGCCTTCATCGCGCTGATCTCGGTGGTGATGCTGATCTCGGGCGGCATCATGGACGGGCCGGCGGCGATCCTGATCGTGCTGCTGGTGTCGATGTGCGTCACCGCGCTGTATGGCTGGACCGTCGAACGCATCGCCTATCGCCCACTGCGCGGATCCTTTCGCCTGGCGCCGCTGATCTCGGCGATCGGCATGTCCATCGTGCTGCAGAACTACGTGCAGGTGGCCCAGGGGGCGCGCGTCAAGCCGGTCGATGCGGTGCTGCCGGGCGGGATCACCGTGCTGCGGGCGGATGCCTTCACCGTGCAGCTGTCCTTCATGCAGATGCTGATCATCGCGCTGACGCTGGGCGTGCTCGCGGTGTTCACCTGGCTGGTCACGCGAACGCCGCTGGGCCGGGCGATGCGCGCCTGCGAACAGGACCGCAAGATGGCGTCGCTGCTGGGCATCGACACCGACCGCACCATCAGCCTGACCTTCGTGATCGGCGCATCGCTCGCCGCCGTGGCGGGCACGATGTACCTGCTGCGCTATGGCGTGATCGACTTCTACATCGGCTTCCTCGCGGGGGTGAAAGCCTTCACCGCCGCGGTGCTGGGCGGCATCGGGTCATTGCCGGGCGCGGTGCTGGGCGGGCTGCTGATCGGCCTGATCGAGACCTTCTGGTCGGCCTATTTCTCCGTCGAATACAAGGACGTCGCGGCGTTCTCGATCCTGGTGTTGGTGCTGATCTTCATGCCCACCGGCCTGCTCGGCCGGACCGAGGTCGAGAAGGTATGACCCTGCGGGCGCTGAAGGATGCGGCGTTGACGGCATTGGTCGCGCTCGGGCTGTTCGTCCCGCTGGTGGGGCTGCGCACCGATGTCGGGCCGACCGGCAGCCTGGTGCTGCGGCAGAGATGGGGGGATGTGGCGATCCTGGTCGCCCTCGCCTTCGCCGGGCGGCTGGCCATGCTGGCCTGGCGCGGCGTGCGCGGGGACCCCGCGCCCGCCAGCGCGGCCC
>JALHQB010000113.1 GCA_022842185.1 Acetobacteraceae bacterium
GAACTTGGCCTCGATCACAATGAAAGCCGCTCCTGGCACGGCTGGCACCGGCACGTTTCCCTCGTCATGCTGGCCTACGCCGTCATGACGGCTGTCCGATCCCAGACCAATGCCGTGGCGCCGAAATAAACGAAGGTGGGAGCGCAGCGAAACTCATCCGTTGGTCGATCCAGGAAATCCGCCGTCTCGCCATGAAACTGGCGCAACGTCGACTGCCTGTCGCCCGCATACTGGCTTGGTCCCTATTCCGACGCTCTCACCAAGCCACGGCACTACAATCCCATCTCAAAACAAAAATGCAACTGTAGTGTTAGTGCCGTTTGCATAAGGCTAATACAATGGCAGAGACCGGGCGTCGATTTACGATGGTACAGGAATAGCGACGGAACGTGAACAAAGCATCTCCATATCACGCTGCGAATGGAGGTCGACGCCCTATTTGGTCGGCCTCAAGGTTATTGGCATTATTGAACCTGCCTGAGTCTCTAACCGTCTCGCGCGTTCCCTACATCCGATGCGGAACCGCACAATCCTCCAGAAACCGCCTCATCGTCGCATAATTCTCCGGCACCGCCGCATTGAACGCATCAAACAGCCCCGGCTGCCGCAGCAGGTCCTGCGAAAACGGTGCCTCCTTCCGCGCATCGAAATACGGGATCGAGAAGGTCTCGCAGATCTCCTCCGTCCGATCATCATAAACCATGTAGTAGGACGGCACCGCATTCGCCAAAGCAATCAGGTTGCCGTGCAATCGATACCCCGTCACCAGGTCCTTCGATTGCGTGAAGCTGTCATAATCCTTCACCCAATCCGAATAGAAGATGCGTTCGCGGTACAGTTTCAGCAGCGGGTCGTCATCACCTTCGAACCAGCCCTGCGTGCGAAGCGTCTGCTCCGCCTTGTCCATGTGTTCCTGAAATCCGAAGGCGAAGATCTTTTCCTCGACCTCGCCATGCGTCATCACCGTCACCTGCTTCGCGGCGATGAAGTGGTTCATGATGGCGCGGTGGCGCAGCAGATAGCGCCGCGGATTGGCCGAATAGTCGCTGTTCACCTCGCGCCGCACGTTGAAGGCGATGTCTCTGGTGGCGTCATAGTCGAAGCCATGAATGCCAAGCCCAGGGTCGCGCCGGCGGAACAACGTCGGGCAACCGATGATCTTCACGTTCTTCGCGCCGAAATCCGACAGTTGCTCCGCCGACCGCGTCCCGCGCACGCCGATCATCGCGGCCTTGTCCGCCAGAAGATGCAGCACGCGGATCTGTGCGGCCGTCAGCGACAGCGGCGACCCATCCGGCACCTGAATGCCGCAGCCGAAGCACACGATCGGCACGGTGATGCGCGCGAAGACCTTCTCGGCCTCCAGCCAATCCATGTGGCGGTGGAAATAATTGGACCCCCGCAATACGACTGCTGAACAATCCGCGTTGATGCGATCGATCGCCGCGTCGTCGATCCGCGAGATGGGCAGCACGGTATACTGCCGCGCCTCCAGAACCTTCAGCGAACTGTCATAGACGAAGCTGTCGCCGATGTTGTGGTAGTGGAAAAGGTTCTTCTCGCGCTGATCGGCTTCGTACCAGGATACATCGTCGCGACCATGGACCTGTCCTGCCGGAATGGCGAAGGCAATTCCCTTCAGCCCAGCCAGCGACGGCTGAAGCCGATGCTGCGGCGTCTCGCCCCCCGGAAGGCCCAATTCAACGGCGGCGCCGGCCGCTACCGCCGCTCGCTCCTCGGTCGTAAAATCGTGAACGAATGCGGTTGGATGCGCCAAATCGGTTCGTGCCTTCGTCGCGGACACCGCCCGTTCGTGCGGCCCGATCCGCAGCACGATTTCAGTGCCCACAGGCGTGGCATCGACATAGCCCGAGGCCCGCGACAGGTTGCAGCTCTCAACAACGATCCGCATGGAGCCCCTTCACTGAAGCGCTAGCATGCGCCCGTCTGTCCAAATGAATCCATGCATGTTCCGGACCGACGTGGCAATGGCAGGTTCGAGAAGATGGGAGGTCCTCACGAAAAGCGGCGCATTGCACCGCTGGCTGAGCGCAGTTCGCCCTTGTTGACTATTGCGTGGCGCTTCCCGTTCCGTTGATTGCTCGGAATTTGCCTCGATGTATGCCTTGAGAGGTCGCTCACGGCGGTCGCGGGCGGCGCTCCCCCTCACGGCGGCAACACCACCGGCACCAACCCCACGCACACCAGCATCGCCACCACCGTGAACGGCACCCCCACCTTCAGGAAGTCCCCGAAGCTGTAATTCCCCGGCCCCACCACCAGCGTGTTCACCGGGGAAGACACCGGCGTCATGAACGCGGCGGACGCCGCCAGCGCCACGATCATCGCGAAGGGGTATGGCGAAGCCCCCACATCCTCGGCCACCGCCAGGGCCACGGGCGCCATCAGCACCGCGGTCGCGGTGTTGGAAATGAACAGCCCCAGCAGCGCGGTGATGACGAAGATCACCCCCAGCAGCATCCGCGTCGAAGCCGCCCCGGCCAGCGAAAGCACCGCATCCGCCGCCAGGTCCACGCCCCCCGTCCGCTGCAGCGCGATCGAAAACGGCAACATCCCCACGATCAACACCAGCGTCTTCCACGATATCGACCGATACGCGCTGTCGAAATCCACACAGCGCGCCAGCCCCATCAACAGGCAGCCGATCAGCGCCGCATGCACATTGGGGATCACCCCGCTGATCATCAGCCCCACCGTCAGCGCCAGGATCGCCACCGCATGCGGCATCCGCCCGGCCGCCGGCAGCAGCTCGGCATGTTCCGCCGGCAGGTTCATCACGATCAGGATGCGCCGGTCGGCCTGCAATTTCCGGATATCCGACCAGAACCCCGTCAGCAGCAGCGTATCGCCCGCCTTCAGCTTCTCCTCCAGCAGATCGACACCCGCGGCTTCCTGCCGGTGGCGCAGCCCGATCACGGTCAGCCGATATTCCCCGCGCATGCGCGCTTCCAGCACGGTCTTGCCCACCAGCGGCGAATCGGGCGGCACGATCGCCTCGATCATCCCGATCTCCTGCGACCGATCGAGGAAGTAATCCCCATCCACCAGCGGCAGCGGCGCGACCCGGTATTCCGCCAGCAATTCCGCCACCCGCTCGGGCGGAGCACGCACATCCAGCAGCACGACGTCATCGGCTATCAGCTCGGTCGTGGCGTTCGGGCGGATGACATCGACCGCGAAGCGCCGCCGCCGCTCGATCGCCAGGATATTGACCCCTTCCTTGCGCAGCGAAAGCTGGTCGAGCCGCTTGCCCACCAGCGGCGAATCCGCGGCGATGCGGACCCGATGCGCGCGGCCGGTCAGCCCATAGGCGGTCACCCAGTCCCGCAGGCTCGGCGCCCGATGGCTGTCGGTGCCTGGCGGCCGCCGGTCCGGCAACATGCGCCGCGCGAACAGCATGTACCCGATCGCCAACAGCAGGATCGGCACGCCGAACGGCGTGAAGGCGAAGAAGCTGAACCCGGCATGTCCCTGCCGGACGAGCTCCGCGGTGACCACCAGGTTCGGCGCCGTCGCCACCAACGTCATCATGCCGCTGATCAGCGCGGCGACCGACAACGGCATCATCAACTGGCTCGGCGCCGCCCCACTGTTGCGGCAGATCCGCAGTACGACGGGGATGAAGATGGCGACCACGGCCGTCGAGCTCATGAAGGCGCCAAGGCCGGCGCCGGCAATCATCAGCAGCGCCAGCATGCGCGTGGGGCTGTCGCCGGCCTTGTCGTTCAGCAGGTCGCCGATGCGCTGCGCCGTGCCGGTCCGCACCAGACCTTCGCCCACCACGAACAGCGCGGCCAGCAGCACGATGGAGGAATCGGCAAATCCCGCCAGCGCCTCGTTGATCGTCACCGCGCCGGTGAAGGGCAGCAGCACCATCATCAGCAGCCCCACCGCATCCATGCGCGGCCGGTTGGCGATGAACATGGCGATCGCCGCGCCCAGCAGGATGAGGACGAGAATGAGTTGCGTGGTCATGGATGCACCATCGGAAAGTGGCGGGGCATGGTCAGGGCGTCGCGGCCAGGATCAGCCGGAGCGCGTCCGACACGCCTGTCAGTATGATCTGCACGCCGATGCACAGCAGCAGGAAGGCCGTCAGCTTGGTGGCGATCAAGGTGCCTTGCGGCCCGATGCGCCGCGCGATCGCCTCGGCATAGGCATAGGCAACCCACACGCAGGCCGCCACGGATGCCGCGACCATCAGCGCCGATATCGCGCTGACCAGCAGCACATCCTGCGAACTGTCCGACCGTTCGGCACCGAGCGCGATCGCCGCCGCGATGGATCCGGGCCCGGTGGTCAGCGGCAGGGTCAGGGGAAAGAACGCCATCCGTTCGATCGGCGCCGTGTCCATCGCGGCCGGTGCGGATTTCGGCTCGATCGGTTCGGCGCGCAGCATGATCCAGCCCGATGCGGCGACGGCCAGACCGCCGCCGATCCGCAGCGCTTCGAGCGAAATGCCGAAGAAGGACAGCACGCGGGATCCGAGGAACATCGCCGCGACCAGCACGATGAAGGAATTGATCCCGATCTGGCGTGCCAGCCGCGATCGTTCGCCCGCCGTCAGCCAGCGCGTCATGTCGTGGAAGACGAAGGCGATGCCGAAGGGGTTGATGATGCTCAGCATCGTCGAGAAGCCGAACAGCCACAGCGAGATCAACTTGGCGAAGAGGAAGCCGTCGATCATCGCGCGCGCCTCACCGCAATTCGATGGTCACCCCGGCATCGTTGAAGCGGAACTGGCCGCCGGCGCGGTCCGTCCGCAAGCGCAGTTCGACCCCCGCGGCGTTGCGCAGCCAGCGGGTTTCGGGGCCCGTCTGCCCCTCGATGCGCTGGCGCGGCGAGACCTGTTCCGTGTAGCGGCCGGCGAAATCCTGCAACCGGCGCAGCCCGAACACCTCGCCCCGGGCGGACAGGGACGAAACGCCGATGCTGCCGAACTCGATGCCGCGCACGGAAAAGCGATGCTCCTCCCCGCGGAAATGCAGCCTGCCGCCACCCACCGAAGCGCCGACGGCCAGCACGCCGACGCGCACCTGCTCGATCTCGATCGAGGCGTCGGGGTTCGGGTCCGGCCGGCCGCGCTGGGCATGCGCCGCCCGCCCCGCGGCGAGCACCGTGAGGACCGTCCAGCCGGCGATCAGGCGTCGTCTCGTCAAACTGGCGCTCCAGCATCCTGTGTGCAGGCGGACCGAACCGGGCGGCACGACCCACCGCCGGTGAAGGGCGCCCCTTATGCACCAATGCCGCGGACGCGTCGCCCCCGCCGCACGGGTGCGGCAGGGGCCGCCCGCCCATCACAGGCCCCAAGGCAGGCCGAGCAGATGCCAGACCGCCATGAACGCCGTCCAGATCAGCGACATCCAGATCACATAGGGCAGCATCAGCGCGATTACCGTGCCGATGCCCGCGCCCTTCTCGTATTTGATCGCGAAGGTCACGATCATCGCGAAATAGGCATTCAACGGCGTGATCGAATTGACCGGGCTGTCCCCCACGCGATAGGCCGCGAGCACCGCTTCGGGCGAAACCCCCAACTGCATCAGCAACGGCACGAAGATGGGCGCGAAAATCGCCCATTTCGCGATGGCACCCGTGATCACCAGATCGAGAATGAGCGTGACCACCACGAAGCCGATCAGCAGCCACAGCGCATCGAGATTGGCGCGCTGCAGCACCTCCGCCAGCGAGACGGCCGCCAGCGTGGCCATGTTCGAGTAATTGAAGAAGGCGATGAACTGGCTGATGACCAGCAGCAGCAGGATCAGCCCGGCCAGCGCGCCGATCGACTTCTGCATGGCGCCGATGATGTCGTTGGTGCCCTTCATGGTCCGCGCGCCGATGCCGTACGCCGCGCCACACACCAGGAACACCAGCGCGATCGACACGATCAGGCTGGTCATGAAGGGCGATGCGCCGATGATCGCCCCGGTTTCGGGGTGGCGCAGCGGTGCGCCTGGCGGCAGCACCAGCAGCGCCAGGACGGCGAAAACCGCCACCATCGCCCACAGCGCATAGCGCAGGCCGCGCTGTTCATCCTCGGACAGGCCGGTGTCGCCCGGCACCACGTAATCCCCGCCATAGGCACCCAGGCGCGGTTCGATCACCCGTTCGGTGACCACCGCAATCAGCACGGTCAGCAGCGCGACCGACGCGATCGAAAACCACAGATTGGCTGCGAGGTCGATCGAGATGGACGGGTTCACCAGCCGGATCGCGTCGTTGGTGATCTCGGTCAGGATGCCATCGGTCGGCACGATCAGCACATTGACCAGGAAGGCCGACGCGACGGAGGCAAAGCCCACCGCGAGACCCGCCAACGGATGCCGCCCCACCGAGATGAAGGCCGCCGCCGCCAGCGGGATCAGCACCAGGTACCCCGCATCGGCCGCGATCGAGGACACGATGCCCACGAAGGTCAGGATGTAGGTCAGCGCCCAGGCCGGCGCGACGATCACCAGCTTGCGGATCAGCGCCTTGACCAGCCCGGCTTCCTCGGCGACGCCGACACCGACCATCGCCACGATGATCACGCCCACCGCATTGAAGTTCATGAAGTTCTGGACGACGCCGGTGAACATGAAGCGGATGCCGTCGGCGGTCAGCAGGCTGCGCGCGGCGGTGCGCATCGTCTCGATGTCGCCGGTCGCCTGGTTGTACGCCTGGTACGTCACATGCGCGTCCAGCGCCGCCAGCAGGGCGGACAGCAGCACCACGAAGACGATCAGATAGACGAAGATCATCACCGGATGCGGCACGCGGTTGCCCACGCGCTCCACCGTATCGAGGATCTTCTGCATCGCCGTCTTCGGCGCGGTGGTCTCGCTCATGGATCGTCCCTCAGCTGGCGAGTGCGTGCAGGATGCGCGCCCAGGACCGCGTGCCGCGGCGGAAGCACTGCAGGTCGTATTTCTCGTTCGGGCTGTGGATGCGGTCATCCTCCAGCGCGAAGCCGGCGAGGATGACATCCATCCCCAGCGCTTTCTTCAGTTCCGCCGTGACGGGGATGGACCCGCCACCACCGATGAAGACGGCCGGCTTGCCCCATTCAGCGGTCAGTGCGTCGCGCGCGCGGCCGAAGGCAGGGGCATCGATGGGGAAGGCGATGGCGCTGCCCGATCCGTGCTCGATGAACTCCACCTTGCAGTCGGCCGGGATGCGCGCGCGGACATGCTCGCGGAAGGCGGCGCGGACCTTGTGCGGGTCCTGGTCGAACACCAGGCGGAAGGAAATCTTGGCCGAAGCCATGGAGGGGATCACCGTCTTGAAGCCGGCGCCCTGGTATCCGCCGCCCATGCCGTTCACCTCGCAGGTCGGGCGCGACCAGGTCATCTCCAGCGCGCTGCGGCCTTTCTCGCCGGCCGGCACCGAAAGGCCGATGGCGCCGAGGAACGCGCCGGCATCGAAGCCCAGGCTGTCCCATTGCGCCTTCAGCGTGTCCGGCAGTTCCGGCACGCCGTCATAGAAGCCGGGCAGCGTGATGCGGCCATCGCCGTCCCGCAGATCGGCGATGATGCGCGCCAGGATATGGTTGGGGTTGGATGCGGCCGAACCGTAGAACCCGGAATGCAGGTCACGGTCGGCGGCGGTGATGATGATCTCCTCCCCGCACAGCCCGCGCAGCATGGTCAGGATCGCGGGCGTCGTCGCATCCCACATGTTGGTGTCGCAGATCAGGCCGATATCCGCCTTCAGCTCGGCGGCGTGTTCGCGCAGGAAGGGCGGCAGGCTCGCACCGCCCGATTCCTCCTCGCCTTCCAGCAGCACGGTCACCGGGATCGGCAGGCTGCCGGTCACGTCCTTCCAGGCGCGGCAGGCCTCGATGAAGGTCATCACCTGGCCCTTGTCGTCCGAGGCGCCGCGGGCGCGGATCACCTTGGTGCCGTCGGCGCGGGTCTCGATCCTCGGCTCGAAGGGGTCGTGGTCCCACAATTCCAACGGATCGACCGGCTGCACGTCGTAATGGCCGTAGAACAGCGCGGATGGCCCGGTGGCGCTGCGGTCGTGCGCCACCACGATCGGGTGCCCCGGCGTCGCCCGCGCCTCGGCCGTGAAGCCGATCGAGGCAAGGTCGGCCGCATGCCATTCGGCGCAGGCCTTGCACTCCGCCGCAAAGGCCGGATCGGTCGAGATGGATTTCAGGCGCAGCACGGCGAACAGCCGTTCAAGCGCGGCATCGGCATTCGCATCGATGCGGGCCAGGACGGCGTCGAGCTTATCCATGGGATGTTCCGTCAGGGAGGGGTCGGTGCTCGCGCGGTGTCGGCTGTCCAGGGTCGCGTCGCGCGCGCCATGCGATCATGGCATCGATCCGCCGGGCCGGACCACACCGCGCGGCTGCCATGGCGGGCATCAGAAGCGCGCTATGGCGGCGAACAGAACCCGGTTGGCGATGCCGTAGCCGTCCCCGGCCAGGCCCGCCGCGGTCACGCCGCCATACAGGTCGCGCCGGGTGAACAGGTATTCGACACCAAGGTCGAGCCAGCCGCTGCCGAACACGCCGTTGCGCACCTCGGCAAAGGGGCTCCAGATCAGGTTCGCGAAAACCTGCTGGTACTCGCGGTTCAGCGATGTGGCGGAGGCCGACCCCGGCGTGAAGCCCAGCGCATAGGACGGGTAGTCGTTGCGTGAATAGGAATAGGCGAAGTTGCTGCGCAGCTGCGTCGTCCAGAAGCGCCGATACGCGATCGTCGCGCCATAGGATGGGATGGTGTCCAGGCTGGGCGACGTCACCCCCGGCAGCCCCAGGTTGGTCAGCGCATCCTGTCCCGAGGTCTGGCCGGCGAAGTAGCGCCCGATCCCCTCGCCATAATAAGCCATCACCGCGATGTCGTCCGGGCCGAACGCATCCGACAGCAGCCGCATCGGAAACCGCACCATGGCCGCCCCGCCCCAGGCCGGCGTGCTCTCCGAGACATCGGGCGTCGCCGCCGTGCCGGTGGTGCGCAGTTCGATCTGCCGCAGCAGCCCCCGCAGATTCAGTTCGATCCCATCCTGCCGCCAGGTCAGCCGGGCCAGCAGGTCGGGCACGGAACTGAAGGCCGGGCTGGCGCCGCCCTGGAGGGTGGTGGTCGGGTTGAACACGCCGGCGGCGGAGGTATAGGTCGTCTCGGGCGCTTCGATCGAGACCATGCCGGTCAGGTTTTCGGCCAGCCGCCCGGTGGCGCGAAGCTGCGCCTGACGCACGAAGGATTGGTTGAGGTTCGTGGCGTCGATCAGCGTTTCAAAGACGCCTTCGTTCCACAGGCTGTTGGCCTGGCCGGCCAGGACGCGGAAGCGCTCGTCGCCCAGTTCCGCCCAGGCCTGGCGCAGCCGGAACACAGCGTTGGAACTGCCGGCCGCGCCGCCGCCGAAATCGCCTTCCAGCCGGGTTTCAAGCGTGCCCCAGCCGGTCAGCGTGCGGGTGTCGACGCCGAAGCGGCTGAACCGCGCCGTCATGGCGAAGTCGCCGCCCTGTTCGTCGGCCGGGCTGCCGGTCAGCGGGATGGTCTGCGGCGGCGGCGCGTCGGTCTGGTTGCGCGGGCCGAAATCGTAATACCCGGTCAGCTTGGCGAAACCGTAGAGCCGGACCTGCGTGTCCGTGCCCGGCACGCGGAAGGCAACGCCGGGCAGGTCGGATCGCAGCGCTTCCTCGGTGGCGAAATCCCGGCCCATCGGTTCCGGCGGGTCGAGGCCGGGGACTGTGGAGGTGAGCGCCGCGGCGGCCGCGGGTGCCGCGGCCAGCGCCTGCTGTGCGGCGCGCGCCTCGGCCGCCG
>JALHQB010000114.1 GCA_022842185.1 Acetobacteraceae bacterium
GCGGTCGCGTCGGCGACGCCGCGGCGGCGCGCCGCCGGCACCCCCGAGCCTGGGCGCGCGATTGGCCGATGCCGTCGCCGCAACGGTGGGATCGTGGCGATTCATCGTCATCCAAAGTGGGCTTCTGGGGGCCTGGATCGTCGGCAACGCCCTGGCCGGCACTGGCGCCTGGGATCCGTTCCCGTTCATCCTGTTGAACCTGCTGCTGTCGTTCCAGGCCGCCTATACCGCGCCCATCATCATGATGAGCCAGAACCGGTCGTCCGGTTTCGACCGCGACCGCGCCACCGCCGACTACCAGATCAATCTGCGCGCGGAGGCGGAGATCGCCCTGCTGCACGAAAAGGTGGATTTGTTGCGCCAGCGCGAGTTGGATGAGCTGATCGGGCTGCTCAAGGCCACGCTGGCGCGGCTGGATGCGCGTGACGCGGGGGGACAGACAGCATGATCAACCTTGCCGTCCGGATCCTCCTCGCGCTGGGTGGCAGCGTGGCCGCGTTGTTCGTCGCACGTGACAGCCCGAATTTCGGCGTGGTGCAGGGCATGATGACGATCATCGTCCTCGTCTGCCTGGTGCTGATCCTGGTCCTGTGGCGCTGGAAGAAGGACGAATAGGCAGCCGGCCAAGCCGTCGAATTTTGTTTGACAATGCGCCACGGGGCGCATTCTGATCTCCGGCATCGGCCCGCACTCCAACATGCTGACCTGGATGCGGGCCGGGGGCGGGCTTATCAAACAGTCTCTCAGATCATCCGTGCCTCGAAGGGCGGCAGCAGGTCCGGTGCCTCGAATTCCAGCACCCAGACATCCGGGTCCCGCTTCACCTGGCGTTCGACATAGCCGTTCGCGACGTCTTCCTCGACCGGGGATGCACCGGTGCCGCGCACCCAGGCGGGGCGGCCCTCGGCGTCGCGTGCCTGGGACAGGACGACAAAGCCCTCCCGCCCCCGCAGCAGGCACAGGATGCCGCCCGAATCAGGGTCCCCCTTGCGCACGACCGCGGCCGGCCGGCCGGCCATGTCCGACAGCCGGATCGCCATCGAGACCCAGATCCCCGCCTTCACCTTTGGTTCCATGCTGACCAGCCTGCCACGCGCGGCCCCTTGCCGGAAGGCGCGCGGCGGGCCATTCACCGTTCCTCGGATGAGGTTCCCGGCATGAGTGATCGGACATTGACGGCGGCGCAGCGCGCCTATGAGGCCAAGCGCGCGGCCAAGGCGGGCATGAGCCTGGACAAGTGGCTGGCGCAGAAGGAAAAGCGCGCCGCTGCCGAGGCGCGCGGGCAGGCCGCTGTGGCCGCGGCGCCCGCGGCGCCGGCCAAGAAGCCGGGCTTTTTCGGGCGGCTGCTGGAAAAGGCGCAGAAGCCGATCTGATCGACGGCCCGGCCCCGGTTCAGGATAACAACCACAAGTTGCGGGTTGCTTGAACAGCGCCCATTCCTCCTGCCGGATCTTCCAACAACCGCCGCCTTGCCTCCCCTCCGCCCCGTGGTCCACGCTCCCCGCACGGGGAAGATGCATCACGGGGACGTCCAGCAATGACCGGCGCAGCAGGCTATGATGCCACCCATGCGGCCTGGCGCCGTGACCCCGAAGCCTGGTGGGCGGCGGCGGCGCGCGGCATTACCTGGGATACGCTGCCCACCCGCAGCTTCGACGCCGGCATGGGCGTCTATGGCCGCTGGTTCCCCGATGGGCGGTTGAACACCTGCTTCAACGCGGTCGATCGCCATGTCGCCGCCGGCCGGGGCGCGCAGGCGGCGATCATCTGGGACAGCCCGATGACCGGGCGGATCGAGACTATCACCTACGCCGATCTGCTCGACCGTGTCGGGCGGCTGGCGGGTGCGTTGGCGGCGCGCGGCGTCGGCCAGGGCGACCGCGTCATCGTCTATATGCCGATGGTGCCGGAAGCCGCGATCGCCATGCTCGCCTGCGCGCGACTGGGCGCGGTGCATTCGGTGGTGTTCGGCGGGTTCGCCGCGGCGGAACTGGCCACGCGGATCGCCGATGCGAAACCGAAGGCGATCGTCACGGCATCCTGCGGTCTCGAACCCGGGCGAATCGTGAAATACAAGCCGCTGATCGATGCGGCGATTGGGCTGTCGCCGCACAAGCCCGGTGCGGTGCTGATCCTCCAGCGCCCGGAATGCCCGTGCGACCTGACACCGGGCCGCGATGCGGACCTGCTGGCCGCGATGGCAGACGCCACGCCCCACCCCTGCGTCAGCGTCGCGGCGACCGATCCGCTCTACATCCTCTACACATCCGGCACGACAGGCGCGCCAAAGGGTATCCTGCGCGACAATGGCGGGCATGCGGTCGCGCTGCACCAGTCTATGTCGATGGTCTATGGCGTCGGCCCCGGCGATGTGTATTGGGCGGCATCGGATGTCGGCTGGGTCGTGGGCCATTCCTACATCGTCTATGCCCCGCTACTGGCCGGCTGCACGACGGTGCTGTTCGAGGGCAAGCCTGTCGGCACCCCCGATGCCGGCACCTTCTGGCGCGTGTGTGAACAGCATGGCGTGAAGGTGCTATTCACCGCGCCGACCGCGATCCGCGCCATCAAGAAGGAAGACCCCGAGGGCGTGCTGCTCAAGCGCCACGACCTGTCCAAGCTCGAGGCCCTGTACCTGGCCGGCGAACGCTGCGACCCCGACACCGTCACCTGGTCCGAACGGCTGCTGGGCAAGCCGGTGGTGGATCATTGGTGGCAGACCGAGACCGGCTGGACGATCACCGGCAATTTCCGCGGCCTCGGCCTGTTCCCCACGCGGCCCGGATCGGGCGGCAAGCCCGCGCCGGGCTATGACGTGGTGGTGCTGGACGAGGCGAACCGGGACGTCCCGGCCGGGCAGATCGGCAGCCTCGCGGTGCGGCTGCCGCTGCCCCCCTCGGCGCTGCCCACGCTGTTCAACGCCGATGACCGGTTCCGGGAGGCGTATCTGACGGCCTTCCCCGGATATTACTCGACCGCCGATGCGGGCATGATCGACGAGGATGGCTATGTCTGGGTGATGTCGCGCACCGACGACATCATCAACGTCGCCGGCCATCGCCTGTCCACCGGCGCGATGGAGGAAGTGCTGGCATCCCACCCCGATGTCGCGGAATGCGCGGTGGTCGGGGTGCGGGACACGCTGAAGGGCCAGGTGCCGCTCGGCCTGGTGGTGCTCAAGCACGGCGTGGCGAAGGCCGAGGCCGACATCGCGCGCGACCTGGTCGCCATGGTGCGCGACCGCATCGGGCCTGTCGCCGCCTTCAAGGAGGCCCGCGTGGTCGCCCGCCTGCCCAAGACGCGATCGGGCAAGATCCTGCGCGCGACGCTGCGCAAGATCGCCGATGGCGATGACTTCGTCGTCCCGCCGACCATCGACGACCCGGCGATCATCGAGGAAGTGGGCGCGGTGCTGAAGGGCGCGATGCGCTGACAGTCTGGCGCCGGCGCGCCGGCAGCCGCCTTGGAGCAGATCGCGCCTGACTGGACCCAGTCAGGCACGTGAAGATGCTCGCTCACACAAGGGCTTAGAGCGTTTTGCGCCAGCAAAATACTCTAAGGCGGGATCGGTTTACATTCGTACACCGATCCCGCTCCAATCTATTACCTTAACGGGTGATTCAGACCTTCGGTGCATCCGCACCTGCGGCCATCACGCGGTAGCGTCCCGCCTTCCGCTTCCCAAGGCGTCCCGACCTTGGCAGTTTCGTTGCGATGCACATCGTTCAGATCCTGCTGGCGCTGACGGCGGCCTGTCTCGGCTTCGCCCTCATCGCGCGGCACGCCCGGCTGCCCTATGCGGTGGTGCTCGTCCTGGGGGGCATGGTGCTCGCCTTCATCCCGGGCGTGCCGCATGTCGAACTCGACCCCGAACTCGCGCTCGCCTTCTTCCTGCCGCCGCTGCTGCAGGCCTCGGCCTTCCGCACCGATTGGCCGGCCTTCAAGGGCAATCTGCGCCCGATCCTGTTGCTGGCGGTCGGTGCGGTCATCTTCACGGCGCTGGTCATCGGCGTCGCCGCCAAGCTGATGATCCCGGGCCTGCCCTGGGCGGCGGCGATCGCGCTGGGTGCCATCGTGGCGCCGACCGACGCCGTTGCCGCGGCGGCCGTTCTGCGCCGGCTGTCCCTGCCGCGCCGCCTGGTCATCGTGCTGGAAGGCGAAAGCCTGGTGAACGACGCCTCGGCGCTCGTGCTCTATCGCCTGGCGCTCGCGGCGGTGGCGGCGGGGGCGGCGTCCTGGTGGGCGGTGGGCGGCAGCTTCATCCTGCTCTCGGCCGGCGGCATCGTCTTCGGCTATGCGATGGGCAAACTGACGGTGTTCGTCATCCGCCGCCTGGACGACCGGCTGCTGGAGATCGTGGCGACCTTCATCGCCGGCTTCCTCGCCTTCCTGGGTGCGGAGGCGCTGTCGTTCTCGGGCGTGATTTCCGTGGTCGCGACGGGGCTGGTGCTCGGGCGGGCGCAGCACCGCTTTTCGGCCCGCACGCGGCGCGATTCGATCGTGGTCTGGGCGTTCATCGAATTCATTCTGACAAGCCTGGTGTTCATCCTGATCGGGCTGCAGCTGAACGTGATCCTCAGCCGCCTGGACAGCCACGGGCCGTTGGAACTGGCGGTGCTCGCTGTCGCCTTGTCTCTGGTGCTGATCGTCTCGCGCTTCCTGTGGGTGTTTCCGGTGACCGCCATCGAGCGGCTTTTCCCCAGGATCCGGGCCCGGCAGGGGCGCCATCCCTGGGTCGAGGCCAGCATCGTCTCCTGGGCCGGGATGCGCGGCGTGGTGGCGCTGGCGGCAGCGTTGGCCCTGCCGACCGGTTTCCCGGACCGCGACCTGCTGGTCTTCCTGGCATTCTGCGCCATCCTCGCGACGCTGGTGGTGCAAGGGACCACGCTGGAATGGCTGATCCGCCGCCTGGGTGCCGAGGAGAGACGCCGGCCCGGCATGGGGGTCGAGGAAGCCGCCGCGCGGACCCTCGTCGCCCATGCCGCATTGCGGGAGATGGAACGCCGGGCCGAGGATCTCCTCGCCGGCGCGATCGCGCAGGACCTGCTGCCGGAGTTTCGCGACCGGGTGCGACTGCTGGATGGCATCAACCAGGGCGCGATCGCCGCCGAACGCGGGTCACGGCTGGAACACCGACTGCACGCGCTGCGCGCCGGCCGCGCCCGGCTGATCCGCCACCGGGACGAGGACGGGGTGGAGGAGGAATTGATGTCGCGGCTGGTCGAGGAGCTGGACCTGGAGGAATTGCGCCTGCGGCGCCTGCTGGGCGCGGCGGATGCCTAGGCCCGGCGGGACGCGTCCCGCTGCCGTGATCCCAGGAGCGCTCGGCGTCCCGCTCTGGTATCCCGTCGATCGATCGGCCCTTCCCGCCATTCCCGACTCGCGCCAGCGGAGAGACCACGACCTGCCATGACGAATCTTCGCCAGGCCCTCGAGGATGCCCGCCGGGCTTTGCTCGACCTGTCCACGCGCAACCGGCTGCTCGCCCTGCCGAAGCCGGGGCGGTCGCGCGGTGTCGTCATCCTGGATGATGAGGATGCGGATTTCGTCCAGGCCGCGCTCGCCGCCGGCCGCGCCTTCGGCTTCGAAGCCGCCGGCGAGGACCCGCCGCCCGAAGCGCCCACACCGGCCGAGGGCCAGCCGCGCCGCACCCGCCGCCGCACCTCCAAGGCCGCCGCCAAGGCCGAGGGCGTCGCCCGCGCCGACGACACCATCAGCCGGGAGGATTGGCAGCGCGACGCCCTGCTGCGCGTCCGCCTGCCGCCGCCAGACCTCGCCCGCCGGCTGCGCGACCTGATGACCGATGCCCGTACGGCGCGGGAGGAGACCGGGGTCCCGACCCTGTACCTCGCGCTCGGCACGCTCACCTGGCGCGACCCCGCGACGCCCGAGACCGAACGCCGCGCCCCACTTGCCCTGTTGCCCGTCACGTTGGAACGGGAAGGCGTCTCGCAGACCTTCCGCCTGCGCGCGGGCGCGACCGAGGTCGCCGAGAACCTGTCCCTGCGTGAGATGCTGAAGGTGAATTTCGGCACCGCGCTGCCCGCCTTCGACGATACCGACTACAATCCCACCGCCTGGGCCGAGGCGGTCGCGGCCGCGGTGAAGGACCGGCCGGAATGGTCGGTCGATGCCGATGCGCTGGCGCTCGGCCTGTTCTCCTTCGCCAAGTTCCTGATGTGGCGCGACCTGGGGCCAGAGGAAAATCCAGGCCTCGCCGACCATCCGCTGGTGCGTGCCCTGGTGGGCGGGGAGGCGCTGACGACGCAGCCCACCTTCCCCGACGACGCCGATGTGGACGAAGCGATCCCTGTCGAGCGGCTGGATCACGTGGTGGACATGGACGGGTCGCAGGCGCTGGCCGCGGAATCGGTGCGGCGCGGCGGGCATGTCGTGATCCAGGGGCCGCCCGGCACCGGCAAGTCCCAGACCATCGCGACCATCCTGGCGCAGGCGATCCTCGACGGCCGGAGCGTTCTGTTCGTCGCGGAGAAACTCGCGGCGCTGGAGGTGGTGAAGCGGCGCCTGGAGACTATCGGCCTCGGTGCCGCCTGCCTGGAACTGCATTCGGAGAAGCAATCCAAGCGCGCCGTGCTGGATGAACTGCGCGCGACGCTCGCCCTGCCGCCGCCGCCCAAGGCCAACCGCCAGGCGGTGATCGACCGGCTGGCGATGCTGCGGGGCCGGCTGAACCGCCATGCGGCGGCGATGCGCGGCGCGGCGGGTGCGTCCGGCATGCCGCTGCACCAGGTGATCGGCACGCTGGTCGGGCTGCGCCGGCGGGGGCTCGCGGTGCCGGACTTCACCCTGGACGCGGCCGGCTGGGACGGCGCGACCATTGCGGCCAAGCGCGATGCGGTGCGCGACCTCGCCGCGCGGGCGATGGAAGCCGACGGCGCCAACAATGCCTGGCGTGGTGTGACCGCGGATCTCGGTCCGGCGGATGCAGATCGGCTGATGATGCGCCTACCCGGCTGGATCCGCGCCTTCGCCGCGGCCGGCGCCCAGGTCGGCGGCAATAGCGGTCCGGCCGCGATCGCGGTCCGCCTGCGGTCCGCCGCCGCGCTGCGCGAGGCGCCGGACCACGACAAGGCGGCGATGGCGAGCGCTGCCTGGCGGGCCGATCCCGCGCCGCTGGTCTCCCTGACCGAAGCGGTCGCCAAGCTCGCCATCGCCAGGCGCGATGCACGGCTGAAGCCCGGCGCGCTCGATGTCGGCGGGCTGGCGGAGGCACGCGAGACCCTCGCCTCCTCGGGTGGCTTCTTCGGTTTCCTGAACGCGGCGCGATCCGCGGCGCAGGCCGTCGCGGCGCGTGTGGCGCGGGAGGGCACCGACCCGCTGGTGGCGCTGGATGCCGCCATCGCCGGGCAGGCGGCGCGCGATCGTGTCCGCAGCGGCCACGCCCTCGGCCAGGCCGCCTTCGGTCGGCTGTGGCGCGGCGAGGACACCGACCCGTCCGCCATGTCCGCTCTGATCCTGTGGCGCCAGAAGCATGGGGCGGAGGCCGCCGCCGCGCTGGCCGCCGAAACCCCGGCCGGCGATGCCGCGGTGCTGGACGCCGCCGCGACCGCCTGGAGCGAATTGAAGGCCGCCACTGGCCTGGACCCTGTGGCCGCCTTCGGTACCGCCGACCCGCCCTTCGCCGCGCTGGCCGACCGTCTCGGTGCCTGGGCCGGGGCGCCGGAGGCGCTGCCGCTGTGGCAGGGCTGGCGCCGCGCCCTTGCGCAAGCCCGTGGCATCGAGCCCATCGTCGAGCGCCTGCAATCGGGCCGCCTGTCGCCGGACGCCGCCGAGGACGCCTTCGCCTTCGCGCTGCATGAAGGATTGCTGCGTGCGGCGACGGCGCAGCACCCCGACCTCGCCGCCTTCGATGCGAGCGCCTTTGACCGCCTGGTCAGCGAATTCCGCGACGCCGACCGCGCGCGCGTGACCCTCACCCGGACCGAGGCCGCCCGCGCCCATGCCGACCGCGTCAAGCAGGTGCGCGACGGCGCGCCGGGCATGACGGTGATCCGCGGCGAGATGGAAAAGAAGCGCGGGCATCTGCCGGTGCGCGAATTGCTGCTCCGCGCCGCGCAGGCGGTCCAGCAGGCCAAGCCGATCTTCATGATGTCACCGCTGTCCGTCGCGCAGTTCCTCGCCCCGCCGCATGGCCTGCGCCCGGGCCTGACCTTCGACCTGCTGGTGATCGACGAGGCATCCCAGGTCGAACCCGTCGATGCGCTGGGTGCCATCGCGCGTTGCCGCCAGGTGGTCGTGGTCGGCGACGACCGGCAGATGCCGCCCACGCGTTTCTTCCAGCGCATGACAGGGGAGGATGACGAGACGGCGCCGGAGGATGCGCCCGAGGCCGTGGCCGCGCGGGACGTGGAATCGATCCTCGGCCTGTGCAACGCGCGCGGCGTGCCCGGCGCGATGCTGCGCTGGCACTACCGGTCGCGGCATGAAAGCCTGATCGCCACGTCCAACGCCGAATTCTACGACAACCGGCTGCTGGTGCTGCCATCGCCGCGGCCACGTTCGGCGGCGCTCGGCCTGTCGCTGATGCGTGTCGATGGTGCGTGGGAGACGGGGGAGGGCACCAACCGTGCCGAAGCCGCCGCCGTCGCCGAAGCGGTGATGCGGCATGCGAAGGAGACACCCGGCGACACGCTCGGCGTCGCGGCATTCTCCATCAAGCAGCGCGATGCGATCATGGATGCGATCGAGGCCGCGCGCCGCGCCGATCCTTCCGCCGACGCCTTCTTCGCCGACCATGCCGACGAGCCGTTCTTCGTGAAGAACCTCGAGAATGTGCAGGGCGACGAACGCGACGCCATCATGATCTCGGTCGGCTATGGCCGCGACAAGGATGGGCGGCTGGCCATGCGCTTCGGGCCGCTCTCGGCCGAGGGCGGCGAGCGGCGCCTCAATGTGCTGATCACGCGGGCGAAGAAGCGCTGCATCGTCTTCTCCGGCATCGCCGGGGACGACATCGATACCGAGCGCGCCTCCGGTCGTGGCGTGGCGGCGCTCAAGACCTTCCTGACCTTCGCGGGTGCGACGGCCACCGCCCCGCGCGGCGGCGGCACAGGTCCCGGCGGCGCCATGTCGGACGCGATCTCCGCCGCCGTCCGCGAAGCCGGCAAGGACCCGGTCGAACATGTCGGCCTCGCCGGCCTGTTCCTCGATGTCGCTGCGCGCGGCGAGGAGGGCTACGAGCTCGGCATCGAGGCCGATGCCGGCGACTGGTCCGCCCTGCGCTGCGCGCGTGATCGTGAACGTGGCCGCCCCGGTGCTCTGGAGATGATGGGCTGGAAGCTTGCCCGCGCCTGGTCGCTCGCCTGGTATGCGCGCCCCGATGCGGAGGCCGCGAAACTCATCACCGCGCTCGGCGCCACGCCCGCCGCGGCGCCCGCGCCTGACGTCGCCGCGACACCGCCCGACCCTGGTCTCGCCGAGCCGTACCGCGAAGCCGCGCCAACGATGGCACAGGGCCCGCTCGATGCGCTGTCCGCCGCGACGCTCGCTGCCGCGATCGGCGAGATCGTCGCGGTCGAAGCTCCGATAACCGCCGACAGCCTCGCCGAACGCCTGCGCCTGCTCGCCGGCCGCGACACGCTCACCACGAAGGAGAAGGAGGCGATCCGCCAGTCCATGACGATGGCGCGGTCGCAGCACGGCGTCATCGAATCCGCCGGCCTGCTGGCGACCGCCACGACCAGTATCGCCCCGCGCGACCGGCGCGCCGCCGCCGCGCATCTGCGCCGCGCCGCCGCCGTGCCGCCGGCCGAGAT
>JALHQB010000115.1 GCA_022842185.1 Acetobacteraceae bacterium
CACAAACTGCTGCGCATCCTACGCGCCATCGCCACGTCCAGAACACCATGGAGGGCAACTTGACAACACAGTCGCTCTCCGAACCTCACCCCACCAAAGGCTTAAGGCCTTTGGAAACCGCAACTTTGGTGCTGCGCGGGACGATGTGGTCCAAGGAACGCGACCCGACCCAATGCGTCAAGTTTCCGCGGTCCAGGAGGCCGTAGCCTCCTGGCGGGGTGGTTTGGAGGGGCAGCGCCCCTCCAACCTTCAAATCCCCTGAGCCATCGCCCGCGAGAAACTCTCGCGAAACCGGATCGGGTCGCGGTCGGTCTGGTTCCGCCCCGGCTCGTTGTCGATCTTCACACCGATCACATGCGGCCCATCGGTGGTCAGCGCATGGCCGATCAGGGCATCGAACTCGGCCTCATCCGCGGCCCAGGCGGCGGAGACGATGCCGGACGCGCGTGCGATCGCCACCATGTCGGTGCGCGCGGCGGCCGAGGGCGTCCCCTGCCCCCCGGTGATCTGGTAGATGCCGTTGTCCCAGATGATGATGGTGAGGTTGCGGGGCTTCTGCGCGGCGATGGTGGACAGGCAGCCGAGCTGCATCAGCAGCGACCCATCCCCTTCGAGCGCGAAGACGCGCCGCGCCGGCTGGGCGATGGCCACGCCGAATGCGATCGGCGCGGCGAGTCCCATGGACCCGAGCATGTAGAAGTTCTCGGCGCGGGTCTTGTCGGCGCCCCACAAATCCCAGTTGGAATTGCCGATGCCGCCGATCACCGCCTCGCGGTTGGTCAGGGTACCGATCAGGCGCTTGGTCAGCGCGGCGCGGTTCATCACATGCAGGTTGTCGGTGGTGTCGGTCACTTGCGTGCTCCGCTCAGCAGAGGGGAGATGATCAGGCAGGCTGGCCAGCGGGTGGCGAATGCCTGGCGGATGGTGCGGTCCGCCATGAAGGCGGCTTCGTCCAGCCGCGTCATGGTGTGATGCTCGATGCCCATGGAATCGAGGATCGGGCGCATGGTGCGGCAGACAATCGCCTGGCCGGGGTTGAATTCGCCCATGGTGCCGCGCTCGGACACCACCATCACCACCGGCACCTGGAAGGCGACCGGCAGGGAGGCCAGCACGTTCGGCAAGGTGGCGAAGCCCGACGTCTGCATCATCACGACACCGCGCATGCCCGACATGGTCGCGCCGGTCACGATGCCGACGGCTTCTTCTTCCCGCGCGCAGGTGAAGGCGGTGAAATACGGGTCCGCATGAATGCCTTCGATCAGCGGCCGCAGCACGTTGTCGGGCACATAGGCGACCAGGCGGACATCGTTGTCCTTCAGCGCCTGGCGCAGGATGGCGTGCCAGGTGGTCGGGGGCGCATCGGTGGCGCTCGTCATCGTCGGGTGGTCTCCTCGCTCTGCCGGCCGGTATCGCATCGCACCGGCGGGCCGCCAAGGTGGGCAAGGCGGTCGCGGCCCCGCCCTTGCGGTCACATCGTCCGGACCGCACAGGCCCGGCGGGGACACGGGCAATCCGATACCGGCGCGCCGGGCCGCCTTGTTCGGGCCGGCAACGGCCCGGCTTGCACCGCGCGGTCGCGCGGCCCCATAGGGCGGGGATGGACACGCCCCCTGCCCCGCCCCGCTTCCTGGTCGATGCCGATGCCTGCCCGGTGCGGGAGGAGGCGGTGCGTGTCGCCGGCCGGCTGGGATTCTCTGTGGTGCTAGTGACCAACGGCGCCCGCCCGGTGCGGCCGCCCGCCCTGCCCTACGTGCGCCTCGTCGTGGTGTCGGAAGGTGCCGACAAGGCCGATGACTGGATCGCCGAGGAGGCGCGCCCCATCGATGTCTGCCTCACGGCCGATATTCCGCTGGCCGCGCGCTGCCTGGCCAAGGGCGCCTTCGCGCTGTCCTTCAAGGGACGGCCCTGGACCGGCGACAACATCGGCAGCGCCCTGGCGGGGCGCGACCTGGCCCAGCACCTGCGGGAGACCGGGGCGATCACCGGCGGCCCGGCGCCGATGACGGCGGCCGACCGGTCACGCTTTCTCAACGCGCTGGATACGATGGCGCAGGCCGCGCTGCGCCGGGCGCGGGCGTAAAGCGTGATGGCCGGAGGTGCGGACGCACCGGAGGTCTGAAGCACGCGATGATACGAAAAGTTGGAGTGAGATCGGTGAACGGATGTGCACCGATCACGGTCCAATTCTCAGCGCGGCGCTTCAGCGACCTCTCGATCATCCAGGCAGGCGGTCTGCGTCAGCCACGGCCAGGGATCGACGGGCCGGCCGTCCCGGCGCAATTCGATGTGCAGATGCGCCCCGGTGGTCCGCCCCGTCCGCCCGACATCGCCCAGGCTGCCATTGGCAGGAATGGTCGTCCCCGGCACGACGCCCGGCGCGATGCGCGACAGATGCGCATAGCGCGCCACCGTGCCGTCCGCATGCTGCACATCGACGATCAGGCCGTAGGCATAGTAGCGCCCGGCGAAGATCACCGTGCCTTCCCGTGCCGCGCCGATCCGGCTGCCATGGGGTGCGCGGATGTCCACGCCTGGATGGAAGCGCCGCCCGCGATACCCGAAGCCCGAGGAGTATTCCCCCGCCACCGGCATCACCACGGCGCAGGGGGCGGCAATGGCTTCCGATGGCGCGGCGGTCCATCCGGCAATCCATGCCGCCCCGAAGGCGGTGGCGGCGATTCGAGCCAGGCTGGTGGGACGGCGCGACATTGGCATGCAGTGGAATCTTCCGGTTGTGCGGCGCGTGGCCGGTAATATCGTGAAACCTGTCGTGCATAGGCCGTGCCACGCCGGCAGGGTCAACCCGCAGACGGCTGAAGCTTCCGTAAGGTTTGCGCTCGGAACGTCCCGGTGCCGCCGCGTTACTGGCGCTGCCGCCGACGCCAATCCCAGGGTGCCTCGAAGCGGCCGGCCCATATCCCGCGGCCATAGGCGCGGGCCTGTTCTTCCTGCGGGACGTAGTCGACCGAGAACTGGCGATAGGCCATGGCCCAGCCCTGCGCGACCAGCGCTGCCGCGATGTCCTGGCCATTGGCGTCATCACACCGAACCACCCGCCGGCGATACTGGTCGATGCCGATGGTCTCGCAGGTCAGGTCGCCCTGGCCGAGGATTCGCATCATCGCGGCGCGTGCCGCGGCACCGCAATCATAGGTGCGACCGCCCTGTTCGCACGCCTGGCCCACTTCCGGGGCGTCGATACCGTTGATACGAAGTCGGTCCGACCCAGTGGCAAGCGTATCCCCATCGACCACCGCCGCGCGGATCGTGAAAGTGCCGGATGGCCCGGCGTCGTCCTGCGCGTCCGGATCCGCATTGCCGTAGATGACGCGCGGCATCGCGGCGGGGGTCGAACGCGGGGTCGGCGCGGGGCTGGCGGGCGCAGGGAGTATGACGGTTGGCGCCGGCGGGACCTCGGCCTGGTGAATGGCGAGGTAGCCCACCACGATCAGCAGCGACGGCACCAATGCGCCCGGCAGCACCATCGCCAGGCGCCGCCGCCACACGCCGCGACGGGGCACGAAGCGCGCTGCCCGGTCAGCCGCACGCAACGCGTCCTTCATTTCAGGTGGCAGCGAACGGCGGCGGAATAGCATGCAGTGAAACGACCGGGACTCGGATGCGGGACGACAACAGTAGAGCGTTTTGCGCCAGACCGTAGCGGCGCAAAACCCGCTACGCCGTTGTTTGATCGAGCATATTAGAGCGTGATGGCCGTAGGTGCGAACGCACCGAAGGTCTGAATCACACGATTAAACAAAGGCCTAGAACGTGATCGGTGTACGAAGGTAAACCGATCACGTTCTAACGCGCCTGACCGGGTCCAGCCAGGCGCGACCTTTATGAAGGCTCACCGTCCCCGCACGATTGAGGCGGCGGGGAAACCGCAGCCGAGCTTGACCGCCGGGCGCAAACACAGGCCCGGCCTCGATCGTGGCAGACGGATCCTTCGATCACTCCGCGCGGATGTTGTTCTCGCGCACCACGGCGCCCCATTTCGCCGATTCACGCTCCACGAAAACGCCCAGTGCCGCGGGGTCGGACATGATCAGACGCGCCTGCTGCACATCTTCCATGGTGCGGCGGACCTGCGGGTCGGACAGTGACTCCTTCAAGGCGGCGTTCATGCGCGTCACGGCATCCTGTGGCGTACCGTGCGGAGCGAAGACGCCCCACCAAGCCTCGGCCTCCAACCCTTCGAAGCCAGCCTGGCCGACCGTCGGCATGCTGGCCAGTGCCGGGAGCCGTTCCGGCCCGAACTGCGCGAAGGTCCGCAGCGTGCCACCGCGTGCATGCGGATGCACCACCGCGGCAGACCCGATCATCATGTCCACATGCCCCGCGACGGTGTCGTTCACCGCCAGGCCGCCGCTGCGGTAGGGCAGATGCGTCATCCGCGTGCCGGTCTTGCCCTGCAACAGGACCATCGTCAGGTGGCCGATCGTACCGTTGCCGGTGGACCCGAAGGACACCGCATCGGGCCGCGCCTTCGCGCCGTTCACCACATCGGCGATGTTCTGGAACGGCTTGTCGGGCTTCGACGCCAGCACATAGGGCGCGCCGCCGATCAGCATGACGGGGTCGAGGTCGCGTTCCGGATTGAAGGGCAGTTGCGGCAGCAGCGCGGCGAGCGTCGCGTGGCTGTCGAAAGTCAGCAGCCAGGTCTGGCCGTCGGGCCGTGCCTTGGCGACCGCATCGGTGCCGATCGACCCGGCCGCGCCACCGCGGTTCTCGACCACCACCGGCGCGCCCAGGCGCTGCGTCAGCCCGGGGGCCACCAGCCGTGCCACGGCATCGGTCGAACCGCCAGGGGCGAAAGGCACGACGATGCGGATGGAGGTGCCTTGGGCGCGGACGGCGGGCGCGGCAAGGACGGCGGCGGCGGTGCCAAGGATAACGCGGCGTGTCGGTTGGATCATGTGTCGTCTCCCAGGGTGTTTCCGCAGTGATGCGGCGGGCGGGGCGGGCAAGCAAGCCCCTGGAGGGCTTTGCGCCCGACCGTTCTGGCGCAAAGCGCTCTACGCCTTTGCGGGGGCGGGCATTTTCATGCGCAGACTATTTCCAGTCAGGCGCGATCTGCTCGGGGCATCTGTTCAGGCGGAGACCCAGTCCGGCACCGGCATGGCGCGGTAGGCCTCGCGAAGGCTGTTCGACCAGCCTTCGCGGACAGAACGGAAATACGGTTCGTCATCGGTGATGCGCTTGCGCAGCGTCACCTGGTGCGACCCTTCCCGATAGACCAGCAGGTCGAGCGGCATGCCGACCGTGAGGTTCGACCGTAGCGTTGAATCCATGCTGATCAACGCGAGTTTCACGCCATCGACCAGGGATGTATCCGGCGTGACGACACGGTCGAGGATCGGCTTGCCGTATTTGTGCTCGCCGATCTGGAGGAAGGGCGTGTCCGCGGTCGCCTCGATGAAGTTGCCTGCAGCGTAGATCTCGAACAACCGCATGGTCTGTCCGGCGATCTGCCCGCCGAGCAGCAACGCGACATCGAAGCTGAAACCCTGCGCGCGCAACGAGGGTCCGTCGGCATCGAACACCGCGCGCACCGCAGCACCGACGAGTTGGGCAGCGCGGAACATCGACGGGACATTGCGCAGCGTCAGGCGTTCACCATCGAGCCAGACGCCTTCCTGCAGGCGCGACCAGACCTGCTGGCTGATCGCGAGGTTGCCGGAGGAGAGCATGGTGATGACGCGGTCGCCGGGCACTTCCTCCAGATGCATCTTGGAGAAGGTGGAGATGTGATCGACGCCCGCATTGGTGCGGGTGTCGGAGAGCAGGACGAGGCCGTGGTTCAGGTAAAGGCCGACGCAATAGGTCATGGAAGGTGTCCTCCGATGGGGCGGAGAGACGGCGATGAGGGGTGTGTCGTCAAGACGCGCGGGCGGGTCAGGCACAACAGCGCGGATGCAGAGGCATGATAGGGCCGCCGCAAACAGGGCCTCCGGAACCGCCCGTCCGGGCCTGCGCCTGCACCATCAATTTCGGACCAGGAGCGCAACGCGCAACTGAACCCGGCCCGTCAGCCGAGCCCCCGCTATCGGTGCAGGGCGCGAAGGCGAGTTGCCAGGAAGCGCCGCGCCCGCCGTCTGGGGCAGCACACGGCCTCCATCTCCAAGCCGTTCAGGCCTGGAGATAAAAATCCTGGATCTGCCGCCCCAGCTCGAGATTCCGGTCGATGATCGCCGTCAGGAAGTCGTGCAGCCCGCGGTCCATGATGTCGTCGATCCGCCCGAACCGCAGACGCGCATGCATCTCGCCCGCCAGGCGATGGCATTCCCCGCGCCGCCCGCCATGGGTCGCGGCGATACCTTCCAGCGTCTCCTCGATGCGGGCGTAGCAGGCGACCATCGAACGCGGCAGTTCCGGGCGCAGGATCAGCAATTCCGCAATGCGCTTCGCGTCCAGCCGCGAATGATAGATCCACTGATACGCCCGCAACGCCGAGACCGACCGCAGGATCGCCTGCCACTGGACATAGGCGAGCGCGCCTTCCTCATCCGTGCCGGCCAGTGCGTGGTGATGCACGTCCAGAACGCGGGCGGTGTTGTCGGCACGTTCGAACATCGTGCCCAGGCGGACGAAGCGCCAGGCCTCGTCACGCAGCATGGTGTCGGCATAGGCGCCGTTGAACAGCACGGTGCGCGACTTCACCCAATCCAGGAACGCCGGCAGGTTGTCCGGCGTGAAGGTATCGTCGGTGGTGCGGCGGCCTTCGGACCAGGTCTCGTTCACCGCTTCCCACATATCGACGGTCAATGCGGTTCGCACCGCGCGCGCGTTGCTGCGCGCGGCTTCGATGCAGGATCGGATGGAGGACGGATTCGCCACATCGGAAGCGAGGTAGCGCACCACCGCGTCCTGCGTCAGTTCCGCGCCGGTCTCGGCAAAACCCGGCGCGCAGCCGGATGCGGTGAGCAAAGCGCGCCAGGCATTGTCGCGCCGATCGACCACGCCGGTCAGGCTGGCCATGCGCAGCGTCACCTGCAACCCGCGCGCGTTGTTCCCGGCCCGCTCCACATAGCGGCCAAGCCAGTACAGGCTGTCGGCAGTGCTGCTCAGCATTACGACCGACCCTGCGACTGGCTCTGCGATTGGGATTGCGATTGGGATTGCGATTGCGATTGGGATTGCGATTGCGACTGCCCGGACTGGGACTGGGATTGGGATTGCGTCTGGTTCCGCAAGTCCTGCGAGATATCGGCCGGGTCATCCTCCAGCACCCAGGTATCCTTGGTGCCGCCGCCCTGGGACGAATTGACCACCAGCGACCCTTCCCGCAGCGCCACGCGCGTCAGGCCGCCGGGCACCACGCGCACATCCTTGCCGGACAGGATGAAGGGTCGCAAGTCCACATGGCGCGGCGCGATTCCGGCATCCACCAGGGTCGGCACGGTGGACAGCGCCAGCGTCGGTTGGGCGATGTATTCGGATGGCTTGGCCTTGATGCGCGCGGCGAAATCCGCGCGTTCCGCCGCCGTGCTGTGCGGGCCGACCAACATGCCGTACCCGCCAGACCCGTGTGTCAGCTTCACCACCAGCTCATGCAGGTGTTCCAGCACATAGGCCCGATCGTCGGCGCGCTCGCACAGATAGGTCGGCACGTTGGACAGCAGCGGTTCCTCGCTGAGATAAAAGCGGATCATCTCCGGCACATAGGGGTAGATCGCCTTGTCGTCGGCGATGCCCGCCCCCGGCGCATTGGCCAGCGCGACATTGCCGGCGCGATAGGCCGCCATCAGCCCAGGCACGCCCAGCGCACTTTCGGGGCGGAACACGCGTGGGTCGAGGTAGTCGTCATCGATCCGCCGATAGATCACATCCACCCGTTGGGGACCGGTGGTGGTGCGCATGAAGACGACATCGTCCTCGACGAACAAATCGGTGCCTTCGACCACCTCCACGCCCATCTCGTCGGCCAGGAAACAGTGTTCGTAATAGGCGCTGTTGAAGGATCCGGGCGTCAGGATCGCCACCCGCGGCAGCCCACGGCAATTGGGCGGCGCGACGGATTTCAATGTCTCAAGCAATTCCTCGGGGTAGTGGCCGACCGGAGCGATGCGATGGCTGGCACAAATGCCCGGGAACAGCCGCAGCATCGCCTCCCGCCCTTCTAGCATGTAGGACACGCCGGATGGTGTGCGGCAATTATCCTCCAGCACCCAGAATTCATCCGGCCCGGTGCGCACCACGTCGATGCCGGCGATGTGGGTATAGACGCCGCCGGGGGGCACGAAGTCCGCCATCTCGGGGCGGAAGGCTTCATTGTCCCGCACCAGGGCGGCGGGGATGTGGCCCTCCTTCAGTATCTTCTGCGGGCCATATACGTCCTTGAGGAACAGGTTCAGGGCCGTCACCCGCTGCACCAGGCCGCGCGACAGTGAATCCCATTCGGCGCGCGCGAGGATGCGTGGGATGATGTCGAATGGGATCAGGCGCTCGGGATCGCCGCCTTCTCCATAGACGGCAAAGGTGATGCCGATGCGCTTGAACAGCAGCTCGGCTTCATGCCGGCGCCGTTCGAGCTGTTCTCGCGGCGTGGCGGCGAGCCAGCGCGCAATCTCTGCATAGGGTCCGCGAAACAGGCCATCGGCCGTCATCTCGTCGAAGCAAGGGGTCGTCCTGGTCACCGGCGCGAGGTCCTCCGGCCGCCAGCCTCGCCGGGGTGGGGGTACCGATGCAAGCCTGCGATGCTGCCGCAGCGCAGCAACCGGGACGGTTTTGCCCAGGAAGCGGGCGGTGGCTGTTGCCCGGATGGGCAGCAGGGACCGCCGCCACTATCCTGCACCACGCCCTTTACGCCGGAGAACCCGATGACCGAGACCGCCCCGACCACCGCCGCCGATGCGATCGCCAGCGCCTTCGCCCGCGCCGGCACACGGCGGATCTATGGGGTGCCGGGCGGTGGTTCGAGTCTCGACCTGATCGCCGCGGCCAAGGCGCAGGGCATCGACTTCGTGCTCGCGCGCCATGAAACATCGGCGGTGATCATGGCCGCGACCGAGGCCGAACTGGCCGGCACGCCCGGCGTTGCGCTGTGCACGCGGGGGCCCGGCGTGGGCAATGCGGCGAACGGCATGGCGCATGCGGCACTGGACCGCGCGCCGGTGGTGTTGCTGGCCGACGGATTCTCGCCCACCGAACGCGCTTTCGCCACGCATCAGTATTTCGACCACGCCGCGATGCTCGCCCCGGTGACGAAGGCGCAGCTTTCGGTCGGCCAGATGGCGGCGGGCGAGGCCGCGACGCGGGCGATCGACGCTGTGCTCGCCGCCCCGCGCGGTGCGGCGCTGATCGAGATGTCGGGCAGCATGGCGCGGCAGCCGGCCGCCCTGCCCGCGGCCACCACGCCCCCCG
>JALHQB010000116.1 GCA_022842185.1 Acetobacteraceae bacterium
CGCCCGCCCGCGCCGCCAACTCATCACCGCCTCCGGTTGCTCTGCCGGAGACCTATGAATCACACCACGACCCCGTTTCGGAAGACCCGTGATTCCAGTTTGGGGGAAAACGCTCTAGGATGCCGACGAAGCGATGGTCACAGGATGTCACCGAGCATTCGGACGCGCTCGATCTCGAGGACAGCGTCTTCACGCAGGATGATCCCAAGGCGATTGCCCAATCCCTGAAGCGATCGGCCGAGCACAGCCAGCGGCGCAAGGGCACGCCGCTGCAATCGGCGATGGGCATGCTGACTTTCTACATCAATCGCGCCGGCAGGGAGTTGCCGGCCGACCGCCGCCGCGTGCTGGAAGCGGCGAAGGATGAACTGCGAGCGCTGTTCCACGCGAAGGACCGCTGACGCCGGTCGCGCGGTCGGCGCCGCGTGCGGTGGCGGATCGTCATGCGCGTTGAACAGCGGGCCGGACCGCGCCGTGCGGACCGTCACACGTCGATGCTGGTCATCACCTGCGCGCTGGCGGGCGCTTCGGCGACCTCGCCCAGCACGCGCCATGTCCCGCCCATCAGCACTTCGCTCGGCCGGAACCGCGCCTTGTAGGCCATCTTCCGGCTCTCCGGCACCCAATAGCCGAGATAGACATAGGGCAGGCCGAGTTCGCGCGCGTGCTGAATGAGCCACAGCACGATGTAGGTGCCGATCGAACGCTTCTCGTCACCAGGTTCGAAGAACGAATAGACTGCCGAGAGTCCGTCCGAGAGCCGGTCGGTCAGGCAGGCCCCGAGCAGCCGGTCGGTGTCGTCGCGCAACTCGACCACCGTGCTGCTGATCGGCGTGTCCTCGACCATCGCCCGATAGTCGTAGAAACCCATCGCCGCCATGTCGCCATCCGCGTGGCGCGCCTTCTGGTACCGATTGAACAGCGCGAATTGTTCGGCTGTCGCGCGCGGGGGCATCTCGGCGGCAAAAACACCCACATTGGCCCGCGCGACGCGACGCTGCGACTTGTCGGGTTCGAAGGCACGAACGTCGATGCGGATGGGGATGCAGGCCTGGCACCCTGGGCAGACCGGCGAGTAGGCGATGTTGTGGCTCCGCCGGAAGCCCGCGCGAGACAGCCGGTCGTGCAGCGCTTCGGCGTCGGTGCCCGACAGTTCCGTCACCACCTTCCGCTCGGTCCGGCCCGCGAGATAGGGGCAGGGCAGCGGCGCGGTCGTGTAGAAAAACTGCGGTCGGCGGGCGGAACGCTGCAGCATCTTTCGGTCCCTGGTGTCCCTGCCCGCGAAGCGCGCCGCTTCCCGCGGCTACGATAGTGAAAAAACAAACCGTGCCGGGTGAAGGCTGGCGGCTTGGGGGCGAAGGTCTTCCCGCGTTGCGGCGGCTGCGACACCCGGTCGATAGTGTCGGCGTCCCGGCGTCCGGAATCAACCACCACCCTGCATCAGGGCAGCAGGCGGATGAGTCCCTGCGGCTCTCCCTGGATCGGCCCAAGCCTGAGGAGCTGCCCATCCCGCCACGTCGGCAGGAGGTCCGACCAGTGGCGGCTCATCGGATGGCCGGACTGGCCGGTGGCGATCACCACCCACGCCCCGGCCGGGTCGGACAGGTCGAATACGCCGCGGAAGCCAGCGCCATGGATATTGCCGAACAGGCCCTCCGCCTCGGCGCGCAGCCCGGCGCGGTTCACCGTCTCCCCATCCCCGGCGGATGGCGTGGCGATGCGTGTCAGCCGGTCGAGGCCCGGGATGAAGCGAAACAGCGGGTGTTCGAAACGGGCCTGGTGGGCGGCGGCCCAGCGCCAGGTGGACGGGTCCGGACCGTGGATGACCGCAAGATCGGCAACCGCGCGCGTCAGCGCTGCGGTGAGCAACGGCCCGCAGCCGGGCGGGCCGCACCACGCCTGGCCGCGTTCCGGCACCGTCAGCAGCCGCTGCAGGAATTCGGGGCTGGGGCGCCAGGCATCCTCGGGCACGTTGGCGCGGGACAGCACGTCGCGGGCGAAGCGGCCGAGCATGGCATGAAAGATCAGCGGCTGCGGTCGCTGGCCTTCCATCGATCCATTCCAGGCGGCGAGCAGGTCGAAGGCCGCCCCACCGGCGCCGTCCGGCCGTGGGGCGGCCAAAAGCGCTGGCATCACCTCGCGGGCAAACAGCGACACGGTATCGCCCTGCATGGCCGAAAACTCGGCCGGTCCCAGTTGCGGGCGCGCGGCCAGCATCGCGCCGATGCGGCGGAACCGCCAATCGCCGAACCAGTCGCGGCCGAGGAAGGCGGCATGCCCGGCGGGGACCACGCGGTTGTTGGCATTCGCCAGCAGGTTGCTGGCGGGGTTTTCGACATGAGGCAGGGCGTCGAACGCCAGGAAGCCGTCCCAATCGGACCGGCCGTCCCAGCCGGGCACCGGGCGGCTGCCGTCCCCGCCGCGGCGCAGCGGGACGCGGCCGGTCAGGAACATGGCGATGCCGCCATCGACATCGGCGACCATCAGGTTCTGCGCCGGGCTGGTGATCAGCCGGGCCGCATCCCGGGCGGTGTCGATGCTGCGCGCTGCGTTCAGTGCCAGCAGCCCCGCCGCTGCCGTATCCCCCGGTGCGAGGCTGGCCATGGAGATCGCGAGCACCGTTCCGTCCGGGCGCCCTTGCGGCGTGTCGAGATCGGAAATGACCGGTCCGTGGCGTGTCTCCCGCACCCTCACAGTCACCGGATCGCCCCAGCGGACCCGGATCACTTCGTCCCGCAGGGTGAAGGGGCGAGGGCCGTCAGGCGTCTGGTAGGCGTCGGCGCCGGCCAGCCGTTCGATGAAGATGTCCTGGGTGTCGGAATGGGTGGTGGTGAAGCCCCAGGCGAGGCGCTCGTTCCGTCCGATCACGATGCCCGGAACGCCCGGGGCGGTCGCGCCCGCCAGCACATGCCCGCCCGGCAACTCGATCCGCGCCAGGTACCATAGGATCGGCGCGGAATAGCCCAGATGCGGGTCGCTCGCGAGCAAGGGCGCCCCGCGCGCCGCCCGCGGCCCGGTCACTGTCCAGGCATTGGAGGCCATGGCCGGCAGCGGCGCATCCACCGGGAAAACCGGCAGCTGCGCGACCAGCCCTTCAAGACCGGCCAGCGGCGTCACCGCCGGTTCGTTCGATGCCGCAGGCCGCGCCGCGGACCTGCTTGGCCGCGAGGGTTCATCCGGCCGCCCGGGGGAGGCATCGATCGGCCAGAGATCCTCCAGCCGGTCCGGCGCCAGGATCGCGGCGAGGCGGGCGCGATCGAGCTCGGTGCGCCAGTTGCCCGACAGCCACAGCCCCATCACCTTGCCCCACAGCAGGCTGTCCACCGGCCGCCAGGGTTCCGGCGCGCCGAGCAGGACGAATTCAGGCCCGGCGAAACGACCCCGCTGGGCGATCCAGGCATTCACGCCGGCGGCATAGGCTTCGAGGGCGCGCCGCGATTCGGGTGGCAGAGCGGCGAGGTCCGCCTCCGCCCGCGGCACGAGGCCGAGCAGCCGCATGTACCGATCGACCCTCAGGGCGGGCGCGCCCGTCATCTCGGCCAGACGCCCGGCGGCGCCACGGCGCATCGCCTCCATCTGGAACATGCGGTCCCGGGCATGCAACCAACCGAGAGCCGTCCAGGCATCGGCTTCGGACCCCGCCGTGACATGCGGTATGCCGTTGCCATCGAAGGCGATATCGACCGCCGAGGCCAGGCCAGGCAGTATCAGGCGCCCCTCGCGCGCAGGCAGGGTCCACCAGACCGCACCCAGGAGAAGGGCGGCCGCGGCGACGGCAAGAAGTATGAGGCCCAACGCCGCACGGCCCGACCAGCGGAGAATCAACGACATCGACCTCACAATGGGGGTGCCGGGAACCGAACGGAAGGCCGGTCGTCCCTGCCGACAACCCGAAAGGGCTGTCGTCGGTGATTTCACCCAGGCAGATTCTGTTCTAACCCCACCGCCATGACCTCGCCTCCCATCAGCCGGCTGCTGCACCAAGCCGGCGGCATCCGAGTCCATCACCGGCCCGGGGATACGGATTGGACATTGGTGGTCTTCGGACCCCGGCAGGCCGACCCGGGGGACGACCGGTGGTGGGGATCGGGGCTCGGCCGGCGGGAGAAGGTGGACATGATCGGTGTCTCATCGACCGCGTATGACTGGTTTCCGCGCGATGTCATGGCCACGCTGGTGCCGGTCATCCGCGCGGCAGCCAAGCCGGCCGTCGTCACCTATGGCTTCAGCATGGGCGGGTATGGCGCCCTGAAATATGCCTCGGCCGTCGGGTCCCGCGCCGTGCTGGCGCTGTCGGCACAGTATTCGATCGACCCGGCAGATGGCACCACGGGCGAGCGCGGGATGACGTATTTCGATCCCGGCCGGCACCGCGACATGCGCGTCATGCCAGGTGACTATCCCGACGGCGCCCTGCTGTTGTGGGATCCCGAGGTGGTCTCGGACGATCGCCATGCGCGCGCCATCGCCCGGTTGCCGGGCATCCGTCCGGTGAAGCTGCGCCTGGCCGGTCACGCGACCCCGGCCATCTTCTCGGAAACGGGCCGGCTGATGCCGGTCGTGGAGGCGCTGTTGGCCGGCCGTCACGACGATGCGATCGCCAGCATCCGCGCGGCCCGCCGCGAAGCGCCGACCGTGTTGCTGGCCGTCTCTGCGCTGCTCCAGGCCCATGGTCATCACCGCTGGGCCGCACAGGCGCAACGCCGTGCCCAGCAATCGCCGGTCAATGAGGGGCGCGCGATCGAAGCCCGTGCGCGCGCCTTTGCACGCCTTGGCGACGCGGCCAGCGAGATCGCCGCGCTCCGCGATTGGGTGACGGCGACGCCGCAGGATCTCGAACCGCGTCTGCGCCTGGTCGGGCGGCTCATGGCATTGGGCCGGCCGGCCGAGGCGGCGGAGGCGGCGCGCCAGTCGATCGAGGCAGGCCTTGCCGACGACCGCCTTCGTGCCGCGTTGCGCGAAGCCGAAGCCGCGGTGCGCGCCGCCCAGACGCCTGCTGTCACGGTCGCCGCGCCCGCCGCGCAGGGCGGTCGGGCCACGCGGCCCGCACCGGAGCTTCTGGGCGAGACCGAAAGCATCCGACTATGGCACTGGCCGGGGCAGGGACCGGGCACGCTGGTCCTGTTCACGCCGCCGGCCAACAAGCCATCCGGGCCTGCTGATTGGTGGGGACAAGGACAGGCGACGCGGCTCGGCTGGAGCACCATCGTCTTCGCGGCGCATCGTCCGACCTGGTATCCGGCGCAGGAGATGGCGCAACTCCTGCCGCTGGTTCGTGCAGCGATGCCGGCTGGGCCAAGTATCACCTACGGGCTTGGGATGGGCGGATATGCGGCGCTGAAGCATGGCGATGCGCTGGGTGCCGATGCGACCCTGGCGTTGTCGCCGGCCTATTCCATCGATCCCGCGGACATGCCGGGCGATGCGCGGGCAATCCGTGTGTTCGATCCGAAGCGGAATGCCGGCATGGCGGTGCGCCCCGCCGACCTCAGCGTGCTGCCGATCATCGCCTACGATCCATTGCTGCGGCAGGACGCGGCACAGGCGCGACGCCTGGCGGCGATGCATCGCGTGCGCGCCGTGCCGATGCATCGGGCTGGGCAAGGGGTTGCGGCGATGCTGATCGAGACGGCGCAGTTGGTGCCTGTGCTGACGGCAGCGCTCGCCGGCGATGCTGCGCGGGCGGTGAACCTGCTGCGCAGCACACGCCGCATGTCGCCGACGCTGCGTGGCGCCACGGCCACTGCGCTGGATGCGGCAGGTCACGGCGCCTGGGCCAAGGCGCTCCGCGCCCGGCACCGCCCGCCGGTGGCGCCGGAGGTCGGACGCCGCTTCGGCATCCAGGCCCGCGCCCTGCGCGCCCAGCGCAAATACGATGCCGAGACCGTCTTGCTGCGGCAATGGATCGACGCTGATCCACAATCCGTCCAGCCGCGGGTGCAACTGGCGACGTGCCTGCAGCTGCTCGGCCGATACGACGCTGCCGCGAGGAGCCTGCTCGATGCAGTGAGCGACGGGGTGCGGGATGACTGGGTGCTCGCGACTTTCGTTCGTATGTTGGGCAGGGTGGAACCGACGGCCGCTGCGGTGCAGGCGATGCAATCGGCGGTCGCGGCGATGCCGCGCGACGCCGACACGTTGGCGCTGACCGGCGAAATCCACCTTTGGGCGGGCCAGCCTTCCGAGGCCGATGCCGCGTTCCTGAGCGCAGTGGAGCGCCGGCGAGACCATCCCGCCGCGCTGCGTGGCCTGGCCGTTCTGGAGCCGCTGTCTGCGGAGGGCGTGGCAGGACCGCGCCTGGCAAGTCTGGTCGAATGCCTGTCCACGTCCAACGCAACGGCGGCCGATTGGCTTTGCGCGACGGATCGGCTTTGGGCTGCTGAACGGATCGAATCCGCGATCCAGACAGTTACCGCTGCGCAACAGCGACACCCCCAGGCGCTCGCCTTGAAGCTGCGGCAGGGCCGCATCCTTCTCGCGGCGGGGCAGGACGCTGCGGCCGTCGCCTGCTTCGAAGCTGCGGTGACGACGGCGCCGCACCAAGCCCTGTCCTGGTACGGCCTGGGTGATGCGTTGATGGCGCTGCGCCGCCATGAGGACGGCCGCAAGGCGATGGCGCGCGCGGCCCCCCTTCATCCGCAGGACGCCATCATAGCCACGCGGCACGCGGCCTTCCTGCTGGCGCTGGATGACGGGGTCTCGGCCGAGCGCGAGGCGCGTCGTGCCATCGCACTCGACGCTGCCAACGAGGGTGGGCACCTGATCCTGATCGATGCGCTGCGCCGGCAGCATCGTCATCGCGATGCGATCCGCGCGGCGCGCGAGGCCCTGGCAGGCAAGTCGGGCGGCACCGCGATAGCCATGCGACTGGGCCGTCTGCTGCTCGATGCCAAGGATGCCGGCGGCGCGGCCGAGATATTCGCGCGCGTCACCGAGGCACCCTCGCCACCGTTGCAAGCCTGGGTCGCGCTTGCCGGGGCGTTGGATGCTGGCGGGAGGGTTACGGAGGCAGAAGACGCCGCGCGGCGCGGCCTCCTGGCGCATCCTCAGGACCAGGAATTGCAGTCGATCCTCGCTCAAATGCTGCTGAGCCGAGGTGAACCCGAAGCGGCGCGCGATGCGCTGGCTGAAGCGACCAAGCAGGAGGCCGCGTCCCCGGCGGTCAGTCTTGCGATGGCGGATGCCTGGCTCCGACAGGGCCGGCGGCGGGAGGCGTTGCAATTGCTGATGACGGCGGTGGAAGAAAGCCCTGGGCATTCGAAAACGGAATTGCGTCTCGGCCAGTTACTGATCGACGAGGGGCGTATCGACGAGGCCGCCGCGATGTTCGCGCGCGTGTTGGACTCTGAGCCCGGGTCGGCCCTCGCCTGGGTGGGGCTTTCGGATGTCGAGCGCCTGCGAAAGCGGGTGAAGCCGGCGCTGGAGGCCTATCGGCGAGCGGTGGCGCTCGGCGCGGATGCGCAGACGGTGCGTGCCCTGCGCTTCCGGCTGTTCGGTGAGTATGATGGGTGAGGCTGGCGCATCCGGGCATCTAGACATGATGCGTATGACCCCATTCACGCGGGCGGGCCGCAGCTTCGGCTGAAGCGCGCTTGAGTGATGCCACCGGCCAAGGTCACGGACCTTGCCATAGACGTCGCAGGCCCAGCGGCACCCGCCGGGTTCAGGGCACAAGCATCGAAGGCGCGGTTCGTTCTACAGGCCGCAGGCCGCGTCCAGGAAAGAGCCGGGTAGCGTGCCCGCTGCGGCGGAGACGAAATTCCGACCGCGCGGCCGCTCGGCATGGACCGGCTCGATCGCATTGGGCCGGGCGAACCAGGCGCCTTCCAGCGGCCGCCATTGCCGCTGCGCGCAGCGGTATTCGGCTGAGAACCGCACCGATTGGGCGCGACCGCCGGTCTCTGGGATCGGGATGGATTCGCGCAGGTTCAGCAGGATCCAGGCGCGACGTACCGCACCTGTGGTGACGAGCCCGCGTTCCTGGACATAGCCGCTGACGATCGTGCCGCCCGTGCTGAGCGACGCGATGGGCTGCCAGCCAACGGGGGGCGGCGGCAGGGGTGGCTCGGGCGGCGCGGCGGGCGGGGGTTCCGCCGCGCAGCCAGCGAGGATCAGGGCAAGGACCAAAGCGTGCCGCATGGCCGTCACGCCATGTTCACCATGATGGTCTTCTTGTGCGT
>JALHQB010000117.1 GCA_022842185.1 Acetobacteraceae bacterium
CCGGCCCCCGCACCCGCGGCGGCGGCGGCGGTGGTGGCTCCTGCCCCGCGGCCGACGCGCGCCACGCCGGCCGATCCCTATGCCGATGCGATCGTGCCGGAACCCGAGGCGTGATCGCAGCGCCGTCGCGCGACTGCCCACTCTGCCCACGCCTGGTCGATTACCGGTCCGCCAATCGCGCGGCGAACCCGGCCTGGCACAATGCGCCGGTGCCATCCTGGGGGCCGGTGGATGCGCCGCTGCTGGTGCTGGGCCTGGCGCCGGGCGTGCGCGGCGCGAATCGGACCGGCCGGCCCTTCACCGGGGATTATGCGGGCAAGCTTCTGTACGGGACCTTGCTGAAGTTCGGCGTCGCACGGGGTGAATTCCGCGAGGACCCCAATGACGGGATGGAGTTGCTCGGCTGCCGGATCGCCAATGCGGTGCGCTGCGTGCCGCCGGAGAATCTGCCGACGCCCGCCGAGATCCGTACCTGCAACGGGTATGTGAAGGCCGAGATCGCGGGGATGCCGAAGCTGCGGGCGGTGCTGGCGCTGGGGGTGGTCGCCCACGCGGCGCTGCTGCGGGCGAAGGGCATTCCGGCATCGCGGTATCGTTTCGCGCATGGCGCCATCGCGACGCTGCCCGATGGGCTGCTGCTGGCGGATTCGTATCACGTCAGCCGGTACAACACGTCGACACGGCGCCTGACGCCGGAGATGTTCGAGGAGGCTGTGACGGCGCTTCTGGCGCGGCTGGAGGACCAGGCGCCGGCATGAAGCGGATCGTGCCGGAATGGGAATCAGTCATGCGCGTGAAGATGCCTGATCAAGATCTGGCGCAAAACGCTCTACTGCCAAGTATGGATCACGGCCGGCGAGTGATGGGTCGATCCCGTCACTGACCGGCACCGACCCTCCTGTACATCATGCAGTCGCAGCGACGGCGACCCGGATCGCGCCCAGCATCTCGGCACTTCTCGGCTCCACGCCCGTGGCAAAGCCGCGCACCGTCCGGCCATCGCGCGCGACGAGGTATTTGTGGAAGTTCCAGCGCGGTTCGCCGCCACCGCGCACCGCCAGCCAGCGATACAGCGGGATGGCCCGCGGCCCGCGCACGGTGGACAGCGCCGCCATCGGGAATTCGATGCCGAACTGGCCGTCGCAGAATTCGCGGATCTGCCGGTTGTCCGTGCTTTCCTGGTTGAAGTCGTTCGACGGCACGCCCAGCACCGTCAGCCCCTGTCCCTGGAACTGGTCATGCAATTGCTGGAGCGCGGCATATTGCGGCGTGTAGCCGCAGAAGGACGCGGTGTTCACCACCAGCAGCACGCGGCCGCGCCAGGCCGCCAGGTCATGTTCGCCGCCTTCCAGCGCCGACACGCGGAAAGACCAGGCATCGGCGTCGGGGGCGGCGGCCATCAGCAGCGGCGCGGCCAGGATCGCGCGGCGGGATGCGGCATCAGCCATAGCGCTCCTCCATCCAGGGATCGCCGCGATTGTGGTAGCCGCGCACCTCCCAGAAGCCGGGCCGGTCCTCGGCGAGCAGTTCCACCCGCGTCACCCATTTCGGGCTCTTCCAGAAATACAGCTTCGGCAGCACCAGACGCACCGGCCCGCCATGCTGGCGCGCCAGCGGCGCGCCTTCCCACGCATGGGCGAACATCACGTCGGCCTCGGCGAAATCCTCCATGGTGAGGTTCGTGGTGTAGCCGTCGTAGCAGGTCAGCGAGACGAAGCGCGCCTCAGGCTTCGGCTGCGCGCGTTCCAGCAGGTCGCGCACCAGCACGCCGGTGAAGCGGTTGTCGTAGCGGGACCATTGCGTGACGCAGTGGATGTCGCGGACCATCTCGGTCTGCGGCAGCGCCATGAAGCCATCCCAATCGAGCGCGATTCGGTTCTCGACCAGGCCTTCGACGCGCAGGCGGAACTTTTCCTTCGCCACGTCCGGCTGGACGCCGAGATCGAGCACCGGCCAGTCCTGGACCAGCGTCTGGCCGGGCGGCAGGCGGTCGCGGTCCGGGTCGCCATGCGTGCCGGTCAGCAGCCGGCCTTCCTCGGCCCAGCGTTCCTTGGTGCGGATCAGCTTGTCGCGGACCGCGCCGGTCAGGGGGATGTCGTCGTCCTCGGCCATCGGGCTCTCCTCGCCGGCATTACGTGCTGCGAGGCCGGGCGGATGCAAGTCCCGGGCGCGATGCCGGGCCTACTCCCGGCCCTTGTTGCGCATCATCCGCAACTTGTCGCGCTGCCAGTCGCGTTCGGCGATCGCCGCCCGCTTGTCGTGCTGCTTCTTGCCCTCGGCGATGCCCAGCAGGATCTTCGCCAATCCGCGGTCGCTGAAGTGGATGTCGAGCGGGACGATGGTCGCGCCTTCCCGCGCCATGGCCGAGGCCATGGACACCACCTGCTTGCGGTGCACCAGCAGCTTGCGCGGCCGGCGCGGTTCGAAGTGGGACACGAAGGACCCGGCCTGCCATTCGGGGATGTAGCAGTTGAACAGCCACATCTCCCCGTCGCGCTCGCCCGCCCATGCCTCGGCCAAGGTGGCGCGGCCGGCGCGCAGCGACTTCACCTCGGGGCCGACAAGCATCAGGCCGGCCTCGATGGTCTCGCCGATCTTGTAGTCGTAGCGGGCCTTGCGGTTCTGCGCGGCGATGCCGTGCGAGATCAGCCCCTTCTTCTTGGCTTCAGCCATGGTTTCTTCATGCCCTCAAACGGCGGGCGGCGGCCACCGGCCGCCTTGCCTTCGCGCCTTGCACTGTTGCACCGGATACCCCGGTTGGTCTGGGCGCGGTCGCGCTGTGCGCTCGCGGCGCGAGGCATTCGCCTCGCGCCAGAGGTGGCCTTGCCCGTCGGTCGGGTCAAGCCGGTTCGTAGCCTTGCCTTCGCGCCCTATATTCCCGCCGGTGCGGCGGCGGTCGCTATCCGCGCATCCGCCTCAGGCCGGCGACGTCCTGCCGGTCAGTTCAACAACCCCACCGAGACCATCGCCTCGCGCACCCGCGCCTTGCTTGCCTCGCTCACCGGCGCCAGCGGCAGGCGGCAATGATCCGTGCTTTTCGCCAGCAGCGATGCCGCGTACTTCACCGGGCCGGGCGAGGTCTCGCAGAACAGCGCGTCGTGCAGCGGCACCAGGCGGTCCTGGATCGCCATGGCTTCCTCGACCTTGCCGTGGCGCCAGGCCTTGTGCATCTCGGCGCACAGGCGCGGGGCGACATTGGCGGTGACGCTGATGCAGCCGATCCCGCCCACCGCGTTGAAGGCAAGCGCGGTGTGGTCTTCGCCCGAAAGCTGGATGAAATCGTCACCACATGTGCGCTTGGTGTGCAGCGGGCGCGTCAGGTTCGCGGTCGCGTCCTTCACGCCGACGATGTTCTGGTGCTTCGCCAGCCGGCCCATCGTCTCCGGCGTCATGTCCACCACACTGCGGGCGGGGATGTTGTAGATGAACATCGGGATGTCGGCGGCGTCCGCAATCGCCGAGAAATGCAGGAACATCCCTTCCTGCGTCGGCTTGTTGTAGTACGGCGTGACCACCAGGATGCCATCCGCGCCGGCCTGGGCCGCATGCTGGGCGAAGTCGATCGCCTCGGCGGTGGAATTGCTGCCAGCGCCCGCGATCACCGGCACGCGGCCCCCGGCGGAGGCGATGCACATCTCGACGACGCGCTTGTGCTCGGCATGGGACAGGGTCGGGCTTTCGCCGGTGGTGCCGACCGGCACCAGCGCTTCGGTACCCTCGGCGATCTGCCATTCCACCAGTTCCTGGAACGCTTTTTCGTCCACGGATCCGTCGGCACGCATCGGCGTGATCAGCGCGACCATCGAACCCCTGAACATCGCAGCATCCTCCATTTTCTTGGGCGGCAAGCGCGCAACCTAGGCGCCGCCCGCCGCCGGAACAAGGCCGGCGGAACGCCCGGCGCCGCGCCTGGCGCCCAAAAGGCCAACCGGGCCCGCCTCATGCCAAGGATACCATCGTCAGGGCGCCTTGCACCCGGCCGTGCGGGCGCCAGACGCTCCGTGCCGACATTCGGGCAAGCATCTTCACGCGCCTGACTGATACCAGTCAGGCGCGATCTGCTTTAGGAAGGCTGACATGCGTCGCTTGCTCCTCCTCGCCCTGCTCGCCCTGCCCGCCACCGCCTCGGCGCAGCCCTGGGCGCCCGAACCGGCCCGCGCTGCGGGGCGACAGGCGCTCGCCGCCGCCTCCGCCGGGCGCTGGGGGGAAGCGGAATCCTTCGCGACGGCGGCCGATCCGCTCACCGCTAAGATCGCGCTCTGGATCCGGCTGTCCAACCGCAACGCCCCGGTCTCGGCGACCGAACTGGTCAGGTTCATCGCCGAGAATCCCGATTGGCCCTGGCCGGACACGCTGGGCCGCCGGGCCGAGATCGCGCTGGCGATCGACCCCAATGACTCGCTGGCCCTGGCCCATTTCGCCCGCAACCCGGCGCAGACCCTGCAAGGCAGCCTGCGCCATGCCGAGGCGCTGGAGCGCACTGGTCGCGGCGCCGAGGTGCAGGCCGTCATCCGTCGCGGCTGGGTCGAGACCGCCGGCGATGCCCTGACCGAGGAGGCGCTGCTCCAGCGCTTCGGTGGCCAATTGACCGCCGAGGATCACTGGCGCCGCTTCGACCGCCTGGCCTTCACCCGCGATAATGCGGGTGCCGGGCGCGCGGCGGTGCGCCTGACCGGCCCGCGCGCCGCCGCCGCCGGCGCGCGCCTGGCCCTGATCCGCGACGATGACGGCGCCCTGGCCGGCACCCCCACCGATATCGGCTGGGCCTATGAACAGGCCCGGCTGCTGCGCCGCCGCGACCGTGACGCCGAGGCCGCCGCCACCTGGGTCGCCGCCGAACCGCTCCAGGCCGGGCTTGAAGGGGATGCCGCCCGCGCTGTCTGGGCCGAACGCCAGGTGCTGTCGCGCAAGCTGCTGCGGCTGGGCCAGGAACGAGAGGCGTATCGCACCGCCGCCGCCCACGGCCAGGCGGTCGCCGGCGAGGCCCGGCAGGATGGCGAGTTCCTCGCCGGCTTCATCGCGCTGCGCCGGCTGAATGACGCGGCCGCGGCGCAGCGGCATTTCGCCGCGGTCGGGGATGGCAGCCGGTCCGTCATCACCCGCGCCCGCGCCGCCTATTGGGAAGGCCGCGCCATGGCCGCGCGCGGCGATGCCGCCGGCGCCCGGGCAAGATTCACCGCCGGCGCGGAATTGCCGGTCGCCTTCTACGGCCAGTTGTCCGCCCTCGCGCTGGGGGAGGATGCCGCGCAGCTTTCCGCGCGCATCACCCGCGCGTCCGTCCCGCCGGTGACGCCGCCGCGTGCGGTGGATTTCGCCGGTCGCGAATTGGCCCGTGCGGTGCTGACGCTGGCGGACCTCGGCGATACCCGCCGCGCGCGCATCTTCCTGCTGCGGCTTGAAGACCTGTCCGCCGATGGCACCGACCGGATGCTGACCGCCCGCCTGGCGACCCTGATCGGCCGGCCGGACCATGCGGTGTGGGTGGCGCGCCGGGCCGGGGCCGATGGCGACATCATCCTGCCCGATGGCTGGCCCACGCCGTATCGCGCGCCGGTCACCAGCCCCGAACCGGCGATCATCAACGCCATCACCCGGCAGGAGAGCAATTTCGACACCGAGGCGGTGAGCGGCGCCAATGCGCGCGGGCTGATGCAATTGCTGCCATCGACCGCGGCGCTGGTCGCCCGGCGAATCGGCGTGCCGTATCAGCTCGGGCAGCTGACCGGCGACCCGGAGGCGAATATGCGGCTCGGCGCGGGGTATCTTGACCAGATGCTGGAACGCTATGCGGGTGCGCTGCCCTTGGCGGCGGCGGCCTATAATGCCGGGCCGGGACGGGTGGACCAGTGGCTGGGCACCTATGGCGACCCGCGCGGGGGCGATGTCGAGATGCTCGACTGGATCGAACAGATCCCGTTCAGCGAGACGCGCAACTACGTCCAGCGCATCATCGAGAACGTCATCGTGTATCGCGCCTCCGACCCCGCCGCCGCGAATCGCGAACACCCCCTCGCCCCCTATCTGCGGCAGGCGCGGTGACGGGGCACCTGGTCGAGTTCCCCGCACATGACGGATTGCGGCTTGCCGCGACCGTCTGGCCGGGGGATGCGCATCGCACGCCACTGCTGTGCCTGTCGGGCATCTGCCGCACCGCGCTCGATTTCGCGGCGCTGGCCGAGCGCCATGCCGGGACGCGGCGGGTGGTGGCGCTGGATTACGCCGGGCATGGCGACAGCGCACGCGCATCCGACCCGCGGCGCTATCGGCCCGAGGCGCTGATCCGCGACGCGCTGGATGCGATGGCGGCGCTGCACCTGCATCGCGTGGCCCTGGTCGGGACGTCCTTCGGCGGGCTGACCGCCATGGCGATCGGCACGATGCGGCCGGCCGCGCTTGCCGCCGTGGTGCTGAACGACATCGGACCGCATGTCGAACAGCTCGGGCGCGAGGCGGTGGTGGAGTTCGTGGGCACCGACCCGTCCTTCACCTCGCCCGAGGCCGCCACCGCCTGGCTGCGCGAACGCCACCCGCCGCTGCCCTTGCTGGATGATGCCGGCTGGCAGGCGCTGGCCGACCGCACCTATGCCAAGGGCGAGGACGGGCTGTGGCATCCGCGCTGGGACATCCGCATCGGGCAGCAGGCGGTGGGCGAAGGTGCCGGCGCCACGCCCGACCTGTGGCCGTTCTTCGGCAGTCTGGCGCGGTTGCCGACGATGCTGGTCTGGGGGCAGGAAAGCAGGCTGCTCTCGGCCGATACCGTGGGCGCGATGCGGCAGGCGCGGCCGGATATGCGCGTCGTTTCGCTGCCCGGAACCGGGCATGCGCCGACGCTGACGGAACCTGCGGTGATCGCGGCACTCGACGCCTTCCTGGCCGGATTGCCGTGACGCCGGCATTGCTGGTGGCGACGCTGGGCGGCGTCGGGCGCATCCGGCCGGCGCCAGGGACATGGGGATCCCTGGTGGCGCTGCCGGCCGTGCTGTTGGGGCCGGCGGGCGCGCTGATACTCGCGCTGGTCATCGCCACGCTGGGCTGGGTGGCGGTGCGCGCGGTGCTGGCCGATCGCCCGACCGACGACCCCGGCTGGATCGTCGTGGATGAAGCCGCGGGCATGCTGATCGCCCTGGCCGCGCTGCCGGCCGGTACGGGGCTGGTGGGCGTCGCGGTCGCCTTCCTGCTGTTCCGTGCCTTCGACATCATCAAGCCCTGGCCGGTCTCCTGGGCCGATGGTTTGCACGGCGCCACCGGCGTGATGCTGGACGACATCCTGGCCGGCGGGATCGCCGCCGCGCTGCTGCTGCTGTTCGGGTTCCTCATGCCGGGAGTGCTGTGACCATGCTGCCAGCCGAAACGCTCGATCAGGCGCGCGACCTGCTGGCCGCCCTGCGCGCCCGCGGGCAGACGCTGGCAACCGCGGAATCCTGCACCGGCGGGTTAATCGCGGCGGCACTGACCGCGATCGCCGGGTCGTCGAGCGTGGTGATGGCGGGCTTCGTCACCTATTCCAACGCCGCGAAGATGCGGATGGTGGGCGTCGGCGAAGCGTCGCTGGCCGCGCAGGGCGCCGTCAGCGAAGTGGTGGCGCGCGAGATGGCCGAGGGTGCGCTGGCGCGCGCCGAGGTGGACGTCGCGCTGTCCTGCACCGGCATCGCCGGGCCAGGCGGCGCGACGCCAGGAAAGCCGGTGGGGCTGGTGTTCATCGGCTGCGCGCGGCGCGGTGGCGCGACGGTGGTGGAACGCCACGTCTTCCCCGGGGACCGGGACGCGGTGCGCGCGGCGACGGTGGCCGCGGCGCTGCGGATGGCGATGCCGCGGTGAGGTGGAGATTGGAGGGGCGCTGCCCCTCCTAGCCACCCCGCCAGGGACCTACGGGTCCCTGGACCGCGGGACCTTGGCATTGGTCACGCAGGGCGGTCCGCACCCCGTCCAATACCGAGAATCAGGCTTTGATCTTGGCACCGACCGACGGCATTCAGCACCAAAGTTGAGGATTCCAAAGGCCTTAAGCCGTTGGTGGGGAGGGGTCCGGGGAGCGACTGTGTTGTCAAGTTGCCCTCCATGGTGTTCTGGACGTGGCGATGGCGCGTAGGATGCGCAGCAGTTTGTGCATGCAGGCGACGATGGCGACCTTGGCGGCTTT
>JALHQB010000118.1 GCA_022842185.1 Acetobacteraceae bacterium
CTTGCCGCTGTTCAAGCGCATGGGGCTCGGCTCGGTGCTGGGCTACCTCGTCGCAGGCTTGGTGATCGGGCCGTATGGCTTCGGCTTGTTCGCCGATGCGCAGGCGATCCTGCATGTCGCCGAACTCGGCGTGGTGATGTTCCTGTTCATCATCGGGTTGGAGATGGAACCATCCCGCCTGTGGGGGATGCGCAAGCAGATCTTCGGGTTGGGGCTGGCGCAGGTGGGGGTGTGCATCGCCCTGCTGATGGGCGTCGGCATGGCGATGGGGCTGCCGCCGGTGGTCGCCTTCGTGGCGGGGACGGGCTTCGTGCTGACGTCCACGGCGATCGTGATGCAGATGCTGGAGGAACGGCGGATGATCGGCGTGCCGGCCGGGCAGCGCATCATCGCGGTGCTGCTGCTCGAGGATCTCGCAATTGTGCCGCTGCTGGCGCTGGTGGCGTTCCTGGCACCCGGCGCCGGCGAGATCACCGCCATGGAACGCTGGCAGTCGATCGGTGTCGGGCTGGCCTCGATCGCGCTGCTGGTGGCGGCCGGGCTGTGGCTGTTGAACCCGATGTTCCGCCTGCTGGCCGAGGCCCGCGCGCGGGAGGTGATGACGGCGGCCGCGCTGCTGGTGGTGCTGGGTTCGGCGCTGGCGATGCAGATGGGCGGGCTGTCGATGGCGATGGGCGCCTTCCTCGCCGGCGTGCTGCTGTCGGAAAGCGCGTTCCGCCATCAGCTGGAAGCGGATGTGGAACCGTTCCGCGGGCTGCTGCTGGGGCTGTTCTTCCTGGCGGTGGGGATGGCGCTCGACCTCGCGGTGATCGCGGCGAACTGGGCGATGGTGGCGATCGGCGTGGTCGCCTACATGGCGGTGAAATCGCTGGCGATCTATGCCGTGGCGCGCTTCACCCTGGCGAGCCACCGGGAGGCGCTGGAACGCGCGGTGCTGATGGCGCAGGGCGGCGAATTCGCCTTCGTGCTGTATGCCGCCGCCGGCGCGGTCGGCATCATCGACGCGCAGGCCAATGCGGTGCTGACGGCGACTGTCATCATCTCGATGGTGCTGACGCCGCTGATGGTGATCGCCCATGACCGAATGGTGCCGGCGGAGGCGCCATCACTCGATGGCGTGGAGGCGCCCGAGCACAACGAGGCGTCCGTGCTTATCATCGGCTTCGGGCGATTCGGGCAGATCATCGGCGGCGCGATGCTGACACGGCAATGCTCGATCTCGGTGATCGACACCGATCCCGAGATGGTGCGCGAGGCCAATGCCTATGGCTTCAAGGTGCATTACGGCGATGGCACCCGGCTGGACATCCTGCATGCCGCGGGGGCGGGGCGGGCGCGATTGATCCTGCTTTGCGTCGACGACCGCGATACGGCGCTGCGGATCCTGCACCTGCTGAAGGACGAGTTCCGCGGCATCCCGGTGCTGGCCCGCGCGTATGACCGGGAACACGCGATGCGGCTGCTTGCGGCCGGCGCCGATGAGGTGGTGCGTGAGACCTTCGAATCCGCGCTGGCCTTGGGGCGGGAGGCACTGATCCGGCTGGGCAACGCGGATGTCGAGGCGGATGAGGTGATCGCCACGCAACGCAAGCGGGATGCCGAACGATTTGCGCTGGAATCGTCGCAGGGCATGGAGGCGGGGCGACGGTTGTTGCTGTCGCACCGGGCGGATTGGCTGGGGGAGGGAGCGGCCGAACCCGCCGCGGAAGCGAAGCCCTGATCGCTGCTGGGAATGCGCGTGCGGCGCTTCAGCGCAGCGCCTGCCTCGGCCAGTCCAACGCCGCCAGGGGCTGTGCCGGCGTCGCGCGCACGAAATTCGTCCAGAAGCGGCAATCGCGCATCTGCCAGCCCGATTCCGGCGGCTCGCTGACAGTCAGCAACGGGCAGCGTTGCTGGCGGCGCAGGGTCTCCGCCGCCTGGGACAGGTCGGCCTGGCGGGCGACGGCCGGGTTCTCCCACCGTTCCCAGCGCACCATGCCGAGGTCCCGCGCCAGGACGAAGCGTTCCAGATGATGCGCGGTGGCAATCGCCGCGCCGCCGAAATGCTCCGAGACGATGACGTCGATCGGTGCCGCGCCGGTCTGCCCGGTCCCGGCATCCCGCCACGGCAGGTCGAGCCGCGTGCGGCGGAAGCGTGTCAGGCTGGCGTTGAAGCGTGTGGGGCAGGCCTGCGGACTTGGCGCGATGTTCAGTTCGACCACCCGCGTGGTCCAGGATTCCGACAGATCCGGTGCTGCCAGCAGCCACCCCTGCCAGCCCCGCCCGCCGTCGCGGCAATCGGGGGACCGGAACCATTGGATGCCGCCGCCGCCATCCTCGGTCATGGCGATGAAGGCCGCGCCGCGGGTCAGGGGGATGACGTGCCCGCCATCGCCGCGCATGGCGTCGTCCAGCACGCCGAATCGGCGGCCTGGGCCGGTGCCGAAATCGAAGGTGTGGATCGCCGCCGGTACGCCAAGCAGGCTGCCCAGGACCGCATCGGACGCCTGGTAGCCGGTCGGCAGGTTGCGGGCTTGGGGCGCGGCCGGCCAGTCATGCCGGCGATATGGCATCGGCGCATCCTGGCGTTGCGGCGCCTGGCGGATGCAGCCGGCTTCGAAGGGCAGCATGCCGGGAATGGTGCGACCTCGGGCGTCGAGGCAGACGCTCTGCACAAGCCAGGGCAACAGGGGCTCGGCGGCAGCGGGCAGGCCGAACAGCAGCGCAAACAGCAAAAAACCGCGAAACACGGGGGCACCGTGCCGCGGTTTCCGGCTTTCTTCCGCGCTTTCGTGCGGAAGACGGGGCTTCAGAAGCCCTCGCGCTCCAGCCGCTTGCGCTCGACCTTGCGGGCGCGGCGGACGGCTTCGGCGGCCTCACGCGCACGACGCTCGGACGGCTTCTCATAGTGGCGACGAAGCTTCATCTCGCGGAAAACGCCTTCCCGCTGGAGCTTCTTCTTCAGGGCCTTGAGCGCCTGATCAATGTTATTGTCACGAACGACGACTTGCACGCGGCGCAACCTCCTGCGCGTTTGAATTAAGGGATAGCCAAGAGTTATCGGCGCGACCGCACAGACGGTCCACGTCGGATGCGGGACGCTTATCACGATTCCCCGCCGCGCCGGAAGCCCTCCCTTGGGACGCGAAGGCCCTATATGCAGGGTCTCGCCACATTTTTCGAGACCTTTTCGCCATGGCCCTGCTCAAGATCGCCCGCATGGGCCACCCCGTCCTGCTGGCTCCCGCCGCGCCTGTCGAGGACCCGACGGCGCCCGAGATCCGGCGCCTGGTGGCCGACATGGCCGAGACCATGGCCGATGCATCCGGCCTCGGGCTGGCCGCGCCGCAGGTGCATGTCCCGCTGCGGCTGTTCGTCTGGCGCACCGGGGCAGGAGGCGTATCCGCCTTGATCAACCCTACGCTTGAATTCGTCGGTGAGGAGACGGAACTGGGCTGGGAAGGCTGCCTGTCCATCCCCGGCCTGCGCGGCGCGGTGCGGCGCGCGACACGCCTGCGCTTCCACGGCTTCGACATCGACGGCAACCCGGTGGACGGGGAGGCGGCGGGTCTCGTCGCCCGCGTCATGCAGCATGAGGCCGATCACCTCGACGGCCTGCTCTATCCGATGCGGATGGAGGATTTCACGTTGTTCGGCTTCAACGAGGAACTCGCCCGCGCGGCGACGAAGGAGGGCTGATGGACACGCTTTCGGAATCCGACCGCGCGGGGCGCGACGCCGCCATCCGCGTCATCTTGCCGCGGGTGCCGCGCGAGGGCTGGACGCCAGGGACGATCACCGCCGGCCTGCGCGACGCCGGCTTGCCGGAGGATGAAGCCGCCTTCCTGTTTCCCCGCGGCGTCACCTCGGCCATCGAGGCCTGGCTGGACCTGACGGACCGGGAGATGGCGGTGGAAGCCGGCGCGCTGTCCGGCCTGCGGGTTTCGGCGCGCATCCGCGCCCTGGTTGCGGCGCGGCTGCGGCTGCTCGCCCCGCATAAGGATGCGCTGCGCAAGGCGGTAGCGGTGCTCGCCCTGCCATGGAACTTGGCCGGCGGGCTGCGCCGGGCGGCGCGCACCGCAGATGCGATCTGGGAGGCCGCCGGCGACGAATCGACGGACCTCTCGCGCTACACCAAGCGAGCGAGCCTTGCGGCGATCCATGGCGCCACGCTGGCCTTCTGGTTGCGCGACGATGGCGACGATGTCGGGCCCGCATTGGACTTCCTCGATCGCCGTTTGGCCGGGCTGGGGCGCCTCCAGCGGTGCCGCGCGCGGCCCAAGGCGGCGTGATGCTGCAACGCCATCTGCATCACGCCCCGCAAGGTCCTGTATCAACGAGGGATTGAAACAAAATTTTCGTGGTCTAGACGCTCGACCCCGGCTAGGTAGCGACGCAGGAGCCGCTTCGTGTGCAACCGAGACTCGGGGGCGTGCGCGTGGAGCCGTCACATCCGATCCAGGGGGAGCGCCCCGCGCGCGCCATGATGATGAAAACCAAGACCCGCACCATCCTCGCCGCGCTCTGCGGTGTCGTCATTGCCGGCCCGGCGCTGGCCCAAGCCTGCCTGCGGCCCGAAGAACGCTCGGCGATCGAAATCCGCGCCCTGCGGTCCTACCTGATGGTGGCGGCGCTGCAGTGCCGCACGCAGCAGGCCTACAACGCGCCGGAAGGCTACAACGCGTTCCTGCGCCGCTTCGGGTCGGACCTGTCGGCGGCCGATCGCGTGGCCGCGTCGCATTTCCAGCGCGCCTATGGCGGGTCCTCGCGTGGCGGGCGGCTCGACCAGTACAACACGAACCTCGCCAATGAGCATTCGCAGGACGCGCTGCGCAGCGGCGCCTTCTTCTGCCGCGACGCGGAGCCGCTTTTCCGCCAGGTGGTGCAGACCTCGGCCACCGCGCTGCCGGCGCTGGTCAATGAGCGCAACATCATCGAAGGCTATTCGGCGCCGGATTGCGGCACCGCGGCCGCCGCACCGGCGGCACGGCGCACGGCCGCCGCGCGCCGCCGCTGATCGATAGACATCGTCACCAGGAAAGGGGCGGCCTGCGAGGGCTGCCCCTTTTTCGTGCGGTGACGGTGGAAGGCTGGAAGGTGTTCGGGCGGGCGTCGATGGTCGTCGGGAAGCGATGTTTCTAGACCGTCAACCGGAGGACGCGTGCGCCATGCCGGGATAAGGCGCGTGCGGAGCGTCGCGCCAAGCCCGTGTGTCTCAAAGGGCGTCGCGGGACGGCCCGCCGGTCCTGCCGCGTCAGCGCAGGACGATCTCCACCCGGCGGTTCTGCGGTTCCCGCGCATCATCGGCGGTGGCGACCAGCGGCTGGCTTTCACCGAGCGCGGTGATGGTGATCTCCTCCCGCGAGACACCCAGGCGGATCAGCTCGGCCGCCACGGTTTCCGCCCGGCGGCGCGACAGCGCCTGGTTGTACTGCACCGTTCCGGAGCGGTCGGCATGGCCCGCGACCTCGATTCTCGTGGTGCGCTGGGCGCGCGCCTGTTGGGCGGCCTCGCCGATGATCTGCCGCGCGCGTTCGGTCAGGTCCGCACGGTTCCAGTCGAAGAAGACAATGAAGCTGCGCTGTTGCACGGGCGCCGCCGCGGGTGCCGGCGCGGCCGACACGGGGCCGGCGCTGAAGGCATAGCGCAGGCCCAGCATCACGGACTGGTTGTAGGCGTCGGGCTCGGCGGTGCCGCGGGCCACGGTCGCGCCGGTACCGGGGTTGTCGAAGCGAACCTGCAGGCGGGGCTGCAGCGTACCCAGGAAGCGGTATTCCGCGGTGATCGCGAGGCCGGGAAGGATGGACAGTGGGAAGGCGAGGCCGGCGATGCCCTGGTAGGCGAAGCGGCCATCCGTGTCGTCCACGGTCATCCGCAGGGCGCCGTTCTGGCTGAGGCCCCGCACGCCGGACCAGTCGGTCATCACATAGCCCGCACCGATGCCGACATAGGGCATCACGGGACCGATCTGGGCGAGGTCGAGCAACACGTTGCCCATCACGCCCCAGGATTCCTGACGGCCGCTGATGCCGCCATCCGCCACCCAGCCCGCGACTCCGGAGGAGCCGTCGGTTTCGTTGCTGCGGAAGGATCCTTCGATTTCAGCGCGAAGTCCGTTGCCGAATCCCCAGCCCAGGCTGAGCACCCCGGCAAAGCCCGGGGCGAATCCGACCGTCGCCTGGTTGCCGTAGCCCGCCGCGGCAAGGCCGGTCACCGCCGCCGAGTCGAGCCCGAGTCCCGTATTGGGCAGCAGGTTGAAGCCTGCGCCACCGGCGACATAAAGCCCCTCGGTGTATTGCGCGCGCGCCTCGGGGGTGGCGGCAAGCCACGCCGCGGCGCAGGCCATGCCCAGAAGGGCGCGGGAAGGGGTGGCGGCGGCAGCGGAAGGCATGGTCTGAGTATCAGTCATGGGTGTTGCTGGAATGTGGAGTATCGGCGCTTCTGCCGCAACGCAGAAAGGGCGCCCTGCGGCGCCCTTTCCCGTAACCCGACGTTGATCGGATGGATCAGCGCAGGATGATTTCCACGCGGCGGTTCTGCGGCTCGCGGGTGTTGTCCGGGGTCGGAACCAGCAGGTTCGTCTCGCCGAAGCCGCGGGCGACGATCTCGCCGCGCGGCACGCCCAGGCGGACCAGCTCGGCGGCCACGTTGTTGGCGCGACGCACCGACAGGCCCTGGTTGTAGGTCGGCGAGCCCGAGGTATCGGTGTAGCCGTTGACTTCGATGCGGGTGACCGCCTGGCGCGTACGGGCCTGGGCGGCCTCCGAGATGATCTGGCGGGCGCGGTCCGTCAGGTTGTCGCGGTTCCAGTCGAAGAACACCAGGAAGGTGCGGGCCACCGGCGCCACGGCGACGGGCGCGGCCACCGGGGCGGCGGTGCGGCCGAAGTTGTAGCGAACGCCGAACAGCAGCGACCAGTTGTAGTTGTCGGCCGAGAACTTCACCGCTTCGCGAAGCGTCGAGGTCGGTGAGGTAAAGGTCTGCCCGGCGAAGCGCGCCGTGGTGCTGCCCGTATAGTCGACGCGGCCGTCGATATCCTGCGACGCCGTGCCCATGAACCGGCCTTCGGCCGTCAGCGCCAAGCCTGGCACGGAAGCAATCGGAACGGCCAAACCGAGGATCGCCTGGTAGGCGAAGGCACCATTCGTCCCGCCGACGGTCACGGAGCGTGTGCCGGTCGTCGTGAAGCCGTTCTGAGCCGAGCTGAAGCTGTCCCTACCGCCGACGCTGCCGTAATCGTGCCAGACATAGCCGGCGCCCACGCCGATATATGGCATCACGCCGCCAAGGTTGAAGTCGTACAGAAGATTGAGCATCGCGCCGTAGCTCGTGGCGTCGCCCGTCACATTCTGGATGTCGGGGCCGTTGAAGCGAGCGCCGGTGTAGCGAATGCTGTCCACGTCGTTGTGGCGGTAGCTGCCCTCCACTTCCAGGCGCAGGCCGTTGCCGAAGCCATAGCCGACCGACATGACGCCCGCCCAGCCCCAATTGAAGGAGACTGAAGTGCGGTCGGCCTCAGCGTCTTGCAGGTAGTTCGCGCCGGCGCCGGCGCCGACATAGATGCCCTGGACTCGTGGGTCCCAGCTCTGCGCTTCAACGGCCACCGGCAACGCCAGGAGCGTTGCCGCCAGAAGCGCCGTCTTGAAAGTCATCGTGGTTCCTTGTGTTCCCGGATCGGGACGACGCGATGTTGCGCCGCCTGAGGTGCCGATTTCAGCCCCCACGCATTATCGATCACGAAAAGCGGAAATGTCTTCAGGGTCACACCGGCGCGATACGAAAAGCACGCCGGGTGTTGCGCCCTGAACGCAGAAAGGGCGCCCTGCGGCGCCCTTTCCCGTATCCGGACGATGATCGGATGGATCAGCGCAGGATGATTTCCACGCGGCGGTTCTGCGGCTCGCGGGTGTTGTCCGGGGTCGGAACCAGCAGGTTCGTCTCGCCGAAGCCGCGGGCGACGATCTC
>JALHQB010000119.1 GCA_022842185.1 Acetobacteraceae bacterium
CCCGGCATCCAGCGCCTGCGCGGCCCGGCCGGGGTGACCGAAGCCACCGCGCTCGCCCGGCTGCGGGCCGCGGCGCCGGGCGCGGTGGCCGACCGCAATCACCGCTATCGGCTGGCGAGTGAGGTTCCAGCCGCGCCCGTCGAACCGGCCCCGGCGCCACGCTGCACCGCCGCCGCATCCGCGGGCCTGATCGCGCTGGTGGATACCGGCGTGGATTCGCGCCATCCCATGCTCGCCGGCCGGATCGAACGCCAGGAGACCTTGCGCGGCCCTGGCCGGCGCCCGGCCCGCACGGCGCATGGCACCGCGGTCGCGGCTCGGCTGGCCGCCGGGGCGCCGGCCGCCCGGATCGCGGTGCTGGATGCCTTCCACCTCGGTCCGAACGGGGAGGCCGCGGACGCCTATGACCTGGCCAGCGCCCTGGCCCGCGCGGCGGAGATCGGCGCGACCATCGCCAACGTCTCGGTCGTGGGGCCGGGCAATGCCGTGGTGGACCGGCTGGGCGCGACGGCGGCGGCGGGCGGCGTGGTGTTCATCGCTGCGGCGGGCAATGACGGGCCGCGCGCCGCACCGCTGCACCCGGCCGCCTATCCCTGGGCGGTTGCGGTCACGGCGGTGGATGCGCGGGGGCGGCCCTGGGCGCGCGGTGCGGCCGGCCCCCATATCGCATTCGCGGCCGAAGGTGTTGAGGTCAGCCTCGCCTCGCCTGGTGCGGCACCGGCGCGGCGGTGGTCCGGGACATCCTTCGCGGCGCCAGTGGTCGCCGCGGCGCTGGCTGGGTTGCCCCGATCCGGGCCGGCGGGGATCGAAAGCCTCACGGCACTGGCGCGCGATGCCGGGGCGCCGGGACGCGACCCCGTTTTTGGTTGGGGCCTGGTGGAGGTCGCGCGCTGCGAGGATGCGGTGGCCCAGGGCGCGCCGATGGTTACGGTGGCCGAATAGAGCGCATCGCGCCTGGCTGGAATCAGTCAGGCGCGTGAAGCTGCGCACTCACGCAGAATACGCCAGCCGCTGTCAGGCCACTTGGCGCCGTTGGGTCTCGCGCGTTGCTGCAAGGGCTGCGGAGATCATGGCGCGCTTGCTGTGCTGTGGCTGACCCGTCACGTCCGGCCCCAGCCAAGGTGGAGGTATGATGGTCTGCGCCGGGTCCCCCAATTCGACCTCGGCATGCACCACGCCGGCCAGAAAGCCGAGATACACATCGACCTGCCAGACCTGCCCGGCATGAGGCACGCTATGGCGCAATTTCTCGACCACATGCCCGTCGCAGAACTCGGCGTGCATTGTCTCCGCTTCGGCGACCGGGATCTCATACTCGAATTCACGACGGGAAATGCCGCTCCGAGGGCCTTTCAGGGTGACCCAGGCGCGGGGTGGCGCATTGGTTGCGGTGGCGATGCGGACACGGACCTTGCCCGCGCCGAATGACGCGACAAGGCCGTCGCGCAGATGCAGGGTCTCGACGACCCCTGACCTCCAGGCGTCATCGATGATGAGGAACTTGCGTTCGATCTCGAATTTCATGCGCCCATCCGGCCCCGGCGGATACGCCCACTTTGTCGCACAGGACCGATCAAGTTGTGAAGTTGTCGGCATGTGACGCCGCCGCAATCCGGTCAGCGGCTGGGGTACTGCCGCCCAGTGGTGATCTCATCCGGCGGGCCGGGCGGCCGCACCGGCCCGACCTTGCCGCAGGCGGCCAGGATGAAGGTCAGCGCCAGCGCGCCCATGGTCACGCGGATGGCCGGCGCGACTGTATCGCGCCGCCTGTGCCAGGCGGCGCCCCGGGACGCTTGGGTAGGCCTCATGCCAGCTTCGCCTTCCATTCCGCCGCCATCGCCGCGACATTGGCCGGCGCCGTGCCGCCATAGGATGTGCGGGACCGCACCGAAGCGGCGACCGACAGAACATCATACACGCCCTCGGTGATGCGCGGCTCGGCCTCGCGCATTTCCTCGATGGTCAGGCCAGCCAGATCGACGCCCAGCCCCTCGGCCTTGGCCACCAGTGCGCCGGTGACGTGGTGGGCGTCGCGGAAGGGCATTTTCAACTCGCGCACCAACCAATCGGCAAGGTCGGTCGCGGTGGAGAACCCGGCCCCGGCGGCCGAGGCCAAACGCCCGACATCAGGCTTGAGATCGCGCACCATCCCCGCCACGGCGGCGAAGACCAGCGTCATGGTCTCGGCGGCATCGAACACGCCTTCCTTGTCTTCCTGCATGTCCTTGAAATAGGTCAGCGCCAGGCCCTTCATCACCGTCAGCAACCCGACCAGCGCGCCGATCACGCGCCCGGTCTTGCCGCGCACCAGTTCGGCGGCGTCCGGGTTGCGCTTCTGAGGCATGATGGAACTGCCGGTGGTGAAGGCATCGGACAGCTTCACGAACCCGAAATAGGGGTTCGTCCAGATCACGATTTCTTCAGCGAAGCGCGACAGATGCGTGGCGCACATCGAACAGCAGAACAAAAATTCGGCGGCAAAGTCGCGCGATGCCACGGAATCGAGGCTGTTGCGCGTGGGCCCATCGAAGCCCAGGGCCTTGGCCGTCATGTGCCGGTCGATCGGGAAGCCTGTCCCGGCCAGGGCCGCAGCACCCAGCGGGCATTCATTCAGCCGCGCCCGGCAATCCTGCAACCGCGACAGGTCGCGCGACAGCATTTCCACATAGGCGAGGAAATGGTGCCCCAGCGTCACCGGCTGGGCGGGCTGAAGGTGCGTGAAGCCGGGCATCACCGTGCCGGCATGCTCCTCGGCCCGCGCGACCAGGGCGCGCATCACGTCGCGCAGCTGGTCCGAAAGCCCGTCGATGGCGTCGCGCACCCACAGGCGGACATCCAGCGCCACCTGGTCGTTGCGCGACCGGCCGGTGTGCAGCCGCTTGCCGGCATCGCCGATCGCGGCCGACAGCCGCGCCTCGACATTCATGTGGATGTCTTCCAGCGCCTCGTCCCAGGGGAAATCCCCCTTCTCGATGCGCGCGGCGACGTCGTTCAGCCCGCGGCGGATATCGGCCTCGTCATCCGCGGAGATGATCCCTACATGCTTCAGCATCGCGGCATGGGCGAGCGAGCCGCGGATGTCCTGGCGCCACATCTTGCGATCGAAGCCGATGGAGGCATTGATCGCTTCCATGATGGCGGAGGGGCCTTCCGCGAAGCGTCCGCCCCATTGCCGATTGGCGTTGCTGCTCACCTGTGGGGGTGTCTTTCGTGCTGGTTCCGACGCGCCGTACTGTCCTCAAGGCCGCCCCGGCAATGGCGGCGGGCGGGACCCTACTCGCGGCCCTTCCGGCGCGGCAAGGCTTCGCGGCCACGCCGCACGGTTTGAACCGCCTGCGGGAACGTGAATCGACCCTGCCACCCATCACCTTCACCGACGCCGAAGGCAAGGACTACACCCAAGCCGAGTTTCGCGGCCGCGCCCTGGTGGTCAACCTCTGGGCCACCTGGTGCCCGCCCTGCGTGGCGGAAATGCCCGCGCTGGACCGCGCCGCGGCGGCACTGGCGGCCGATGGCATCCTGGTGCTGCCGCTGTCATCGGACCGCGGCGGCGCCGCCGTGGTGCAGGCCTTCTACGAACGTACGGGGGTGCGCCATCTTCGCGTGTGGCTCGATCCGCGCGGGGCGGCCGCGCGGGCGATGGGCGCGCGGGGCCTGCCCACCACCGTCATCATCGATCGCGCCGGCGTGGAACGGGCCAGGCTGGAAGGCGATGCGGCCTGGGATGCGCCACCCTTCCTCGCGGCGATCCGGCGCCTCGCCGGCCCCACGCCGGCCGAACCGACACGCGGCGCTTGATCCGGCGCATCCGCGGATGACAGGTTGTGTTCCTGGCCCGGGGAGCAGAGGCGCCATGACGCATCCGGACGCGCGACCGCCGCTGATGGTGCGGCGGCGGCTTGTCCTGCATGTGCCGGGCTATGAACCCCTGACGGCCGAGGCCCAGTATCGCCGGCTGTGCCGCACGCTCGACCGCACGGCCGATGCCTGGACCCTGACGGCGACAACCGGCCCGGCGGAGGTCACAGCCGGCGTCTGCGCCTTCCGCGCCCGCCTCGCCGGTCCCGGCTGGGCCACCGATGCCGAAATTCGCATCCTGGCCTGGGACGACCTGATCGCGGGCGATCTCGCCAAGCCCTTGCCGCGGCTGATCCGCAGCGGGGCGGCGGCCCTGGCGGGGTTGCTGGCCGATGGCACGCTGCGGCGGTATCACGCCGCGCATTGGCGCTACCTTGTGTTCGTCGCCCTGCCGGTCGTCATGCTGGTGATCCCGAGTTTGGCGGGGCTGCTGGCCGGCGTCTCGGTGGGGGGCGCGGCAGGGCTGGTGCTGGGTGCCGGGCTGGCGATGGCGCTGGTGGCGGCCGCGGACCGCTGGCTGCATCTGCGCCATCTGTTCGCGGATTGGGTCTTCGCGCGCGACTTGGCGCGCGGCAGCCGGCCGGAGGTCACCGACCGCATCGCCGGTTTCGCACGAGAGATCACCGACGCGCGCCGCCGCCGCGATGTCGATGAGGTGGTGCTGGTCGGCCACAGCCTCGGCATGGCCCTGCTGACCGAGGCCCTGGCCCAATCCCTCATCAAGGATCCCGCACCGCCGCGCGCCGCACCGCGTCTCGCGCTGGTCGGCCTCGGCTCTTCCGTTCTCAAGATCGCGCTGATGCCGCAGGCGGCGCGGTTGCGCGACGCGGTCAGGCGGATTGCCACCACGCCGGGCCTTGCCTGGCTGGAAGTCACGTCCCGCCGCGACATGGTGTGCTTCCACGGGGCGGATCCGGTGGCGGCCCTCGGCCTGCCGGGGAAAGGGCCGCGGATGGAGCGCATCCATCCGCGCGCGATGCTCCAGCACGCCGCCTGGTGCCGCGTCCGGCGATCCCTGCTGCGCGCCCACAGGATCTACGTCACCGGCGGCGGCCGCCGGTACTTCTACGATTGGGGCCTGGTCGCCTGCGGCCCTGGCGCGGTGGGCCGCGACCCGTTCCCCGACCGGCTGATCGGGCCCGGCGGCGCCTTGGCGACCGCGCCACTGGAGCATGCGGCGTGACACCCTTGATCGCGAAGCTGTTGCATGGGCTGTGCATGGTCGCCTGGTGGGTCATCCGCCTGCCCTTCGAACGAAAATCGAAGCGCAACGTCCTGCTGCGCGACGCGATGGACCTGCGGGAGAAACTGCTGCTGCTGGTGTCCCTGACCGGGCTGGGGCTGATCCCGCTTGCCTATATCGCGACGGGCTTCCCCGCCGCGTTCGACCAGCCATTCTCCGCCGCGCGGGCCATGGCCGGCCTGCTGATGTTCGGCGCCGCGCTGATGTTGTTCTACGCCACGCACAAGGCGCTGGGTCGCAACTGGTCCGTCACGCTGGCAGTGCGGGCGGACCACGCGCTCGTCACCACCGGTGTCTATCGGTTCGTGCGTCACCCGATGTACACGGCGTTCTGGATGTGGGCCATCGCGCAGGCGCTGACGTTGCAGAACTGGGTTGCCGGGCCGGCGGGGATCATCGGTTTCGGCCTGCTGTACATGCTGCGGGTCGGGCGGGAGGAAGCCTTGATGCGCGACACCTTCGGACCAGCCTGGGACAGCTATGCCGCGCGCACCCCGCGGGTCGTCCCCTTCGTGTCCTGATGCAAATCGCCGCAGCTTCGCCACAGACCCGGCACAACCCGGCCCGGATTTCCACGTTGATCGCCTGATGCCGCCTGAACTGAGCTACCGCTTTCTGCCACGCCGTGCCGCGCTTGCGGGCCTCCTCTCCCTCGGAGCCTGCGGACCGACCCGCCTCGCGCCGCTCACCGGCCCGTCGCGGGGGCGCGTGGTCGTGCTGCGCGGGCTGTTCAATACGTTCTCCACCGGGATGAATTTCCTGACCGCGCTGCTGCGCCAGGACGGCTTCGACGCCAGCGTGCACAACCATCTCGAATGGCGGGACCTTACCGCCGTGATCCAGCGCGCCGACCGGGATGGCACGCTGGTGCGGCCCTTCGCGCTGATCGGTCATTCCTACGGCGCCGACGACGTGATCCTCATGGCAAACCGCCTGGGCCAGGCGGGGGTGACGACTGACCTGCTGGTCACCTTCGACCCGACGGCGAGTGAGGCGGTGGGCCCCGGCGTCGCACGGGTGCTGAACTTCTATCAGGACCGGGACACGGTGAAGCGCACGCTGGACCCGGCGCCTGGCTTCACCGGCGTGCTGGAAAACCGGCTGGTGCCGGGGGAATCCCACATCACGATCGACAAGCAGCAATCGCTGCACTTCGAGGTGCTGGCGTTGCTCCGGACCCTCGCGGCGGAACGCGTGGCGCAGCCTGCGGCACCGCTGCCCCCGCCGCCGCTGCCCCCTTCGGCCGTCACGGCAAGGCGCTGAGCCGCCGTTCGAGCAGCCCACGCCAGGGCGCATCCGCCGGAGTATCGACCAGCAGCGCCTGCCACAACGCCCGCGCATTGGCGGGCCGACCGGCTTCGGCCTCCAGCTGCCCAGCCAGGAAACGCAGGCGGGGGTCGTTTGGCGCCTCGGCCAGGGCGCGGGTGACCCAGGGCGTTGCCTCGGCGGGCGCCCCGCGTTCGATCTCCAATTCAGCGATGTCCCCGGCGAGGGCTGCATCGAAGCGAATCTCGATCGCCCGTTTCAGTGTTTCGAGCGCAGCCGCCGGCCGGCCGCGCCCACGTTCCGCATTGCCGAGCAGCACCCAGCCCTGGCGTGCCTGCTCGCTGCGCGGGTCCAGCGCCTCGATCCGCGCGCGCAGCGTCGCCATGATCTGGTCGTCGCGCGCCATCGCCTCCGCCCGCACGGCATAAGGCGCCGAGGGCATGTCCGGCGTCCCGCGCAGCAGGTACAGGCCAAGCCCCGCCGCGACGATCAGCGGCAGCATCGCCAGCAGCAGGCCGGATGCGCCTGCCTGGCCGGGCTGGCCCTCCGACTGGTCGGCGGCGGCGATAAGGCGGCGCTGCACCTCGACCCGCGCACCGCGATGCGCCGCTTCGTCCAGCCGGCCGCGCTCGCGTTCCCGGTCCAGTTCTTCAAGCTGCGCCCGATACAGCGCGATATCCGCATCCCGCCGGCCGCGCGCCGCCTTGGGACGCAACACGGCAATGGCGAGCGGCAGCAGCGCGAGCGCCGCGAACAGCAGCAACAGGATCCAGATCATCATGCGCTGCCGCCGCGCTCCAGTTCCGCGAGGCGCCGGCGCTCCGCTTCCGTCAATGGTGGCGGTTCGATGCCCGCCGCGGCACGGCGACGCCGCGCCAGGATCACCACCAGCCCGCCGCCGAATGCGATCAGCGGCATGCCCCACAACAGCGCGGTGACCGGATTGAAGGGCGGTCGCAGCAGGACGAAATCGCCATAGCGATCATGGACGAATTCCAGCACGGCCGCATCGCCTTCCCCGGCCGCGACCCGTTCCCGCACGATGCGGCGCAGGTCCCGCGCCAGGTCGGCGTCGCTGTCCTCGATCGACTGGTTCTGACAGACCATGCAACGCAAGTCGCGGCCGATCGCCTGCGCGCGGGATTCCAGCGCGGGGTCGGGCAGCCGATCCTCCGGGCGTCCGACCAGGGCGAGGGCGGGCGTGGCGGCGAGGAGGAGGGCGAGGAGGAGGACGCGGCGGAAGGACGGGGATGGGCTTTTCCCATCCCCGGACCCCACCCCACCAAAGGCCGGTGGCCCTTTGGAAACCATCACTTGGCAGAGGGCCGCGGCGGCGCGCTGAAACCAGGATGTGCGCATTGCGGATGTAGTCCCGTCGCCATGGCCGGCACGCGCTGTCCCATCCGCACCGCGCGCCAAATCGGGGTTTCCAAAGGCCTTAGGGTGTGTCGTCATTTGGGGGATTCCGGCACGGGTCGCAGATGTGATTCATAGCGGGTCAGCATGGTGGGAGCTGACGGATGCGACGCTATGGGCTGCGGGACGAGGAGTGGGAA
>JALHQB010000120.1 GCA_022842185.1 Acetobacteraceae bacterium
CGCCGCCACCCCGGCACCCCAGGCCGCGGCGCCCGAACCCGCCGCCCGGCCCGCCCCGGTGCCGAATGGCAGGATCCGGGTGCAGGTCGGCGCGCTGACATCCGAGGAATCGGCACGCGGCGAATGGGACCGGCTGGCGCGGCGCCATGGCGACCTGCTGGGTGACTTCCGCCCGCAGGTGGTCCGTTTCGAACGCGAAGGCCAAGCGACGCTGTTCCGGCTGCGGACCGGCGGCTTCGCCGATGTCGCCTCGGCGCAAGCCTTCTGCGAGCAGGCTCGCGCGAAGCAGATCCCCTGCGTCGTGATCCGCTGACGCGCCTGCCGTGACCCCCCGTGCGGCGATCATCGGCCTGTCCGGCCAGTCCCTGACGGCCGAGGAGGCGGCGCTGCTGCGCGCCCGCGCCCCGGTCGGCATCATCCTGTTTGCCCGCAATGTCGCGGACCCGGCGCAGCTGCGCCGGCTCACCGCCGACATCCGCGGCACACTGGGCGCCGAGGCGCCGATCCTGATCGACCAGGAAGGCGGCCGCGTCGCGCGGCTGAAGCCGCCGCACTGGGACCGCTTCCCGCCCGCCGCCGGCTTCGAGGGCATGGCGGAGCCGGCGCTGCGGGCCAGTGCGCAGCTCCTGGGCGCCACCTGCGTCGCCGAGGGATTGGATGTGGTCTGCGCACCGGTGTTGGACCTGCGCGTCCCGCACGCCCATGGCGTGATCGGGGACCGCGCCTTCTCCGCCGATCCGGCCGAGATCGCCCGGCTGGGCGCCGCCTTCGTGACGGGGTTGCAGCAGGCCGGCGCGATCCCGGTGATCAAGCACATCCCCGGGCATGGGCGGGCGATGGCCGACAGCCATGTCGAATTGCCGCGCGTCGGCGCGAATGAGGCCGACCTCGCGGCGGATATCGCCCCGTTCCGTGCCCTGGCCGGCTCGGGGGCCTGGGCAATGACCGCCCATGTGCTCTACGAGGCCTGGGACAGCGCCCTGCCGGCGACCATCTCCCCGGTCGTGGTGGAGCGCATCATCCGAGGTGCGATCGGTTTCGACGGGGTGCTGGTGACGGACGACCTGGCCATGGGCGCCCTTCAGGGAGCGTCGAACGACCTTGCCGGCGCGGCCATCGCGGCCGGCTGCGACCTGGTGCTGCATTGCACCGGGCGCCTGGCCGACAGCGCCGCGCTGCTGGATGGCTGCCCGCCCCTGACCGACCGCGCCGCCGAACGCCTGGCCGAGGCCCGCGCCGTGCGGGACGCCTTCCATGGCCGCGACCCGGCCGCGTTGCGGGCGCTGCGGGACGCCATCCTGTCCAACCCCTTCGCCGCCGCCCCCGGCGACGACCCGACCGCGCGGCCCGCCTGATGCCCGAATGGCTGCCGGAAGTGGCGGCGGCGGTGATCGCCGCCGTCATTGCCATCACGCTGCATGAGGCCGCGCACGGCTATGCCGCGCTGTGGCTTGGCGATGACACCGCCAAGCGGGCCGGGCGCATCAGCATCAATCCGCTGCGGCATGTCGATCCGGTCGGGACGGTGATCCTGCCGGGCGTCATGGTGCTGGGGCAGTTGCTCGCGGTGGGACAGGTCCAGGCGGTGTTCGGCTGGGCCAAACCGGTGCCAGTGAACATCTGGCAATTGCGCAACCCGCGCTGGGGCATGGTGCTGGTCGCCGCCGCCGGCCCGGCGATGAATGCCGTGCTGGCCTTCGCCTCGGCCGTGCTGGCCCATGCGGTGATCTCGGGGCAGGGAATGCTGGGGCCGGAGGCGACGCAGTACCTGCTGCGCTTCGCCGGGCTGTCGATCATGTCCAACCTGGTGCTCGGGCTGTTCAACCTGCTGCCGCTGCCGCCGCTGGATGGTGGCCGCATCCTGGTGGGCATCCTGCCCCGCGGCCCGGCCATGGCGCTGGCGCGGGTCGAACCCTACGGCATCATGATCGTGCTGCTGGGCCTGTTCATCCTGCCCATGGCGATCCCCGCCTGGGACCCGATGAACCTGTTCATCCGCAACATCGTGGCGCCCACCTTCGACTTCGTCCTGATGCTGGCCGGCCATGGGGGGGGCGGGTGAGCGAGTCGCTGCACCTGACTCTGGATGGCTACGAGGGTCCGCTAGACCTGCTGCTGGAACTGGCACGGTCGCAAAAGGTCGATATCGCGCGCATTTCGATCGTCGCCCTGGTGGACCAGTACCTGCTGGTGATTGAAGGCGCGCGGCGCGTGCGGCTGGAACTCGCGGCCGACTGGTTGGTGATGGCGGCCTGGCTCGCCTGGCTGAAATCCCGCCTGCTGATCCCGCCCGAGGAAGCCGAAGGCGAGGATGCCGAGACGCTGGCCGAGCAATTGGCCGAACGGCTGGTCGAATTGCAGCGGATGCGCGCTTCCGCCTTGTGGCTGAATCGCCGGCCCTGGTTGGGGCACGACGTCTTCGCCCGCGGCGCGCCGGAAAGCCTGCGCGTGGAGGACCGGTCGGGGCTGCATGCCGACCTGCCATCCCTGCTGCAGGCCTATGTCATGGCGCGGCGCCGGGCCTTGGCCAAGCGCCCCTATCGCCCCAAGCCGCGCAAGCTGTTCACCGTGCAGGACGCGCTGGAGCGCCTGACCCGGCTGGTCGGCGCACTGCCGTCCTGGTCGGTGCTGCAGGGCTTCCTGCCTGATACCATCCTCGACCCGCTGGAACGGCGAGCGGCCCTTGCCAGCACGCTTGTCGCCGGGTTGGAAATGGCGCGCGGCGGCGGGATCGAAATCCGCCAGGAGGAGGCCTTCGGCCCGATCATGGTGCGCCGCCGGACCGAGGAGGGTGCCGCGGATGACCGAACAGGCTGACGAGCCGAGGCCGGACCCGCCCGGCGACACGCCGGAGACCGAGACCACGCCCGATCCTGGTTCGGCGGCGGGACCGGGCGCCGCGCCCATCGTCGACGACCCGGCGCGGCCTGAAGACGCCGCCCCCGACCCGGAGATCCTCGCCGGCGCCGTCCGGTTGGCGGAAGCACTGGTCTTTGCATCCGATCGCCCCGTGACCCCCGCCATGCTCGGCGCCATCCTGCCCGATGGGCTGACTGCCGGCGCCGTCATGGCCGCCCTGGCCGGGGCCTGCGAGGGTCGTGGCGTGGTGCTGACCGAGGTTGCCGGCGGCTGGGCCTTCCGGACCGCCCCGGACCTGGCGCAGCGCCTGACCAAGGTGGTTCAGGCGCCGCGCCGGCTGCCGCGCGCGGCGATGGAGGCGCTGTCGATCGTCGCCTACCACCAGCCCTGCACACGCGGGGAGATCGAGGAAATCCGCGGCGCCTCCCTGGCGCAGACCACCCTGGAGGCGCTGCTGGAGCTGGGGCTGATCTCGCCGCGCGGGCGGCGGGAGGTGCCGGGGCGGCCGACGCTGTGGGGTACCACGACGAAATTCCTCGAACAGTTTGGCCTCAAGGCGCTGTCGGACCTGCCGCGCAAGGAGGAACTGGTGACGGCCGAGACAGGGCCGGCGCTGCCGGGACTGGCGCCGGCGGGGGAAGAGCCGGTGGCGCCGGAAGGTGCGTCGAGCGGTGATGCGGAGCCGGGCGGGTAATGGTGGCTGTTGTCTGCACCCTCGGCGTTGGATCTGCGCCGGACGTTGGAGGGGCGCTGCCCCGGGGGCGGGAAGATTGGAGGGGCGCTGCCCCTCCAAGCGACCCCGCCAGGGACCAGCGGGTCCCTGGACCGCGGTTACTTGGCGTTGGTCACGCAGGGCGGTCCTCGACCGGTCGAGCAGGGTATTTATCTCGGCATCGACCGGCGGGGTTCATCACCAAAGTTGAGGTTTCCAAAGGCCTTAAGCCTTTGGTGGGGAGAGGTTTGGAGAGGGGCGACGCCCCTCTCCAAGGCGCACCATCGCCAAGCATTCGCGCGCATGGACTCCTGGACCGGGAGTTTCTGGCGCTTGGCGCCGGGGTTCGTCCCTGGCCGCAGGGCCCGGCGCCAAGTCGAGGAGCCCAGAGGACCTTGGCCCTTTGGTGGGGAGGGCCAAAGCCCCTCTCCGGCGGCAGCGCTCCATGACCCTGACCTTCCACAACATCCACCACGCCTATGCCGCGCATGAGGTCCTGCGCGGCATCGACCTGTCGGTCGCGCCCGGGGAGATCGTCTGCCTCCTCGGTGCTTCCGGCTGCGGCAAGACGACGCTTCTGCGACTCGCCTCCGGGCTTGAACCTGTGCAATCGGGGCGGATCGAGCTCGGCGGCCAGGTCATTGCGGAACCGGGGCGGGACGTGCCGCCCGAACGCCGTGGCGTGGGCTTTGTGTTCCAGGACTACGCCCTGTTCCCGCATCTGACGGTGGCCGAGAACGTCGCCTTCGGCCTGCGCTTCGCCCCGCGTGCCGAACGCGGGCCGCGGGTGACGGAGGCACTGGCGCGGGTCGGACTTGCCGATTACCGCGCCGCCTTTCCGCACATGCTGTCGGGCGGGCAGCAGCAGCGGGTGGCCTTGGCGCGCGCCCTGGCGCCGCGCCCATCCGTGCTGCTGCTGGATGAGGCCTTCGCCAGCCTGGACGCCCGCCTGCGCGAACAGGTGCGCGACGACACGCTGCATGTGCTCCAGACCTCCGGCATCGCCACATTGCTGGTGACCCATGATTCGGAGGAAGCGATGTTCATGGGCGACCGTATCGCCCTGATGCGGGATGGCCGCATCCTGCAGCTTGGCCCGCCCGAGACCCTGTATTTCGCGCCCACCGACCGGTACGTCGCAGCCTTCCTGGGGGAGGTGAACCGCCTGCCGGGCCGCGTGACGGGTGGGGTGGCGGAGACCGCCATCGGCCTTCTGCCGGCCGCGGGCATGGCCGAGGGCGCCGCCGTGGAGGTGCTGGTGCGCCCCGAGGGCCTGCGGCTGGGCACCGCGGCAGCCCGGAAGGCCGAGGTCCAGGCCTGCCGGCTGCTGGGGGCGACCACGTTGGTGCATCTTTCCCTGCCGGACGGGGTGGGGGGGATGCTGCACCTGCACGCCAGGCTGCCGCCCGGCCCGCGTCTGTCACGTGGCGAATGCGTAACGGTTGCGATTGATCCCGAACGGGCCTTCGTGTTTCCACCCGAGACTCCCTAGATAACTGTTCGCCGCATTGGCGGCGTGCCGGCTTCCTGCTAACGGGGCGTCCCCTGCCGGCAGAGAAAGACGCCGGGGGACAAGGAGCGCATGTTCGACCTCGCCTGGTCAGAGATCGCCTTGATTGCCGTGGTGGCGCTTGTCGTCATCGGGCCCAAGGACCTGCCCGACGCCATCAAAGGCGTCGCCAAAGGGATTCAATCGCTTCGCCGCAAGTTCGCCGAGTTCCAGCAACAGGCCGACGAGCTTGTGCGGGAAGCGAAGCTCGATGACGTGCGGAACCAGATCGCCGATGTGCGCAACACCATCAGCGACATCCGCAACTTCGACATCAAGGGCGAGATCGAGAAGCACGTCGATGGCGACGGATCGGTCCGCAAGACCTTCCAGGACCCGCTGATCGGGGGTTCGACCTACACCCCGCCGGCGCCCTATGAGCCACCCCCGGTGCCCGACAACGCGCCGGCCTTCGTGCCGCCCGACGTCGCCCGCTGGGCGGCCCCGCCGCCGCCCCTGCCGCCGGCGCCCGAACCTCAGCCGGCGCCGGCCTTCGTGCCGCCGACTTCCGAATCCGAGCCAGCCCGGCCGGCCCCCACCACCCCGAGCGTGTAGGGGATAGCCGCCTTGGCTTCCGATACGACGAACGACGACGATCCCATCAACGACAAGCCGATGCCGTTGATGGACCACCTCAAGGAACTGCGCATGCGGGTCCTTTGGTCGGTCGGCGCCTTCATCATCGCGTTTGCGTTCTGCTATTACTTCTCGCAGCAGATCTACGCCTTCCTGGCGCAGCCGCTGGCCAACATCCTGTCGCACCAGTCGGGCGGCGAGCGGCGGATGATCTTCACCGCCCTTTATGAAGCTTTCTTCACCTACCTGAAGGTCGCCTTCTTCGGCGCGGTGTTCATCAGTTTCCCGATCTGGGCGACGCAGCTCTGGCTGTTCATCGCGCCGGGGCTGTACCGGTCGGAAAAGCGGGCGATCTATCCGTTCCTGCTGGCATCGCCGGTGCTGTTCGTGATGGGCGCGGCGCTCGCCTATTACTTCATCTTCCCGCTGGCCTGGCAGTTCTTCATATCGTTCGAGACGCCGCCCGGTTCGGGCGGCATTCCGATCCAGCTGGAAGCCAAGGTCGGCGAGTACCTGTCGCTGGTCATGCACATGATCCTGGCGTTCGGGATCGCCTTCCAGATGCCGGTGCTGCTGACCCTGCTGGTGAAGGTTGGCATCGTGAACGTCGCGACGCTGCGCAAGGGACGGCGGTATGCCGTGGTGGCGATGTTCGTGGTGTCGGCGGTGATCACGCCGCCGGACATCATCAGCCAGATCGGCCTCGCGGTGCCGTTGATCCTGCTCTACGAGCTGTCGATCTTCGCAGCGCGGTGGGTGGCGCCCAAGCGCGACGACGACGCCTGAAAGGTAGCGGGCCATGCATGATATTCGGATGGTGCGCGCCGATCCGGCGGCGTTCGACGCGGCCTTGGCGCGGCGGGGGGTGGCGCCTGTCGCGGCGGCCCTGCTGGCGCTGGACGAGAAGCGTCGCGCAGCGATTACCGATTTCGAGGAGTGGCAGCGCGCCCGCAATTCGAAGAATCGCGAAATTGGCGCGTTGAAGGCCAAGGGTGACCATGAAGCCGCGGATTTGCTGATCGCGGCTGCCAACGCCGACGTCGAAGTCTCTAAGACAGCCGCCGACGATGCGGACGCCGCCCTCAAGGCGCTGCTCGAAGTCCTCCCCAACACCCTCGACCCCGAAGTCCCCGACGGCGCCGACGAGACCGCCAACGTCATCCTGCACCAGAGCGGCGAGATCCCCACCTTCGCCTTCCAGCCGAAGCAGCATTTCGAACTCGGCGAGGCCCTCGGCCTGATGGATTTCGCCACGGCGACCAAGATCGCCGGGGCCCGCTTCACCGTGCTGAAGGGCGCGCTGGCCCGGCTGGAACGCGCGCTCGGCCAGTGGATGCTGACGCTGCATACCGAACAGCATGGCTACACTGAGGCCTCCGTGCCGCTGCTGGTGAACGACGCCGTTGCCTATGGCACCGACAAGCTGCCGAAATTCGCCGATGACCTGTTCCGCACCACCGATGGCCGCTGGCTGATCCCGACCGCCGAGGTGCCGCTGACCGGCTTCGCGATGGATGCCATCATCCCCGAATCCGACCTGCCGATGCGGCTGACGGCACTGACGCCCTGCTTCCGGTCCGAAGCCGGCAGTGCCGGGCGCGACACCCGCGGCATGTTGCGCCAGCATCAGTTCTGGAAGGTGGAGATGGTCTCCATCACCACCCCCGATGACAGCGCGGCCGAGCATGAACGCATGACGCGCTGTGCCGAACGGGTGCTGACCGATCTCGGCCTAACCTGGCGGCGCGTCTTCCTGTGTGCCGGCGACACCGGCTTCGGCGCGGCGCGGACCTATGACCTCGAGGTCTGGCTGCCGGGGCAGCAGGCCTGGCGGGAGATCTCCTCCTGCTCCAACACGCGGGACTTCCAGGCGCGGCGGATGAACGGCCGGTTCAAGCCGAAGGAAGGCAAGGGCAACGTCTTCCTGAACACGCTGAACGGGTCGGGCGTCGCGGTCGGCCGGGCGCTGATCGCGGTGATGGAGACGTACCAGAACGAGGACGGCAGCATTCGCATCCCCGACGTGTTGAAGCCCTTCATGGGCGGGGTTGCGCGCATCGGGTGACAGGTCGGTGCCTCGGAGAGGGGCTTTGCCCCTTGTGTGTAGAGACGGCGAGCGGCCAAGCTTGGCCGCTCGCCGTCGTGCGGCGGGGCGGATCCTGATTGCCCCTG
>JALHQB010000121.1 GCA_022842185.1 Acetobacteraceae bacterium
CGCGGCGCTGCGCGGCCCAGGCGGCGGCACCCGCGCCGCCCGCCAGGGCCAGGAACGGCAGCATCGGCATGCCCGGCAGCAGCGCCATCATCGCGGCGGCACCCGCCGCGATGGCCAGCGGCTTCGGCCCGGCACCCAACTGGCCGATCATCACCTCATCGGCGGTGCCCTCTGTGCTGCCCTTGGTCACCACGATGCCGGCGGCAACCGAGACCAGCAGCGCGGGGATCTGGCTGACCAGCCCGTCGCCGACTGTCAGGATGGAGAAGGTCTGCGCGGCCTCGCTGATCGACATGCCATGCCGCGCGACGCCGATCGCCATGCCGCCCAGCAGGTTGATGAAGGTGATGATGAGGCCTGCAATGGCATCACCGCGCACGAATTTCGCGGCCCCGTCCATGGCGCCGTAGAAGCCGGTTTCTTCTTCCAATTCGCGACGGCGACGGCGGGCCTCCGTCTCGTTCACCAGACCGGCGGACAGGTCCGCGTCGATCGCCATCTGCTTGCCCGGCAGCGCATCGAGGCTGAAGCGCGCCGCGACCTCCGCGATGCGCCCGGAACCCTTGGTGATGACCATGAAGTTCACCACCAGCAGGATGGCAAACACGATCAGCCCGACGACAACATCCCCACCCATCAGGAAGCCACCGAAGGCGGACACGACATGCCCGGCAGCCTCGGGGCCATCAGCGCCATGCGTCAGGATGATCCGCGTCGTCGCCACGTTGAGCGAGAGCCGCAGCAGCGTGGTCAGCAGCAGCAATGTGGGGAATGACGTGAAGTCGAGCGGCCGGCGCAGGAACAGCGCCACCATCAGCACCAGCACCGACACGGTGATCGAGATGGCGAGCGACGCATCCAGCAGCACGACCGGCAGCGGCACCACCAGCACAACCAGCAGCGCCGCCACGCCGAACGCCAGCGTCATGTCGTTGCCCGGCTGCACGCGGCGCAGCCAGCCGGGAAGGGCGATCGATCCCACCCGCTATCCGACCGGCAGGGGGATGGGCGCCTGGCCCGGCACCGGCGGCACCGCCGACCCGGCGGCGCGGTATTCATGCAGCTTGTTGCGCAGGGTGCGGATGGAAATGCCCAGCATCTCGGCCGCACGAGTGCGATTGCCCAGGCAGTGCGACAACGTCTCCAGGATCAGGTCGCGCTCGACCTCCTCCATCCGTCGCCCGACCAGCGCGGTGACGGGTTGCGGCCGCACGGCGGGGGCCACGGCGACCGGCGCGTCGGCGGTGATCAGCCCCCGATGTTCCAGCAGGTCGATCGCCTCCGGCCCGATGCCGGTCCCTTCGGCGAGGAGCACAGCGCGATGCAGCGTGTTCTCCAATTCGCGCACATTGCCCGGCCAGGGATGCGCCATCAGCAGCGCCTCGGCCGCCGGCGCCAGGCCGCGCGGCGGCAATCCATTCGCGCGCGCGTAGCGTTCGGCGAAGTGGCGTGCGAGCGGCAGGATGTCATCCGGCCTTTCGCGCAGCGGCGGGATGCGCAGCCGCACGACGGCGAGGCGGAAATACAGATCCTCGCGGAAGCGCCCATGGGCCACCTCAGTAGCGAGGTCGCGATGCGTGGCCGCCAGGATGCGGACATCGATCTTCACCGGCGCATTGCCGCCCAGGCGGTCGATCTCGCGTTCCTGGATGGCACGCAGGATTTTGGCCTGCAGACGCGGGTCCATTTCCCCGATTTCATCCAGCAACAACGTGCCGCCCTCGGCCTGTTCGAACTTGCCGCGGCGCGACGCGACAGCGCCGGAAAACGCGCCCTTCTCATGGCCGAACAATTCGGATTCCAGCAGGGCTTCGGGCAACGCGGCGCAGTTCAGCGCGACGAAGGGGCCGCGCGTGCGGCGCGACGCGGCATGGATGTGGCGCGCCAGCACTTCCTTGCCGGTACCGCTTTCGCCCATGATCAGGACGGAGGCTTCCGCGCGCGCCACCTGTTCCGCCCGCGCCAGCAACAGGCCCATGCCAGGGTCGCGCACCACCGGCTTGTCCGGCTCCCCGGCGACGGCCTGCAACATCGCGGCGATCAGGTCCGGGTCGGGCGGCAGCGGGAGGAAATCCTTGGCCCCCGCGCGGATGGCGCGCACCGCGCCATCGGCATCATCCGGCCGCCCGCAGGCGACGACCGGGCAGGCGATGCGTTCGGCCGTCATCTGCTCGATCAGCCAGGCGACGTCGTGCACCACGTCGCACAGCACCAGGTCGGCGCCGTCCGATCGTAGCCGCGCGAGGCCCGCCGCGGCGCCTTCCGCGACCGTCAGCTTCGCGCCCCGCGCGGTGGCGATGCGCGCCGCGATGCCGAGTTCCGCGGCCAACGAGCCGATGATCAGGATGCGCGCCATGACGTCAGATGCCCCGGTCGGACTTCACAATCTCGGTCATCGTCACGCCGAGCCGGTTGTCGTCGACCATCACGACTTCGCCGCGCGCGACGAGGCAGTTATTGACGTAGATGTCGACCGCCTCGCCCAGCTTGCGGTCCAACTCCACCACCGCCCCGCGCCCGAGCTTGAGCAGCTGCGACACCTGCATGGTCGCCCGCCCGAGCACGGCGCTGATCTGGACGGGGATGTCGTACACGGCCTCCAATTCACGTGCGGCGGCCGGGGCGGCCTGCCGCGCTTCGTCGGAGGCGGCGGAGACGGGTTCGAAGCCGGGCGTTCCGGACATGGACTACTCCTTCGGCCCGAGGCCGGATGATTCGAGCACGCGGCGGATTTCCTGCCGCCGCGCGGTGAGATCGAAGGCCGCGCCGCCGCCGCGCCAGGTGGCGCGCGCATCGCCCGGCGGCAGGGCGGCATCTTCCTCGACCGTGATGACCGTGGTGGCCAGCAGCGCCCTGACGGGGTCACCCAGGCCGGTCGGCACCGTCACCCGCGCCTCGGGCTGCGCCTCCAGCAGCGGCACGACGCGTCCGGCAAAGGCCGCGGCAAGCGGGGCCGCATGATCCGCCGCCAGGCCCGGCAGCGCGGCATCGAGGATCGACAGCACAAGCCGCGCGAGGTCCTGCGCCACGGCCGTGGCCGCCTCGTGCGCGGCGTCATGGCCCAGGCGCACTGCCTCGACCGCGGTTTCGGCGATGCGCGCCGCGTCCGCCTCCAGCGATGCTCCGGCGCGGCGCAGGCCCTCGGCAAGGCCGTCCTCCCACCCGCCACGGCGCGCGTCCTCAAGCAACGGTTCGATCGACGGGGGGGCGGGCGGTGGCGGGGGCAGGGCGGCCTCGCGCCGCGCGGCATCGAGCGCGGCGATGAGCAGCGTCGGCATGAAGTCGCGCGCGGCCGGGCGGGCGGCGGCGGGGGCGAAGGGCGCGGTCATGCTAATAGACCATCTCCTCCTCGCGGCTGTCCTGCATCTGGATCTGGCCCTGCGCGGCGAGATCCTTGGCGAGGAGGACGACGGCGGCCTGCGCGTCATCCACGTCGCGCAGCTTGACCGGGCCGAGATTGGCGATGTCGTCCTTCAGCATCTTCGCCGCGCGCTCGCTCATGTTCTTGATGAACAGGTCGCGCAGCGTGTCCGACGCGCCCTTCAGCGCCAGCGTCAGCTGTTCCTTGGGCACCGCGCGCATCAGCACCTGCACGCCCGCGCCATCCATGCGGCCGAGATCGTCGAAGGTGAACATCAGCCCGCGGATGCGTTCGGCCGCATCGCGGTTGCGTTCCTCCAGCGCGGCGAGGATGCGGGTTTCCGATTGGCGGTCGAGGTTGTTGAAGATCTCGGCCATCATCTCATGCGCGTCGCGCCGCTGGGCACGCGCCAGGTTCGACATGAACTCGGCCTTCAGCGTGCGCTCCACGCCGTCCAGCGCCTCCTTCTGGACGGTCTCCATGCGCAGCATGCGCATGATGACCTCCATCGAGAATCCTTCCGGCAACAGCGACAGCACGCGCGCGGCGTGGTCCGCCTTCACCTTGGTCAGCACCACCGCGACGGTCTGCGGGTATTCGTTCTTGAGGTAGTTCGCCAGCACCGCCTCATTCACGTTGCCCAGCTTGTCCCACATGGTGCGGCCGGCGGGGCCGCGGATCTCCTCCATGATCTGCGCGACGCGCTCGCGTGGCAGCGTCTTGAGCAGCATGCGCTCGGTGGTCTCCCACGAGCCCACGAGGTTGCCGGTCTGGCCGAGCTTCTCGGCGAATTCCCGGCACAGCTCCTCGACGGCCGCGGCGGGGACGGACCCCAGCGTCGCCATCGCCTGGGAGATGTCGCGGATTTCATCCTCATGCATCTTGGCGAACAGGCGGGATGCGTGGTCCTCGCCGATCGCCAGCATGAAGGTTGCAGCCTTCTGTGCGCCTTTCAGGGCCATCCTGGGTTCCTCACGTCGCGTCCGGAGTCATCCACCGCCGCACCACCCCGAGCGAGTCCTCCGGATGGCGTTCCACCAGATCCTGCAATTTGCTGATGGAGGAGGCGCGCATCTGCCCCTCGACCATGGCGAGGGAGATCATGGCGGCTTCTTCCTCGGTCGTGCCGGCCAGCGCGGGGTGTTCGCCCCCGGCCTGCCCTGTCACCGCGACGGCACCCGCGGCACCCGCGACGCCGGGGGCACCGGCGATCGCCACGGCACCCGCCGCCTCCGCCCCGGCGATCGCCGGCCGCGCGGCGAGCGTCACCAGACGCCCGACCGCCGGGCGGCCCACGAGCAGGATGGCGACCAGCGCCACCAGCGCGTAGATCGCGCTTTCGGCAAGCCGCGCGAGCGTCGTGCTGCTGAAGTTCAGGTCGAATATGCCCGGTGCGGCGAGATCGGCCATGGGCGGTTCGGCGAAGCGCAGGGAGACGACCTGCACCCGGTCGCCACGCCGTTCGTCGTAGCCGATCGCACCCTGCACCAGCGACGCGATGCGGGCGATCTCCTCGGCGGTGCGTTCGCGGAAGGCAGGGGTGCCGCCGGCCGGCGTTTCCCACACGCCATCCACCAGCACCGCAACGGACAGGCGCTTGACCACGGGGTGTTCGCGCAGCGTGTTGCGCGTGGTGCGGCCGATCTCGAAGTTGGTCGTCTCCTCCTGGCGGTTCTCCTGCGTGGCAGAGGCACCATTGGGGTCCGGATTGGGGACGTTGTTCTGGACGGTGGCCGCGCCACCTTCCGAACCACGCGAGGATTCCTGCGTGCTCTGCTGGCTGCGCGGGACCTGGTTGTCGGGATCGAAGCGTTCCTCGGTGGTCTGGACGCGGTCGAAATCCATCTCGACGGTCGCCTCGGCGCGGACGCGGCCGGGGCCGAGCGTCCGTTCCAGCATTTCCTCCACCGCGCGGGCGATGCGCAGTTCCTGGCCGCGACGGATTTCGTCCTGCGACGTGGCCGCCCCGGGGCCGGCCAGCGCCTGGCCGCCGCGGGCCAACAGCGCGCCGCGGCTATCCACGATGGAGATGGATTGCGGCCGCAGCCCCGGTACCGCGGTCGCGACCAGGTGCAGCACCGCCTGCACGCCTTCCCGATCCAGCCGCTGCGCGCCCTGCATGGTGAGCACGACCGACGCCTGCGCTTCCCCCCGTTCGCGTGAGAAGGCGTCGCGCCGGGGCAGCACCAGATGCACCCGCGCGCCCCGTACACCGGCAAGCAGGCGGATCGACCGGCCGATCTCGCCCTCAAGCGCGCGAAGGCGGTTCACATCCTGCTGGAACGGGGTCGTGGTCAGGGACTCACCGCGATCGAAGATTTCGTAGCCGACCGAACCACCCTGCGGCAGGCCCTCCCGCGCCAGCGTCAGGCGCAGGCGCGGGATCTGGTCCTCGGGCGCCAGGATGCGGGTGCCGCCGGCTTCGATACGATGGGGCACGCGTGCGCGTTCCAGCGCCGCGACCACTTGGCCGGCATCGCGCGGGTCGAGTTCGCCGTACAACAGCGCCATCGGCGGCTGGCCGGCGCGCAGCACGAACCAGGCCAGCAACCCGAGCACCGCCAGGCCGGCGCCACCGAGCACGGCGAGACGCAGCGTTCCGAGCGCGCGCAGCTGGCCGATCAGGCCTTCGCCCATGCCGCCCGTCCTGCTTCGCTTCCCGCACCCTGCCGTGCCTGCCGCATCCGAAGGCCGCCTCCTGCCGCCTGGGCAGACTTTGCCGGGTCCGGGTTGCGCGTCGGTTAATGGGGGGCTTCACGGCCCAGTCCAACAGGCCCCATCCCGCCCATGCCAGACCCCTCACAAACGCCCAGCGCGAAGGCCAGCCGGTCGCATGGCCGGTCGTTCCCATTTCGGCCGAGCGAGACCCCGCGAGCGCACGGCACGACCGCGCCCAGACCGTCAGCCACGCCAGTGCATCCTGGCAGGGCGCGAAGGTATGCCGGCCGGATGGCCGGCGCCCGCCGTCTGAGGGCCAAAAACTACGGCACGATGCTGCGCAGTGCCTCGAACCCAACCGACAGCGTGCCCATGCTGAGCGTCAGCCCACCATCGGCGCGCTGCGCGCCGGTCAGCGTGCCCCGCACCGTGTGGGACAGCGTGGCGGCCGCGCCATTCACGTCGCGGCCGGTGACCTGCACGCTATAGGTGCCGTCCGGCTGGGCGACACCGGCGGCATTCCTGCCGTCCCAGGTCCAGCCCGTCGCGCCGGTGCCCAGCGTCACCGTCTGCTGGCGCAGCGCGCGGCCATTGGCGTCGGTGATGGTGATCTCGGCGGTGCGGGCGGTGCCGGCGGCGGGCAGGCGGACCTCCGCGCTGCCGTTCTGCAGCGCGACCTTGTCGGACGTGACCTCGATGCGTCGCCCGATCATCGGCGCGGCGGCCGTCAGTTGCGACGATTGCTGCAAGGACAGCAGCGAGGTGAGGTTCTGGTTCATCGCGATCTGCTGTTCGACCGATGCGAACTGCACCAGCTGGTTGGTCATCTGGTTGGTGTCGAGCGGGCTGGTTGGGTCCTGGTTCTGCAACTGCGTCGTCAGCAGTGTCAGGAAGGTGTTCAGGTCACCGCCCAGGCGCGTGCTCGCGGATGCGGTGCTGGTCGTGGCGGCGGCGGCGGCGGTGATGGAACCGGACATCGATGGGGTCCTTGTCAGACAGCGAGGTCGAGCAGCGAAAGCAGGCGGCGCGGTGGTGGCGGGACGGCTGCCGCGGCCGCGCCGGCGTCACCGGCGGCACCAGGCATCCGGCGTACCATCCGTCCGCCCGCTTCGCCGCCGGAGGCGAAGGCGCCGCCATCACCATGCGACAGCGAGAATGAAAGGCTGCGCCCGTCGGTATCGATGCCGGCCTGGGTCAGGGCGCGGTCCAGCTCGCGCTGGTCGCGCTGGAGCAGCGCCAATGTCTCGGGCCGTTCGGCAAGCACGCGCACCTCCGTCGCATCGCCATGCCGCTCGACGCTGATCTCGACGCGGCCCAGCTCGGCGGGTTCCAGCATGACCGACAGCCGCGCCGTGCCGCCGGCGATGGCGACGGAGACCACCACCGGGGCGATCTGGCGCGCGGGCGTGGCCGATGGCGCCGGGGTCGCGGCCTCGGCGGCAGGGATGTCGCGTGGCGCTGCCGCTGCCAGGATGCTGCGGGCGTCGGGGGCCGCGCTGGCCGGGCTGGCTGCCGCCTCGGCGGCGGGCAGGGGTGGGGC
>JALHQB010000122.1 GCA_022842185.1 Acetobacteraceae bacterium
CCGCTGCCGCTGACGCCATCGCCACCCCACCACCGGCCGAGGCGCCGGCCGAAGCCGTCCCGATGCCGCGGCCGGCCGAAGTGCCGCCGGAACCCATCCCGACGCCCCCGCCGGCACAGCCGCCGCCCGAACCCCTACCGCCCCCACAAGCAGAGGCCCCGCCGCAGCCAGCCCCGGCCGAGCCGCCGCAGCAGGAACAATCGGTCGAGCCGCTGCCTCTGCCGCCACCACCACCGCCACCCCTTCAGCAACAGGCCGCCGCCCCGCAGGCGCCACCGCCACGACCGCCGGCCCGCCAGGCCCCGCCGCAGGGTCCGGTGCGCCTCGATGCAGGGACAGGCACGGAGCCGGAAGCCTCGATGGGTTCCTTCGCCCTGGGCGCCGTGGTGCCGCCCGGGGTCGATGCGGGGCAGCGCAATAGCCCGCCCGATTATCCGGCCGAAGCGCGGCGGCGCGGGGAAGAAGGCATCGTCCGCCTGGCCCTCGCGGTCGCGCCGGATGGGCGGGTGACGGAAGCGACGGTGGCGACGTCCTCGGGCTTCCCCGCGCTGGACCGCGCGGCGGTCGCAGCTGCCCGGCGCTGGCGCTTCCGCCCCGCCACGCGCGGCGGCGTGCCTGTGGCCGCGACGCTGCCAACGGCGATCCACTTCCGGCTTTCGAATGGGCGTGGGCGGTAGAGCGGGTCTCGATCAGGCGGGATCACGGATCGGCTGACGATGCCCGGCAGGACAAACGCCGATGCGCTCCACGTCCTTGTTTGGGCGAGCATCTTCAGGCGCCTGACGGCGGTCCGGTCATGAGCGATCTGCCCTGAGCGCAGGCGGATGGCGCCCATCCTCGGCCGCCTTTCTCGGTCGCTGGGGCTGGCGGGTTTTCACCGCTCCCGGCCCGTTGGCGCATCGGCCCTTGCCGCCACGTCACGGGGCGCCATAACCAAGCCGGAACCTGGGGGTGTGGCATGGTGAAGCTCGACGTCATCACGACGCGAGGCGGCGATGGCGGGGAGACCTCGCTGGGCGATGGCCGGCGTGTCCGCAAGGATGCGCTGCGCGTCGATGCCTTCGGCACGGTCGATGAAGCCAATGCCGCGATCGGCCTGATACGGCTGCATACCACCGGCGATGCCGCCACGGATGCCATGCTGTCGCGCATCCAGAACGAGTTGTTCGATGTCGGCGCCGACCTGTGCGTGCCGGGGGAAGCCGGCGCACGGCTGCGCGTGGCGGATACCCAGTCGCTGCGGCTTGAATCCGAGGTCGCCGCGATGAACGCGACCCTGACGCCGCTGCGGTCCTTCGTGCTGCCGGCGGGATGCCCCGCCGCCGCGCATGCGCATCTGGCGCGCACCGTCGTGCGGCGGGCCGAACGCCTGGTGGTGGCCCTGGCGGCGGAGGAGGAGGTGAACGCGGCGGTGATACGTTACCTCAACCGGCTTTCGGACCATCTGTTCGTGCTGTCGCGGCACCTGAACGCGGCGGCCGGCGGGGACGTGACGTGGGTGCCAGGGGCCACGCGATAGCGGAGTGGCATTGTGGGCGTTCGCGCTATGTTCTATTCGCTAGGCGCGCTTGAGCGCCGGGCGCCGTTTAGCTGCTTAACGTCGTGAAAAGTACTTTAGGTTTCGCTGTGGGAATTGGAGGGGCTTTGCCCCTCCAAACCACCCCACCAAAGGCTTAAGGCCTTTGGAAACCTCCAATTGGTGTTGGGCGTGGAGGTCCGTTCTGAATCCGAATGACTGTGCCGGGCACGGCGCCAAGTGACGGTTTCCAAAGGCCTTAAGCCTTTGGTGGGGTGAGGTTTGGAGAGGGGCAAAGCCCTTCTCGAACGACCCGAGTGCAGGTCAGGCCGCCGCCCGCCGGCCCCACCCCGCATTGACCAGCGCCGACCCCGCCCCGATCCGCGCCCGCGCCGCGTGGTATTCCCCGGCCAACCGGTCGATCAGCGCCGCCGCCGGCACAACGCCTTGGACACCCGACACCGACTGCCCGGCGCCCCAGATGTCCTTCCACTTGCGCTTGCGGTCGGTGCCGAAGTTCATCTGCGATCCCTCGACCCCGCCCAGGTTGTCCGGGTCCAGCCCGGCCTTGCGCAGCGACGGCTTCAGGTAGTTGCCGTGCACCCCGGTGATGAGGTTGGTGTAGACGATGTCGGACGCTTCGGCCGCGACGATCATCGCCTTGTAGTCCTCGACCGCGCGGGCTTCCTCGGTGGCGATGAAGGCGCTGCCCATATAGGCGAAATCCGCGCCCATCGCCTCGGCCGCCAGGATCGACCGGCCATGCGCCATCGCGCCGGACAATGCGACCGGTCCGTCGAACCAGGCGCGGGTTTCCTGCAGCATGGCGAAGGGGGATTGCGCCCCGGCATGCCCGCCGGCGCCGGCGGCGACCAGCACCAGCCCGTCGGCACCCTTTTCGATCGCCTTGTGCGCGAAGGTCTGGTTGATCACGTCATGGATGATGAAGCCACCATAGGAATGGATCGCTTCATTCACCTCGGGCCGGGCGCCGAGGCTGCTGATGATCAGCGGCACCTTGTGCTTCACGCACAGCGCGAGGTCCTGGTCCAGCCGGTCGTTGGACCGGTGCACGATCAGGTTGATCGCATAGGGCGCCGAGGGACGGTCGGGATGCGCGGCGTCATGGGCGGCAAGCCGTTCGCGAATCTCGCCCAGCCATTCGTCGAGCTGTTCGATCGGCCGTGCATTGAGCGAGGGCATCGACCCGATCACACCCGAGGTGCATTGCGCGACGACCAGGTCGGGCACCGAGATGATGAACAGCGGCGAGCCGATCAGCGGCAGCCGCAGGCGGCCCTTCAGGGATTCGAGCAGGGTCATGGGGTTCCCTCGGTTGCGTTTGGCCGGAGCGTCGCCGGTCGGGGCGCGCTTGTCGAGCGTCCGCTTCAGCCCAGCGCGGCGAGGGTCCGGGCCAGCAGCGCGCGCAGCGGGCCGCGCAGCCTTTCGGTGATGCGTGCGGCCTCGGCATCGTCGCCGGGGAAGTTCACGGCGAAGAAGAAGTTTGCCTTCACCGGGCCGGCCATCATCTGCCCGGGTATCGCCAGTGCCTGGAAATTGTTCCACGAGATCGACCCGCCCTTGCCATAGGCGATCACATCCGGCGGCGCGACGCGCGGCATCGCATCGGCCATCATCTGGATGCGCTTGAAGGCGTCCAGCGTCTCCGGCCGCGCGAACAGCCCACCGCCGAGCACCCCGGCGTACCAATCGACCATCTCGCGGCCGGTGCTGACCATGGTCTGGAATTCGTTGATGGCGTCGCGCGGCGGCAGGGTCGGGCCGTTCTGCGCCATGTCGCGCACCGCGATCCAGCCGAGATCCGTCCCCGGCGGCGCGCCAGCCAAAGTGGAGAACATGATGCGCGTTGAATCCGGGATGCGCGTGTTCGTCAGGCCGCGCGACGCGATCAGCGCGCGCACCGCGGCCGGTCCCACGCGGTGGATGGCGATGTCGGTCGCGGTGTTGTCGCTGTGGGTGATCATCGCCTCCAGCACCACCTGGGCGGGGGCGGTGCCGGTCAGCGCCTCGAACACCAGGCTGGCGGGGGATCGGACGGTGTCATCCACGGTCAGGGATTCCGCCAGCGACAGCCTTCCGGCCTCGACCTCCCGCAGCCAGGCGCCGAGAATGAAGGTCTTGATCGCGCTGCCGATGAAGATCGGCGCGGTTTCCCGATGTGCGACGCGGATGCGGCCCTTCGGACCTTCGGCTTCCAACAGCAGGGCGGTTTCGCCCGGCAGGCCGATCAGGGTGCGGGCCGCCTCGTCCAACGCGGCGTCGTTGACCGTCCCCTGCGCGAGCGTAGGGGTGACGGGGGCTGCCAGGGTTGCGGCCAGGGCTGCAGACACGGCGCGACGGCGCATCCAACGACTCTCCGATACGGGGGCGGCACGATGCCTTTTGCGTTGGCCCTACGCAATGGAAGCGTTAGGCGTCGTGCAGTTCCGCCACCGCGATCCCGGCTTCCCCTTGCACGGCATAGAACAGCAACACCCGCCCCTCGTCTTCCAGGATGCAGGGGTCGCGCAGTTGGTTCACCGGCCCGTTGATCGCCCCGCGCCAGGATCGTTCGAGCGGCAGCCCGGCACCTTCCCAGTCGGTCTCAGGGCGCAGCACGACCGCCTCGCCCTCGGCCCGCCAGGCCATCCAGTCGCCGGCCAGGTCGATTGTCGAGAGCAGGATGCTCTCCGGCGTGTCACCGACGCGGGTCCAGAACACCTCGAGCGTATCGCCGCGCAGGCGCAAAGCGGTGTGGCGCTGGGTGCCGGGGAACAGCGTCGGGCCGCGCTCGAACCCTGTGAGCCCGTCCTTGGATCGGAACATGATGCCCGGCATGGCCAGCGCGTAGGTCCAGCCGCGGTGACGAAACACCCGGAAATAGGAAGGGCCGAGCAGTTCCGGCAGCGCCTGGAAGCGAATGCCGTCCTGCGACAGCGCGACGCGGCTGCGCTGCGTGCGGAAGCCGGCCAGGCCGTGGAAGAACATCACAATCCGCTTCGTCGCATGGTCGACATGCACGTCCGGAGAGGCGATGTGCGGGTGGGTCGCATCGATCATCGGGTCGGGCACGCCCGGCGTGCCTTCCGGCGCGCGGCCGGGCAGCCGGTCGCCATCCTCGACATTCGCCGGCACCGGCGGCGAGGTGGTCGGATACAGGCTGTCCGGCAGCGTCAGGCTGCCAGCCGCATGGACGCGCCACGGCCCTTCCGGCGCATCGGCATAGGCGAGCCGGATGTAGTCGCCCTTGTGATCGGCGAAGTAGCAATAATAGCGGCCGAGCGGATCCTTCACCCAATCCGGCACGCGGATCACCGACGGACCCTGGATGTTCGACCCCATGCGGGCATCCATGCCGGGCCGGATCACCGGGTTGCCGGGCAGCCGTGTCACTGAATAGCGGGTCATCGACTCACTCCGATCGCAGGCCAAGTTCGGCGACCAGTGCGCCGAAGCGCGCATGGTCTTGGCGCATATGCGCGGTCAGCGCCTCGGGCCCCAGGTCGAACAGGCCCGCGCCGGCGGGCATGCGCGCGGCGAAGTCCGGCCTAGCCAAGGCCGCCTTGGTATCGGCGGCGATGCGCGTGGTGATCTCGGGTGGCAGCCCGGCCGGCGCGAACACCGCCTGCCAGGCATGGGCGAATTCGACCTGCGGCGCGACTTCGGCGATCGAAGGCACGTCCGGCAGTTCCGGCAGGCGCCTGCGCGGGGTGGCGACCACGGCGCGCAGCGTGCCCGCGCGGATCGCCGGCAGCACCACCGAAAAACTGTCCAGCGTCGCCTGCACCCGCCCGGCCAACAGGTCCGCCAGCCCGGCCGGGCTGGTGCGGTACGGCACGTGCTGGGCGGGGAAGTCGAGCGTCCGGCGCAGGATCTCGAAATTCAGATGCGGCACCGTCCCGTTGCCGGCGGAATAGTAGAAGAAGGGATCGCCCGCCGGCCGCGCCCGTGCCGCCGCGACGAAATCCGGCAGCGTCGTGATGCCGAGTTCGCTGCGCAGCGTCAGCGCGCCGGATGACACGGTGACCCCGGCGACCGGCGTCAAGTCGCGCAGCGGGTCATAGGGCGCGCGCGTCATGTGCGGCGTGATGACCAGCGCCGCCATGGCGACCAGGCCGATCGTATATCCATCGGGCGCGGCGCGGGCGATCTGCGCGACGCCGATCGCGCCACCCGCGCCGGGCTGGTTGTCGGCGACGACGCGCTGGCCCCAGCGCTGCTGGAGGTCCTCGGCCAGCACGCGGGCGACATGGTCGGCGAGGTTGCCCGCGCCATAGGGCACAACCATCCGCACCGGCTTGTTCGGCCAGGGGCCCTGCGCCGTGACGAGTCGGGGTATCGCCAGCGCGGAGGCTCCGGCCAGGACGACGCGACGTGTCGCGACGGATCTGGACATCTTGCGTTCTCCCCCCGGTCCCGCGCGTTCTGCGGCCATGCGGAACGCTCGCATGCGGGCCGGCGGACGACAACGCCGCACCGCGTTTCTGACTCGCCATCGCCGACTGAGCGGGTGCAGCATAGGCCTATGGATGATGCCGCGCCGACCGACCTGCTCGCCGACCTCTTGACCCGCCTGCGCGCGGCGCGGGAGGCCGCCGCGGCCGACCCCTTCGGCGATCCGGTGCTGCTGGTCGCGCTCGATCTCAGCCGCGCGCTCGATGAAGGCCGCGTCGGCATCGATGGGCTGTCGGGGCTGATCGGCCGCATGGCCCGGGACGCCGCGCAGGACCGTGCGAGGCGCCTGGCCACCTATCTCGGCATGGGTCATGACGCTGCGGCGCTGGCGACCGTTGCCGAACGGTTGGTCCGCCCCGACCCGGAGGACAGCCCGGTCCCCTATGCGGCGTTCCGGGAGGCGGTGGAGCGTACCCGCTTCGCCGCCGTATTCACCGCGCATCCGACCTTCTCCTTGCCGCTGGCGACCGGCACCGCGCTGGCCGAAGCCGCCTGCGGCACGCCCTTGCCCGAGGGCCTGTCCCACCGCCCCGCGCCAGTGACGCTGGAGGAGGAATTCGCCCAGGCCGCCGCGGCCATCGCCCGCGGCCGCGATGCGCTCGATGCGCTGTCCGCCGCGCTGTTCGATGCCGCCGGTGCGGTCTGGGGCGAACGCGCCCTGCAGCTGCGTCCGCGCCCGGTGATCCTGACCACCTGGGTCGGCTACGACACCGATGGGCGCACCGATATCGGCTGGACCGACACGCTGCGGATGCGGCTGCGGATGAAGCGGCTGCAACTCGCGCGGCTGGCCGACCGGCTGGAACCGCTCGGCGCCTGCGCGGCGCCGCTGGTTGCGCGGGCGCGCGAGGCGGAACAGGCGGTCGCCGTGCAGGAAGCCGCCGCGCCGGTGAAGCCGGACGCGGAGACGACGCGCAGCTTCGCGCTGGCGATGATCGATGGGCGCGAGGCGGCGATGACCACGCCCGACCCGCTGCTGGCGCTGTTCCCGGCCGCGATCGAGGCCGCGCCGGATGCAACCACGCGCCTGGCGCTGGCCGTGCAGCGCGCCGGCCTTGCCGCGCATGGCCTGGCGCTGGCGCACACCCATGTCCGGCTGAACGCGGCGCAGGTTCACAACGCGCTGCGTCAGCGCCTGGGCATCGCCGCATCGCCGGAGGATCGCGCGGCGCGGCGCGGTCTGCTGACGACCATCAATACCGCGCTGGCGGAGGTCGAGACGATCCCGCTCGACTTCGGTGCGCTGCTGGCCGAACAGGCTTCCGCCGTGCGGCTGGTGATGACCTGCGCGCAGGTCATCAAGCATGTCGATGGCAGCCAGCCGATCCGCTTCCTGATCGCCGAGACGGAGACCGGCTATACGCTGCTCGCCGCGCTGTGGCTGGCTAGAGCGTTTTCACCCAGACTGTCCGTATCCTTGATGGGAGAGATAGTGGGAGCATTCGGTGGGCGAGCAGCCATCGATGATGGTAGCGATGGCCTGCCAGAGAGCCTCGCGGGTTC
>JALHQB010000123.1 GCA_022842185.1 Acetobacteraceae bacterium
GGGCGGCGCCCCCGCCGATGATGCGGGCGGCCCCGGTTGCGCCACAGATCCCGGTGGTCGTGGCGCCGCCTTCACCGGTGGTGCGGGCCTTTCCGTCGGCGCGGCCGCGTTTCGGGTCGCGCAGTTGCTGCTGGCCGATCGGCGAGCCCGGCACGAGCGGCTTCCGCTTCTGCGGTGGTGAGCCAATGGGGTCCAAGCCGTACTGCACCGAACATGCCGCGCTGGCCTATGTGAAGCCGCGGGATCGGCGCGAGGACGCGGCGTAGTTTCTGACCCTCGGGCGGCGGGCGCCGCCCATCCGGGCGGCTAGCCTGCGCGCGCTGCGCTCCCGGCCCGAGGCTGAGCCCCGCGCCGTTTTCGTGGTCGGGCCGGCTTGGACGCCGCGCGTTGCGCGCGCAGCGCGGTGCGGCTGCGCGTGAAGGCATCTTCCGCCGGTGCGGCAATGCGGCAATGCTGGGCGGAACATGCAATCACGCCTGGCCGGGGTGGCGCTGCAACTGGCGGCGCTGGCGACCTTCGTCGTCATGGATACGCTCATCAAGCTGCTCGCCGCGGGCTACCCGGTGACGCAGGTGATGTGGGCGCGTTTCCTGTTCGGCTTCATCACCGTCGCGATTGCCCTGCGCCTGACGGCCGGGCACGTCCCCTGGCGGTCGCGCGCGCCGGGGTGGCAGACCTTGCGCAGCCTGACACTGGCCGCCTGCAACTTCCTGTTCACGACCGCGCTCGTACACATCCCGCTGGCCGATGCGACGGCGGTCGGCTTCGCCTCGCCGCTGTTCACCATCACCCTGGCGGCGATCGTGTTGAAGGAGAGCGTGGGATGGCGGCGTTGGGTGGGGGTCGCCATCGGATTGCTCGGCGTTGTCGTGCTGTTGCGCCCGCCCTTCATCTTCGCCGCCGAACCGGTGCATTGGGCGATGCTGCTGCCGCTGGGCACCGCGGCGCTGTTCGCGGTGTACCAGATACTGACGCGGCGCCTGGCCGGGCTGGACGACCCGCGCACCACCATTTTCCACACCAGCCTGGCCGCCGCGGTGGTGATGTCCGCGACGATGCCGCTGGCCTGGACCTGGCCCACGGCCGGCGGCTGGGCCGCGCTGGTGCTGTTGGGCATCCTCGGGGGCGCGGGTCATGGGCTGCTGGTGCTGGCCTTCGCCCGCGCGCCGGCCAGCCTGCTCGCGCCGATGTCCTATACCCAGATCATCTGGGCGGTGCTGGCCGGCGCGCTGGTGTTCGGGGACATTCCGGATGTGCTGACAGTGGTCGGCATGGCGATCGTCGCGGTCGGCGGCATCCTGGTGGCGTTGCCCGATCGCGGGCGCCAGGCATGATGTGCCGAGCGCGGGCGCCAGGCCTGATGCCGATGCATCATCCGAGGCATTCTTGGCTGTGACCCACCGACATGCTTGCGCCGCCCCCCCGGCTGGTTTAGCCAAGCACCGCATCGCTTGCATGGTTTCGGCGGCCCCACAGCCTGCCGGGGTGCTGCGGCCCCGGTGCCCGGGGCGCGGGCTTGAGGGAATCGATGGCTGACATCGGACTGGCCAAAGGGGCCGAGGAACGCGGGCACCAGCGCGCGGCGCTTGATGCTGCAAGCGTGCGGGATGCCTATCGCCGATGGGCGGGCGTCTATGACACTGTATTCGGAGGCGTTTCGGGGTTCGGACGCCGCCGCGCGGTGGCGGCGGTGAACCGCCTTTCGGGGACACGCGTGCTCGAAGTCGGCGTCGGCACCGGGCTTGCCCTGCCGCTGTACCGCCGGGATCTGCAGGTTGTCGGCGTCGATCTGTCGCGGGACATGCTGCAGAAGGCGCAGGAACGCGTGGCCGCTGAGCGGCTGGTGCATGTCCGTGGCCTGGTCGAGATGGACGCCGAGCACATGGCCTTCGAGGACGGTGCCTTCGACATCGCGGTGGCGATGTTCACCGCCTCGGTCGTGCCGGATGCGAAGAAGTTGTTTGCCGAGATGTCGCGCGTCGTGCGCCCCGGCGGCCATCTGTTGTTCGTCAACCATTTCGCCGCCGAAGGCGGGCCGCGCTGGTGGATCGAACGCGCGATGGCGCCACTGTCACGCCGACTCGGCTGGCACCCCGATTTCGCACTGCGCGACCTGTTTGCGCCGGAGACCACGGTGGTCGAATCCATCGAACCCTGTCCGCCGGCGGGCATCTTCACCTTGGTGCAGATGCGCAACCCGATGGCGCTGCCGCAGGCGCTGGCCGCCGCCTGACGCCGCGCCGTCTTTCCTCACTGCTGGAAACGTGGTTCGGCCGAAGCGGTCGGGCTGGTGCGCCTGCCCAGCGGCAGGGAGTCGTGGTGACGGCGCACAACGTTTCGGGCGCGCAGGATTGCGGCGCGGGAAAGCGTGCTCACTTGTGCGGTGCGGGGTGGCGCGACTATGGTCCGCGCACATCGCCGGCCCTGGGGCAGGCGCTGCGTGCGGCGTCATGCCGGTCCTGGACCGGAGGTGACGGGGCACAGGATTTCGGCCGGGCGCGCAGGCGCGCGCACGGCACTGCGGAGTGCGCGGCAACGCGCATGCGAAACTGAGCTGCGCGGCGACGCGCATGGGCAATGCTGATGCGGCGACGCGCACGGGGAATGGTGATGCGGTTGAGCGACGGGAAGCGCTTCGGGGCGGCGATGGGTGGCCTGGCGGCCATGGCGGCGACGCCAGCCCTGGCCCAGGGAATGGTCGGTGCGCCACATGCCTGGGGCATGGGCCTGCAGGAAGCGGGCGGGCCGATCAAGGAGGCCATCCACGACTTCAACAATCTGGTCTTCATCATCTGCGTCGTGATCACCATCCTGGTCGCCGCGCTGCTGGCGTGGTGCATCTGGCGCTATCGCGCCGAGGCGAACCCGACACCGTCCACCACCAGCCACAACACGGTGCTGGAAGTGGCCTGGACGGTCGTGCCGGTGGTGATCCTGCTGGTCATCGCGATCCCGTCCTTCCGGCTGATCTATTACGAAGACCGCACGCCCGATGCCGACCTGACGATCAACGTTCAGGGGCGGCAGTGGTATTGGCATTATGCCTATCCGGATCACGGCAACTTCGCCTTCGACAGCTATCCGGTGCCCGAGGACCAGCTGCCGCCGGACCAGCGCCACCTGTACCGCCTGGCGGTCGACAATGAACTGGTGATCCCGATCGGCGCCAATGTGCGCGTGATCACCACGGGCTACGACGTGATCCATTCCTTCTTCGTGCCGGCGCTGGGCATCCAGCGCTACACGATCCCCGGCCGCGCGCTGGAGACCTGGATGCGTGCCGACCGCGAAGGCATCTTCTACGGCCAGTGCAACCAGATCTGCGGGACCAATCATTGGTTCATGCCGATCGCGGTCCGCGCCGTCAGCCGCGAGGATTTCGACAAATGGGTGGCCGAGGCGCGCACGCGCTTCGCCCGCGCGGATGATGCGGCCGCCCCGGTGCTGGCCGCCCCCGCGCCCACCGACGACACTGTCCAGCAGATCGCGGAGGCGCGCCGCTAAGGCGCGATCCGGAGGAAGAACGATGGCCACCGCATCCGACGCCCACCACGACGACCACCACGACCACAAGCCGGGCTTCGTGTCCCGCTGGTTGTTCTCGACGAACCACAAGGACATCGGGACGCTCTACATCATCTTCTCGGTGTTCGCCGCGTTGATCGGCGTGGGCATCTCGGTGCTCATGCGCATCGAGCTGCAGGCGCCGGGGATGCAGATCTTCGCCGATGGCCAGATGTGGAATGCGCTGGTTTCGGCCCATGGCCTGATCATGGTGTTCTTCGTGGTCATGCCGGCGCTGATCGGCGGCTTCGGCAACTGGTTCGTGCCGCTGATGATCGGCGCGCCGGACATGGCCTTCCCGCGCATGAACAACATTTCGTTCTGGCTGCTGGTGCCGGCCTTCATCCTGCTGCTGGCCTCGGCCTTCGTGGGCGAAGGACCCGGCGCGGGATGGACGATCTATCCGCCGCTGTCGTCCAATCAGTTCCACCCGTCCATGTCGATGGACCTGGCGCTGTTCTCGCTGCACCTGGCGGGCGCGTCGTCCATCATGGGCGCGGCCAACTTCATCACCACCATCCTGAACATGCGCGCGCCGGGCATGACCCTGCACAAGATGCCGCTGTTCGTGTGGTCGATGCTGGTCACCGCCTTCCTGCTGCTGCTGGCCGTGCCGGTGCTGGCGGGTGCGATCACCATGCTGATCACCGACCGCAACTTCGGCACCGCCTTCTTCAAGCCCGAGGGCGGCGGCGACCCGGTGCTGTTCCAGCATCTGTTCTGGTTCTTCGGTCACCCCGAAGTCTACATCATGATCCTGCCGGGCTTCGGCATCATCAGCCACATCATCTCGACCTTCAGCCGCAAGCCGGTGTTCGGCTATCTCGGCATGGCCTATGCCATGGTCGCGATCGGCTTCGTCGGCTTCATCGTGTGGGCGCACCACATGTTCCAGTCTGGCATCGACGTCGATACCCGCGCCTACTTCATGGCGGCGACGCTGGTGATTGCGGTGCCCACGGGCATCAAGATCTTCTCCTGGATCGCCACCATGTGGGGCGGGTCGATCGAGCTGAAGACGCCCATGCTGTTCGCCATCGGCTTCATCTTCCTGTTCACCGTCGGCGGCGTGACCGGCGTGGTGCTGGCCAATGCCGGCATCACCCAGGTGCTGCACAACACCTATTACGTGGTGGCGCACTTCCACTACGTGCTCAGCCTCGGTGCGGTGTTCAGCATCTATGCCGGCTTCTACTACTGGATTGGCAAGATGAGCGGCCACCAGTACCCGGAATGGTGGGGCAAGCTGCACTTCTGGATGACCTTCGTCGGCGTGAACCTGACGTTCTTCCCGATGCATTTCTCGGGCAACCAGGGCATGCCGCGCCGTTATCCGGACTATCCCGAGGCGCTGACCGCCTGGAACTTGATCGCGTCGATCGGGGCTTATATCTCGGCCGCGTCGCTGATCCTGTTCCTCTACGTGGTCTACCTGACCTTCCGTTCGAAGGAGAAGGTCGCGGCCAACCCCTGGGGTCCGGGTGCGACGACACTCGAATGGCAGGTGTCCTCCCCGCCGCCCTTCCACACCTTCGACGAGCTGCCGCGCATCCGGTAACGGAAGCGGCTGAACGGAGTGACCATGAGCGACACCGCCATGGAACCGGGACAGGGGGGCTCAGCCCCCCTTCCTGCGTCCTACGACATGTCAGAGGTCGGCGACTGGATCGCGCTGCTCAAGCCGCGCGTGATGTCGCTTGTCGTTTTCTCCGGGCTGGTGGGCCTGTTGGTGGCGCCGGGTGCGGGGGCGATGCAGCCGGTGCTGGCGGTGACCGCCATCCTGTGCATCGCCGTCGCCTCGGGCGCCGCCGGTGCCATCAACATGTGGTACGACCGCGACATCGATGCGGTCATGCGCCGCACGGCCAGGCGCCCCATTCCCGCGGGGCGGATCGCGCCGGGTGCGGCGCTGGCTTTCGGCGTCTGGCTGTCGGTCGCATCGGTGACGATGATGTGGATCGCGACGAACGTGGCGGCCGCCGTCGTGTTGGCGCTGTCGATCGCCTTCTATGTCTTCGTCTATACCATGTGGCTGAAGCGCCGGACGCCGCAGAACATCGTCATCGGCGGTGCCGCCGGCGCCTTCCCGCCGGTGATCGGCTGGGCGGCGGTGACCGGCGACGTGACGCTGGTGCCGATCATCCTGTTTGCCATCGTCTTCGTCTGGACCCCGCCGCATTTCTGGTCCTTGGCGCTGTGGGCGCATGACGACTACGAACGCGCCGGCGTGCCGATGCTGCCGGTCACGGCCGGGGCGCGGGAGACGCGCCGCCAGATCGTGATCTATTCCGTCGTGCTGGCACCCCTCAGCCTCATGCCGTGGATCGTGGGGTTTGCGGGGCTGCCCTATGCCATTGTAGCGGCGGTGCTGGGCGCGGCGTTCCTGTGGTTTGCCGTGGGCGTGCTGCGCGACAATCAGGATGAAGCCGGCCGCAGCCTGACGCGGGACGCGCCGGCGCGCGCCTGCTTCCGCTTCTCCCTGTACTACCTGTTCATCCTGTTCGCGGCGCTGGCGATCGACCGGCTGGCATTTTCCGCATGACGCCAGACGAACGCGTGATTTTCGAAAGGCGCCGCCGTGGGCGCAACATCGCGATCCTGCTCGTGCTGATCGCGCTGTGCGCGCTGTTCTACTTCGTCGGCATGGCGCGGTTGCTGCGCGGCGGCTGACCGACCACCGACTTTCTTCTGTGCACCTGAACGGCGGGGGTCGAACGGCCCTGCGGCCTGCCTTCGTGCCATGCCGTGTCGTGCGGGATGGTGTCGGCGCGGTTGGCCTCCGTGCTGCTGGATCGTGCGTCGCTGCGACCCGACGTTGGGCGCTTTGGCTTCGGCGCGTGCGGCGCACACTTGCCAAGGCGCGGGACCGGGCGCAGATGACCGCCATGGACGAGACACGGGCCGCGGCGATCCAGCGCCGCAACAAGCGCGCCGGCATCGGCATCGCCACAGTCGCCGCGGGAATGGTCGGGCTCTCCTTCGCCTCGGTCCCGCTGTACAACCTGTTCTGCCGCGTCACCGGGTATAACGGCACGGTGCAGACCGGGCAGGCGGCGCCCGGTGCCACCGATCGCACCATCAACATTCGCTTCGCGAGCCAGACGGACCGCAACCTGCCCTGGACCTTCGTGGCCGAGCAGGCGGGGATGAATGTCCGGCTCGGGGAAGAAGGCCTCGCCTTCTATTCCGCGACCAATCGGGCGGATACGCCGGTGACGGGCGTGTCCGTGTACAACGTGACGCCCGAGAAGGTCGGCCGGTACTTTCACAAGGTCGCCTGCTTCTGCTTCGACGAACAGACGCTGGCAGCGGGGCAGCGCGCTGACATGCCGGTGTCCTTCTGGGTGGACCCGCGCATCGCCGATGACCCCAACACGCGGGACGTCACGACGATCACCCTGTCCTACACGTTCTTCCGCACGATCGAGGACGCGCAGCGCGCGGGCGCGCTGGCAAGCGCCGGGCCGCATGTCGGGCGGGCGCGGGCGAATTGAATTCGGCGCGGGTGCGTTGGAGAGGGGCGCCGCCCCTCTCCAAACCTCACCCCGCCAAAGGCCTAAAGGCCTCTGGACACCTCAAATTGGCGCGGTCCTGATGGATCATGTGCCAAGATAAGTTCGACTGGGCACGACGCTGAATCCGGGCACCAATCCTGCCCGCGAGGCCCAGCGCCAAGTAACGGTTTCCAAAGGCCTTAAGGCGTGTCGTCAATTGATCCAGAGATGGAAGGTGACGGCATGAATGGCGGCGATGAAGTTGCGGTCGGTCTTGTCGTAGCGGGTGGCGATGGCGCGGAACT
>JALHQB010000124.1 GCA_022842185.1 Acetobacteraceae bacterium
TTCGGCGCGGCAGCGGCACCGCCGGCGGCGATCGAACCCAGCACGGCACCGGGGCCGACCTCGGCGCCCTCGGCGGCGGCGATCGCTTCCAGCACGCCGGCGGATGGCGCATTGACCTCCACCGTCACCTTGTCGGTCTCCAACTCCACCAGCGGCTCATCGGCCGCGACGGCCTCGCCGGCCTTCTTCAGCCAGCGGGCGACGGTGGCGGTGGAAACGCTCTCGCCGAGCGTGGGAACGAGGATATCGGTCATGTCGGCAATCCGTTCTTCCGTGCCCGGGTCACAGCCCGAGGGCCGCGCGCACCAGGGCTGCCTGCTGCTGCTGGTGGATCCTGGCGAGGCCCGTGGCCGGGCTCGCCGCGTCTTCGCGCCCTATGTAGTCGGGGCGCTTCGCCTTGATGTCGAGGCCCTTCAGGACCTTTTCGATGCGCCGGTCCATGAAGGTCCAGGCACCCATGTTCTCGGGTTCCTCCTGGCACCACACCACCTCGGCGTTCTTGTACGGCGCCAGCGCCTTGCCCAGGCTGGTCGCCGGGAAGGGGAACATCTGCTCGACGCGCACGATGGCGATGTCGGTGATGCCCTTCTCCCGCCGTTCGGCCAGCAGGTCGTAATAGACCTTGCCGGTGCACAGCACGACGCGCTTCACTTGGTCTTCCGGCACGATCGCGTCGATTTCCGGGATCACATATTTGAAGGCGCTGCCCGGCCCGAACTCGGCCAGGGAGCTGACGGCCAGCTTGTGGCGCAGCAGGGATTTCGGCGTCATCACCACCAGCGGCTTGCGGTAATTCGCCTTCAGCTGGCGGCGCAGCGCGTGGAAGTAGTTGGCCGGCGTGGTGAAGTTGCAGACCCGCATGTTGCGCTCGGCGCACATCTGCAGATACCGCTCCAGCCGCGCCGAGGAATGTTCCGGCCCCTGGCCTTCATAGCCATGCGGCAGCAGCATCACCAGGCCGGACATGCGCAGCCACTTCGTCTCGCCCGAGGCGATGAACTGGTCGATGATGACCTGCGCGCCATTGGCGAAGTCGCCGAACTGGCCTTCCCACAACACCAGCGTGTGCGGGTCTGCCAGGGTGTAGCCGTAATCGTAGCCCAGCACGCCAAACTCGGCGAGCAGCGAGTTGAACGCCTCGAATTTCGGCTGGCCCGCGCGGATGTTGTTCAGCGGGACGTATTCGGCCTGGGATTGCTGGTCGATCAGATAGGCGTGGCGGTGGGAGAAGGTGCCGCGCTGCACATCCTCGCCCGACAGGCGTACGCGATGGCCATCCAGCAGCAGGGTGCCGAAGGCCAGCGCCTCGCCGGTCGCCCAGTCGATGCCTTCGCCGGTGTCGATCGCCTGCTGCTTGGCTTCGAGCTGGCGGGTGATCTTGGGGTTGGCGTTGAAGCCCTCGGGCACGCGGCACAATGCGCCACCGACCTCGCGCAGCGTGTCGAGCGCGACCGCGGTCTCGTGCAGCTTCTCGACTTCGTCGCCCGAATGCGCGGATTTCAGCCCCGACCAATGGCCTTCCAGCCAATCCGCCTTGTTCGGGCGGAAGGACTGAGAGGCCTGGAAGGCATCCTCCAGCGTCGCATTGAAAGCGTCATACATCGCCTTCGACCCTTCGGCCGGCAGCGATCCTTCGCGCGCCAGCTTTTCCGCATACAGGGTGCGGGTGGTCCGCATCTCCTTGATACGGTTGTACATGATCGGCTGCGTGAAGGCCGGCTCGTCGCCTTCATTGTGGCCGTGGCGGCGGTAGCAGACGATGTCGAGCACAATATCCGCGCCGAACTGCATGCGGAATTCAGCCGACATGCGGGCGCAGAACACCACCGCTTCGGGGTCGTCCCCATTCACATGCAGGATCGGCGCCTGGATCGCCTTGGCCACGTCCGTGCAATACAGGCCCGAATAGGCGTGGGCGGCGACGGTGGTGAAGCCGATCTGGTTGTTGGTTATGATGTGGATCGTGCCGCCGGTGCGATATCCGATGAGCTGGGACATCGCCAGCGTCTCATACACCACGCCCTGACCGGCGAAGGCGGCATCGCCATGCAGCAGGATGCCCATGACCGAACGCCGGCCCTTGGTGTCGCCCGCCATGTCCTGCCGCGCGCGCACCTTGCCGGCGACGACCGGGTTCACTGCTTCCAGATGTGACGGGTTCGGCTGGAGGGACAGATGCACCATCTGCCCGGCGATCTCGATGTCGGTCGAGGTGCCCAGATGGTACTTCACGTCGCCCGACCCCTGCACGTCGTCAGGGTTGGCACCGACGCCTTTGAACTCCGAGAAGACCTGGACATAGGGCTTCTTGACCACGTTCACGAGCACGTTCAGCCGGCCGCGATGGGCCATGCCGATGGCGATTTCCTTCACCCCGCCCTTCGCCGCGGTCTCGATGACCGACTGGATCGCCGGGATCGTGGATTCACCGCCTTCGAGGCCGAAGCGCTTGGTGCCGACGAATTTGCGGGCGCAGAAGGATTCAAAGCCCTCGGCTTCCGTCAGGTCCGACAGGATGCGCGACTTCGCCGCCGGGTCGAAGGCGGCGAGCCAGGGCGCGCCCTCCATCCGCCGCTGTATCCAGGATTTCTGCTCCGGATCCTGGATGTGCATGAACTCGACGCCGATCGACCCGCAATACGACGCGCGGCAGATCGCTATGATCTCGCGCAGCGTCGCGGTCTCCTTCCCCAGAACCATGTCCAGGAAGATCGGCCGGTCGAGATCGGCGTCGTTGAACCCATAGGTCTTGGGGTCGAGTTCGGGATGCGGCTTGGGCATGGTCAGGCCCAGCGGATCAAGCTGCGCTTCCAGATGCCCGCGCACGCGATAGGACCGGATCAGCATCAGCGCGCGGATCGAATCCAGCACCGCGCGGCGCGTGGCTTCCGGGTCAGCGGCGGCGGGTTTGCCACCCTTGGCGGGTGCGGGGGCCTCGGGGTCCGGGCCGAAGGCGCCACGGATGCGTGGCGCCCAGGATGCGCCGGTGGCGTCCGTCAGCACCGACCGCGCCTCATCATTCAGCGCGGCGAACAGTTCCGCCATGGACGGGTCGACGCTGTCGGGCTTCTCCGCCCAACGGGCATAGAGATCCGCGAGATAGGCGGCATTCGCGCCCGTCATCGCACTCGCGAGGATGTCCACTCCGGCCATCGGTCTTCTCCGTGCCGGCGGGCAGCGCCGCCGGGGTCACGCTCAGGGTTTTTGCTGCTGGTCCGCCGCCGCACCTGGCTTCAGGATACGGCGGCGTTGCTTAACATAGGGCGGATGGCCCCAATGTGGCAGGGCCTTGACCTTGCCCCCGGCGCAGATCAGCCCTTCAGCGCCTTCACCATCGTCGAACCCAGCGCCGCCGGGCTGTCCGCCACATGGATGCCGGCTGCGGCCATGGCTTCCATCTTCGCCGCCGCGGTGTCCTTGCCGCCCGAGATCACGGCGCCGGCATGACCCATGCGCCGGCCCGGAGGGGCGGTGGCACCGGCGATGAAGCCAACGACGGGCTTGTTCGGCTTGCCGTGACCGAAATTCTCGGATTTCAGGTATTCCGCCGCGCGAATCTCCGACTGGCCGCCGATCTCGCCGATCATCACGATCGACTTGGTCTCGTCGTCCTTCAGGAACAGTTCCAGCACGTCGATGAAGTCCATGCCCTTCACCGGGTCCCCGCCAATACCCACGCAGGTGGACTGGCCGAGACCGGCGGCGGAGGTCTGCGCCACCGCCTCATAGGTCAGGGTACCCGAACGGGACACCACGCCGACCGACCCACGCTTGTGGACATGGCCCGGCATGATGCCGATCTTGCAGGCATCCGGCGTGATCACGCCGGGGCAGTTCGGCCCGACCAGAATCGACTTCGACCCCGACAGCGCGCGCTTCACACGCACCATGTCGAGCACCGGGATGCCTTCGGTGATGCAGATGATCAGCGGCAGCTCGGCATCGATGGCTTCCAGGATCGCATCCGCCGCGAAGGGCGCGGGGACGTAGATCACGGACGCATTCGCCTGCGTCCTGTCGACGCATTCGGCCACCGTGTCGAAGACCGGCAGGTTCAGCTCCGGGTGCATCGTGCCGCCCTTGCCGGGCGTCGTGCCGCCGACATAGGTCGAGCCATAGGCGATGCCCTGCGAGGCATGGAAGGTGCCCTGCGCGCCGGTGAAGCCCTGCGTCATCACGCGGGTGTTCTTGTCGATGAGAACGGCCATGGCTCAGGCCCCCTTCACGGCGGCGACGACCTTCTGGGCCGCATCCGCAAGATTGTCCGCGGGGATGATCGCCAACCCGCTCTCGGCCAGGATCTTCTTGCCCAGTTCCACGTTGGTGCCTTCGAGCCGCACCACCAGCGGAACCTTCAGGTCCAGGTTCTTGCTCGCGACCACGATGCCCTCGGCGATCATGTCGCATTTGGCGATGCCGCCGAAGATGTTGACCAGGATGGCCTTCACATTGGCGTCGGAGGTGATGATGCGGAACGCCTCGGTCACGCGCGCGGCATTCGCCGTGCCGCCGACATCGAGGAAGTTCGCGGGGGACGACCCGTACAGCTTGATGATGTCCATCGTCGCCATGGCCAGCCCGGCGCCGTTCACCATGCAGCCGATCTCGCCATCGAGCGCGACATAGTTCAGGTCGTTCTTGATCGCGTCGAGTTCCTTCGGGTCCATCTCGCTGTCGTCGCGCAGGGCCTCGAGGTCCTTGTGGCGATACAGCGCGCTGTCGTCGAAGGACACCTTGGCGTCCAGCGCCACGATCTCACCGGCGCCGGTCACCACCAGCGGGTTGATCTCGACGATCATGCAGTCGAGCTCGATGAAGGCGCCATACAGCGCGGTGACGAACTTGGTGAAGGAGGCGACCTGCTTGCCTTCCAGCCCCAGCCCGAAGGCCAGCTTGCGGCAATGGAAGCCGGAGATGCCGGCGGCCGGATCGACCGCGACCTTGAGGATCTTCTCGGGGTGGTTCTCGGCCACCTCCTCGATCTCCATGCCGCCCTCGACGGACGCCATGATGGTGACGCGTGATGTGTCGCGATCGACCAGCAGGCCCAGATACAGCTCGCGCTTGATGTCGCAGCCATCTTCCACATAGATGCGGGAGACGACCTTGCCGGCCTCGCCGGTCTGCTTGGTGACCAGCGTCTGGCCGATCATCGCCTCGGCGGCGGCCTTCACATCGTCGATCGACTTGACGACGCGCACGCCGCCCTTGCCGTTAGGGTCATTGGCGAAGCGGCCCGCGCCACGCCCACCGGCATGGATCTGCGACTTCACCACATAGACGGGACCCGGCAGCTTCTTCGCCCCGGCCACGGCCTCCTCGGCCGTCCAGGCGACATGGCCGTCCAGAACCGCGACGCCGTAGCGGCGCAGCAATTCCTTGCCCTGGTATTCATGGATGTTCATGCCGGGGATCCCTCGGGGAGGACAGGAAAAAGGCCCGGCATCGCTGCCGGGCCCGGGGTGGATCAGCCCACCAGCTTCTTGCAGGCGTCGAGCAATTCCTGCACCGCGGCGCAGGACTTGTCGAAGGCGGTCTTCTCGCTGCCGTTCAGTTCGATTTCGACGATCCGCTCCACGCCGCCTTCACCGATCACGACCGGCACGCCGACATAGAGGTCCTTCACGCCATACTGGCCTTCCAGCCAGGCGGCGCAGGGCAGCACGCGCTTCTTGTCCTTCAGGTAGGACTCGGCCATCGCGATGGCCGAAGCCGCCGGGGCGTAGAAGGCGGAGCCCTTCTCCAGCAGCTTCACGATCTCACCGCCGCCATTGGCGGTGCGGGCGACGATCGCGTCGATCTTCTCCTGCGTGGTCCAGCCCATCTTGATCAGGTCGGGCACCGGGATGCCGGCGACGGTCGAATACCGGGTCAGCGGCACCATCGTGTCGCCATGGCCGCCCAGCACGAAGGCGGTCACGTCCTCGACGCTGACCTTGAATTCCTGCGCCAGGAACAGCCGGAAGCGGCTGGAATCCAGCACGCCGGCCATGCCCACCACCTTGTTCGGCGGCAGCCCCGACTTCTGCTGGAACACCCACACCATCGCGTCGAGCGGGTTGGTGATGACGATGACGAAGGCGTTCGGGCAATGCGTCTTCACGCCCTCGGCCACCTGGGCGATGACGCCGGCGTTCTTGGACACCAGGTCGTCGCGGCTCATGCCCGGCATGCGCGGGAAGCCGGCGGTGATGATCACCACGTCCGAACCCGCGATCGCGGCGTAGTCGCCGGTGCCGACCATGGCGGAATCGAAGCCGTCCACCGGCCCGGACTGCATGATGTCGAGTGCCTTGCCCGCGGCCACGCCGGGGAACACATCGAACATCACGACGTCGCCGAGCTCCTTGAGCCCGATCAGGTGGGCGAGCGTGCCGCCGATGTTGCCGGCGCCGATCAGCGCGATCTTCTTGCGGGCCATACGGACTTCCTCAGGCTTGTGGTGCGGTGCGAAAAGCGCCGCTACCTACTCCCTGGCCCGCGCCGCGGCAAGGCTTGGGCCGGTTACACTGCTGCCGCAGCCCACCCTCGCCTGTTCCGGACCCAGCCGGGGCAGGGGGCCGCGGAGGTGGTCACATTGTCACAGCGGCATGCAGCGGACGATGTCCGAATGCCCGCGCGCCAGGGTCGCCAAGGTGCCCACCGGGCAGGATTGGGCCTGTTCGTTCGTCGCCGGCGCCAGCCCGGCTTGCCAGGAGACCTGGCGCGGCGCCGAACCGCAATTCCGCCCGCGGCATGCCGCCGCGGCCTGCTGGCGCGACCGGCCGCCGGCGCTGCGATTGGCAACCTGCCGGGTGGTGCCGCGGGCCGTCGCCTGCCGGGTCATCCCGCGCGCCGCC
>JALHQB010000125.1 GCA_022842185.1 Acetobacteraceae bacterium
ACCGGTGCGCCGGGTGGTGCCGCGGCGATGCGCGCGGCCTCGGCGGCCGTGACACGGGCGGTCACGCGGGGGCCCTTGCCGCCCTGCGCCGCGCGGATGATCCGCAGCGGCAGGATCATGCCCTCATGCACCGCGGCCGCGATGGGGCGGCGGTCCTCACCGGCTTCGCGTTCGGGCAGGAAGCCGGTCTCGCCGCCCGCCAGGGCGATGAAGGCGCCGGCCATGGCGGGGGCAACGGCCGAAACACGACCACGATGCAGGTCGCCGACACCATCCGGGCGGCTGGGCCGTTCGATCCAGGCCTCGGCCAGCACCCCGTCCTGCAACAGCGCGGTTCGCAATTCACCCGGCGAGGCGCTGACGAGGATCGTCACGCCGCCGGATGCGCGGGGTCCTATGGCCGCAGCCATCCGATGCCGCGCAGCAACTGCGCCGTCTCGAACAGCGGCAGGCCCACCACATTGGAATGGCTGCCCGACAGGAAGCGGATGAAGGCCTCCGCGCGGCCTTGGATGGCGTAGCCGCCGGCCTTGCCGTGCCACTCGCCACTGGCGAGGTAGTCCGCCACCTGCTGTTCGGTCAGGCGCTGGAAGGTCACGGCACTCTCGACCTCGCGCTTCAGCCGGCGGCCGTCGGGCAGGGCAAGCACGATCGCCGTCGTGACACGGTGCCGCCGCCCCGACAGCAGGTCGAGGCAATCGCGCGCCTGCTGCTCGGACTCCGCCTTGGGCAGGATGCGGCGGCCCACGCCGACGACCGTATCCGCGGCCAGCACGATGGCGGCAGGCACACGGGCTGCCGCGGCCTCGGCCTTGCCGAGCGCGAGCCGCGCCGCATGGGGGCGCGGTGTCTCGCGCTTCAGCGGTGTCTCATCGATGTCGGTGGCGATGACCTGGTCGGGCACGATGCCGAGGCGGGCGAGCAGGTCGAGGCGGCGCGGACTGGCGCTCGCCAGTACCAGCGGCGGGCGCGGGTCGGGCACGTGGCGCTTACTTCAATCGACCCGGAGGCATGCCGGTCACTTGAAGCGGAACGTGATGCGGCCCTTGGTCAGGTCGTATGGCGTCATCTCGACGTTCACGCGGTCGCCGGCGAGCACGCGGATGCGGTTCTTGCGCATCTTCCCGGAGGTATGCGCAAGCACCAGGTGTTCGTTGTCCAGCTTGACGCGGAACATCGCATTGGGGAGGAGTTCAAGGACCTGTCCGCTGAACTCGATCATGTCTTCTTTAGACATCTGGCCTCATGACTGGCGCGCCAAGCGCGCATGGGGGAAGGCGGCGCATCGGGGCACCGCTGGAAATCGACGGGAAAATGGTCCCCCAACCCCGCCGGGTCAAGCGCGGCGTCAACCACCCAGTCTCAGGGCCACGCTGCGGGCATGGGCGGTAAGGCCCTCGGCCTCCGCCAGCGCCACTGCGGCGGGGCCGATCGCGGCCAGCGCAGCCTGGTCGGCCTCGACCCAGGTGGTGCGCTTGAGGAAGTCGAACACCGACAGGCCCGAGGCGAAACGCGCCGTGCGGCCGGTCGGCAGCACATGGTTCGGCCCGGCGACATAATCGCCCACGGCTTCAGGGCAGTAGCGGCCGAGGAAGGCCGCCCCAGCATGGCGCACCTGCGCGAGAAGCGCGCGCGGTTGCGCGACCATGAGTTGAAGGTGTTCCGGCGCCAGCCGATTGGTCAGCGCCGCCGCTTCATCGAGGTCCCGCACCAGGACGATTGCGCCATGGCGAAGCCAGGATTCGCCGGCGATGCCAGCGCGCGGCAAATGCCGCAATTCATCGGCGACCGCCTGCGCGACGGCATCGGCCAGCGCGGCATCCGGCGTGATCAGGATGGCCTGCGCGCTCTCGTCATGTTCGGCCTGGGCCAGCAGGTCGACCGCGATATGGCGCGGATCGTTGCCGGTATCGGCGATCACCACGACCTCCGACGGGCCGGCGATGGAATCGATGCCCACGCGTCCGAAGACCTGACGCTTGGCCTCCGCCACATAGGCATTGCCCGGCCCCACGATCCGGTCCACGGCGCCGATCGTCGCGGTCCCCCAGGCCAGGGCCGCAATCGCCTGCGCTCCGCCGATGCGGAAGATCTCGGTGACGCCGGCACGTTTCGCCGCGGCCAGGACCAGCGGGTTCAGCACGCCATCGGGCGTGGGCACGCACATCGCGATGCGCGGCACGCCCGCCGCGCGCGCGGGCAAGGCGTTCATGAGCACCGAGGAAGGATAGGCCGCCTTGCCGCCCGGCACGTAGATGCCCACCGCATCGATGGCACCCCAGCGCATCCCCAGCGTCAGGCCGGCGCTGTCCTGCATCTCCAGGTCACGCGGCAACTGCGCGCGGTGGAAGGTCTCGATACGCTCGGCGGCCAGGTTCAGGGCGGCACGCAGTTCGGGGCGGATGGAGGCGTCGGCGGCCTCGATCTCGGCGGGCGTCACGCGCAGCGCCGCGGCATCCGCCGGCGCCCAGCGATCGAAGCGCGCGGTGTGGTCGATCAGCGCAGTATCGCCCTGCGCGCGCACGGCGGCGATGATGTCGGCGACGGCGGCATCGACGCGGTTGGTGGTCTCGCGCGCTTCGTCGAGCAAAGCGGTGAAGGCAGGTTCGAAGTCCTGGTCGGCGGTGTTCAGGCGTTTCATGCGCAAAGGTCGGGGGAGAGAACTCCCCCGATCCCCCTCCTTGTTTTGGAACTTGGGATAGGACCGGGATGGCCGGTGCCAAGTGACAGAAAAAGGGTGGGGGGTTGGGGGAGGTTCTCCTCCCCCAACCTTGCCTGCCTGATCATCGCGCATCCCGTTCGGCAAGTGCGGCACGGAACCGCGCGATCCACGCGCCGATCGCCTCCGGCCGGGTCTTCAGTGCCGTGCGGTTGACCACCAGCCGCGAGGTGACATGCGCGATCACCTCGCTCTCCCGCAGGCCATTGGCCTTCAGCGTCGAACCGGTCTGCACGAGATCCACGATCAGCCGCGACAGGCCCATCGACGGCGCGAGTTCCATCGCTCCATTGAGATGGACGATTTCAGCCTGCACGCCGCGCGCGGCGAAGTGGCGGCGGGCGATGTTGGGGTACTTCGTCGCCACCGTGACGCGCGACCAGCGGGACGGGTCGTCGGGCTGGCTCACCACCGGTTCGGCGATGGACACGCGGCAGCGACCGATGCCGAGGTCGAGCGGCGCGTAGATCTCCGCGTAGTCGAATTCCATCAGCACGTCCGCCCCGCAGATGCCGATCTGCGCGGCGCCATGCGCGACGAAGGTCGCGACGTCGAAGGATCGCACGCGGATCACGTCGAGGGCCGGGTCCTCGGTCGGGAATCGCAGGCGCCGGCTGCTTTCATCCGTGAAGTCGGCGGCCGGGATCACGCCCGCGCGCGCCAGCATCGGGGCGAGTTCGGACAGGATGCGCCCCTTGGGCAACGCCAGCACGATCGGGCCGGAATCCTCGGGCGTCGTGGGGCTGATCGGGGTGGGAAGCGTGTGGTCCATGGCGGCGCTATACCAGGGGTGCCGGGGCCGATGTCATGTCAGCCCGGCAAACGTTCTATGTCGGCGCCGACCGCGGCCAACTTCGCCTCGACCCGTTCATAGCCACGGTCGAGGTGATAGACGCGATTGACGATGGTCTCGCCTTCTGCCGCCAGGCCTGCCAGGATCAGGGAGACCGAGGCGCGCAGGTCCGTCGCCATCACCGGCGCGCCGGCCAGGCGCGGCACGCCACGCACGATGGCCGAATGGCCGTGATAGTTGATGCGCGCACCCATGCGCAGCAATTCCGGCACATGCATGAAGCGGTTCTCGAAGATCGTCTCGGTGATCATCGAGGCACCTTCGGCCACGCACATAAGCGCCATGAACTGCGCCTGCATGTCCGTGGCGAAGCCGGGGAAGGGTTCGGTCACGACGTCGGTGCCGCGCAGCCCGTTCAGCCGGGAGACCTTCAGGCCGCCTGGCGCTTCCGCCACATCCACGCCGGCATCGCGCAGGATGCGCACCACCGCGCCGAGGTGTTCCAGCCGCGCGCCGCCCAGCAGCACGGACCCGCCGGTGATCGCGGCGGCGCAGGCGAAGGTGCCGGCCTCGATGCGGTCGGGGATGATGGGATGCACTGCCGAACCCAGCGCAGCGACGCCTTCGACGACCAGGCGATCAGTGCCCAGGCCCTCGATCCGTGCGCCCATGCGCATCAGGCAGGCGGCGAGGTCCGAGATTTCCGGCTCCCGCGCCGCATTGACGATTTCCGACGTGCCCTTGGCGAGCGTCGCTGCCATCAGGATGTTCTCGGTTGCGCCGACCGAGACCTGCGGGAAGATGATGCGGGCGGCCTTGAGGCCGCCGGGTGCGCGGGCCTCGATATAGCCGGCGGTGATCTCGATCTCCGCGCCCATCTGTTCGAGCGCCTTGAGATGCAGGTCCACCGGCCGCGTGCCGATGGCGCAGCCGCCGGGCAGCGAGACGCGCGCCTGGCCGAACCGTGCGACCAGCGGACCGAGCACCAGCACCGAGGCGCGCATCTTGCGCACCAAATCATAGGGCGCTTCGAGGTTGGTCGCCGCGCCGGACATGGTGATGGTGCGGGCGGTCTTGTCGCGTTCCACCGAAAGCCCGTGCTGCGCGAGCAACCCGGCCATGGTGGTCACATCGGCGAGGTCCGGCGCATTGGTCAGCGTCAGCGGGCCATCGGTCAGCAGCGCGGTCGCCATCAGCGGCAGGGCGGCGTTCTTCGCCCCGGAGATCGGGATGGTGCCGGAGAGGGTACGGCCGCCACGGATGCGGATGCGGTCCATTGGGGTCCTGACCTTTAAACTTTTAACATTCTAGGAATTTAAAGCCGGGGCAGCGCGACGCCGCGCTGGCCCATGTATTTGCCGCGGCGATCGGCGTAGCTGACCTCGGGCGGGGCGTCGCCCTTCAGGAACAGGAACTGGCAGACGCCTTCATTGGCATAGACCTTGGCGGGCAGGGGCGTGGTGTTGCTGATTTCGATCGTCACCTGCCCTTCCCATTCGGGTTCCAGCGGCGTGACGTTCACGATCAGCCCGCAGCGGGCATAGGTGGATTTGCCGAGGCAGATGACCAGCACATCCCGCGGGATGCGGAAATATTCCACCGTGTGGGTCAGCACGAAGGAATTGGGGGGGATGATGCAGACCGGGCCGCGCCGGGTGACGAAGCCGTCCTCGTTGAAGGATTTCGGGTCCACCAGCGCGTTGTCCACATTGGTAAAGATCTTGAATTCGTCCGCGGCACGGGCGTCGTAGCCGTAGGAGGACAGACCGAAGGAGATCACGCCTTCGCGGCGCTGGGCCTCGACGAAGGGTTCGATCATGCCGTGTTCGGCCGCCATGCGGCGGATCCAGTGGTCGGGCATGATGGACATGGGTTCAGCCTGGCCTGCGGCGTTGGGGCGACCCCAAGGGCGCGGCGCGATGCGGGCGCCCGGGTCGCGCCGGGGGCGTGGGATTAACCCATGGACCGGGGAGGGGCAACCTTCGGGGGTATTGCCGCGGCGTCGGGCGCATCGGCGGCATCCCGCGCGCGGGCCTGGGCCTTGCGGCGCTTGAGGTTTTCCCGAAGTGCCGCGGCCAGGCGGGTGGCGCGGTCCTCGGCCGGGGTGGGGGGCTTGGCGGGTGTTCGGGTCATGGCGCGGCGAAGGTGGCCCGGTGGGCCTTCGGGGGGCAAGAGGGTCCGCGCTGCAACGAGGTTGCGCGACGGGGTTGCGCGGGGCGATCCATCCGCCTAGAGAGAGCGCCGCCTGCGGGCGCGGCGCTGTTGTAGCTCAGGGGTAGAGCACTCCCTTGGTAAGGGAGAGGTCCAGGGTTCAAATCCCTGCAACAGCACCAGTTCCGGCTCTGTGCCCCAGAAACTTAGGAATAGACGAGCGCACCGGCCACCCGGCTTGGACAAGTGGGGCGTCGAGATGGTTTGCCTGACAGAGCGTCCGGCGTGGATTAAAGCCAACTGCTTCGCGTGCGAGCGAAAGGAAGTGCGGCCCTTCCTGCATCAAGGCTCAGGCGCCGCTGCACGGCAAGATCGGCGTATGGACTGGCATCGCGTACTGCGGCCGGCTCTGAGGTGACCTAGCAGGCTGCTGAAAAGCGTGCCTGCTGCGGGGGATCGGGCCGTTTTTCGATGAGGGTGAGCTCCTGAGGCGGCGGCGGCGCGGTGGATGCGCCGCGCCTTCGCCTTGATAGACGT
>JALHQB010000126.1 GCA_022842185.1 Acetobacteraceae bacterium
CGCAGCGCCAGGCCGAGGCGGCGCGCGCCGAACTGGCAGCGGCGCAGCGGCAGAGGGCGGAACTCACCACCCGGTCCGACACCATGCGCGGCGAGGTCGCGGCATCGGAGCGGCGTCGCGCGGAACTGGCCGGTCAGGTCGCGGCTGCCGAGATGCGGCTGACCGAACGCCGCAACGAACTGACGGAACTGGAGGCGCGCATCCAGCGCGCGCGGGACGTCATGCAGGGGTCGCCCGTCACCGTGACGGCGCCCGCGCCCGACACCCCGGCGCCCGCGCCGCGCTGACGGGCGCGCTTCGCGACCGCTCCGGGCCGTCGCCGGCAGCCGAAGATTGCGGCGGGCAACGGCCGCGGCCGCTTGCCGCTTTCGATCATCCGACGCACCCTCCCGGCCAAGCAGGAGGAAAACGATGGAACTCAAAGGCGCGGTCGCCCTGGTGACGGGCGGCAATGGCGGACTCGGGCAGCGCATCTGCCACGCTTTGGCGCGCGAAGGCGCCCATATCGCCGTCATGTATGCCGCCAGCCGGGACCAGGCCGAGACGGTCGCCCAAGACCTCGCCGCCACCCACGGCGTCCAGGCCGCCGCCTTCGCCTGCGATATCACCGATGGCGCCGCCGTCACCCGCCTGGTGGCCGATGTCACAGCCCGCTTCGGGCGGCTGGATATCCTGGTGAACGATGCGGCCTTCAACAAGGCAATCCCCTTCCCCGACCTCGACAACCTGACCGAGCAGGTGTGGGAGAAGATCATGGCGGTGAACCTCACCGGCCCGATGCGCCTGACCAAGGCGGTGGCCCCGGTGATGAAGGCACAGGGGCAGGGGCGCATCGTCAATATCGCCTCGGTGGCCGGGCTGACGCCGACCGGGTCGTCGATCGCCTATGCGGTGTCCAAGGCCGGGCTGATTCACCTGACCCGCTGCATGGCGGTGGCGCTTGCACCCGAGACATTGGTGAATTGCGTCGCCCCGGGGTTGCTTGAGGGCACGCGCGCGACGGCGAATCTCAGGCCCGAGCAGGTGGCGCGCGCATCCTCCTCCTCCCTGCTGGGCGTGCCGGCCGACAAGGATGACTGCGCCGATCTGGTCGTCACCATGTGCCGCACCGGGACGATGACGGGCCAGACCGTGGTGATCGACGCCGGCCGCGTCTTTCACTGAATCCGCCGCCCCTCGCCTGACGCATGCCAGACCCAGGCCGGGTGGCGCTTTCCACCGCCGTCCGGCTGGGAGAGAAAATTCTCCATGACCCCGCCTGAACAGCCGAATCTACGCCTGGATCGACGCACACAGGCGAACCTGTTCCTCCTCGCCACCTGCCAGGCGCTGGGACAGGCCTGCAACACGATGATGTTCGCAGCGACGGCGCTGTCGATCATCACCTTCTATCCGAACCGCGACCTGGCGACGCTGCCGGTCACGCTGCAGCATTTCGGCATCATGCTGTCGGTCTTCCCGGCGGCGCTGCTGATGCAGCGGCATGGCCGGCGTATCGGCTTCCGCGTCGGATCGGCCTTCGGCATGGCCGGCGCCGTGGTCATTGGCAGCGGGCTGTACCTCGCGAATTTCTGGATCATGTGCCTGGGCGGGCTGGTGCTGGGGTATGCCGTCGCCAGCTTGCACCAGTATCGCTTCGCCGCGGTCGAACTGGTGCCCAGCGCCTGGCGGGCGAAGGCGATTTCCTGGGTGACCGCGGGCGGTGTCGCCGCGGCGGTGATCGGGCCGTCGCTCGTTCGGCTGACGCATGACCAGTGGATGCCGGTCTATCTCGCGACCTACGCCGCGATGTTCGCGGTGCATGCGACCATCTTCGTCGTCGTGTCGTTCATTCGTTTCCCCACGGTGCCGGTCGGGTCCGCCCCTGTCGCCGCGGACGGACAGCCGGTGGCGGTCGCCCCGCCGCGGCCGCTGGCCGAGATCGTCGCGCAACCACGCTTCCTCGCCGCCGCCATCGCCGGGATGGTCGCTTTCGGCGTGATGTCCTTTTTGATGAGTGCCTCGCCCCTGGCCATCGTCGCCTGCGGCCTGCCGCACACGGAAGCGCATTGGGTGATCTTCCTGCATGTGATGGGCATGTTCGTGCCGGCCTTCTTCACCGGCAATTTGATCGCGCGCTTCGGCACAACGCCGGTGATGATCGCGGGCATCGCGCTGCTGGGCGCGGGGGTGGCTGCGGGCCTCGGCGGGCTGGATGCGTGGAACTTCCGCATCGCGTTGATACTGAACGGCGTCGGCTGGAACTTCCTTTTCGTGGGGGCGACCACGCTGGTGACGACCTGCTACCGGCCGAATGAACGCGGCAAGGCGCAGGCGATGAACGACTTCCTGGTGTTCGGGACCACGGCGGCGGCGTCCTTCCTCGCCGGCTTCCTGCAGGAACGGCTGGGCTGGTTCACGCTCAACTGGTTCTCGCTGCTGCTGTTGTTGGTGGCGCTGGGTGCCGTCGGCTGGCTGTGGGCGCAGGACAAGCGGCCGGCGACCGCGGCGGCCTGACCGCAAGGCCAGGGCGGCGGCGTGGTCGCGGCCCATCCGGGTATATGTGCGCCCAGGCCGGGTCGTGCCTGCCTCGACCACCAGCCAGACTGTGATGGGAACCAGCGGATGACCAACCTCGCCCACCGCCGCGACACCGCGGCCGCCATTGCCATCGAGGCTGCCGCCTTGGCAGCCCGGCTGCGGACCGAAGGTGGCGGCGTGGCGTCGCTCAAGGGCGCGCAGGACTTCATCACCGAGGCCGATGGCGCGACCGAACGCTTCATCCGCGCTCGGCTGGAACGCGATTTCCCGGGCGAGGCGATCCTGGGGGAGGAAATGGGCGGGGCGGTGGACGGGACGGGACCGCTGTGGGTGCTGGACCCGATTGACGGGACCTCGAACTTCTCGCGCGGTGGGTCGCGCTGGTGCGTGTCGATCGGGCTTGTGATGGACGGGCGCGCCGTCGCGGGGGCCGTCGCACGTCACGCGCCGGCCGAGATCTACGCCGCCGCCGAGGGACTCGGAGCCACGCTGAACGGCGCGCCGATCCGCGCCGCACCGACCACCGACATCAGCCGCGCCATCATCGAATGTGGCTGGTCGCTGCGGCTGCCCATCGCGGAGTTCCACCGCATGGCGGCGGCAGTCACGGCGCGTGGCGCCGGGGTGCGGTCGGGCGGGTCCGGCGCGCTGGGGTTGGTGGAAACTGCGGCGGGGCGGCTCGATGCCTATCTCGAACGCCACATCAATGCCTGGGATGCGGCGGCGGCCATCGTCATCGCGCGGGAGGCCGGCTGCTGGACCAACGGCTTCGATTCCGGGGATTGGATCGCCAGCGGCAATCCGATCGGCGTCGGGGCGCCGGCACTGGGCGCGCAGCTCGCCACTTTGCTGCAAGGTTGAAGCCGGGCTGCGCCAGAGCGCGGCAGCCCGAAGCGCCCAGCGCTTTCGGTTGATCGAGCGGCTTCACGCGCCTTCAGAAGCGGCTTGGCCTGCTGCGCGGCCAGTCACGCGCGCAGCGGCACAAGCCCGTATTCCAGGCTGCGCGCGATGCGCCGCGCGCGTTCCATCAGGTGGTCGGCGCCGGCCCCGGTGAAATGCGCGCGGGCGGTGGCCTCGAACAAGGCGAGCCACCGTGAGAAATGCGCCGGCGTCAGCGCCAGATGCGCGTGCGCCTGCATCGGCTGGCCGTGATAGGCGCCAGTCATCAGCGCGACCGAACACCAGAATCGCGTGATGGTGGCGATGTGCGCCTCCCAATCCGCTACGCCCTCGAAAGACGGTCCGAGCAGCGCATCAATGCGCGCGGCGCCGTAGAAGGCGCGCAGAAAGTCTTCTATCGCCTCCGGGTTCAAACCCGTGCGGGCCATCACGTCGGCAGTCAGTGCGGCGCGGCGTTCGGGGCCTTCGGGGATCGGGTCGGATGGTTGCAACAGCGTGTCTCCGCTGCCGACACTACAGCAGTTCGCGCCTGGCTGGAATCAGTCAGGCGCGCGAAGGTGCGCGATCAAGCAATGCTCCAAGCCGCACGCGCCCTGTGCGAAACCGCGCCGCGTGGTATCGCTGCCGCGACGCAGGAGAGACGCATGGCCGGGACACTGACAGGCAAGGTCGCGCTGGTGACAGGCGCGGGGAAGAATATCGGGCGCGCCATCGCGCTGACGCTGGCGCGCGATGGCGCGACGGTGGTGGTGAATGGCCGGTCCGATGCGGCGGCCATCGAGGCGGTGGCCAGCGAGATCATTGCCGCCGGCGGCCAGGCCATGGCGGTGCTCGGGGACGTGTCGCAGGAAGCGGCGGTGGCGGAACTCGCGGCGGCAACCGCGTCGCGCTTCGGCGGCGTCGACATCCTGGTGTGCAATGCCGGGCTACGGCGGCAGACGCCGTTCCTCGACATGTCGCTCGCGGAGTGGCGGGAGATCCTGTCGGTGGCGCTGGATGGCGCCTTCGTCCTGTCGCGCGCCTTCTTGCCGCAGATGATCGCGCGGCAGGGCGGATCGATCATCGCGCTGTCGGGCATCTCGACGCATGTGGGCACGCCCAACCGTGCGCATGTCTCGGCCTCGAAATCCGGGCTGGAGGGGCTGATGCGCGCGCTGGCGGTGGAATTCGGCCCGCAGGGCATCCGCGCGAATTGCGTGGCCCCCGGCGCCGTGGACACGACGCGCGGGGCCAGCGCCGGCGCAATGCCGCAGGGGCTTGGCCGCGACGAGGGAATTCCCCAGCGCCGCAAGGCGTCGGTGCAGGAGATCGCCGATGTGGTGCGCCTGCTGGCGGGGCCGGAGGGTGGCTACATCACTGGCCAGACGCTTCATGTGAATGGCGGCGCCTTCCTGACCTGACCGGATGCGCCTGAAGCGTTTGCGCCAGACCATGGGCGCAAACCCTCTTCCGCCCGGCTGATTACAGTCCGGCACGATCTGCTCTAGGCTTCCCCAAAACGATACGGAGGAAGTCATGGCCAAGACCGACGCGGGCGCATCGCGCCGTCACCTCATGTTCGGTGCAGCAGGCACGCTGCTCGCGGCACCCGCGCTCGCGCAGTCGGGATATCCGGACCGGGCGATCCGCCTGGTCGTGCCCTATGGCGGCGGTGGGCAGACCGATATCGTCTCCCGCGTCACCGCCGAGGCGATGGGCAGGCGGCTCGGCCAGCCGGTGGTGGCGGACAACCGGCCTGGCGGTGCGGGAAACCTGGCAGCGGAATCCGTCGCGCGCGCGACACCCGATGGCTACACCATGCTGGTCGCCACCATGGGCACCAACAGCGGTCTCAACGCCCTGCTGTATCGTTCGATCGGATACGATTCCGCGCGCGACTTCACCGGCGTCGGCATGTTCTGCACCACCGCGAACCTGCTGATGGTCCACAATTCGATCCCCGGTGCGAACTTCGCCGAGGTGGTGGCCTGGATCCGCGCCAACCCCGGAAAGTTCAACTACGCATCCGCCGGCGTCGGCGCGATCACCCACATCGTCATGGAGGATATCGGCGCGCGGCTGAACCTCGACATGGTGCATGTGCCGTATCGGCAGACGACGAATGCGATGACCGACCTGATCGCCGGGCGGGTGCATGCGCGCTGCCTCGGCATCCCGGAAGGCGATGCGCTGCGCTCGGTGGACAGCGTGCGGCCGATCGCCGTGACCACCCCCGCACCGCGCGCCGAATGGCCTGGCGTCGGCACGGTGGCGGAGGTGATCCCGGGCTTCGAGGCTTCGACCTACTTCGGCCTGGCGGTGCCGTCGCGTACGCCGCCCGCCATCGTCACGCGGCTGAACGAGGCCCTGCAGGCCGCGCTGAAGGATGAGGACGTGCGCGCCGCCTATCGCCGCGTCGGCGCCGACCCGGCCGACCCGCATACACCCGAGGTCTTCGCCGAACGCGCGAAGCGCGACGGGGAACGCTGGGCACCGCTGATCCGGCGGTTGAACCTCGTCGCGGAATAGGGTGACGCCTGAGGGTTCGGTTGCGGGACCCTCGGGGAGGGGCTTTGCCCCTTGTGTGTAGAGACGGGGGGCGGCCCCGCGTGGCCCCGCGCCGGCGGGG
>JALHQB010000127.1 GCA_022842185.1 Acetobacteraceae bacterium
CCGCAGCCCATAGCGTCGCATCCGTCAGCTCCCACCATGCTGACCCGCTATGAATCACATCTGCGACCCGTGCCGGAATCCCCAAAATGACGACACACCCTAAGGCCTTTGGAAACCTCACCCTGGGCGCCGTTTCGGGCAGGGCGGTTCCCGGCGAGCCTTTGGCACTGGGCGCCAATTTTCCGTGGTCCAGGGACCCGCTGGTCCCTGGCGGGGTGGCTTGGAGGGGCAGCGCCCCTCCAATCTTCGTGCCCTGGGCGCCGCCCCTCCAAAGGCCGCGCTGGCTCGCTCAGCCTTCCCGCTGCTGTCGCGCCCGCAGTGCCGCAGGGCGCGTCAGGCAGGCATCCAGCCACGCCTTCACCTTCGGGAAGCGCGCCAGGTCGTATTTGTTCATCCACGGCGCATACAGCACGCAGGACAGGTTCAAATCCGCCACGGTGAAAGTATCGCCCAGGAGGAAGGCCCGGTCCGCCAGCACGCTGTCCAGCACGGCAAGCCGCAGGTCCAGCGCTTCCTTGCCCGCCGCCGCTTCGGATGCGACGCGCTCGCCCTCGGGCTTGAGGTAGGTGTTGTAGGCCCAGCGCATCGTGGTCGCCTCGACCTCGGTCGCGGTCCACAGCGTCCATTGCATAACGCGGGAGGCATCGTCGCCCGCCGGCATTAGCGGCGCGCCGGCCTTGCCCGCGATGTGCAGGTTGATCGCCAGGCTCTCGAACAGCACCAGGTCGCCGTCTTCCAGCGCCGGGATCTTGTTGTTCGGGTTGATGGCGACAGCCCGTTCCAGCTTGAAGCCAGGCAGGAAACCGATCGGCACGACTTCATAGGGAAGGCCGGCTTCCTCCGCCGCCCAGATGCAGCGGAAGGCGCGCGAGCGCGGGATGCCATGGATTTTCAGCATGGTGTTTCCTCAGTCAGGCGCGCCGGGTTCGCCCGGGCGCGCGGATTGCGTCGTGATGGCTTCCCCCAGACGCTGCACGGCGCCGTGGAAGAAGCGTTGCAGCACCAGCCAGCCGAACAGGACCAGCAAGGCCCACAAAAGGCCGAAGGCGGCCCATGCCAGCCCGGCGGCCACCACCCAGCCGAAGCCGAGCAGCATGCCCGCGCGCAGCACACCGATGACCGGATGCGGTGCGTTCACGCCGTCACATCCTTGCCCTCATCCCTTCGGATTGCGGCAAAGCCGCGATCCGGGAGCGCACGGCGCGACCGCGCCCAGACAGTCCATGCTGCCCGGCGCACCCGCGCAGGGCGCGCCAGCCAAGCGGCCGGATGGCCGCGCCCGGCGCTTGAGGGCACACGAAAGAGCCAAGCGGCCGGATGGCCGCGCCCGGCGCTTGAGGGCACACGAAAGAGCCAAGCAGCCGGATGGCCGCGCCCGGCGCTTGAGGGCGAAAAAACTATTCACATCCCGCCGATGTAGTTCGGCCCGCCCGCGCCTTCGGGCGTGTGCCAGTCGATGTTCTGCGTCGGGTCCTTGATGTCGCAGGTTTTGCAGTGGACGCAGTTCTGAGCGTTGATCACCAGCCGCGCGCCGGGCGTGCCGGCCTCGACCTCGGCGCCATCGCCGGTTGCCTGTGCGTCGGGCGTGCCGCGCAGCAGCGCCTCCGCTTCCGGCCCCACCGCCTCATACACACCCGCCGGGCAGTACCGGCTTTCGGGGCTGGCGAAGGTGTCGAAATTGACCGCCTTCCAACGCGACGCATCGATCAGCTTCAGATGCGCCGGCTGGTCTTCCTCATGATTGGTGTTCGACAGGAACACCGAGGACAGACGATCGAAGGACAGCACGCCATCAGGCTTGGGGTAGGCGATCTTGGGCGCATCCGCCGCCTTCTTCAGCTGCGAATGGTCGTCGTGATGCGCCAGCGTCCAGGGCGACTTGCCGCGGAACACATAGGTCTCCAGCGCCGCATTCGCCATGCCGCCCCACAGGCCGAACTTGGCGAAGCCAGGGCGGATGTTCCGCACGCCCTGCAACTCGGTCCACACCCAGGATGCCTTCAGCGCGGTGGGATAGGCATCGAGCACCGGCGCGCGCGCCTCGGTCTTCAGCGCATCGACGATCGCCTCGGCGGCGAGCATCCCCGACTTCATCGAGGTATGCGTGCCCTTGATCTTCGGCACGTTCAGGAAGCCCGCGGAATCGCCGATGATGGCGCCACCCGGAAACACCAGCTTCGGGATGGACTGGAAGCCGCCCTCGTTCAGCGCCCGCGCGCCATAGGCGATGCGCTTGCCGCCCTTCAGCATCGCGGCCACGGCCGGGTGGTGCTTGAAGCGCTGGAACTCGTCGAAGGGCGAGAGCCAGGGGTTGGTGTAGTCCAGCCCGACGACGAAGCCGATGCTGACAAGATTCTCTCCCAGCATGTACAGCCAGGACCCGCCATAGGTGTCGGACTTCACCGGCCATCCGACGCTGTGCCAGATCAGCCCCGGCGTGTGGTTCTCCTTCGGTATCTCCCACAATTCCTTCATGCCCAGGCCGTAGGTCTGCGGCTGCACGCCCTCACGCAGGTTGAAGGTCTCGAACAGCTTCTTGGTCAGCGACCCGCGGCAGCCCTCGCCGAACAGCGTGTAGGCGGCGCGCAGCTCCATGCCCGGCTGGTAGTTCGGGCTTTCCTCGCCATCCTTGTTGATGCCCATGACGCCGGCGACGACGCCGCGCACCTGGCCGTCCTCGATGATCGTCTCGGAGGCCGCGAAGCCCGGATAGATCTCGACGCCCAGCGCCTCGGCCTTCGCCCCCAGCCAGCGGCAGACATTGCCCAGGGAGACGATGTAATTGCCGTGATTGTGCATCTGCGGCGGCGTCGGCAGCTTGAAGGCCTTCGTCGCCGTCAGGAACATGAAGCGATCGTCCTTGGCGGGCGTCGCCAGCGCCGGCGGGTCGTCGCGCCAATCGGGGATCAGTTCATCCAGCGCGCGCGGTTCCAGTACGGCGCCGGACAGGATATGCGCGCCGATCTCCGATCCCTTTTCGACCAGGCAGACCGACGCATCGGGCGACAACTGCTTCAGGCGGATCGCGGCGGCCAGCCCGGCCGGGCCACCTCCCACGATCAGCACGTCGAATTCCATCGCCTCGCGCTCTACGGACATGTCGCCGCTGCCTCCCGCCAAGAACCGATCCCATCCGGGTGAACTCACCAGGGCGGGTGAAGATGCCTGCTCAATCACATGCGGGGCGGCGCCGCCCTAGGGGAACCGCGCCCGTCGCATGCATGTAGCGGCAGGCCGGGTTGCACGGAACCCCGCGCGGGGCCGATATGGGACGCATGGAGCATGACCGGGCAGCGTTGCTCGCCGCACTCGCGCTGCAATTGGATTGGGGGGCGGAGGAGGCGCTGGCCGAGGCGCCGCCGGATCGTCGCGCGGAGGCGCGCGCCGTCGGCCCACGCGCGGAAGCGCGCCCGGCAGGCGAACGGACGGAGCCACACGCTGTGGACGAGGGCGCCGGGGGCCTCGCGCCTGTCGCGGCTGCGGAACGTCCCGCCCCGACGCGGCCTGGCCCCCGTTCGGTCGCCACGCTGCCGCCCATCGTCGCGCCGCCCGCCGCCGGAAGGGCCGCCGCAGCCGCCGCCCAGGCCGACAGTCTCGACGCCCTGCGCGAGGCGATCCGCGCCTTCGATGGTTCCCCCCTGCGGGAGACCGCAACCAACCTGGTCTTCGCCGATGGCGACCCGGCCTCCGGGCTGATGCTGATCGGGGAGGCGCCCGGCGCCGAGGAAGACCGCCTCGGCCGCCCCTTCGTCGGGCCGTCGGGACAGTTGCTGGACCGGATGTTCGCCTCGATCGGGCTGAAGCGTGACGAAGGCGGCTTCTACATCGCCAATATCCTGCCCTGGCGGCCGCCGGGAAACCGCACGCCGACGGATGGGGAGGTGGCGCTGTTCGTGCCCTTCGTCCTGCGCCACATCGCCCTGGTCCGGCCGCGCCATGTGGTGCTGCTTGGGGGGACCGCCGCCAAGGCGCTGCTGAAGTCGAAGGAAGGGATCACCCGGTTGCGCGGCAAGTGGCACCCCATCGCCGTCGAAGGGCTGGGCGAGGTGCCCGCCTTGGCGACGCTCCACCCGGCCTATCTGCTGCGTACGCCGGCCGCCAAGCGCGATGCCTGGGCCGATCTGCTGCTGTTGCGGCGCAGCATCACAGAATGATCACGAGAAGCCGGGTGCAGGACGCTCGCCAAGCGACTGAAAGTTCGATGCGCGGTCTCGAAACACGGGATTCGTCCCTATCATGGCTGTTGCGCCCTTTGCGGAACGCTCGTTAGTCCCGAGTCGCCATGCGCGCGATCTGCCCCATGGCCCGGCATGCGCCGGCGGCCGCCATGGCCGTCGTCGGCGCATCGCTGTTGTCCGGGGCCCCCCTCCCGGCAATGGCGCAACGGGCTGCCCAGACCGCCTCGGCCGTTACTGCCTTGCCTGATCCGGCTGGCGGTGCGGCAAGGTTGCCACGTCCTCTCACCCCCGCGGATGCCTCGCGCATCGCGCGCATTTTCCTGTTGCAGGCCCAGGGCGAACACGCCGCCGCCCTGCGGGAGCATGAGTTGCTGCGCGACCGGCGGTTGGATGGGCCGATCCTCGCCGATCGCTGGCTCGGACCCGTTGCAGTCGCCCCGCGCGCCGAGGATCTGCGGATCTGGCTCTCCCGCCACGCCGACGAACCCGAAGCACCGCGCATCCACGCATTGCTGGCGCAGCTCGCACCGCAAGGCAGCACCTTGCCGCCCGCCCCGGACCAGGCGGCCCTGCCCGAGGATGGCGAGGCGGTGCCCGAGGAACGCGAACCGCCCACGCGCGGCTTCATCCGCAACCCGGCACTCGACCGCAACATTCGCGAACGCGCCTTCAGCGGAGACACCCGCGGCGCGCTGGAACAGATCCGCCGCACCCGGGGAATGACGCCGGCCTACGCTGCCGCGTTGCGTGCCGATATCGCGCTGGCGCTGTTCCGGCGCGGCGAGGATACCGCCGCCTTCCGCATGGCCAGCGAAGTCGCCCGCAGCGGGCGGGAGAAGACCGGCCGGGCGGCCTTCGCTGCCGGCCTCGCCGCTTGGGGCCTGGGCCGGCATGAGGTGGCGCTGCCGTATTTCGAGGCGGCGGCGCGGGCGGAAGGCGGCTCGGCCGCCGCCCGC
>JALHQB010000128.1 GCA_022842185.1 Acetobacteraceae bacterium
GGGGCGAGCACGACGGCCGGGGCTTCCTCCGGCGCCTCGGCGGCGCGGGGGGCCTGTTCGGCGCCGCCATCGAACACCACGTCAAAGGATGGCGACGGCAATTCTTCCGGCGGGCGGCGGCGCGGATCGAGGTCCAGCAGGATCGCCACCACCAGTGCGGCATGCAGCACCGCGGAGACCAGTCCGGTCCAGCGCAGCGCACGCCGGCCGCGCCGCCGCGCTGCCAGCGGGCCGGGCGGCTCGGGCACGGTCAAAAGGGCCGGCGCGGGCGGCGGCTGGCGGTCTCGCGGGGACAGACGCATCGGGAGGTCGGGCAACCCCTGGCAGATTGGGCGGCGGACTCGCCGAATCGAGGATCCGGACGGGTTGCCGCGTGGAAAGGCTCTGCTACACCAAGCGGGCGCGCCGGGTTAGCACAGCGGTAGTGCAGCGGTTTTGTAAACCGAAGGTCGGGGGTTCGATCCCCTCACCCGGCATACGCCGCCAGGGAAGTGAGGTAGCGCCTCAATCCCAGAGAATACCTCGCCTCCAAGCCGCCCCATGGGTACACGGCATGGGTACACAACGGCTTGGCTACGCTCAAAATGGCTTCCCCCTGGCGCGATCCGAGCACCGGCATATTCCACTACGGAGGAGGGTTCGCGCCCGCCATCGGTCGGTGGCGGGGCCGGGCGAGATACGGAAGATCAGCCTCGGCACGCCCGACCGCACCGAGGCCGCGAAGCCGATGGCCCGATGCCCTCGCCAAGTGGCAAGTATGGGTGGCGGACTGGGATCGCCGCCGAGGCGCTGACACAGGAGCGGGCGCAAGAGATCGCCGCAGGGTGGGCCGCACGCTCTACTTTTCCCGCGCCCCTACTTCGGGTCACCATGGCGGCCCGGGAGATGAGTGTGGGGCGAAATGGAGGACCGAGGGCACGATCCATGGCGGCGCGACCTTGAGCACCTTAACGATGGCAGATACACGGCCCGGCTTTATCGCCGCATCAAGGCCGTAGGCCGCAGCCTCCGCGTCGTGAAGGGTCGCGGCGGCGTAGCTTCGGCCCGCACTGGCCGGCTGACGTTCCTAAGCGTCCTCGGCGCACTGACGCTCGCAACTATCGGCATATTCGCGCTGCTCGCCGTGGTCCCGCTTGCCTGGGAGCGCAGGGCACCTGCCTGCTCGGCTCTCGAAAGCCTCGCGACGCGGCAGGCTCAAGGCTGGAGACCGCAGGGGAGCGCCACCAACCCTGCCCTGGTGCTGATGCCCAGCTCGGACTTGCCGAACTGGCTTCGCTGCTACGTCGCATACTGGCGGCGCCTGGGGGTGCCGTCGAATATCGGCCCGGATTGGAGACGGATAACCGGCCCCATGGACACCACGGTGGCTGCATACTTGATCGGGGCCGGAGTAGTCGTCGGCAGTCTGGCGGGATGGGCATTGATGCGTCGTCGGCGTTCCCGAGGCGGTGGCGATGACGCCTTCAGCGTGCTCGGCACTGACGCCAAGACCGTCATGGCCCGCACCGCGCCGCCGCCAGTGGACTTATCAAAGCCAATCACCGGCGACGCAGCGTGGAGAGCCTTGCGAGCCCATGCGACGGATGCCGCATATCGGAGGGCGGTGGAGACCGTACGCCTGCGCTATCAACTTGTGTCCAATCCGATGCTTTTGCCCAACACCCTTCGGGAGGTCATGGACCGGACCGGCCTTTCGTTCCGCGAGGCAATGCTACGCGTTGCAGAGGATGATGGAGTCGGCATCGCACGATAGGGCCGCCGCGCACCGCCGAGGAGCCTTACGCCGTGACACGTCGGGTACGCATCCGGGACACAGGCGGCGCGGAACCCCAGGTTTTCCGTAGCGTCCAGGGCGCTACCCTCATCGCCCTCACCCAGCGTCGCCCCCCACAAACACCTGCCCGACTGCGTTCCGCGCAACTCGCGCCCGGCCCGGGAGAGTGCCGCCGCTGTCCAAGCCTCGACAACCGCCCGCCTCCCTCCGATATACGCGCCGCCTCACCATCGGAAATCCGAACCCATGCAAGACGCTCCCCGGCCCGACGCCGCTCTGCGCCAGCCGTTGCGCCCGTTGCCCTACCTCATCTTCAGCTCGCGCTGGCTGCAGCTGCCGCTGTATCTCGGCCTGATCGTGGCGCAGGGCGTCTATGTCGTGCTGTTCCTCAAGGAACTGTGGCACCTCACCTCGCATGCCGCCGAATTCTCCGAACAGCAGATCATGCTGGTCGTGCTGGGCCTGATCGATGTCGTGATGATCTCGAACCTGCTCGTGATGGTCATCGTCGGGGGTTATGAAACCTTCGTGTCGCGGCTGCGCCTCCAGGGGCATCCCGACCAGCCGGAATGGCTCAGCCATGTGAATGCCGGCGTGCTCAAGGTGAAGCTGGCGATGGCGATCATCGGCATCTCCTCGATCCACCTGCTGCGCACCTTCATCGAATCCAGCCGCATCGGGCTGCCCGGCGCCACCATCACCGCCGAGGCCGTGATGTGGCAGTCCATCATCCACTCGATCTTCATCCTCTCGGCGATCGGCATCGCCTATGTGGATCGGATGACGCAGAGCCGCCACTGAAGCGTTTTGCGCCAGGCCGTACTGGCGCAGCGTCACGCGCCTGGCTGGTTTCGGTCAGGCGCGATCTGCCCCGGATCGGCTGGCCTCACACAAGCCGACCGGGATTGTTCCGCCTGGGACGTCGCCCGGTTGCCATGGGGCCAGGCGGATCACCGCCCCGCCGGCCGGGGCAGCACAACGGCGAAATGGGCGCCACCATCCCCCGGCACCAACGTCATGCTGCCGCCCGCCGCTTCCGCCAGGCCCCGGGCAATCGCCAGGCCAAGGCCCGTCCCGCCACTGTCGCGCGCGGTGGTGAAGAAACGGTCGAACACCCGCGCGGCATTCCCGGCCGAAATGCCGCGACCGTCATCGGCGACCTCGATCCGCACGGCGCCATCCGCGGCATCCCAACCCACCCGGCATGACGCCCCGGGGCCGGCATGCTGGCGTACATTTTCAAACAGGATGGACAGGATGTCGCGCAGCGCCTCGGGCGCGATGGCCACCGCGATGCCCTCGGCACCCTCGATCGTGATGGCCGGGCCGGTCACGGAGAAGGGTGCGGCGGCGTCGCGCACCACCTGGCCGAGGTCCGACCACACCGCCACCTGCGCCCGTGGCGCCTCCGCGCGGGCAAGGTCCAGCAGGCGTTGCACCAGCCGCTGCAGCCGCGCCGCATCGGCCGCCGCCTGCGCCACGAAGCCCGCGCGCTCCGCGTCGGTCATCGTCGTCGCGTGGTCCTCCAGCAATTCCAGCGCGCCACGCAGCGCGGCGAGCGGCGTCTTGAACTCGTGGCTGACCGCGGTTGCGAATTCGCCGATGTAGTCGGCGCGACGTTCCAGCGTGGCCGCCATGCCGGCGATCGCGTCGGCCAGTTCATCGGCTTCGCGCACCGCGCTGCGACGGACGCGGCGGACCTCGACCCGCGCGCCGGCGGCGACCGCGCGCGCCTGGTCAGCCACCGCGCGGATCGGCCTGCTCACCGCATAGGCCGTGAAGCCGGCCAGCAGCCCCGCCACCGCCAGCAACGCCAGCGTCAGCGCGAGAAGTTCGTACCGCTTGCCATGCAGCGCCTGGCGGATCGACGACGGCGTGCGCGACAGCAGGACAGCGCCGATCACCCGGTCCGCCTCACGCACCGGCAGCGCGACGAAGACGCGGAACGGTGCCGCGCGGCTGATCGACCCCGCATCGGCCACCGCCACCGGCTGGCGCGCGCGCAGCCGTCCGGCGGGTTCGCCAGCCAGCGCGGCGGCCACTTCCTCCAGTCCACGCAGGGACATCCCGCCATCCGCGCCGGTGCTGGCCACCACCTGCCCCGCCGCGTCGGTCACACGCATGGCGGCGAGGGTGACGCGCTGCGCCTCGGCCAGCACCGGCTGCACCGCCTGCCCGGCCAGCGCCGCAAACGGCGCCGCAGGGCCAGCCGGCGGCACCGCGTC
>JALHQB010000129.1 GCA_022842185.1 Acetobacteraceae bacterium
CTGCATCGCCTCGGCGCGGCCCAGCCCGTCGCGGATGGCGCCGAGGTCACGCGGGGCGAAGCGGTCCACCGACAGCCGCGCCAGGGCGCGCGACATGTCCGGCGTGCCCTTCAGCGTGCCGCGCAGGGCGTCGCGCACCGCCCCGGCCGCCAGCAGAAAGCCCACCGCGTCATGCCGCGCGGCGATCGGCGCGGGTTCGGCCAGCGGCGAGGCAAGGCGCGCCGCCAGTTCCCGCGCCCCGGCCGGCGTCACGGTGCGGTCCACCGCGCCGAGCAAGGCATGGCGCGGGTCGCCGCGTTCGCTGCGCAGGATTTCCAGGCTGCGGCGCGTCGCGCCATCCATCTGCAGCACGCCGCGGCCACCCGCCGGTACCGGGGGGGACAGGCGCGGCAGGCCGCCGGCCTGGGTCAGGCGGACGTAATCCACCGCCATGGCGGCGGCGGCGATCTCCTCGGCGCTGAAACTGCCGAAACCGTCCAGTGTGGCGACGGCAAAGGCCTCGGCGACCCGTCGCATGCCGTCGCGCGGCAGGGTGACATGGGCGATCCGCTCGGCCTGCGACAACAAGGCAGGGCAGCGCGCGAACGGCTCCGGGGCGACGATTTCGGCCGGCTCCAGCCGCGCCAGCAGGGCTGGCAACTCCGCGACCGCCAAGCGTTCCGTGGCAAAGGCGCCGGTCGTAACATCGAGCCAAGCCGCACCCAGCGCATCGTCCATCGGCGCCAGCGCCAGCAGCCAGGCAGGCCGGGACGCCTCCAGCAGGGCTTCCTCCGTCACCGTGCCCGGTGTGACCAGCCGCGTGACCTCCCGCCGGATCGTCGGAGCCTTGCGGCGCTTCTGTTCCTCGGGCGTCTCGGTCTGGTCGCAGATCGCGACCCGGTATCCCTGGCGGATCAGGCGGGCGAGGTAGAGTTCATGCGCATGGGCGGGCACGCCGCACAGCGCGACTTTCTGCCCCTGATGCTCGCCGCGGGATGACAGCGCGATGTCGAGCGCGGCGGCGGCGATCTCGGCATCCTCGAACAGCATTTCGAAGAAGTCGCCCATGCGGAAGAAGATCAGCGCATCCGGATGGGCGGCCTTGGCGACGAACCATTGGGCGATGGCGGGGGTCGCGCCGTCGGGCGTGCGAAGGGGCTTGCTGTTCTGCGTTGGCGCGCCTGTCATGCCCCGCCTCTAGACCGGAAACCGGCACAAAGGGAGGGCGTGATGCAACCAACATGCGGCGCGCCCGCACACCGGGTCGCGGCCCACCCCGATCCACGAGCACACAGCGTGCCCGCGCCCAGGCCATCTGCGGCCCCCGGACGCCAGTGTTGGACGCGAAAGCCGATCGTGCCGGACGAGCGCGCCGGCGCCTGAGGTACCCAAGGAGGCTCTATCCGGCGTAGCACCGCATTCGCTGTCCGGGCAGCAGGTCATAAGGTGCCTTCCAGCCCGGCAGCGCGGCCACCCGCCCCAGCCAGGCCGCCACCGCCGGATGCGAGGCGGCGAGGTCGTATCCGGCTTCATGCTTGGGGAACATGAGGTAGCCGACCATGGAGATGTCGGCGACGGTCGGTCCCGCACCGGCGACGAAGTCGCGCGCCTCCAGATGCCGTTCGAGGATGCCGAGATAATCGTCGATGCGCTTCTGCAGGAACGCGATCACCTGCGGGTCAGGCGATGGCATGAAGGCGCGCATGAACCGGTAGCTGGCCATGGTGCCGGTCAGCTTGTGGTTGTCCCAGAACAGCCAGCGCAGGACTTCGAACCGCTCCGCATCATCCAGTCCCTGGAAGCGGCCGAATCGGTCCGCCAGGCGCAGCAGGATCGGCGCCGTCTGCGTCAGCGCTTCGCCATGGTCGATCAGGACCGGAATCTCGCCCATCACATTGACGGTGCGGCGCCATTCGGCGGTGCGCGTCACGCCACCGGCGAAGTCGGTCCAGACAGGGTCGAATTCCTGCCCACAAAGCGTCAGCATCAGTGCCAGCTTGTAGCTGTTCCCGGATTCCGGAAAGTAATGCAGCCGATAGTCGGCCATGATGCGAGCCCCCCATACTGGACTGCAAGGTAGTGCGCCAGCGAGAGCCACTGTGCGCAAGCCCCACCACCGCATGACCGCATTGAGTTGGGCGCAATCTGGTCTAGCCTCCCCGACCGGCGCGCCAAGACGCCGTTGGAGGACCACCCATGATCCCACGTCGTCACCTGATGGCGGCCGGCGCCGCCGGGCTGATGGCCGCGCCCGCGGTCGCGCAGAACACGCGGGCGGCTACGCTGCGCTTCGTGCCGCAGGCCAACCTGTCGGTGCTCGACCCGATCTTCACCACCGCGACCGTTACCGGCAACCATGGCTACCACGTCTTCGACACTCTTTATGGTGTCGATGCGGAACTCAAGCCGAAGCCGCAGATGATCGAAGGGCATGAAACGTCGGCCGATGGCCTGACCTGGTCCTTCCGCCTGCGTGCGGGCCTGCGCTTCCACGATGACAGCCCCGTGCGCTCGGCCGATTGCATCGCATCCATCAAGCGCTGGTGCGCGCGCGAGCCCTTCGGCCAGTTGCTCGCCCGCGTCGTCGATGAATGGTCGGCCACGGACGATCGGAATTTCCGGGTCCGGCTGAAACGCGCCTTCCCGCTCATGTTGGATGCGCTGGCCAAGCCCGATTCCTCGACATTGTTCATCATGCCCGAACGCATCGCCGCCACCGACCCGGCGCGCGCGGTGACCGAGATGGTGGGCTCCGGCCCCTATCGATTCCTGGCGGCCGAGTACAATTCCGGCAGCCGCGTGGTGTACGAGAAGTTCGACGGATACCGGCCACGCAGCGAGGCGCCGTCCTGGACCTCCGGCGGCAAGGTCGCGCATTTCAACCGCATCGAGTGGCACATCCTGCCCGACCCCGCGACCGCGGCCGCGGCCCTTCAGAATGGGGAGATGGATTGGTGGGAGCGCCCCCATCCGGACCTCCAGCCGCTGCTCGCGCGCGCGCGCGACGTGCGACGGGAAGTGACCGATCCGCTGGGACGTCTCGCGGTGATGCGCATGAATTGCCTGCATCCGCCCTTCGACAATGTCGCGGTGCGCCGCGCCATTCGGCTTTCGGTCGCGCAGGATGAATACATGCGGGCGTCGCGCGGCAACGACCCATCCGACTGGGCGCTGAACCGCAGCCTCTGGCCCCGCGGCACGCCGTACAATCGTGACGAGGGCGAGGCGATGATGCCCGGCGACCTCGACCGCGCGCGCGCCGCGTTGCGCGAGGCAGGCTATGCCAACCAGAAGGTCGTCGTCATCAACCCGACCGACTTCCCGGATATCGGTCCGCTCGGCCAGGTTTCGGCAGATCGGATGAAGCGCATGGGGATGAACGTCGATCTTGCCGAGAGCGACTGGGGCACGGTGGTCCAGCGGCGCAATTCCCGCGAGCCGGTCGATCGCGGCGGCTGGTCCATGCTGCACACCACCGGTGGCGCCACTGCCTGGGCCAATCCGGCACTGTCCTTCCTGGTGCGCGGTCAAGGGCTCGGCGGCTGGTTCGGATGGTGGTCCAGCCCACGCGCCGAGGAGCTTGCCGAGGCTTGGCTGTTCGCTACGGACCCGGAGAGACAGGCGGCGCTGGCGGGCGAACTCGGCCGCCATGCGCTGGAGGATGTGTCCTTCGTGCCGCTCGGCCAGTTCGTCATCCGCACGGCGTTCCGACGCGACGTCACGGGCATCCTACAAGGGTCGTCGCCTTATCCTTGGAATGTGCGACGGACGTAGGCGTGTCGCGCGGTCCTCGGAGAGGGGCGTCGCCCCTCTCCGAACCTCACCCCACCAAAGGCTTAAGGCCTTTGGAAACCTTAATTTTTGGTGGTGAACGCCGACGGTCGGTGGCAGATGAATGCACAATTCCCGGTACGGGACGCAGTGAGGACCTCCCTGCGTGACCAACGCCAAGGTCCCGCGGTCCAGGGACCCGAT
>JALHQB010000130.1 GCA_022842185.1 Acetobacteraceae bacterium
ACTGCTGCGCATCCTACGCGCCATCGCCACGTCCAGAACACCATGGAGGGCAACTTGACAACACAGTCGCTCCCCGGACCCAGCCGCGCCAAAGGCTTAAGGCCTTTGGAAACCTCGAATTTGGTCTCGGGGGGTGTCGGTCCACGGATCGCGGTAAAAAAGGCACGCCAGCCGTTAGATCGCCCCCAGCGCCCACAGCAGGACGCCCTTTTGCGCGTGCAGCCGGTTCTCCGCCTCGTCGAACACCACCGATTGCGGGCCGTCCATCACCTCGTCGGTGATCTCCTCCCCGCGATGCGCCGGCAGGCAGTGCATGGCGATCGCATCCGCCGCCGCGTGCTTCATCAGCTCCGCGTTCAACTGGTACGCCGCCAGAAGATTGTGCCGCGCCGGCGCCTTGCCGTCGCGTTCGTCGGACATCGAAACCCACGCATCGGTCACGACGCAGCGCGCCCCGGCCACCGCCGCCACCGGGTCGTTGGTCAACTCGATCTTCGCACCTTGCCCGCGCGCCCAGTCGATCAGCGCGGCGGGCGGGGCAAGTTCCGGGGGCGTCGCGATGCGCAGGATAAAGCCGAAGCGCGCCGCGGCCTGGATGAAGGATTGCGCGACGTTGTTGCCATCCCCGGTCCAGGCGACGATCTGGCCGGCGATCGGGCCGCGATGTTCTTCGAAGGTCATCACATCGGCCATGATCTGGCAGGGATGCGAGATGTCGGTCAGGCCGTTGATCACCGGCACCGTCGCGTATTCCGCCAATTCGCGGATCTTCCGCACATCGTCGGTGCGCAGCATGATTGCATCGACATAGCGTGACAGCACGCGCGCGGTGTCCTTGGGCGTCTCGCCACGGCCCATCTGCATGTCGCGCGATGTCAGTACCACCACGTCGCCGCCCAGCTGCCGCACGCCCACTTCGAACGAAACGCGCGTGCGGGTGGAGGGCTTTTCGAACAGCAGCGCCACCGTCTTGCCGGCCAGCGGCTTGTCGGTGATCTCTCCGCGCTTGGTGCGCGACCCCAGGTCGAGCATGTGCCGCAGCGACGGGCCGTCGAAATCCATGATCTCCAGGAAGTGACGGGGGGCGCTCGGCCCCCCGTCGATCGGCTTGAGCACTGCGCTCACTTCGCCGCCACCTTGGCGTTGGATGGCGTCATGCGGCGGCAGGCGCGGTCGAGCAGTTCGACCGCCTCATCCGCATCGGCCTCGGTGATGATGAGCGGCGGGGCAAGCCGCAGCACATTCATCCCCGCGGCGACCGTCAGCAGCCCTTCGGCCACGGCGGCGGCCTGCATGTCACCATTGGACACCGCCGGCGTCAGTTTCAGGCCGCACAACAGGCCTCGGCCGCGTACGCCCTCGACCACCGACGGATGCTTCGTGACGAGGCCTTCCAGCCCGCGCCAGAGATGCGCCGAGACTCGGGCCACGCCGTCCAGGAAGCCCGGCGCCAGCACCACGTCCAGCACGGCATTGCCCGCCGCGCAGGCCAGCGGATTGCCGCCATAGGTGGACCCATGCGTTCCTGGCTTTAGGTACTGAGCGACCTTCTCCTTCGCCAGCACCGCACCCAGCGGGAAGCCGCCGGCGATGCCCTTGGCCGCCGACATGACGTCCGGCTCGATCCCGGCCCATTCATAGGCCCAGAGCTTGCCGGTGCGCCCCATGCCGGACTGCACTTCATCCAGCGCCATCAGCAGCCCGTATTCGTCGCAAACCGCGCGGATGTCCTGCAGGAAGCGGTCGGGGCAGGGGCGCACGCCGCCCTCGCCCTGCACCGGTTCGATCATGATGCCGGCGGTCTTGCCGCTGATCGCCGATCGCAGCGCGTTCATGTTGTCGAAGGGCAGGTGCTGGAAGCCCTCCAGCGGCGGGCCGAAGCCGGCCAGGTACTTCTCGTTCCCGGTGGCCGCGAGCGTGCCCAGGGTGCGCCCGTGGAAGGCGCCCTCGAAACACAGGATCTCGTAGCGCTCCGGGTGGCCCGTCTCCGCATGATACTTGCGGACGGCCTTGATCATGCCCTCATTCGCCTCGGCGCCCGAATTGCCGAAGAAAACGCTGTCGGCAAAGGAAGCCGCAACGTGGCGCGCGGCCAGCTTCTCGGCTTCGGGGATGCGATACAGATTGGACACGTGCATGACGCGGCCGGCCTGGTCGGCGATCGCCTTCGTCAGATGCGGGTTGGCATGGCCGATGCTGCTGGTGGCGATGCCGGCGCCGAAATCCAGGAATCGTCGCCCGTCATCCGTCCACAGGCGCGCGCCTTCTCCCCGCTCAAAAGCGAGGTTGGCACGATTGTAGGTCGGCATCAGGGCGGGGATCACTTGGAAATCCACTCTCCGCTAATTTCCCACGCGCAAACGCGACAATCGCGATGCTGGCGCCGGAAAGGCGGGAGACTAACCGCAAGTCGCGTCGGCGCGAAAGGCCATGCGTTGGATGGCCGCCATGTGCGAAACGAAAAGGGCCGGAGGGGTATTCCCCTCCGGCCCATCGCGACCACGCCGGTACAAGGCCGGCGCGGATTTGTCACAAACCAGGATTGTTAGGATTGCGCCGCGTCGGCGGGCTGGTGTCGAGCGCCCGCTCCGCGGCGGTGCCCGAAGGATTGCTCGCGGTGCCGTCGCGCTGCGCGGGATACGCGCCGGACATGTTGGTCCCCATCGCGCGGTCAGTGGCGCGGCCGACCGCGGACCCCGGCGGATCGCTCTGCCGAGAGGTGTCGCAGGCTGCCAGGCCACCGATCAGAAAGATGGCCGCGGCGGCGCGGGGCAGGATCGAACGGGACATCGTGTCATTTCCTTGTGACGCTGATGTCCGTTGAACGACCCTTCTCCAGAAAAGTTGCGCAGCCGCGCCGGCAGGATATCAGGCCGGGTCACCGTGATCGGCCTGCAGGCCGGCGGCCTCGATGCCGGCGATGCAGCATTCCTCATCCTTCGGCGATGCGTCGCCGCTGATGCCGACGGCGCCGAGCAACACGTTGTTGGCATCGCGCACCAGCACGCCGCCGGGCACTGGCACGGCGCGGCCGCCCGTCAGGTCGGACAGGGCGTTGGTGAACCCAGGCATCGCCTGCGCCCGGCGGGCCAGTTCGCGGGTACCGAATCCCATCGCCAGGGCGCCGAACGCCTTGCCGGTCGCGATCTCGGGGCGAAGGATGGATGCGCCATCCTCCCGCTTTGCCGATTTCAGCTGGCCGCCGGCGTCCAGCACCACGACGCACAGCGGCAACAGGCCCAGGGCGCGGCCCTCGGCCAGCGCTGCCGTGGCAATGGTTTCGGCCTGGTCCAGGGTCAGGCCGTTGATGGCGGCCGGATGAGCGGGCTGGGGCATAGGGGCGGTCTCCATGATCGCGACCGATCTCCGATAGGCGGCCCCAGCCCGGCCGTCCAGGCGACGGCGCGCGCCGTGTCGGCCAGATCCGGCGTCGCATGCCCGCAGCCTGGAGCAGGACGCGCCTGACGGGACCGCTCCCAGGCGCACGAAGATGCGCGATCAAACATCGGCGTAAGGCGGCGCTTGTGGGGACCACGACGGGCGGCGGGGTGGCGCGCCAGCCGCCTCGGCGCCGGACTTCAGAATGCGCCCGTCGGCGCATTCTCAAACAGACACTAAGGCGCCAGGCCGCACCGCGAGGCCCTTCGCGACCGGCGTGGCTTGGGCCCGCCGCCGCCGCGTGCGAAAACGCCGCGATGACGGCGGATCGCGACGAACAGCACAAGCGAGCACGGCGAACGCCGCGCCCGGCGGGCCATGCGCCCTCGGCCGGACGACTGCGTGAGGCAGCCCTCGCCCATCTCTCGCGCTTCGCAGCGACGGAGGCCGCTCTGCGCCGAGTCCTGGAACGCCGCATCGACCGCTGGGCCCGCGCCGCCGAGGCCGAGGGCCAGCCCCGCGAGACCACCGCCGCCGCCGCC
>JALHQB010000131.1 GCA_022842185.1 Acetobacteraceae bacterium
CGCGGCGGGCCGGCCGCATCGGCAGGATCGCCGCGCGCACGGCGGCGAGGCCTGGCGGGACCGGCCCGGCGCCGAAGGGATTGCCGACCTCGATCGGCCGACGATCCTGCATGACGTAGCAGCGATCCGCGAAGCCGCGCACCAGCCGAAGGTCGTGGGTGACGAACAGGAAGGCCATGCCCTGCCGCCGCCGCAGCGTGCGCAGCAGGTCGAGCACTTGCGCCTGGGTTTCGACATCGAGGCTGCTGACCGCTTCATCCAGCAGCAGCAGGCGCGGCTGCGGCGCCAGCGCGCGGGCGATGCACAGGCGCTGCAACTGGCCGCCGCTGAGCCGATGTGCCCGTTGGTCGATCAACGCGGGTTCCAGGCCGACATCGGTGAGCAGCGCGGCAATGCGGGCGCGCAGCGCGTCGCGGGGCAGGTCCAGTGCCTCGGCGACGACTTCTCCGGCGGTGAAGCGCGGGCTGGTCGCGCCGACGGGGTCCTGGAACACCGCCTGGACGGCGCGGCGTGTGGCCGGCGCCATGCGGCCGCGCGCATCGACAAGCGGCGCGCCGTCGAACAGTACGGACCCGGCTGACGGCCGTTCGATGCCAAGCATGATGCGGCCCAGCGTGCTTTTCCCCGACCCCGTCGGGCCGAGCAGCGCGACGCATTCACCGGTGGCGATCGAAAGCGTTGCGTCCTCCAGCACCGCATGGTGCCGGCGGCGGCCGAACACGCCGCCTTGCGCATAGCCATGCGACACGCCCTGCATCGCGAACAGCGTCATGCGGCGTACAGCGCGCGATGCGCGTTCACCAGCGCGACGCTGCGCGGATGGCGTGGCGTGTCGAAGAAGGCTTCGACCGGCTGGTGCTCGACCAGCGCACCGGCCTCCATCACCGCGACCTCATCGGCCAGGCGCGCGACGACGGATAGGTCGTGCGTGACCAGCAGCAGCCCGATGCCGCGCATGGCGACCATCCGGTCCAACAGGTCCAGGATCTGCGCCTGCACCACCAGGTCGAGATCGGTGGTCGGTTCATCCGCTAGCAGGAAGGCGGGGTCGCGGCACAGCGCTAGGGCGATCATCGCCCGTTGCAGCATGCCGCCGCTCAGCTGCGACGGATACAGGTCCGGGATGGCGTCGGGCGATTCGAAGCCGACTTCCCGCAGCAAGTCGCGCATGCGGGCGCGGGCGGCGGCGGCGCGCATCGGCAGGGTCTCGGTGAAGTGGCGCCCGATGGTCACCAGCGGGTTGAAGCCGCCGCGCGGCGCCTGCTGGATGTAGCCGATGGTGCGGCCGCGCAGCCCGGCCTGGGCCGCGCGATCGAGCACGCGGCCATCCAGCGACACCGTGCCGGCGTGGCGCGTGACGCCCGGCGGCAGCAGGTCGGGCAGGGCCAGCGTGGTCAGCGTCTTGCCGCTGCCGCTGCGCCCCACCAGGCCCAGCACCCGCGCAGGATGCAGCGTCAGCGACACATCGCGCACCAGCGCGTGCCCGCCGGCCGCAAGATGCAGGCCCGCCAGCGCCAGCGTGCCGGTCATGCCGCATGCCCGGCGAGCGCCGGGTCGAGGTCGTCGCGCAGCGCGTCGCCCAGCAGGTTGAACGCCATCACGGTCAGCAGGATGGCCGCGCCCGGCAGCAGGATCAGCATGGGTGCGACGCGGAAGAAGGGGCGCGCATCATTGATCATGATGCCCCATTCCGGCGCCGGCGGCGCAAGGCCCAGGCCGAGGAAGGACAGCCCCGCGACATGCAGCATCCAATGCCCGAGATCGAGCGAGGCCAGCACCGCGAGCTGCCCGCCCAGCACCGGCAGCACATGCCGCCGCACCACGCCCAACCGCGTCAGCCCCGCGATGCGCGCGGCGACGACGTAGTCGAGGTTGCGCAGCGATACCGTCGTCGCCCGCACCAGCCGCGCGTAATAGGCCCAATGCGACAGCGCGATGGCGACCACGACATTCACCAACCCGGTGCCGAGCGCGCCGATCATGAACAGCGCCAGCACCAGCGTCGGGACTGTCATGAAGCCCTCGCAGACGCGCATCAGGAAAGCATCGACGCGGCCCCCCACCAGCCCCGCGGTGATGCCGACAACGCAGCCGATCACCAGCACCAGCGCGAGGATCGCGGCGACGGCCGCGAGCGAGGCCCGCGCCCCCCAGATCAGCCGCGACAGCAGGTCCCGGCCGAGATGGTCCGTGCCCAGCCAATGCAGCGGGGAGGGGCCTTGCAGGCGGTTCGCGAGGTCAGTCTCGTCGGGAGGAAAGGGTGCGATCCAGGGCGCCAGCAGCGCCGCCAGCGCCAGCACGCCGACGATCGTCAGTGCGACCCGGATCCGCCATCCGGTCATGCCGGCAATCCCAGCCGCACGCGCGGGTCGAGCCATGCATGGACGAGATCGACCACCAGGTTGCACAGCACGAAGACCGCCGTCATCGCCAGCACGAAACCCTGCAAGGCCGGATAGTCGCGGTTGGAGATGGCCAGCAGCGCCCAGCGGCCGATCCCCGGCCAGGCGAAGACCGTCTCGACCACCATCGCGCCGCCGAGCAATTCGCCGACATGCAGGCCGAGCATCGTCATCGGCGGCACCATGGCGTTCAGCGCGATGTGACGGCCCAGGATGGTGCAGCGTGGCAGCCCGCGGGCGCGGGCGAAGCGCAGATGGGGTTCGCCCATCGCGGACAGCACGGATGCGCGCACCAGGCGCAGCATGACGCAGGCGGACATGGTGGCGGTGGCGATGGCGGGCAGGATGATGCTGGCCGGCCCGTCTCGCCCGATCGCCGGCAACCAGCCGAGCGTGACGGCGAACAGCAGCACGAGCAGGAAGGCGAGCCAGAAATTCGGCAGCGACACGCCGAGGAAAACCACGGCCCGCGTGACCTGGTCCGGCCAGCGGTCCCGCCGCACTGCCGCCCAGATGCCTAGCGGCACGCCGAACAGGATCATCACCCCGATCGCGGCGCCGGCGAGTTGCAGCGTCGCCGGCAGGTAATGCGCGATCTCCTCCGCCACCGGCCGGCCGGTGAACCAGCTGCGCCCGAAATCCAGACGCAGCGCGTCCATCAGCCAGGACAGGTATTGTTCGACCAGCGGCCGATCGAGCCTAAGCGCCGCGCGCGCATGGGCGAGCGCCGCATCGGTCGGTGGGATCTGCGCGAGGCGCAGATAGTCGAGCGCCGGATCGCCGCGCCCCAGCCGCAGCATGGCGAAGAAGACGAAGGACACCACCAGCAGCAACGCCAGCAGCCCGGCCAGCCGCCGGGCGAGGAAATGCAGCATCGCGGGTCAGGTCCGGCGCATGCGGTCGAAGGGAATTTCGCTGCGCGTTTCCCCGAACGGGACCGGGGGCAGACCGCTACGCTGCACCGCCTTGTTGGTGAGGTAGGAGATCGGGAAATACACGCCCGAATCATGCAGCGTGGTCAGCAGCCAGCGATATGTCTCGGCGCGTTCTGCTTCGTCCTGCGTGGCCAGCACGGCGCTGATGCGGCGGTCGATCTCGGGTTTCTCGGCCAGCCCCCGCTGGGCCTGGAAATCCGCATGGGATGGCGCGCGCATCGACCCCATGAAGGCGTGCGGGTCATAGGGCGCGCCCCATGTATTGCCGAAGATGATGCCGAAATCCCCGGACCTTTGCCGCGATTCGGAGGTGCCGGAATCCTCGCCCAGCAGCCGCGCCGCGATGCCGATGCGGGCGAGGTCGCCCTGGACCGCCTCGGCCAGCGCCTTCTGCAACGCATCCGACCCGACGAAGCACAAATCGAGCGACAGGGCCCGGCCTTCGCGTTCGCGCACGCGCCCGCCAGACGGCACGCGCCAGCCCGCGGCGTCCAGCCGGGC
>JALHQB010000132.1 GCA_022842185.1 Acetobacteraceae bacterium
CCGGCCCCCGCCGCCACGGCGCCGGCGCCGCGGGGCATCGGTCTGCGCGCCACGCGCGGCGACGGTGGTCCGACCTTGGCCGACGCCACCTTCACCGTCGTGCGGGAAGGCGAGGAGACGCCGGTGCATGAAGGCGCCGCGGCACGCCTCCCCCTCCCCCCCGGGCGCTATGTCGTCACGGGATCCACCGTGGACCGTGTGGGCACCGTGACCGTGGAGGTAACGGCGAGCGCGCCGGCCGAGATCATCGTCCCGCTGAATGACGCCTTGCCGAGTGCGACGGTCACGCCGGCCAGCGGCAGCGTGGGCGCGACCGCCACCGTACAGGTCACCTGGACCGGGCCGAACGAGCCGGGGGACTACCTGGTCGTCGCGCCGGTGGGCCAGGGGCAGGAGGAACCCGAGACGCGGCATTACGCCTGGACGCGGGATGGCAGCCCCGCGACGCTGCGCGTGCCGGCGGCGCCAGGGGCCTATGAGGTGCGATACGTCCTCGCCCGCGCCGCGCGGCCGATCGGGCGCGCCGCGCTGACGGTCACGCCCGTCACGGCCACGCTCGACGGTCCCGCCGAGGCACCGGCTGGCAGCCCGGTGGCAGTGCGATGGACTGGGCCGCGCGCCCCCGGGTCGTGGATCGGCATCGTCCCGCAGGGCGCGCCACCGGCCGCCTATATCAGCGGTGGCTTCGTCTATATCGAGGATGCCGCCAGCCCGCTGTCGCTGGCCGCGCCGGCGTCGCCCGGCCCCTATGAGATCCGCTTCGTCGAGGGCGTGGACGGCACCCCGCTCGCCACGCGGCCGCTGCTGGTCACGGCGGCCAGCGCAACCCTGGCCGGGCCGGAGTCAGGGATGGCAGGCAGCCCCGTCACCATCCGCTTCACGCCGGCGCAGGCACCGCAGGGGAGCTTCATCGCCATCGTCGCGCCCGATGCCCCCGCCGATGCCTACATCCAGGGGTCATGGGCCTATGTGGAAGGGGAGGCGGTGGCCTTCCAGTTTCCCTCCACGGCCGGGACCTATGAGCTGCGCTACGTCCTGGTCGCGTCGGGCGGCGCGGAGGTGATCGCGCGACGCCCCATCACCGCGACGCCGCCGGCCGCGACGCTGGAAGCGCCCGCCGATGCCGCCGCTGGCGCGACCATTCAGGTCGGCTTCACCGGGCCGCGCGGCAGTGGCGATTACATTGCCATCGTCGCGCCGGGGGCGGCCGGCGACCAGTACATCAACTACTTCTCCGTCACGGGCGATGCGACGCAGGGGGACCTCGCCGTGCCGGATGCGGCCGGCCAGTACGAACTGCGCTACGTCATGGGGTCGGCCGCAGCGGCGGATGCAGTGATCGCAAGGCGACCGATCGTCGTGCGCTGACGACCCAGGCGGGGCGATGCCGAGGGCGGTGCCTGCGCCCTGAGAGGCAGGGGCGGGTCTTCGGCGTGACTCATACCAGCGGCCCATTTCATGGACCGTTGGTATCCTGGTGGGCTTACGCCTCCGGCGTCACCCCGTACTCTCGGCGCGCCGCATGCGCGGCGTCGGCCCCAGCCAGCGCCTGACGCTGGTAACAGGGATGCCGTTCGCCGCCCGGACCTTGAACGCGGAGTTGAGGTTCAGCGGTCCCGCTTCGCCTGCGCGTTCTTCACGAATTGCGACACGCGGCCGATCTCGCGCGGGTCGGTCCGCACCGTGCGCTTGCGGCTGGGCTTGGCGTGCATGCCGGCATGCGCCGTATCGCCACCCGTCGGATGGGGCGCGGCCATGGCGCGCTTGCGTTCCAGCACATCGCGCAGGGCGGCGGCGTGCCAGGCGCGGCGTGCCTGCCCGTGCAACGCATCAAGCCGGTGATTCACCCGCTTCAGCGCCGCGGCATAGACCTGCTTGCGCCGCCCCAGCGCTTCATCATTCCCCGAGGTCGCGCGCACTTCACCCTTGCCGCGGCGGGCGCGGCGGTTGGTGTGCACCATGCCGCGCAGCCGGTTGCGCTGTTCGCGCAATGTCCGTGCGAGCGCGAGGACGTCCTCAGCAGGCAGGTCGCCCAATGCGGGGTAGTGGCTGGGCTCGATGGTTTTGAAGTCGTCGCCAAGCAGGCGTCGTTCGGCGGCGATGCTGGTGGCCATGGGGCGTCCTCCGGTTGGGGCGGGTTTCGTCACCCTGCCCGCGTGACCTGAAGCTTAACGCAGATGGCGTCCGACTGAATGAAAATGCGGGATCAGCCAAAGACGTAGGCGTTCCGCGCCAGGACGGTCCGGCGCGGAACGCACTTCAGTGCGGGGCGGCAGGGCCCCGACCTCCAGGATTCAATAGCGATCCGGCACATAGAGCTCGGTGGGAAGCGTAGCCCGTTCGTAGTTCGGGTTGAACACACGCTCCGGCAGCACCACCGGGTCGTGCGGCACGTCCCCATACGGCACCTTGGACAGCAGGTCGGCGATGCAGTTCAACCGCGCGCGCTTCTTGTCGTTGCCTTCGACGATGGTCCAAGGCGCGTCGGCGATGTTGGTGCGGGCGAACATCTCCTCCTTCGCCTTGGTGTAGTCTTCCCAGCGCACGCGCGATTGCAGGTCCATGGGGGACAGCTTCCACTGCTTGATCGGGTCGTGGATGCGCATGAGGAAGCGGAATTGCTGTTCTTCATCGGTGATGGAGAACCAATATTTCACCAGGATGATGCCGGATCGCACCAGCATCCGCTCGAATTCCGGCACGTCGCGGAAGAAGGCTTCGACCTGGTCTTCATCGGCGAAGCCCATGACGCGCTCCACCCCGGCACGGTTGTACCAGGACCGGTCGAACAGGACCATTTCGCCGGCCGCGGGCAGGTGCGGGACGTAGCGCTGGAAATACCACTGCGTCTTCTCGCGGTCCGATGGCGCGGGCAGCGCCACGACGCGCGCGGCGCGCGGGTTGACGCGCTGGGTGATGCGCTTGATCACGCCACCCTTGCCGGCGCTGTCGCGGCCTTCAAACAGCACAACCAGCTTCAGGCCCTTGTGCTGCACCCAATCCTGCATCTTCACCAATTCGGCCTGCAGGCGGAACAGCTCGCGGAAATACAGTCCACGATCGATGGTGGACTTGCTCCGGCTGGCCAGCAGGGCGCGAAGCGCGGGCGGGATGCGGCCGTCGTCGATCTCGGTTTCGAGTTCCTCGTCGAAATCATCTTCGATTTCGAGATCCATCCAGGACCGTTCGGTGGTGTCTCTCGGGTCGTCGGTCATCAGCGCCTTCGTCCAGCAATGCTGCCCCGACTGCTAGCGGCTTTGCGCAAATTGCGGATGACTGTTTTGCGACGAATGCGGCAGCGGTGCGCCGCCGCGCATGTGCCCGCAGGGTTGGTGCGTCTGCGCCAGTACGTCTGGCGCAAAACGCTCTAATTCCTTGCCTGATCTAGCATCTTCACGACCCCAACTGATTCCAGTCAGGCTCGATCTGCTCCAAGGGCGCCAAATTCCCGCTGGGGTGGTTTGGAAGGGCAGCGCCCCATGCGCGCATATATGTGGCGATGATCTCCTTGGAGAGGGGCTTTGCCCCTCTCCAAACCTCACGCCACCAAAGGCTTAGGGTGTGTCGTCATTTGGGGGATTCCGGCACGGGTCGCAGATGTGATTCATAGCGGGTCAGCATGGTGGGAGCTGACGGATGCGACGCTATGGGCTGCGGGACGAGGAGTGGGAA
>JALHQB010000133.1 GCA_022842185.1 Acetobacteraceae bacterium
CCCGGCCGCGCTCCCGCCCACGTCGCCCGGCCGCGCTGCCGCTGCCGCCGCCCCCGCCACCCGCGACCATATCCCGCGGAGACCCCGCCCCGGTGCCGAACCACGATATGGAGGCGCCACGCTACACCACCGTCCAGCGGGCGACGCCGCAACTCAACCCCGCACTGATCGACCCGGCCGAACCCCAGGTTGGTACGGCGCGTGATGGTGCGAGCCTGCAATCGCGCGAGGACAGGCTGTTGCGGCAACCGGCGGCCGGGGCGCGGCTGCGGTTGCCGTTCGAGTATTGAGCCCGCCCTCGGCTGCAGGCGAGGGCGAGAGATGTCATCGACCGCCGGCGCCATCGCGCGTGCGGCTAAAAGACCCGCGCCGGCCCCTGCCCCATCGAGGATGCTCTTGTTGGGGTGCGGGCCGGTCCCGGCGCTGCAAATGAGGCTTTCGGCGCGTTTGCAAACAGCGTCCGGAGCAGATCGCGCCTGACTGGAATCCGTCAGGCGCTTGAAGATGCTCGCTCAAACAAGGGCGCAAAACGCGCGGTGCGCCATCAGCGAGCGGCGTCTTCCTCGGGCGTCGCCAGGCGCAGGGCCAGCGCGTGCATGCCGTCATCGAATTCGGCCGCCAGCGCGGCATGCACGGCCCGCGACCGCGCCACGCGCGATTGCCCGGCGAAGACCGGCGAGACCACGGTGACGGAAAAATGCGTCTGTCCTTCGGGTCGTGCGCCGCCATGGCCGGCATGGTGGTGGCTGTCATCGTCCACCACCACGCGGGCGGGTGCGAAGGCGGCTTCGAGGACGGTGCGGATGCGATCGGCGCGCGTGGTCATGATGCGGCGTTGTCCTTCGTCAAGCGCGCGCTGCCAAGGGGTATCCATGCCTTGCGGGATGCGCCGTGGCTGACCATAACGGTCCGATGCGCCGAGCTGGCAGGAAGTACGTGGGTGAGATTGCGGATGACGGCGCACCCGCGCGTGTCTGCGAGCATCCGGGCTGCCAGGAGCCTGGGGTTTACCGGGCGCCGCGCGATCGCGCCCTGCGCGAATTCCACTGGTTCTGCCTGGCCCATGTGCGCGCCTACAATGCCGCCTGGGACTATTACAAAGGCATGGGCGCGAGCGAGATCGAGCAGGCGCTGCGGTCCGACACATCGTGGCAGCGGCCGTCCTGGCCGCTCGGCCGGCTGGGGGGCGCGGGGCGCTTCGACCCTGAGTTGCTGCGCGACCCGTTTTCCGTGCTGGGGCAGGAGGCACCGACGGCCCGGCGCCGCCCGCGGGAGGAGAACCACCCCCCGCCCGAATTGCGCGCCGCGCTGGACCTGCTGGGCCTGCCCTGGCCGATCGACCAGGTCGATCTGCGCAGCCGCTACAAGGACCTGGCGAAGGCCCATCACCCCGATGCGACGGGCGGGGACCGCAGCGCGGAAGAAAAGCTGAAGGACATCAATCAGGCCTATAGCCTGCTCAAGCGCCGGGTCCCGGCCCGCGCGGCGGCATCCGCGCAGCAGGAAGCGGCCGCGGCCGGGTAGCCGTGCGGGCAGGACGGGCCTAGTATGTCCCTCGACCGTCACGGAACCGGACTTGCGATGAACAAGGTTGCCCAGATTTCCGAAATCCGCCCGACCTCGGCCATCGAGGCCCCGGACACCATCGTCAAGGCGCGCGAGACATTCGGCGTCGACATCGAGATGGATGTGCCGGCGTTCTCGATCCGCACCGAGCATGTGCCGGAGATCGACAACACCTATCGCTTCGACAAGGAGACGACGCTCGCCATCCTCGCGGGCTTCGCCTTCAATCGGCGCGTGATGATCCAGGGCTATCACGGCACCGGCAAGTCCACCCATATTGAGCAGGTGGCGGCGCGGCTGAACTGGCCGTGCATCCGCGTGAACCTCGACAGCCACATCAGCCGCATCGACCTGATCGGCAAGGATGCGATCGTCCTCAAGGACGGCAAGCAGGTCACGGAATTCCGCGAGGGCATCCTGCCCTGGGCCTTGCAGCACCCCTGCGCGCTGGTGTTCGACGAGTATGACGCCGGCCGCCCGGACGTGATGTTCGTGATCCAGCGCGTGCTGGAAGTCGAGGGCAAGCTGACGCTGCTCGACCAGAACAAGGTGATCCGGCCGAACCCGTACTTCCGCCTGTTCTCGACCGCCAACACGGTCGGCCTGGGCGACACCACGGGCCTGTATCACGGCACGCAGCAGATCAATCAGGGCCAGATGGACCGCTGGTCGATCGTCGCGACCCTGAACTACCTGCCGCACAAGCAGGAAACCGAGATCGTGCTCGCGAAGATGGGCGCCGAGGGCGATCCGAAGATGAAGAAGCAGGTCGAGGCGATGGTTGCCCTGGCCGACCTGACGCGCGCGGGCTTCATCGCCGGCGACATTTCCACCGTCATGTCGCCGCGCACCGTCATCACCTGGGCCGACAATGCGCGCATCTTCGGCGATGTCGGCTTCGCCTTCCGCCTGACCTTCCTCAACAAGTGCGACGAGGCGGAGCGGTCCACGGTGGCTGAGTATTATCAGCGCTGCTTCAACGAGGAAGTCTCGACGGGGCTGATGCGCAAGGCGGGGTGAGCATGGCGCCGCGCTTCCTTCTCCATCACGCGCCGAAGTCCCGGTCGATGGGCAGCCTCTGGCTGCTCGAAGAAGCCGCTGCACCGTATGAGGTGCAGTGGCATGACCTGGAGGCCGGCACGCACAAGGCGGCCGACTTTCTCGCGGTCAATCCGGCGGGCAAGCTGCCCGCCCTGATCGATCGCGGGCCGGACGGGTCTTGGGATGTGGTGGTGACGGAAGCGGTCGCCATTGCGGCCTATGTCGCCGACCTGGTCCCCGGCGCCGGCCTGGCGCCGGCGATCGGCACGGCGGAGCGAGCGGCCTATCAGGTCTGGATGGCCTATGGACCCGGCGTCGCGGAACCCGCCATGGCGGATGCCGCCTTCCCGCGCGCGAAACCCGCGCCGCCCACCGCGCTGGGCTGGCCCGACCTGCCGGGCGTGTTGGCGCGCGTGGAAGCCGCGCTTGGCGGCCGCGACTGGCTGGTCGGCAACCGCTTCACCGCCGCGGACCTGACGGTCGGCGGGCTGCTCGCCTATATGGCGATGTTCGGCCTGTTCCAGCCATCGCCAGCGCTCGCGCGCTATATCGGGGCGATCGACGCCCGTCCGGCGCGCCAGCGCGCCCTTGCCATGAAGGCGCCCGCATGAGCGGCAAGCAGGACCTGACCCGTCAGGAAGAATTCAAGCGCGCCACCGCCGGTGCGCTGCGCGCCATCGCGCATGCCGACCCCGAGGTGCAGGTGGCCTTCCAGCCCGGCCCGTCCGGTGTCGCCGGCAAGCGCGTGCGCCTGCCGCTGCCCACCCGCGCCCTGCCGGCCGCCGAGATGGCCAAGCTGCG
>JALHQB010000134.1 GCA_022842185.1 Acetobacteraceae bacterium
CTTCGCGCGTGGCGGCGTCCCGGGCGGCTGCCTCCCGTGCGGCGGCATCGCGCGCGGCGGCGTCGCGGGCCGCGGCCTCCGCCGCTTCGCGCGCGACCTGTTCCTGGCGCTGCTGGTCGACCAGCGCCGGGTCGGGGCCCGCACCCGGACCCATCAGGAAGAACCACGCCGCGGCGCCGGCCACGACCAGCGCGCCGGCGCCCCCGGCAATCAGGCCGATCGGCGCACCCTTGCCACCGCCGGCGGGCGGGGCCGGTACGGGCGGTGTGGGGCGGGGCGGGGCGCCGCCGGCTGGCCGCGCCGAGACCATCGTCGCGTCGTCATTCAGCCCCGGCAGGCCCGGCAGGCCCGCCGGCGCCGGTGGGGCAGGGGCGTTGACCGCCTGGCGGATCGCCTCGGCGAATTCGGCCGCGGAGCTGTACCGGTCCTCCGGGCGCTTCGCCAAGGCGCGCGAAATCACCGCGTCGAAGCCGCGCGGTGTCGTCACGGACAATTGCGACGGTGGCGGCGGTTCGGTGTGCAGCGCCTTGTGCATCACCGCGGAAAAGCCGCCCTCGAACGGCTTTTCCCCGGTCAGCAACTGATAGAGCATCACGCCGGACGACCAGATGTCCGCGCGCAGATCCACCGGTTCGCCGCGGAACTGTTCGGGCGCCATGTAGGACGGCGTGCCGATCAGCGTGCCGACCTGCGTCATGGACGAGTTTTCGAGCCGGGCGATGCCGAAATCGGCGATCTTCACCTGGCCTTCATTCGTCAACATGATGTTGCCGGGCTTGATGTCGCGGTGCACCACGCCGCGCTGGTGGGAATACTGCAGCCCCGCACAGACATCGCCCATGATGCGGACGATGTCGGGAACGGCGAAGCGTTCGTTCTTGTCGAGCCGCCCCTTGAGCGAATTGCCCTCGACCAGCTCCATCACGATCCAGGCCTGGGTGGCGTTCTCCCCGTAATCGTACACGCCGACGATGTTGGGGTGGGCCAGCCGGCCGGCGGCCTGGGCTTCGCGGCGAAAGCGGGCGTGGCCCTCCACCGCCTCGGGGTCGCTTTCGTTCGGGCGATTGACGACCTTGATGGCGACGCGTCGTTCGATGATGCGGTCCACCGCGTCATAGACCGTGCCCATCGCACCGGCGCCGAGCGTGCCGCGCACCTCGTATTTCGTGTTCAGCTCGGCTGGCAGCATGGGCTGAGGCGGTCTCCGGCTTGCGACTTCGGCAGTGCGGCGATGCTACAACCTCTTGGCGAGATTGTCGTCACCAGAGGTCCATTGCATGGACCCCCGGGGGCTTTGCCGTGCCTCAGGCGCCGGCGCGCACATCCGTGCGCTTGGATGTTTGCCGTGCCTCAAGCGCCGGCGCGCACATCCGTGCGCTTGCTCTTTGTTGTGCCTCAAGCGCCGGCGCGCACATCCGTGCGCTTGGCTGGCGCGCCATGCACTGGCGCGTTCGGCATGGCTGATCGTCTGGGCGCGGTCGCGCTTTGCGCTCCCGGCCCGATGCATGGCATCGGGCCGAGGGTTCGAATGCCAGGACGCCGCGCCTCCATCAGCCATGACCCCAGCCCGTGGCGCGTTCGAAGGCCCTACGAACGTCTTCCATCGCCGATCAGGACGAAGGGCGCCCAGTAGTAGGGATGGGCGAAGTCCGCGGGGATGTTCCGCCCAGCCTCGTTCAGGATCAGCAACTGTGCCCCGCGCAACGCCGCGGCCGAGGTCGCGCCGCCCTGCTGGCGCCGCAGCGTGTCGGCCACGGTCAGCGCGGCGGCGGCATCGTCCACCGCCCAATGGGTGACCATCAGCCCGCGCGCCCCGGCATAGAAGAACGCGCGGGCGAGACCCGACAGCGCCTCGCCGCCGCCTTCGCCGCCCGGCCCGCCGGTGTTGCAGGCGGACAGGATCACCAGGTCGGCATCCATCTTCAGATCGAGCACCTCGCTCGCCTTGAGGAAGGACGGGTCCGCCGAAGGCGCGCCCGCCGGCGGGGAGGCGACGATCGACGGTTCCGTCAGGCAGGACAATTCCCCCGGCAGCAGCGCGTGGGTCGCCAGATGGACGACGCGATACTGGTTGAGCTGCTGGCGCCGCATGAAGGGGATGGTGAATTCCGCGCCCAGGATCGCCCGGTCCGGCGCCGCACCCAGCAACTGGCGGGACGTCAGCACCTCCGCCCGCGTCCCCGGCAGCCGCCCCAGGCCGGTCGCCAGCCGCGCATCGGTCCCGCAGCGATCTGCCGGGAAGGCGCGGGCGAATTGCGCTGCCGAGGGCGGCACGAAATCCCCGAAGCCGATATAAGGCAACGGCGCCGTTGAGCCCGTCCCGGCCGCGCGCAGCGTCACCAGCGTCTGCGGCGATGGCACATGCACGATCGCATGGTGGCGCACCAGCCAGTCACCGGTGCCCAGCGCATCCGGGCTGACCGGCTGTGCCAGCAACATCCCGAAGGGCAGGGCGAGCAGCGGCCCGTCCGGCGCCACCACCAGGTTCTCGGCGCCGTTCAGCGTCGCGGCGAGTGGTGCCACCAGCAGCCGGTGCAGCTGATGCGCCGCATCGGTGTCGAAGCGCGGGATGCCGTTCGCGCCGAGTTCGGAGGACCGGCGCACACGGTTGACCAGCGTGGCAACGGCCTCCTCCCCGAGTGGAATGCGGCGCGCATCGACGCGGCCGTCGCGCACCACCATGACGAAGCCCTGCTGCGGACCGAGCAGCATGGTCAGCAGCGCCTCGCCACGGCCAAGCGCGCGCGCGACGCTGTCCGCATCGACCGATGCCAGCAGCAATTGCCGGTAGCCCGGCGCAGCGGCGGCGACTTCGCCTTCGGCCTGCGCGCGGCGCTGCTGCGCGGCGGCGATGCGTTCATCCAGCGCGGCGTTCTGCGATCCGGAAGCATCGCGCTCGGCGAACATCTCGCGCAATTCGCGGTCGGCATCCTGCAGGCTGCGCACCGCGCCCTGCACCGCCGGATTGCCTTCGGATGCACCCAGCCGGGCCGAGGCCTGCTGGACGAAGCGCGCCGTGCTCGACCGCTGGGCGAGCTGCGCGGCACCGAACATCTCCGCCCGCAACCCCGGTGCCAGGCCCGGATTGGCATTGGCTTCCTGGTCCAGCGCATCGAGATAGGCGACCACCAACGGCACCGACAGGCCGATCTGCCGGGCGCGCAGGATGGCGGCGCCGGCCCGGAAGGCGGCCAGCGCCTCCGCACGGCGGCCGGCGCGGATGCGCTGCTGGCCGGCCAGGAACAGCGTCACCGCCTCGGGCC
>JALHQB010000135.1 GCA_022842185.1 Acetobacteraceae bacterium
CAGCGGCGCGGGCACGCCGGGCAGCGCGGGCGCGGCGGCCGTGGCGGCAGCGGCAGCCTGCTTGCTCGCTTCCTCCACCGTCGCGCCCTTGGTCATCGCCGCCACGAGCGCGGCACCGATGGCCGCGCCCATGGCGGGCATGGCAGCCGCCAGCCCTTCGGTGATGCCCTTCGTCACCGCGACCACCATGGCCTCGGTGCGGCGATCCTCGGCGCTGCCCATGGTCAGGGCGATCTTGTTCTCGGGATGAAGGTCCTGCTGGCCGGCCATCGCCTTGGCCAGCCGGGCGTCATCATCGAGCGCATCCATGTGCGGGCCGGGCTTGCCGTCATAGACGATCTCGGTGCCGCCTTCGAGCATTTCGACATCCGCACCGGGGGTGCGCGGCATGTGCGCCTTCTGATTGAGCACATACCGCCCGGTGGGATACTGCGTGGTGTCCTTGGCCATTTTGTCTTACTCCGTGAGGGTTGAACAGAATGCGTAGGGTCCTGGCCTACACGTTCGCGAGGACGCGCCTTACGGCGCGATGCCGGTCACGCTGTAGTTGCGCGGGTAGGCTTCCTCGTGGTCGCGCCCCAGGTTGACGAAGGCGTGGACCGCGCCGGCCGTGAACGGGCCGGTGGCGACGGTATAGATCAGCTTGTAGTAGCGGGGCCGCGCGCCGGCCGGCAGACGCGGGATCAGCGTCCAGGCCATGGCGTAGGGCTGGCCGCCCACCACGCGGCTGTTCAGTTGCGCGATCGACAGCGCCGGGGTGCTGGCATACGTCACCCAGGCCGAGTTGTCCGGGCTGCCGGCGAGGCCGATGGTGAGCGTGCCGGCACCGGCCGCCGCGAACAGGCCATCGGTCTGCACCGTCACGGCGAGGGGTTCGCCGACGCTGTATTCGGCGGCCACGCCCATGTCGATGACGTTGGTGCTGTCGCGGGTGACGGTGATGGCGGCGGGCGTCGTGCCGTCGCCATCGAACGTCAGGTTCAGGTCCATGATCATTTGGTTGTTCTCCATGCGCCTTTGGCGCGGCACTCGGTTGCAGGGAAGACGAGGCGGCCCGAAGGCCGCCCCGATTTGTTCAGGTCACGCGCGCTTCGGTGTTCAGCAGCTTGTCCACCGTGCGGATGGGCACGCCACGGAAGGTCGTCACCGGGCGGCCATCCCACTGGTCGTAGCGCAGCAGCATGTTGTCGCGGGACTGCGCCTGCCGATCGAGCGCCGCCGAGATGGTGCGGTTCGCGTAGATCGCCCAGCGCGTCGCGCCCAGCACGCCGGCCGGCCGCGTCGCGGTCTGGTGCGGCGACATCATCGACGTGGCGGTCGGGACCATGTGGCAGGCCGCGATCAGCGCGGCGATCAGGTTGGCCGCGCTGCCGCCGTTCAGCAGCGTCACGTCGATGTTGGCGATGCGGACGATGTAGCGCCAGTCGCGCACGCAGATACCCGCATCCCAGCGGAAGTGGCTGCGGTAGGCGCGGTAGGGGTTGTTCGCCGCGTCATAGACGGTCTCGACGCCCAGGTCTTCGTGCTGCAACCCGGCCTTGCTGCCCTTCGGGAACATCCCGAAGCAGGAGTTCGGCCCCCAGCCGATCAGCCAGATCGACGTGTTGGTGCTGCCCACGCCGTCCATGTCGATGATGTTGCCGCCGGAGGCGGCGCCGGTCAGCGACGAATAGCGCGGGGTGAAGCCCATGATCTGCGCGGGCGTGTTCAGCGAGTTGGAATACAGGATCGCTTCCTGCATCTGCTGCGACAGGCCCTCGTAGAACGCGGCGTCCTCCTGCAACCGGAACTGGTTGGTGTTCCCGTTCAGGTCGGCGAGCGCCTTGTCGATCGTGGACATGCCTTCGAGCATGCCGCACTTGTCGGTGATCTGCGCGGTCGTGCTCTTGGACTGCGTGATGCCCTGGTAGAGCATACGCCACGTGCCGGTCGGCAGGCCGGTGCGGACGGTGGTGCGGTGGCCGTCCGTCTGGTTGCCTTCCGTCCAGAGCATGTCTTCGAGCATCTGATTGCTCTGCGACAGCAGGTCCACGACATCCGCCGTGGTCCCGTCCGGGTCCTGGCGCTTCGCCCAATCGGCGAGCGTCAGAAAGTTGCTTGCAAGAGTAGCCATTTGTTCTACCTCCTATCGCCGATCAGGCGCTTTTGCTGGACTTCGGGTAAAGCCGGTTCAGTCGGTCAGCCGCATTCCCGGTCGGCGCGGGTCCGTTGCCCTGCACAACGGATTTCTCCACGAGGCGGCTGGCCATGGCACCCATGATGCGCAGGATGCCACGGCTGTTGCCGGCCCCGGTGAGAGTGAAGTGCTGCATCCCCTCGGCAACGATGTCGTCGGGGAGACCCAGCGTGTTGATCGCCTGCTTGATGCGCGTGCCCGCCGCATCCAGCTTGTCGCGCGAGCCGCCGCCCAGCGCAGGATCGTTGATGGCCGAAGTCAGCCATTCCTCCTGCAACGTGCGGTAGGCCACCGCGCCGGCATTCATGCGCTCGGCCATCGCGGGGCCGAGCGTCTTGATCACGGCATTGACACTCTCGTTGTCCATGCCGCCCTTGGCCGCGCCTTCGAGGAACTTCACCACCAGCGGGTCCTCGGCGGTGATGCCCTCCGGCAGATCGGACAAAACGTAGTCCTTCGGATCGAGCGGCGCGGGCTCGCCTTCCTTGGTCTTGTCCTTGTCCTCGGCCTTCGGCTCGGCCTCGCCTTCCTTCTTCGGCTCGCCCTCGGCCGGCGGCTGCGCCGCAGGATCAGGGGCGGCGGGATCGGCGGCCTTGGGCTCGGGGGCGCCCCCCAGCGCACTCGGCGCAGCCGCCTCGATCCCGCCGCCCTCGGCAGCCG
>JALHQB010000136.1 GCA_022842185.1 Acetobacteraceae bacterium
ACATAGCTGAACAAGGCTTCCGTCCGTTCGTCCGCACCGCGCATCCCAACCTCCGACCCAACCGCCAGAGCGAATCACGTCTCATCACTCGCCACGACCGTTTTTCAGCAGCCTGCTAGGTCAGATCGCGCCTCGCCGGCATCAGTCAGGCGCGTGCAGATGTTCGATCCAACAAGGGTATGGCGCGGTCCGGCGAAAGTCGCTCCGGGCTTTCACCCGCCGTGCGGATCCTGCCCGCTGCCTTCGCAGTGCCGCGCGATGGCCAGCCGTGCCTTGTCGAGCGGCGCACCTTCCGTGACGCGCGGCAGGCGGCGCAGGTTCTGCACGACACCGGCAGTCTCCAGACCCTCGCTTTTGCCGGGATCGACATGGGATTCCGTCTGCGCACCTTCGGCCAGAATGAGCTCATACGCGTCGAACTGGACATGGAAGTAGGTGATGCGGCCTCTGGCGGGCATCCGGCAGATCGTCTCGCCATTCACCAGCAGCCTGGCCGGGATCAACGCGCCTTCGACCAGCAGAACATGGTCCGGCGACACGCGCAGCGGGCGGTGCGGCACGCCAGCGCCCATCGCCCCCGGTAGGACCAGGATGGGAGCAAGGTCGTCGGCGCCCGGATCTGTATCGAGGTCGATCTCGCAATGGCCAAGCCTGCGCATCGGCTTGAGCGGCGCACCGAAGCCCAAGGTCGTCACCAGCATGTCGCCGGCGCGCAGCGTCTCGACGGCACGCTCACCGGTGGCGGTCATGATCATGGTGCCGGCAGCGAAGCACGCCACCGCGCGCGAATCGCCGGCACAGTCGATAACGTGGCCCGAAAGCGTGTCGGCGCCGCCCCGACCGATGGTCGTGACCGTCCGCTCGCCCGGCGCAGCAACATGCCGGGGATCGTCGTCAGCGGTATCAACGGGCATCGGCCTCACGTCCTCGGACTCGCATCATGGCTGAACGCGGACGTCACGCGCGCTATGGCCCATCGGTAACCTGTGCCGGCCACTATCCAGTATGCGGGTTCACGGAGAAAGCCGGGATGAGACGAATTCGCATGTGTGGACGGGCAGGTCAGCCCTTCTTTGCCCACCCCGAGGGCCCCTGCTGCCAATAGGCAAGCGCATGCCCCGCCGCCTTGGCGGCCGACCAGCGGCCCCGCGCGGCGGCGACGGCCGCATCATCGGCACCGTCGAACAGGTCGAGCACGCGGTCATAGCCCGGCAACAGCGCCGATGACGCGCCATCCACCAGGAACAGGAACCGCGCCCCATTGCCGGGCGCGATATCGACCGTCCCGATCAGGATCGGCTGCAGCGCATCGTTCTCCCCGCCCGCCATGCCGTGCGGCAGCCAGTCGGGGTCCGTCGCCGTCCACAGCGCGGCATCCAGCGCCTTGGCGCGATCCAAGTCGCCACACAGGATGAAGGCGCGGCCACCGGTGCCGAGCACGCGGCCCAGCAGGCGCGGCAAGGCCTGGACCAGCGGCGTGCGCGTCAGGTGGTAGAAGCCGATCTCGCTCACGGCTCGGACTCGAAGCGCATCGCCATCAGCCGGTCCAGCAGCCGTGCGCCGAATCCCGTTGGCCCGGCCGGACCCAGCGCATGGGTGTCCTCGGCCGTCTCGACACCGGCGATATCCAGATGCGCCCAGGGCCGGTCGCCCACGAATTCGCGCAGGAAGGCGGCGGCGTGGCAGGCATCGGGCTGCATCCGGCCCGATGCGCATTGCTTCAGGTCGGCAATGTCCGACGCCAAATCCTCCCGGTGCCGCGCGCCGATCGGCATAGGCCACAACGGTTCGCCCACGGCCTCACCCGCCGCCGCGGTGGCGGCCATCAGCGCCGCGTCGGTGCCGAACATCCCGGCGCGGTGATGGCCCAGCGCGGTCACGATCGATCCGGTCAGCGTGGCGAGGTCGATCACCGCGCGCGGGCGATACCCGTGGATCGCGTGGTGGATCGCATCGGCCAGCACCAGGCGGCCTTCGGCGTCGGTGTCGATCACCTCGACCGTGCGGCGGGATGCGGTGCGGATCACGTCGCCGGGCCGGTAGGAGGCGCCGCCGGTCGCGTTCTCGGCGATCGCGAGCACGGCGATGGCCGGCGCGGGCGATCGCCGCCGCGCCTGCGCCAGCATCGCCCCGGCGCAGGCGGCCGCGCCGGCCATGTCGGCGCGCATCGCCTCCATGCCATGGGCGGATTTGATCGAGATGCCCCCGGTGTCGAACACGATTCCCTTGCCGATGAAGGCGACCGGCGGCACCGGCAGCACGCCGCGCCAGCGCAGCACCACCAGCCGCGGCGGGCTGGCGCTGCCGCCACCCACCGCGAGCAACCCGCCATAGCCATGGCGCGTGAGCCATTTGCGACCATGCACCGTCACCTCGATGCCCTCCGCCTCCAGCGCCTCCAGCCGCTTGGCGAAGCGGCGGGTGGTCAGGCGGTTCGCAGGCTCGACGACCAGGTCGCGGGCGAACAGGCAGCCGGCGATGGCGGGTGCCAGTGCTGCGAAGGCTTTCTCCACGGCCGGGGGGTCGTTGGCATGGACCACCAGCCGCTTCAGCCGCGCCGGCCCGTCCTTCGTGCGCAGCGCATCGAACCGCCAGGCCCCGAGGGCGATGCCGGCCGCGAGATGCGCCGCCAGCCCCGGTGCCATCCCATCCGCCAGCAGCGCGAATTCGCTCGCCTGGTCTGCGGCGAGCGCGGCCGCGGCGCCGGCCGTCGCGGCGGCCAGCGCGTCCGGGGCCGCGCCCAGCCCCAGCACC
>JALHQB010000137.1 GCA_022842185.1 Acetobacteraceae bacterium
CTGACGCCATTTCCGGCGCGGGTGACGGGCTGGGCGCTTGCGCCGGATGGTGGGGTGAACCTGCAACTGGCCGAGGAGGACCCCGCCGTCTGGACGTGGAACCCGGCGACGGATGAGCGCGCGACGGGGCAGAACCCCTCGGTGGTGCTGCCGAACCCGGGAGTCATCGCCGCGCCGGCCGCCATCCTGGTGGAGGCGCCGCTCGGGGTGACCTTCACAACGATCGCCGTGTCCTGGTCCGCGGTCGGCTCCGCCTATCTCGCCGGCTACGAGATCGAGTTCCGTCCCACCTCTGTCGCCGTGTGGCAGGGATACGCAGGGGGCTTTGGCGCCACAGCCGTCGCCATCCCCACCGGGGAGCCGACCGCCTTTCGGGTGCGGGCCCAGGCGCGCAGCGGGGCGGTATCGGGGTGGCGGGAGGCGCTGGTGCCGGCCGCCGCGTCGGGCCTGGCCGCGACCGGCATCGCGGGCGGCGTGCGCCTGTCCGGCGGCTTTCCCGCGGATGCGGTCCGGCTGCAGGTCTTCGAGGCCAGCAGCGCCAGCCTGGCTGCCGCGACCAAGCTGGTCAGCGAGCCGGCCGTGCTGCCCTGGGACCGCACCGGTCTCACCACCGGGCAGACCCGCTGGTACTGGCTCCGCAGCGTCTCGGCCGAGGGCAACGCTTCCGCCTTCGCCGGCCCGGTCACCGCCACCGCATTGTAGGAGGCCCGCCATGCCTGCGCGCATCGACGACCTGCTGGTCCTCAACGCCAATCTCAACAAGACCGACTTCGCGAAGTATCTACGGGACCGCGAGGCGGTGCTGCCGAACGATTTCGGCGGGCTGGGTGACGGCGTGGCGGATGATCGCACCGCCATCCAGGCGGCCTTCGATCGCGCCGGCGCGGACCAGAAGTTCGCGATGATCCCGCCCGGCACCTGGAACGTCTCCGGCACCGTCACCCTGCCGGGCGGGGCGCGCGGGCTGATCATGCAGGGGACCATCCGGTACACCGGCACCGCGCCTACTTCTGTGCTGGTGCTGGGCGATGGCGGGACCGTCCGCAACGCGGAGAAGCTCTACACCGGGCTGAACGTCATCCGGCAGACGCTGTCGGACTGGTCGTCCGAGGCCGATATCGGCATCACCGTGCGCAACGTCGATGCGAGCCAGATCGAGCTTCGCCGCGTCGAAGGCTTCACCATCGGCATGCGCACGCTGGGCGATGGCCGCGGCGTGGAGGACAGCACTTTCACGCTGGGCCGCATCGTCAACAACCGCATCGGGCTCGACATCTGGTGTGCGACGGCCACCGCCTGGAACACTTCCATCCGCTACTATGGCGGCCACTTCGCCCAGGCGACCGGGGTGAACGCTGCGCAGGACCGGTTCGGCGTGCGGTTTGGGAACGAGCCCGGCGCCTATACCAACCACAACCGCCACGTCTTTGACGCGCCGAACTTCGAGCTGCGCCAGGCCGGCAGCAACATCGCCATCCCCTTCCTGAACCAGACCTCGGGCAGCGCGATCATCGCCCGCAACATGCGCATGGAAGCCTGCTCGCCGATGGCGGCGCGGCACACCGCCGGGGCGCAGGATTGCGAGTACGACATCGCCTGGACCAACACCTACCTGGTCGGCATCGACTACACGGCGACGGCGAACCGCTGCGGCAATGCGGTGATCAACCGGCACCGGGCGCCGGCGTCGCGGTTTCAGCGCTTTCTCGCCGGCGTGCCGAACACGCGGGCGGCGGCGTTCCGCCAGTCGGCGACGGAGATCGGCGTGGAGGGGCTCGCGATGATCTCCACCGCCACGACCTCGGCGACCTTCCTGGCCGACTTTTCTTTCAACGGCCTGGACGATGTCGCGGTCACCGACCGCGCCGTCACGCTGGGCGCCCAGCGCGGCCTCGGCTGGGTGCTCGACGTGTCCCAGGTCAAGGAGGTGGCCGTTGCTCACTGGCTGAATGGCAACGCCTCGGGCGGACGCCTCTTCGCGCGGTGCTTCGATGGCGCCGGCACCATCCGCGAGAACATCGCGGGCGACGTGCTGGCCTCCATCACCACCATGGTATGGAGCGCCCCGGGCAAGGTCTGGACGGCCGGGGCGCCCATGGACGACGCGAATTTGAACCGGCGGCAGACATTGCGCTTCGGGCCAGCCGTCGCCTGGGCGCAGCTGGGCATCGTGGGCTTCGACGGACCGGTCGAGGTGCAGGCCCTTCGTCTCTTCGGGCTGCCGGAGGCCGCGCCGCCCGTGCTGAACGGCACGCCGCTGCTGTCGGGGCTGGTCTTTGGGTCGGGGCGGCGCGAGTTCGCCGCAGAAGTGTCCTGGGATCTGCCGAACCTGGCACCGGGTGCGACGGCGCTGATCGACGTCACGGTGAGCGGGGCGCGGGCGGGCGACCTCGCGCAGGCGGCACTGGTGTCGTCGACGCGATTCATCGAGCTCGATGCGGCGGTTTGGTCGAACAACACGGTGCGCGTGATGGCGCGGAACATCTCCGCGGCGACGTTCGATCTGGCGGCGGCAACGCTGTCGGTGGGGGTGGCGAAGCGGCGGGTGCCGTGAGCGCGCTCAGA
>JALHQB010000138.1 GCA_022842185.1 Acetobacteraceae bacterium
TACTCGCGTTTCTCGCAAACCTTTGTAAACGAACTCCTTTTCGTCATCACTTAAAGACCAGCCGCCCTTGACATCAGCCTTCGGAGGGCAGCGCTCTATCCAGCTGAGCTACGGGTCCGTCGCGCAACCGCATAGCCCAGCCGCGCCCAGGAAGGAAGCCCCGCGGCAGTTCGCCCATTCCAACCCCTGCGGACCCTAGACAATCGGACAGCGACGCGCCCTCGGGCAGACGCCGCGCCGCAAATCGGTATCCTGACCGCAATGACCCATGCCGGACCCTTGGTGGCCACGCTCGTCGTCGGCCTTGCCCTTGCCTTTGCGTTCGGCCTCGGGGCCAGGATGCTGCGCCTGCCGCCGCTGCTCGGCTACATCGTCGCGGGCATCGTGGTCGGGCCATACACTCCCGGCTTTGTCGCCGATCCCGCCATCACCGCGGCCCTCGCCGAGATCGGCGTCGCCCTGCTGCTATTCGCCGTGGGCCTGCATTTCCGCGCCCGGGACCTACTCGCCGTCTGGCGCATCGCCCTGCCCGGGGCGCTGGCGCAGGTCGCCTTCGGCACGGCGCTGGGCGGGGCGGTCGGTGCGCTCGCCTTCGGCCTGGGCTGGACCGGCGCGATCATATTCGGCCTGGCACTGGCCATCTCCTCGACCGCCGTATCGACGCGCGCGCTCGACGAACGCGGGCGCCTGGGTGGGGAAGCCGGGCGCATCGCGCTGGGCTGGCTGGTGGTCCAGGACCTTGTCGTCGTGCTCGCCCTGGTTCTGCTGCCCGGCCTTGCGGATGTGGAGGAAAGCGGCGACCTCGCTTCGGCGCTGGCTGGCACAATGGTGCAACTGCTCGCCTTCCTGGCCGCCATGGCGGTCGGCGGACGGGTGTTGCTGCCACGGATCATGGCGCATGTCGCCGCGACCGGGTCGCGGGAATTGTTCACACTTGCCGTGATCGTCACCGCACTGGGCACCGCCTTCGGCTCCTCGGCGCTGTTTGGCGTCTCGCCCGCACTCGGGGCGTTCTTCGCGGGGGTGCTGCTGGGGGAAAGCCCGCTCGGCCACCAGGCGGCCGCCGATACCGTGCCGTTGCAGCGCGTGTTCGTCGCCTTGTTCTTCGTCTCGATCGGCGGCTTGGTCGATCCGGGGGCGATCCTCGCCCTGCCCGGCGCCTCGATGGCGACGCTGGTCGCGACGCTGCTCGGCACGGGCGGGGCCATCCTGGGCCTGCTGCTGGCACTGCGCGTGCCGCTGCCGGCCGCCGCGACCGTCGCCGGCGCGATGGCGCAGATCGGCGAGTTCTCGCTGCTGCTCGCCCAGCTCGGCATCACCGCGGGGCTTCTGGCAGTGGAAACGCGGGGACCGCTGCTGGCCGCGGTGACGGTGACCATCCTCACCACGCCGCTGATGCAGGTCCTGGCCGACCGGCTGGCGCTCTGGCGCGCAGGCGCGCGCCGGGTCAATGCCTGGCAGAAGCGGCATGGCCATGCGCGCCTGTCCAGGCCACCGCCGCAGGGCCTGGAAGACCACGCCATCCTGATCGGCCATGGCCGGGTCGGGCGCATCGTCGCCCAGGCGTTGCAGCGCCACCGCCAGCCCTATGTCGTCATCGAGGCCGATCACGCCGCCGCCGAGGCGCTGCGCCGCGCGGGCGTCTCCGTCGTCTGGGGTGACGCGACGCGGGCCGAGGTCCTGCACGCGGCACGCCCGGAGACCGCCCGCATGATCGTGCTCGCCATGCCCGAGGCCGCGGGATGCCGACGCGTGCTGGACCTCGCACGCGCCGCCAACCCCGCCATCATCGCCGCCGCCCGCGCGCATGACGATGAGGAAGCGGCCTTCCTCGAACGCGAACAGGGCATGGGCCTGGTGGTGATGGGCGAACGGGAGATCGCGCTTGGCATGGCCGATTTCGCGATGACACGCCTTGGCGTATCGGCCGAGGACTCGCAGCGCACGGTCGAGGAGCTGCGGATCGGCCGCTGAGGTTCTCGCGGTCCCTCAGAGCCGTCTCGGCTGCCGCGGGTGCGCCGGACCGGCGCGCCCGGCCGTTGCGGCGATGCTCACCGCGCGATGGCCGAAGACGCGAATGCTCCGGCGGTCTGAATCATGCGGGGAGGAAATCTGCAGCGGGGTTGGTGAACGAAGGCCCACCCATCACGCTCTATCGCCGGCGCCGCAGCAACACATGCACGGCACCCGTATTGGCCCGGTGCGGATGCGCAGCCCCCAGGATGATGCGCCGCAGATCAGGCGCGTTCAGCCAATGCGGCAATTCCCGACGCAGCACCCCGCCCTCGGTGGAGGACCCCCGCCCGGTGATCACCGCCACGCAGCGCAGCCCATCCGCATAGGCGCCGGCGAGAAACGCGTGCACCGCCGCATGCGCATCCTGTGCGCGGCGCCCATGCAGGTCGATGCTGCGCTCCGGCGTGATCCGTCCGCGCCGCAGGTCGCGCCAGCGGCGGTCATCCAGACCCGATGGCGGCGTGTTCACCGCGATGTCGGGCGGTGCCCAGCGCGGCGCGTGCGGCGGTGCCGCAACGGCGGCGGGCGCCACC